>CAYUFX010000141.1:0-10034 GCA_964444135.1 uncultured Pirellulales bacterium | reverse complement strand
TTTCATGCTCCGGCCGGTGAAAGGTTGGAAAACGAACCATAGTCAAATGACTACGAGCTTTTTCATGCTCCGGCCGGTGAAAGGTTGGAAAACGAACCATAGTCAAATGACTACGGGCTTTTTCATGCTACGGCCAGTGAAAGGTCGGGAGACGAACCATAGTCATATGACTATGAGCTTCAGGGTTGTTTAGATCAGCAGAATTGTAATCTTAATCCTACAGCTTATGCCGATAGACATTAAGCAGCAGAGAACTACCATCCACTTCGCTCACTGCGTTCGCTCAGTGGCAGCCACCAATCGGTGTTCGCAGTCCGGTAGATAGCCTCAAGAAGATGAAAGAACCATAGTCTTATGCGAGTCTTATGCGGAAAACCATATAAGAGGCTTGATAAGAAAACGGATTGGCGTTAGTGTTTTATCGACAGGCATTTACATATTGAGAGAGAACGCGTATTATGCGGACAGCTAAAAGGCTTTGGCTTCCTATGCGGAAACCATATAAGAGACCTAATAAGAAGGAGAACCGGCCTGGGTCGTCTGTAAGGTGTTAATTACAGAATTCGTGCAAAGGATTATTATCCTGATACTCGGTGAGGTCGGGAATCTTATACGAAAACCATATAACTATTGTTGGCCGGCTTTGTAATAATCGACAAGAGATTACAATGAAACATATCTTTGAACTATTTCTTAGGATTGCTCTTTATGCGTTTACCTTGATTCTCTGGCTGTGGGTTCTCAATCGACCGCTTTCAAATATTGTGAATCTATCCATCATTGTGGGAGGGGTATTGTTAGTATTTCCAGTCGTTTGGCTCGGGAGGAAGATGCTCGACAATCAGCCAACAATGAGACGTGCCGCTTGGATAACAACGTTCGTCCATTTTGCCCTGATGATTCTATTCGGCGCGGCCATCATTAGAGCGGTTATTACCCATAAAGATTGGTCTGGCTGGGCGCTTCCGATACCAGTTGAAATCGGCTTGTTGTTAGTTAATATCACTGGAGCAGCTACACTGCTAACAGTGTTAAACCTCGCCTTGAAAGGACTCGGTGCGCCCTTTGCGATTGTACTAAGTAAGAAGTTGACTGTAGATTGGTTGTATGCTTGGACACGTAATCCTATGGTGCTTGCGACTCTGGCATTTTTACTGGCATTGGGGATGTGGTTTCAGTCAGCGCTGTTTGTGCTATGGGTGCTCATCCTGGTTACACCAGCATGGCTTGTGTTTGTGAAAGTTTGTGAAGAACGAGAACTGGAGATTCGATTTGGGACATCGTATCTGGAGTACAAATCCAGAACGCCGATGTTATTCCCAAGAAGACCAAGAGGTTGAACGATGCGCCGCTAAATAAGCGTGTCCAGACAACCACTTCGCTCGCTCGCGGCGGCTGACGCGCGTAGCATTAGCACGAGCTGATATGAGATCACAGCGAAAGAATCCTTATGAATATTCATACGTTTCTTAAGACCAAATTATTTAACGAATCATACGTGTTAAGAGTTCTTGTGCTGTTCGTAAAATACCATTGCCGTTGAGCCGGCGAAGCTGATGCCCATCCAGACGGCCTCGTTGAGCTCATCTTGTGTGAAGCCCTTTTCCCTCGCCTTTTTAAGGTGCATTTTAAGACACGACTCGCACCGCATAGCAACCGACAACGCGATAGCGATAGCTTGCTTCGTATAGGCGTCCAGGCCGTGGGGTGAGCTTGACGAGCCGAGAAAGTCTGTGAATTTGGCCTTAGAACCTATCCGAATAACCCGCTCTATTGCGGCCGGCTGCAAAGCCCGATGCCTGCGTTGTCGGCCAAAAACGTTCTCAACGTGGAGGAAACCACTTCTTGCGAGCCTTTTTGGCCTGCCGCCTTGGCCTCGGACTTTTCGCTCGGCCTCATAACGACCCGGTTATTCGGATAAGCTCTTAATCTTAGCTATATTAGACTTCGGCGAGCTCAGTCGGGCCGAATCTTTACTAATTTTCTGCCCGGTAGAAGTTACAGCGTCCGCGCAATAGGGGACTTCCTCGGTTTGCGGTTCAGTTAAAGAAGGTTTTTCCAATTTTTGCCTCATTGGCACCGGTTTTATGGCTGGCTTGGTGGATTTGGGCGAAGGTATTTTTCGGCTGCCATCTGTTTTTATTTGAACAAGTCCCGAATCTTTTCCAAGAACCTTGCCGATGACCGTAGCGGCGGAAATTCCCTTCCCTCGACCCCTCGGCTTTGCTCGGGACAGGCTTTGTGCAGGGCGTTGAGGAAATCATCGGCATCACTTTCTGCAATCGCCATCAGCAATCCGCCGGAAGTCTGGGCATCATAGCATATATCGACCATCTCCTGCGGCAGTGACTCGTCGGCGATTATGCGCTCGCCGCAGGATTCCTTGTTTCGTTCGATGGCCCCGGGCAGTATCTCCGCTGCGGCATATTCGAGAACGCCGGGGAACAGCGGAATATCGTCCCAGAGAACCTCGACATCAACGCCGCTCGACAAAGCCATCTCGGCCAGATGACCACAGAGAGAAAAACCGGTAACATCGGTGCAGGCGTGCGCTCCAAACTCGACCATTAACTGCGACGCTTTTTTGTTAAGTGTGGTCATCGACTCTGTTGCTTGCTTAACGCTCTTCTCATCGACCCGGCTGATTTGTGCGGCGAAGGCAACGATGCCTGTGCCCAATGGTTTTGTCAGAATAAGCACATCGCCCTTACGTGCACCGGCGTTTGTTATTATCTTGTCCTTGTCTATCATCCCGGTTACGGCAAAGCCTGCCTTGATTTCGCTGTCGTTAATGCTGTGGCCGCCGATAATTGCCGTCCCCGCCTCGTTCATCTTGTCGATGCCGCCGGATAGAATCTCATTCATTACTTTGTCGGGAACCTTGCGAACGGGCCTTTCTTTTTGGGTTCCGTGGACGAAAATTAAGTCCAAAAAAAAATCAAAAATACTTTATTTTTTTCTTGCAATCTCTACAATTGTAGAGTATTCTTGGCAAAGTTAAAGATAAGGAGATATCTATGGCAAAGAAAAATTATGAGCTAACCGAAGGCGAATGGGCGATCATCCAGGCCGTCTGGGAGAATGAGCCGTGTGCGGCCCCGACCGTTCAGGAGGAGCTCGAAGACCAAAAGAACTGGACCTACAGCACCGTTAAGACAATGATGGACCGCATGGTGACCAAGGGCCTGCTGAAGAACGAAAGAATGCGCAATCTCATTCTGTACCGCTCGGCTATCACTAAAATACAGGCGCAAAAAGGCGAAATTATGCGGGCGGCAAAAAGGGCCTTCGACGGGGCACTTACGCCGATGATGCAATTTTTGTTAGACAATCACAAACTATCGCAAAAACAACTGAATGAGTTGGAAACGCTGATTAAGAAAAAACGCATCAAAGGCCGTACAGCCGGAAAAAAATAGTTTCGCTGTAACAAAAGTTCAAAAAGTCCGTCTCAATAGATGGAGAACCTGTCATGAATGCGATATTAGAGCAGATAAATTCGGCGGGATTGAGATTTGTCGAATTTGCCCTGCCGATGTTCGTTCAATCGTGCGTGCTGATTTTGATTTTGCTGTTATCCGATTTTGCCCTGCGGAAAAAAGTGCGGGCCGTGTTTCGCTACTGGATATGGATGCTGGTTCTGGTGAAACTGATTCTGCCGACTTCGCTTTCGACGCCTTTGAGTTTGGGATACTTTTTCGGTGACGAATTAGCGTTTGTGAATATAAACCGTCTTATCACAGAGGCCGAACCCACAGAGCCGGCTCCGGCCATCGTTTCACCAACCATTGACTTTACAAATATCCAGGACGATAATTTCACAACTACTCCGGTACCGATTATTCCAGCAACTGAGCCCATATTGAAAGAGCCTTCTCAGCCCCCGGCTGAATCAGTAACGCCGCTGTCCTGGCAGGGTGCTGTGTTTTTACTCTGGCTGACTGTAGTGATAACAATGGGATTATTATTGTTGCAGCGGGCGATTTTTGTGCGCAGGCTTATTGCCCAGGCCAAAGAGGCAAATAGTATGATGAACGATACGCTTGAGTCCTGCCGCGAACGTATAAGAGTAAAACGAAAAATCGGCTTAAAGGTCTCAGCCAACGCGGAAAGCCCGGCCGTCTGCGGATTATTTCGGCCTGTGATTTTAGTGCCAAAATATCTGGCATCAAATCTAAGCTCAAGCCAATTACGAGCGGTCCTGCTGCACGAACTCGCTCATATCAGACGCGGCGATTTGTGGGTGAATCTGGCCCAAACTGTTTTGCAGATTATCTATTTCTATAATCCGCTGCTTTGGCTTGCCAATGCAATAATTCGCAGAGTCCGCGAGCAGGCGGTTGATGAGATGGTGCTTGTAGCGATGGGTGCCAAAGCGCAGCAGTATCCAGAAACTCTGGTGAACGTCGCAAAGTTGGCATTTAAGCGCCCTGCTTTGTCTCTGCGATTGATAGGCGTTGTGGAATCCAAAAGCGCACTGGCCGGCCGAATCAAGCATATCCTTAATCGGCCGATGCCGAAAAAAGCAAAACTCGGAATCCTCGGCTTGGCTGTAGTAATAATCATCGCCGCAATCTTGTTACCAATGGCAACGTGTACACCAGGTCCTCCGGGATTAGTTATCAAGGGGACAGTAAAAGATGCTCAGACAGGGGAGCCGATAGCAGGGGCAAGAGTTTTTGATGATGGCTATGGCCCTAAGCCTAACTGGGAACAAATCAAAGCCGATGTGCGGTCCGAATGGGGGGCAATTACAAACTCGGCCGGCGAGTATAGCTTTCTTACTTGGCCGGAACATCATTCTATAAAAGTAGAAGCACCCGGATATAAACCTGAACGCCAAAGCCTTTACGACGGCCATTTCACTTTCAATAAAAAGGACGAGGAGACTTTCAACTTTGTCCTCGAACCCGAAAAAGCTTCAGACTCATCAGAATTCAAAACTAAACTCCCCAACGGCGTGACTGTTGAACTCGTTGGAGTTTGTGAACATCCAAACGAGGGCAAACAATGGTGGCGGCCGGACGGTTCCATATTGGAACCAGACCATGCTCCATCTGACCATTCACGTATGACAGTCAAGCCGGATGAAACCGAGCAGGCTCGAGAGTTGGCCCTGCGTTTTGCTGGCCAGGATGTTGAGCATATTTCTTTCACGTGGGAAATAGATATGGCCACGCGAAGTTCTTCACATCCTTTTTATGTCACCGAAAAACGAGAAAAACTCAAACCACTGCGCAATATTGTCTTCAAACTACCTCAAAATCTGGAAACTCTCGACTTTAGTATTGGGGTAGCTACTGGTGAATGGAAAAGAGTAGCCTCTGGAGGCGATGGAAGGACAGTGAGTGGCACGAACGATTCTCTGACTGATAGTTCTGTTATCTTCCATGAGGCTGTTAAAGAAAAAGATACAGTGAGACTGTGCGCTACGCATTTACTTGGCGGAGATTATGACTGTCGCATTATGGTTGTTGATAGAGATGATGAAATTCATGGGCCTATAAGAGGTTCCAACAGCGGAAGTGACATGCGTCTCTGCAAAGGATTTTTTGATTTATCACCGGATCAAATCAAATATATTCTGCTGCAAGCTCGGCCGTATGAGTGGGTCGAGTTCAAGAATGTTTCGCTTCGACCAGGACACAAAACCGATGTGCAGGTTGGAAAAGGAGAGGGAACGGCTGAGGCGATTATGAGTATGATGTTACTTGGAATGGAGGTAGCTGATGTTACGCCTGATATACAAAAACGATATGAGCTTTATCATCCTTATGGGGTTGTAATATTAAACCCCGGATATGGCCATGAGAGACTTGGAATCGGAAAGTTAACCGAAGGCCTTTATTTCTGGAAGGTGGGCAACAAGGAGATTCATAATCTTCGAGAAATGATAGCTGAGATATTGCGAATTAATGCCAATGCCAGGCCCCAGGAAGGTGGTTCCGTAGGACAGGGGTATGAAGGCTTTATTCGAATTGTGTATGGTTACCGAAGAGGAAAAGGGACAAATACCCAGTATCTTAAACCTACAAAAGCGGATATAGAGGAACTAAGGCGGGCAGGTAAAGCGCTCGGAATCCCGGATGAAAAATTGTACTCCGGCAATCAAAAAGAAATGGAAGCTCGCATGGAGTCCGCCAAGAAGCTATCTGATTTTGGCAAAGCATTATTTATTTATGCGAACGACCATGATGATAAATATCCTGTTAACATAGAGGAGGTAAATACTTATCTCCGAAATAAAGGGGATTTGGATTGGCTTATTGAGAACATCGAGTATCTCGGTAAAGGTAAGAGCGCAATTATTTCACCTACTTCCCCACTCGCGTATGATGAAACATTACTGAAGAAAAAGAATTTCCAAGGCACTAACGTACTATATAACGATGGACGCGCCACCTTCGAAAAAGCAGAAAAGCTTAAGAAGCTCGGGATTATCTCGAAATATAAACCCGATGTGCAGGTTGACAATGAAAAGCCAAGAACACCCAAGCACCGGCAAACCTTAAAAAGCCTTGCCGATGATAATTCCACACCTTAAAGCCGCTGAATTGATAATTCGCTGGAAATTTTTGGCTATTTTTAGTATGATATACAGTCAGTGGCTCTAAAACATTGGTAAGGCAGGAGGTAGAAGGTGCTCAGGTCTATGAAAGGCTCGTTGTTTACCTTGATATTAACTTTATTTTTGATTGTGTCAGTTAAGGCCGTCTGCCCAACCGGCGACCTAAACGGTGACTGCAAAGTCAATTTTCTGGATATCAGCGTTTTCGCCGAGCAGTGGCTGCAACCTTCGGACACATCCTCGGAACCAAATTATGCCGACCTGGATGGTGTCGGGGGCGTAAATATGTCGGATTTTGCCCTGCTGACCAAGCACTGGCACGAGATAGGCAATCCATTGGTAATCAACGAGTTTATGGCGTCCAATAGCAAATGTTGCATGGACCCGCAGGGCGAATATGACGACTGGATAGAAATCCATAACTGCGGGACCTATACCATTAATGTCGATGGCATATACCTTACGGACAACCTATCCGTTCCCACAAAATGGCGGATTCAGAGTAATTCTCGGGGCTCGACTATCATCCCGCCGGGCGGCTATCTATTGGTATGGGCCGACAACGATACCGCCGACACTGGTCTGCACGCGAATTTCAAACTGGACGCCGACGGTGAGGAAATCGCCCTGTTTGATATTAACGGCAGCACTCTGATTGATAGTGTCGCCTTCGGCGAGCAGACTACCGATATCTCATACGGCCGCTACCCTGATGCTGATGATAATCTGCGTTTCCAGGCTTCACCAACCCCGGGAGCGGAAAATAACGGTGCGTATTTGGGCGAGGTCGATGCCCCGAAGTTCAGCCACAAGCGAGGTTTTTATGATACACCTTTCTATGTTACAATCGCCACTGAAACCGAAAATGCCGTAATATACTATACGCTCGACGGCTCTGAGCCGTATCATGTTTCTGCACGCGGAGGACACAGCGGTACAACCTACACCGTTCCTATTACCATCAACAAAACCACGTGTTTGCGGGCCAAGGCAGTCAAGCCGGGATTCAAACCATCAGATATTAAGACCAATACATATATAATGAACGCCAGCGAAGCCATCAAGTCACTGCCGCTGATTTCGCTCGTTGGCGATGAAGGGAAAACTTTTTATGAACCTGACGGTGTTATGGCCATCGTAGGTGGAAGCTATGGAAGTGACGGTCAATGGGTCCCGAGCGGTCCGGACAGCCATAATAATCCAATGTGTCGTGGAATGGCATACGAACGTCCCGTCTCGTTTGAACTGATTAAACCCGAAGACAACTCGGGCCTTCAGATTGATTGCGGAATCCGGGTCCACGGAAGTGACTATATGCGACCGCGCTATCACCGCAGCGACGGTCTCTGGACAGGAAACTCCAAATTCAGTTTCAGGCTTTACTTCCGCGGCAGATATGGTGACGGCTGGCTTGAATATCCGCTGTTTCCATTCGAGGTCGAACGTTTCAAGAGCATTGTTCTCCGCGGAGGCCACAACGACAGAGTTAATCCATTTATCAAAGACGAGCTAATCAGACGCCTGCACAAGGATATGGGCCATGTGGACAGCGGCGGTACGATGGCCAATCTCTTCATCAACGGCGAATACAAAGGCTATTTCAATCCCTGTGAACACATCAAAGACGCATTCTGCCAGCAATGGTACAAAAGCGACAAGGACTGGGACGTGATGACAATGAGCGGAATCCGCGACGGGGATGCGGTGGCCTGGAACGACTTGCTCAATTACGCCCGCAACAACAATCTTTCCAATGATACACATTATCAGCACGTTAGCAAACGCCTTGATATTCTGTCATTTGCCGACTATCTCATCCTGGAGCTTTGGTCAGGTAATTGGGATTGGCCGCAAAACAACTGGGCCGCCGCAAGTGAACGCTCAGACGAGGGATTGTGGCGTTTCTTCATCTGGGATGCAGAAGGCGGAATGTTTTCAGATAGACTAAACACTGTTTATTTTGACGGGCTTAACACACAGACTAATGCCAACGGTTATTTTTATCGCGCGCTCAAGGTCAACAACAACTTCAAACAAATCTTTGCAGACCGTATATACAAACATTTCTACAACAATGGCGCACTAACTGAAGCCAACATAAGAGAACGCTTCTTCGAACTTCGTGAACAGATGTTGGGAGTCATCTCCAATATGGATACGTATGTTATCAATACCTGGGTACCGAATCGGCTCGACGTCTTTTTGGATGCCTGCGTTCAGGAAGGTATGTTTACCTCTCCCGGCCCAATATTCAATATAAACGACCAGTACCAGCATGGCGGCGCGATTTTAGCCGGTGACACTCTAACCATGACCAGCATGGGCAGATTTCACGCCGTCTATTATACCCTCGATGGCTCCGACCCGAGCTTTCAAGGGCTACCCCAACAGGACACTAACACCACTACCCTTGTAGCCGAAAGTAATGTTAAGCGAGTGCTCGTTCCAATAGGCCCCATCAGCGACGACTGGAAGGGTGGGCTGTCCTTCAACGACTCAGCCTGGCCTGCCTGTGTCGGAAACCCAGGCGGTGTCGGCTACGAAAGAGGTTCGGGTTACGAAGACCTCATCACGCTTGATGTGGGAAACCAGATGTTTAGAAAAAATGCCACCTGTTATATACGTATCCCGTTTGCCCTTAGCACCGGCAGTGATTACTTCAATTTTTTGACGCTGAAGATTCGTTACGACGACGGCTTTATCGCCTATATCAACGGTGTCGAAGCTGCCAGACGCAATTCCACCGGCACACCAACCTGGAACTCCGGCGCTAACGCAGACCGCACCAAAGACGAAGCCCTCAACTTCGAGGACATCGACATATCTGCTTTTCTCAGCGCGCTGGAGCCGAGTTACAATATATTAGCCATCCAAGGCCTGAATTCCTCCGCTACAAGCTCTGATTTTCTCATCTCCGCCGAGCTGGTTGCCGGCAAAAGCAGTCCCCCCAGTGACGGCGGCACTTCGCCCGGTGTGCTCCTATATACCGGGCCAATCACGCTGACCAATAGCACCCACGTCAAGGCCCGTATATTGAAGCAAAGCACCTGGAGCGCCCTCAGCGAAGCGACCTTCGCCATTGGCCCATTAGTGGACAACCTGCGTGTCACAGAGATTATGTATCATCCCTTATTAACAGCTCAGACACCCCGAGGGATAAAAATAGATGATGCAAACGACCCGAACACTGAGTACATCGAGATTAAAAACATAGGAACCAAAACAATTAATCTGAATCTCGTTAAGTTCACTGACGGAATTGATTTCACCTTCCCGAAGCTTGAAGTGTCACCTGGAGAATTTGTTATAGTTGTTCAGGACCGCAATGCCTTCGAAGCCCGATACGGCTCAGATATAAATGTAGCCGGGGAATACTCCGGCAGATTAAATAATGCAGGAGAGCGAATCAGACTGGAAGATGCTATCGGCCAAACGATTCTGGACTTTGACTACAAAGACGGCTGGC
>CAYUFX010000140.1:0-10047 GCA_964444135.1 uncultured Pirellulales bacterium | reverse complement strand
TGTAAGTCCTTATTTCGTAAGGGATTCTTCTAATAAAAAGTGCGAAACTCAACAAACAAAAACCCGGAAAATTAGTAAACTCTTGAACTTATCAACTTGCAGCGCATCTTTATACGGTGAGAGTAAGATATGAACTCAAGTGACCAGCTCATAGAACAAGTGCTGATACTCCGTTGTCAGATTGGCGATAAAGATGCTTTTGTCGAACTTATTGAACGATATCAGGCGCCGCTGCGTTACTTTATAAATCGTTTATCAGCCAACCCTGAAACGGTAGAAGACATTTTTCAGGATACCTGGCTAACCGTTATCAGGCGCATACATAGTCTCAAAAAAACCGATGCGTTCTCAACCTGGCTGTACCGTATCGCACGTAACAAAGTGTATCAGCAGCTCAGAAGAAAAAAGATGTTGTCCAAACTTGATGAGAATATCGCAGTTCCAAATAATACTGAAAATGACGTTTTTTCTCCCGAAGACGCGGCGAAAATCCATAGATGTCTAAAAGAATTATTACCCGAATATAGAGAGGTGCTAATGCTGCGTTTTCTTGAGCAAATGTCGTACGAACAAATCTCGCAGGTAATTAGATGCAGTTTGGGCACTGTCAAATCACGTATCCATTATGCGAAACTTGCACTTAAAAAAGAAATGGAGAAATAAAAATGGTAAAAGAAAATGATATAAAAGAAGATCTCCTCAAACAAATGGACAAGAATTCCGGCGGAGCGGCCGATATAAACATCAATTCGGCAGGGAAAATCATCGAAAAACATAAGGCTCGACTTAGAAAGCTCAAGTGGATTGCGGCAATGGGCTGGCTGGTCACAATCCTGTACGCTGTGGCCATGCACAATTTGAAGGTCTTTTTGTTGGAAAACAAAACCAGTGTTCTTACCAGCGACGAATTCTGGCTCGTGCGTCGCTCAGACACAGGCCTGATGGTACTGATTATAATCGCTGTTCTCCTTACGTTACTGCTCTACTCTAAGTCGAGAACCGTCACTATACTACAGATTAGCGCCAGGCTTGCAAACATCGAAGAACAACTGAAAAAAATGTCTCAGGACAAATGAACCACTCTAACTTGTAGGACGCGATTTTTCGCACCACTGGTTCTCAATTATGCTATTGTGTTCTTTTTGAACTTTGATATGTGATTTCTCTTCTCGATTTTTTTAATATTTGATATCAGTCTGGCCATTTTTCAGCCTCGAATTTCCAGCCATCGAGATCAGCCGACAGTCGAAAGCACTTTTTCTCCTGCTCATTCATTCCGCTCTGATGGGTATTAGTCGTATTTGTTCTTCACCTGCACCTCAGGTAACAAAATATTATTTAGCTGTCGCCATCCAGCCCCCTGCCCCCGATCATACGGAATACTATATAGTTGGCCGTTAATTCCGGGACAACACCGTTCTCCATCCTGTCCCACACATCACTATCGAACACTTTCCGGTCATTGCATAATGTAACATGGCCGTCCTTGAAAAGGGCGTTGACCGCATAGTTCTTCTGTCTCTTGTGGCTTATCTGCTCTTTATGCCGAATCAGGTCGGTCATATAAGGAACATAAGGATCGAGCAAATCGATTCTTTTCGCTGTTTCATCCGGCATACCCGTAGAACCGTTTTTCGGAGTTTTCGGATCGATGGGAAGATAAGTATATCCCATACGCACCCATTGATTATGCCCTTCTCCGTCCAGGGCATTGAAATTCTGCGGCAGCCTCCCCCAGGGCCTGGGGCTGTTATATGAGTCAAACTGATATAGCGGATTTTTATTAGAGGGACAGTAAAAAACCTTCGGATCGGCTATGTAGTTTCTTTCGTATAAAAGGGCCAGTTTCATTGGAAGGGGCTTCCCGGCAGAATCAACAAAGAGACTCTCGCTCCGATACAAAGCATAAGAGTGAATCAACAAATACGGATTAGAATTTGTGTTATTGGAGTTATAAACCGGCATGTGATTCTCATTGTCCGATGCGTAAGCCGTCACGGCTAAGCCTATCTGTTTTACCTGGCTGGAACAGACTACCCGCTTGGCAGCTTCCCGGACCCTGTGCATTGCCGGCAGAAGAATTCCCATCAAAAGAGCAATAATCGCAATTACTACAAGCAATTCAATCAAAGTAAAACCAACTTTGTTGATTTTCATAATGCCCTTTTTTCCTGTAAAAGCAGACCCAGCAGCACCTCATTTCCTTAGGCTAATAATTCGGCCCCTTGTCGTTGTTTATAAGTTTACTGTATTTACTCCTGGTCAGTTGATATAAAGCCGGATATCATCAAATAATACAGTGCCGAAACCGCCGGCAGTGCCAATCCGTTCAAAGCCAATACTAAGCGTCGTAACATTGCTAAGATCAATACCAAAAGCCGCAAGGTCAATATTCCACTCCTGCCAGACGGCCTGCTGCAAATAATCCGGTTCACCATCATATATAACCTTGACGTCATTAAGCTTAAGGTACATTTGTTCTGTACTGGAATTAAACGGGCCTCCATAGAACCAAAGCGATAACACCTTAAAATCATCTATAGTCCAATCCGTGCCAATAGCCAGGTCATCAAGGCTCACCGTGACCTCTGAATAAGTCGCAGTGGTGTTGCTGTAGGCTAACGGAACCGACTGTGCACCACTATGAACTTTCTCTGTCTCAAGAGAAAGACCCACAACATAACCTATGGTGGCCCCGTTAACGGACGGATTCTCATAACCGTCCGTCCATGTATTATAGACCAGATTGCTGCCCTGCTCCTCGACCGGGATATCATTGTAGCTCTCGAAATCGTCCACCACCATATAGTCGGCCACTGTAAACTCCCAGACAACACCTTTCCATGGACTATCTGGATCCACATCATTGACTTCATCAACCCGCCAGTAATATGTTTTGCCCAATTCAAGAGACTCCGGAGTAAAGCTGGATTGTACCTGGTTGCCTTTGAATGAAGACCACATCCCCGGAACGTTGTTGGCATCATTTACATCGTTGAAATCGGCTCCAAAATAGACATCATGCGAGGCCGCATAAAGTCCCGGCGTCCAGCCGAGAGCGGGCCCGTCGGGCGTCCGTTCCAGCATATCCAGATGACGCGGACTCGGATCCCATGCAAGCTCCGGGTCGAGCATCCTGGCCGTTACCGTGGTCTGATTTGGTTCTGTAGTATAGGTAATATCCACTACGCCCAACCCGCCATAGCCGACAATCCAGCCCCGATTGATATACACGTTTACTGTAGAACTATAATCACCGGGCAATACCAGCACGCCTTCCGTAATATCCATCAGGGGGTCTCCGTAAATGTCATCCGGATTCCGGAGATTACCGGCGTTAATAGTCCCGCCATACAAGTATAAGCGGGCAATCCCGGTATCCCTCGTTGTACTACCCTGTGCTAATTTTATGTTATCCTGAACGTTGACCACACCGCCGTACATATAAAATGCACCGGTCCCATATGTTGCAATCTCAAGGTCGGTTGAGCTGCCCTCGAAGTTCATCGTTCCGTCGTACATATATACAGTTCCGTTGCCGCTTGCATTTTTCCCGATTTCGATTTTTTCATAAATATTCAGCTCACCACCTTCCATAATGAAAACGCCCTTGCCGTTCATCCCGACCCACAGTCTTCCGTTGAGCGAGCTTGCCGTACCGCCGCTCATAACAAAAACGGCGTTACTGTCGGACAGCTCTCCTACGCGGATATGCCCCCCCGTAGTAAGGGTTCCCCCGGTCATATTTAAAACACTGTTACTGTCAACGTACACAGTCTCGCATTCGGCTGCCACCGTGTAGTCAATGAGGCAATTTGCATCCGGAAGGTCGGAAAGATTAATTCGTGCCGTATCACCCGAGCCGGGTAAACCATCGGGGTCCCAGTTCTCCGCGACATTCCACAATATCCCATCTCCTCCGTTGTCCCAGACATAAGTTGTAGCCGCAGCGGCACCTGCCAGAACTACCACCAGTATGATTGAGATTAGACAACCTGTTCTTTTACACATAATACATCTCCTCCAAAAATATCCGGTTAATATTTATTTAACATGACTATGTATTCGATGAATAAAAGCCTTGTCGGCCTCATAAAGAGCTATTTTTTATATGAAATACTACCCTAAAAAACATCACCCGCCTTTTCTTCACCTCAAGTACGGCGTCAAAGCAAAAGACATACTTCCACACAGCTATCCGAACAGCCGATTCAAACCTTCTCCCTTAAATTAGCCGTTACAATATCCTTCCTGCAGATGAGCATTACGTGTTTGCCCTGCCTTGGAAAACTTCTGTCTTATTGAAAACCAGCATACCAAAATTTCATCTCAATTTCAACAATCTTCTTGTAAGTTCAGCATCCCATCCTGAAAAAAACACCAAAAAAGTGATAATGCGTGCAATTCACACCATAATATTCCTGTCATACCGAAGAGAATCACTTAAGGATATCGAGAATCTGGAATCGAGCATTTATTTCTATTATCCAGCTTTAGCTCACTTTAGTCACTTTAATTTACTTTAGCTCACTCCGCAGCCCTTAGGTGCGATACTTTGCACAACTTACCTGGTTATTATCTGCAAAATGAAAAAACATACTTATTTGACAAAACGGCCATTCCAACGGATAATTGCGGCCATAAAAAACTGATGAATGCAAACTAACAAGAGGCAAAAAAATGAATCGAATATCTGGAGCTATGAATCGCAGAGACTTTCTAAAACTTACAGCAGCGAGTGCAGCGGCACTTAGCCTGCCGCATATTGCTTTTTCAGCTAAAGTAAAAAACAAACCCAATGTGCTGTTCATTGCTATTGACGACCTCAATGACTGGATTGGCTGTCTGGGCGGGCATCCCGATGTCAGGACCCCCAACCTCGACCGCCTCGCGCAAAGAGGCGTGCTCTTTACAAACGCCCACTGCTCAGCCCCTGCCTGCAATCCTTCGCGGGCCAGTCTTATGACCGGAATTCTGCCGTCGACCTCCGGCGTTTATCACAATCCCCAGCCCTGGAGGAAATCACCTGCTCTCAGTAACGCCGTCACGATCCCGCAGCACTTTATGGCTCACGGCTACACCGCCGTCGGCGGCGGCAAGATTTATCACGGAGCCTTCCCGGACCCGCCCTCGTGGCAGGAATATTTCCCCTCCCAGAAGAAGAACAAACCGGATGCCCCGATGCCTGCGAACCGACCACTGAACGGCATCCCGAATACCGCGCACTTCGACTGGGGTCCGGTGGACGTGCCCGATGGCGAAATGGGCGACTCGCAGGTCGCCGACTGGGCCATAGAGCAGTTACGCAAACGGCATGACAAACCGTTTTTCCTCGGTTGCGGCTTCTTCCGTCCTCATTTGCCCTGGTACGTACCGCCTAAATATTTCGATATGTACCCCCCTGACAAGATAACTTTACCCAATGTCAACGAAAACGACCTTGATGATGTCCCCCCAATCGGCAGAAAAATGGCCAATCCCGACCGCGACCATAAAAAGGTCATCGAGCACAAACAGTGGCGTAAAGCCGTACAGGGCTACCTCGCTTCTATCAGTTTTGTTGATACCTGCGTAGGTCGCCTAATTGATGCCTTCGATAAAAGTCTTTATGCCGACAACACTATGATTATACTTTGGAGCGACCACGGCTGGCACCTCGGTGAAAAGCTTCATTGGCGCAAGTTTGCACTTTGGGAAGAAGCAACTCATAATGTCCTGATGGTCGTTGCACCCGGAGTTACTAAACCCGGCCAACGCTGCTCGCGCCCCGTCACTATGCTCGATATCTACCCGACACTGATAGAACTCTGTGGCCTGACTGCGAAACCCGAGCTCGAAGGCCGAAGTCTTTTACCTCTATTAAAAAATCCAAAAGCGAAATGGGACCGTCCGGCCCTGACAACACATGGCCGAAATAACCATTCCTTACGTTCCGAACGCTTCCGATACATCCGTTACAGTGACAGCACAGAGGAGCTCTACGACCACGACAACGATGAGCTGGAGTGGACCAATCTCGCCGACAATCCCAAGTACAACCGCGTAAAAAAACAGCTCGCAAAATGGCTCCCTAAAACAAACGTCCCGGATGTGCCAAGAACCAAGACCAAAAAGTGAAGCCCACTACAGAAGACCAAACGCAAAACATAAAACAAAAAAGCTGTATCAATAACCACTTACTTTCACAGTAAGCTATATTGCATACATTTATTGTCACTCAGCCGTAATATTGCTTTAGGCCATAAGCAGGCCTTAGACAAACTCGCATTGAGTTCGGTGGTGCCGGTGTTTTTCCTAAAGAATAAGCCATTCATAACTGTATATTTTCCAATCGGCAAATTATCGTAAGTGTCCACGGTTCCTAATGTTGAAGCAAAAAACCACATAAATTTCCAAAAAAACAAAAAAACCTTTGACTTATCCGAAGCTATCCCGTATTTTATCGGACGGAGCAACATATACCGGAGGGTATGAAAAGGCGGGGAGCAGACCGTTATTCCTTTTGAAGTCTTCCTGCCCGCAAGGACTACATTGGGCAGTTGCCCTGTGTATACGAAGGGATGCACATGTCCGTTTTTATGGAGAAAAACAGTCTGGGGGAACGGAGTCCCCATTTATACAGAGCCGAAGGTTTGCAGTTGCAGGCCGGAAGGCTTCCTTTCGGGCGAGCTTCTCCCCGACTCTCTCACTTATCCGCGCTCCAACGCACAAATTCCAGACCCAAAGAGGACTAACCCGAAAATAAATGTAATTTGTCTTTAGTCATAACTGTATTTGACAATCTTAACAACAGAGGAGGTGATGCAGAAAAAGTGTGAAAGTATCTTTAAAATGAAAGGAGAAAAAAATGAAAAGGATTTCACTGCTCGCAATAGTAATTTTAACGATCGCCCCTATTGTAGCTAAAGCATTCTTTTATGATTATCATTATAGTTCTGTCCGTTATCGCACTCGCTGGTCTCCTTATGCTTTTAATCATAAACGTTCTGGTTTGGTTTCCGGTTATCTTCGCTACTCTCCTTATGCTTTTAACCATAAAAGCTCTGGTTTAGTTGATAGTGATGTCCGTTACTCTCCTTATGCTTTTAGCCATAAACATTCTGGTTTAATTCAAGGGTACGGCGGTTACTCTCCTTATGCTTTTAGTTATAAACATCCTGGTCTGGTTGCCGACACCGGTTATCAGGCTTGTTACCGTACCTGTTGTGCTCCTGTTATGGTTGTTCAAAGTGTTCATAGCTGGCCTTGTGCTGTTAGCCCTAAACACTCTGAGTCGTCTGACCAGATGAACAATAGTTACGAAGAAAAGTTGATAGCCCGCAGAGAGAGAATCAAACAGTTAAGAGATTCTCGAAAGCAAATAAATATGGCGAAGGGAACTGATGGAAAGGAGATAATTTACAGATATCTTAAAAGCAGAAATATAGATGATTTTGAAATGACCGGGCTTTTGAAAATAGATAATAAGACAGTAAACGTCAACTTTCTGCTTAAAGATAAGAATATAATGATAACATACTGGGACCTGGACGAAGTACGGTCTTTGCTGCAGCAGCCGGGATACAAAAGAAACTACTATGAAAAACACGAACAGGAATGGAAAAACCTTTGCCAAAAATATATACAAACCGGAGGAAAAGTTTATCCAATAACATCTGCAGATGCGAAAGAAATATTGGCCAAACTAACGCTCTGCTCTGAACTAAACGATGGATGAAAATCAAATCCGGTAAGGTGGGGCTTTCGTCCTTCGCAGTAGTTTTGCTACGGAGAATGGATGCCCCACCATTTCTTTGTCATACGGGCCTCTATTTTTTCTCGCCCATCAGCTTGGCAACAATTGGTTCTATAGCCTCGGCCCAGATTTGGTAGCCTTTTGGAGTCAGGTGCAGGAAGTCGGGCATGATTTCTTTCGAAATAGATTCGTCCGGCTGCAGGAACTTCGGGCCTATATCGAGATAATGAATCATCTTACCGTCGGCAATCTTCGAGGCGATTTTATTAGCTTTGGCAATCTTTTCTCGCTGTGGGCAAGGTTTCTCCGCGCGAGGAAAGACAGCCAACAGAAGGATTTTCGTTTTCGGCAGCTTGGCCCGCAATTTCTTGCAGATGGCGATAATGCCATCGGCAATCTCCTCGGCGGTATTATCATCGCCGTTTGAGTTGTTCGTTCCTATCATTATCACAGCGACTTTAGGCGAAATGCCCTCGATATTGCCGTTATCAAGTCGCCACAGTACATGCTGGGTGCGGTCGCCGCTAAAGCCCATATTTACTGCTTTACGGTGCCCGTAGTACTTCTGCCAGACGTCCTTGCCGTTATTTTCCCAGCTATGCGTGATTGAATCACCAATAAAAATCATATCCACGTTGCCCTGTCTGACTCGTTCATTGACTGCCCAGTGCCGAAGCGTCCACCAGCTATGGCGGTGGGCCGGAGCTACAGCAGAATGCTTCTCAGCACCAACCACCGGAGCAATCATGGATAAAATCACCACCCCAAGATACAAGGCTAAAAGTTTACGTTTCATTTTGTATTCTCCTAAAATGTTTTATAATTCCAGGTATCCGACATTCGATACCTTTCTGTTGCTCTTATTGTGCTTTGAGTTATTAATGGAATACAGGGCGCATCTGGTAAAGTAATGAAACGCTATGGTTTTGGCGAAAACTTCTGGGCCCGGTGGCCCTGGATGTCCCCAAGGTAGAGATTGCCCTGTGAATCTGTGGCAACGGCGTGGACCCAGTTGAGCTCGCCCGGCTTGCCGGGGGGGACAGTTGTTTTTTTCAGCGGTACCCGCAGGAGAACCTTGCCCTTTAAGCTCAACTTCATTAGTATCTGGTCCGATGGGGGATAGACGAGCCACTTGCCTGTATCATCTTTCACGGGAGAAGAGCCACAAACCCAGAGTTCTTCTTTCTTCGTCAACCAAAGGCCCCAGGGGGTGATTAGGTCCGCCCAGACGGCGAGCAGCTTGCCCTTAATGTCGAAGACCTGGATACGCGAGTTTTCCCTGTCGGCGACATATAGACGACCGTGGGAATCGGCCACGATCGAGTGCGGCAGTGCAAACCGGCCCGGCTCGGTGCCCTCCTGTCCCCACTGGTCTATGTACTTACCGGTTGCATCGAAGTGAACAACTCGTCTGTTGCCATAGCCGTCAGAGACGAAGATATCGCCGGTTGGGAGAACAGCCATATCGGTGGGCCTGTCGAAGTGCCCCAGGTCAGCACCGGCCTGGCCCGGCTCGCCGAGCGTCAACAGCAGCTTGCCCTCGGGACTATACTTGCGCACGACGTGACTGGCGATATTTGCGGCCCAAACGTTTCCTTCAGGACCGAGCCTTATGTAATGTGCGCCACCGAAATCCTCTACGTTCCAGGCGCGCAGGAACTTTCCATCGGCCTGGTAAACCTGTACAGCCGGCTGGCTGCGGGTAAAGATATAGACATGATCCTGATTGTCCACAGTGATGCCGGGCATCTGGCCCCATTTAAAGTAGTCCGGCTTTTGGGGCCATGTGGCGTCAACTACAAAATGTGAGGTTGTATCTCTTTGTTGATCTGTGGTCGGCTGGGCCCACATTTGACTGAGCAGAATCAAGAGCAACACTAACACGGCGACAGGATAAGAAGTTGAACGCATAAAACAGTCTCCTTTCTATTTGTCGGGTCTGTCCAACTGCCACGAAGGAGCAGAGAACCGCAGCAAAAGCTGCCTTAGTGCCCGGATTGTCAAAGAGATGTTAACATTTTGTCTTGTGTGAATCAAGTGTGAAAAATACATATTACAATCCCCAGGCCTTCGACAAGCTCTGCCGGTACGCCATTAATATTGCCGATTATATTTGAGGGTGTTGAAAAGGGTGCATAATTTGATAGATTTTACTTGACGGGAAAGTAGTTAATTTGGTATACATTATATTAGTGGAGTATGTACGTGCGCAATCGGGTATTCGTGGATTTTGGTCATCCAGCGTGCACAATACTTGTAGTTTTCCGAATAGAGGAGGAGTTATTATGTGAAGCATATAGTCTTAAATAAGA
>CAYUFX010000139.1:0-10230 GCA_964444135.1 uncultured Pirellulales bacterium | reverse complement strand
TGTTTTGCATAAAAAGTAGCTGATTTGTAGAGGACTCTCGACAGATGTAGAGGGGGGAGTAAGTGAAGAGTGAGCTAAAGTGCCTAAAGTGAGCTAAAGTTGGATTCTCGATGCTCATGATTGGTAATTGGTTAATTTAGTTAATTTGGTTATTTTAGTTAATATGGATAATTTGGTTAAATGATTCCGTCCAAGGAAGGCCGGATCTTCGACTTCGATATTTACGAACGATGCTTTTTAGTGTGTATCTGCTGATACGAAAACGTGCGGTTCTTCGCTATATCTATCGCCTGCTGGCGGTTTGCGTTAGCCTGCTGGCTAACATTTGCGTATTATAACATATTATCAAATAATAATCAAGGGAAAACGGCCAAAAAATAAAATGTTGTTCTTGATAATTTCACATCAATAGTGTAATTATTCCTTAGTTTGTCGAGCGAGCGAGACATCCTGAATTTGTGGCTAAGGAGAAATAGGCGGCTGTGGGGCTGTCACTAGTTTGTCGAAACATGATTATATTCTTCCTATTTTATTGACCAGTCGCTGTGGGTATTGCTATGTCATAGAATTTATCAAAGGTAACATTATGGACCGTAATAATGTCGCATATCGTTTTGTCCATCAATAGCCTCAGACAATCCGTCATAACAACCTTCGAAGAAGTTGAATAGACCGTCGCACGTATTTCGAAGTAATTTCAAATCAACACTTGCGGGCAGTTGCTCTGTTGTCAACTTTCCAGTTTTATCTTTAGAATAGCGTAAGCTTTGTCCAGATGGATCTATGTTATGAAATTCCTGAATCAATCGCTCAACGTTTTTGAGATCATTTTTATCGCCATTCGGCCAAACTTTTTCTAAAACGATACGAACCTTATTCCATAATGGGTATAAATTATGATCCACCATTGTTTTTTTAAGTTTTTTATCTTCCCGTAAGGTCTGTAGTTGAATACCGTGCCGGATTAATTTTTTCAGAAACAACTCAATGCCATGACGATATAAATACGCAATCGGAAAGAAATACATATCAGGGTGTACATTAATTTTACCATCCTGGATATAAGAAATAATAATATCAGCCGCTTCTTTATAGGCTTCAGGTAAAAGAGCATCACAGCCATGATACTTAATCCAATTATCTAAACATGCAACTGTTGGATTCCAAGGCAATCCTTCTTTAAAGGCTTTGTCTTTATCTCCAGGCCAAGGTATACCCATATCATTCATTTAATAATTCTCCATTAAAGGCTTTGTCAAGGATGAATGGTAGCAAGGTATCTTCATATTTTCATTCAGAATGGGCAAGCGAGTTGCCCATTCTACGACTCATATGACTCATCATCTCTGTTTAGTAACTCTAGTAGTTCACTATCTGAAATAATCTCCAGAGGACTTTCAGCAGTTCTTTTCATCTTGACTTTCCCGTCACTTGACTCAAACGACAGGTTCATCACAGATATGTGTTTTGATGATAATTCACCTGCTCCCAAGCTGAATCTTGGACCATTAATAGTAACTGTCCATTTTGTTCCGTTTTGATCAATAATCAATCTCATGATTTCTCCCTTTCATTAATGTCGTTTCATATCTCGCACAGAAATAATGGTGGGGCAAGCCCGACATTACGGCTACTGTTTATTCTGTGACGAGAGGTCTTTCGGATTTGCTGCAAGGTAGTCGTTGATGAATCCGCCAAGTATGTCTCTGAGACATTCTCTGGCATACTCTTTGAGTTTAATCGATGAACAACCAGCCACGCCAGCCGTTTTCCAGATTGCAGAAGTGCAACATGCACCATTTCTGTAAAGGTACGCTGCCTCCGTGAGTTCCACTCGGATTGAGATCGCAGCAAGGTGAATTTCTTCAAATACAATCGCACTGACATTGATGTACAGAGTAGGTAGTAGTTCAGAGGCAGAAAATAGATATGGGTAGGACTCAGACATTCTAATCCCAGCACTGGCAAACTGCAAGAACTCCTGGTCAGATTTTACACGATCCGCTTGTAGCCATGTTCGGGAAATACGGTCAGTGATAGCCTGCTCAAGCCGTTCAAAATCTTTCTCCACTTGAGGCGACATGCTCGTGCCAACCCTAATTCCATGCTGACGAAGGCGCAATTCCGTATCCGTTTGCAATAGCTGTTCGGTCAGACCATACTTTTCTACCTCTGGGCTTATCTTTTCGACCACAACTTCGACACCAAGCAAACCCTCTAAATATATCTTCCGGTCATCCTGAGCGCGGAGACCGAGAAGATTACCTTCATTTCTCATATTTCCCGTGACCTTCTGCGCGAAGAACACGCCTTCCAGAAAGGAATCACGGTCTGTGATTTTGCTCTCAAAAAAGACTTCTTCCCTTCTTGCCCTTTCAATGTCTTTTTCAAGCGATTGAATCTCATCAGATATTCCAGACCCATGTTCACGATTCGCGTGTACAAGAAGCCCCGCCACAAGAACGAACGCGAATACGATTGGAATGAAATGTTTTATCATTTTCATAATCTCTCGCCTTTCTTTTGAAATTCGTCAAACAGTTCCGCTCACTTCGACAGTACTATATCGGCGGAATTTTGGGGAATAGCAAGAAAAACGGTAAGATTCAGAAGATAATATCTCAGTTCACCCGCTTTCGCAGTACGTCCGATACCTCCAAGTTCGATAATATCTGTGAAAACAAAAAGGCGTCGGCCCCCAGCGAACGTCCGAGAATGGTAGAAAATAACACAAAAGAAATTAAAAGTCAAAAAGTAAAAGGCAAAATTACAAATCAAAATTCAAAAAGTCTGGATTCCTGCTTTCGCAGGAATGACAGCACATCAATCGACATTTGACAGAGCATATATGCTTTGGCCTTAATTTGCTTGAAACAGCCGGCTGCTGATTGTAGAATTGAGTAAAGATTCGGGTAACATAACGTTCTGTAGGGCGTGATTTGAGGGACTGTCATTCCGCACTTGATGCGGAATCCAGAGTTATTGTCAGGTCTGGATTCCTGCTCCCCGCTTCCGCGGGGACGAGTTTACACCTGCGAAAGCAGGTGCAGGAATGACAACCTTTTGCAGGAATGCGAACAGCAGTCGAATAGTAGAACGCTAAGGTGTTTTTCAATTTGTAAGTTATGTTGGAATTTTTATTATATCCTAAGTCTATAGCACTTATTGGTGCTTCCCGGACACCCGGCAAGGTTGGCTACGAGATATTGGCCAACCTGTTAGATGGTGGTTTTGAGGGACAAATCATACCGGTGAATCCTTCGGCCGACGAGGTATTAGGCCTTAGCTGTTTGCACGATTTGAATACGTACACAGGCTCTGTTGACTTAGCAGTTATCGCGGTGCCGGCAGCGTCTGTTCTCAAGGCCGTGGAAAGTTCGATTAGAGCAGAAGCAAAAGCGATAGCAGTGACCACGGCAGGTTTTAGAGAGACCGGCCCGGAAGGAACCAAAATGCAATCCGAGATTACGCAGCTTTGTTCGCAGGCCGGCGTTCGTCTGTTAGGACCTAACTGCCTGGGCCTGATTAATACCGGACATCGGATGAACGCTTCGTTTTCAAAACGTATGCCGAAGGCCGGCGGCATATCAGTCCTGTCTCAATCGGGAGCGGTCTGTACGGCAATGTTGGATTGGGCTATGGCCCGAGGGCTCGGCTTAGCAAAAGTCATTAGCATAGGTAACAAGGCCGACCTGAATGAGACTGACTTCTTATCCGTATTTGCTGCCGATGAACAGACAAAAGTCATCGTTGGCTACCTCGAAAACATTACATCCGGCGATAAGTTCATCAAGGCAGCGCGGTCAGTGGCTTCGGCCAAGCCGTTGGTCCTGTTGAGGGCGGGAGTTACCAAGGCGGGAATGAAGGCGGCATCGGCACATACAGGTGGTCTGGCTGGTGATGATATTGCCTATGCGGCGGCGTTTAAGCGGGCCGGGGTAATACGGGCAGAAAGCTTTGACTCGCTTTTTGACTACGCTGCGGCGCTCTCTATGCAGCCTCTGCCCAAAGGCAATCGTGTCGCAATCATCACCAACGCCGGAGGGCCGGCTGTTATGGCCGCTGATGCCATCGAGCAATCCGGGATGAAGGTGGCCACTCTGAACGGCCACAGTGCCGGCGCCCTCAGGGAGAAACTGCCGCCCGCAGCTATCGTCAGCAATCCAATTGACGTGCTGGGCGATGCCGACCCCAAGCGATACGCCACTGCTGTCTGTACCGCGCAAAAAGACGACTCGGTCGATGCTATCATCGTGATTCTAACGCCGCACGCAATGACAAGGCCGGCGGAAACGGCTCGTGCTATCGCCGCCTGCGGTTCTGACGACAAGCCAATGCTTGCGGTTTTCTTAGGCAGTGCTGATGCGATGCCTGAACGCAAGGAATTAGTCGATTGCAATCTGCCCGATTACCCTTCCCCCGAGCGGGCTGTCTCAGCACTACGGGCTATGTATGAATATGGCGCCTGGCGCAGCCATCCGGCGCGTGTTGTTACACGTTTTCCGGTCAATCGTCACAGGGTCGAGCGTATTATTTCACGACATTTAAAGACAAATCATATCCAGATAGGCGAGGTTGAAGCCAAAGAAATCCTGCGGGCTTACGATTTTAATGTGCCGGATGGTCATGTGGCTAATACATCCGAAGAAGCAGTGGAAATCGCTGAAAGAGTCGGATTCCCTGTGGCTGTGAAGATTGTCTCCCCCGATATTGTCCATAAGTCCGATGTTGGGGGTATCAAGCTGAACATATCCAGTCCCGACCAATTGCGCGATACCTTTGACCTGCTGACGCTGCGGGTCAGCAGGCAGGCACCCGAAGCCAGATTGAACGGCGTTTACATCGAGAAAATGTGTGTCCGCGGACTGGAGGTGACCCTTGGTATGACGTCCGACTCGCAGTTTGGACCTATGCTTATATTCGGACTGGGCGGCACCTTTGTAGATGTGCTCAAAGATGTTTCCTGTTACCTGGCCCCTATCACAGCCGATGAGGCAATGGAAATGTTGATGGAGACTCGGTCATACGCCTTACTTAAAGGTGCCCGCGGCCAGGCTGATGTGGACCTGTCGGCGATTACGGGCGGTCTGCAGCGAATAAGCCAATTAGCTACTGACTTCCCACAGATTAAAGAGCTGAACATCAATCCGTTCATCGTCGGAAGCCTCGGCACAAAAGCGATGGTAGTAGATGCGCGGATAACTCTCTGCCGGGGTCCTCAATCACAAGAAGAAGCATTTGAGGGACCTTCTGAATCTGGTAGCAAATAAATGACCGAACCCAATCCCGGCTACAATAAAGAAATCCCCGCGAGCTGGCAGGAAAACTACCGGAGCATGATTGCCTCAGCCGAGGAAGCCGTTGCCCGCATACGTCCCGGTCAGCGGGTGTTCATTGGTACCGGTTGTGCTCAACCCCAGGCATTGGTTAAAGCCTTAATCAATCGTGCCGCCGAATTAGAGGACATCGAAATTATACATTTGCTGAGCCTTGCTGAGCCGTCTTATGGACACAAGGAATTGGCCAAACATTTTCATATCCATAGCTTCTTCATAGGTAGTAATATTAACCAGACGCAGGAATTAGGGGACTACACGCCGATATTTCTTTCCGACATACCACGCCTGTTCCGCTCAGGAGAGCTGCCTGTTGATGTTGCTTTGATACAGGTTACCCCACCCGCTGAACAGGGAATGTGCTCTCTGGGGATTTCCGTTGATATTACCAAGAGCGCCGCTGAGAACGCCGGCTTTGTCATCGCCCAGGTAAATCCACAGATGCCGTGGACCATGGGAGACAACCTGCTGTACGTTCACGACATCGACATTCTCGTGCCGGGTGAGAGTCCCATTATTGAAGCGACGCTGCCGGAGCCCACGAAGACATCCCGCTGTATCGCCGAGTACATAGCAGCCCTGATTCCGGACGGCTCCACAGTGGAGTTAGGAATCAGGCGCATTCCACTGGCGGTAGTCGAGTTTCTAAAAGACAAGTGTGACCTTGGAATTCACACGGAAGTTCTCTCTGAGGCCGTCATTGACCTGGTTGAGTCCGGAGTGATAACAGGAGCGAGAAAAAACATCGACCGCGGCAAGATAGTAGCGAGTTTGTGCATGGGCACGCGCAAGCTTTATGATTATATTGACGGCAATCCAGTTTTCTCTTTCCGGCCCGCTGAGTATGTCAGTGACCCGTACCTTATAAGCCAGCAGCATAACATGGTTGCCATTAGTGTTGCACAAGAGGTGGATTTAACAGGACAGGTCTGTGCCCATTCGCTGGAAGCCGGGTTCTCCGGCCTGGGCAGTCATATGGACTTTACTCACGGGGCCGCCAGAGCTTCCAGTGGCAAATCGATTGTTGCTTTGGAGTCCACTCGAAGTCACGGCACTATTTCACGGATCGCCGCCCATCTTAGTCGCCATGCCGGCGTGTCTGCTACTTGCTGTGAAGTGCATTATGTAGTTACCGAATACGGCGTCGCCTACCTTTATGGCAAAAGTCTGCGGGAGCGTGCTTTGGCGCTTATAAGCATCGCCCACCCAAAATTTCGCGCCCAATTGCTCAAAGAGGCCATCAAAGATAATTACCTTAGTTCCGATTTGGCGGCTGTCGAAGGGAAAGTTTTTGTCGGCCCACAGGAATTGAAGACCTCCATGGTGCTGGAAGATGGAATGCTCATAAACTTTCGTACTATGCACCCGACTGATGAGAGGAGGATGCGCGACCTCTTCCACTCGCTCTCCCAGCAGACCATACACTACCGTTTTATGTCAAATATAACGCGACTACCACAGAAGGAGGTCCTGAATTTCCTATATACCGACTACCGAAGCGATATGGCAATTGTCGGGACTTTACCTGAGGCACACGGCGAAGAGATTATCGCTATCGGTCGATATTATCTGAATCCACGAACCAATCGGGCTGAGGTAGCCTTCATTGTTCGCGACCAGTGGCAGAACCGCGGTATCGGAACTTTTTTGCTGAAGTACCTTGTTACCATCGCCAAGCGAAACGGCATCGCCGGCTTTACTGCCGAGGTTCTGGTAGATAACAAACCGATGATGGCAGTAATACATAAAAGCGGCTGTAAGATTCGCAGCAAACTGGAAGACCGCGTTTACAGCTTCGAATTGGATTTTGAGTAGTGCCCCCCTGCCCTTCTGATGCCTTAAGAACGTCTAACAAAATGAGCAACTAAATTCACCCGTCATTTCGAGCGTAGCCGAAGGCAACACGCCCGTCATTTCGAGCGTAGCCGAAGGCGGAGTCGAGAAATCTATTAAACAATTTCTTCCTCTTTATTCTTTTCAGTGTTACGTCTTTTTGTTATATGCTTTAAGTCGTAGCTTCTGAATAAGGTAAGGTAAACTATAGATGGCTATCCCAACAAAGTACATATAATATCTAAGACTATCATCAAGATTGAAAATCTTCGTTACAATAGCGGGCCAAAACAATATAAGCGATGCGATAAGAAACAGAGGAACTTCATACCATTTATTCTTTGTTATGAACCATCCCTGAACTGCATTTGTAAAGGCAAACGCTCCGAATATCGCCATTACAAAAATGAGCATGCCTTCAGGCCAATTATTGATTTGGTAAAGGACAAGATCGGCATTAAACACAAACATAAACGGAATAACGGCGGTCCTTAAATCATATATGAATCCCTGTATCCCTGTCGATATGGGGTCGGATTTTGCAATAGCCGCGGCAGCGTAGGCGGCAAGTCCTACAGGCGGAGTATCATCGGCAAGAATACCAAAATAGAAACAGAATAAATGAGCAGCTATTGGAGGTATAAGGATAAAACCAACACCGTTTATGGGACTTAGCTCTCGGATTACAGGGACTGTTATCGATGCCATAACGATATAGGTTGCCGTTGTCGGCAGGCCCATTCCAAGTATCAGACTGGCAATTGCTGTTATCAGAAGTAAAGGGAAAATGTAGCCAAAGGAGAGTCCTGCAACAACGTCAACAACCATACCGCTTATACCCATAAAAACAATACCGACAATAATGCCCGCAGTAGCTGTTGCTAATGCGACAGTGAGCATATTCCTCGAACCTGCAATTAATCCCTCAGCTATGGTGCTGACGCTTTTAATCGCGGCCTTTGTAACGGCTGTGCCATTCTTTAGAGCTCTGATGATTTCCTGTATAAAGGTAATCGCCATCAGGACAAGTATTGCATTAAAAGCCGCCAGGTTTGGAGTGTGACGCATAATTATCAATTCATATATCAAAACAATCAGAGGGATAAGGTAATGAAATCCACTTTTCAGCACGGTCAGAAATCCGGGGATGTCCGATTTAGGCAGGCCTTTCATTCCAAGTTTTGAGGCCTCGAGATGAGCGATATAAAACAGGGCAAAGTAGGACACAAAAGCAGGTACGGCGGCGGCCTTTACAACATCAAGGTAATCAATGCCTAAATATTCTGCAATAATAAACGCCGCTGCTCCCATTATCGGAGGCATCAACTGGCCGTTGGTACTTGCAGCAACCTCGGTTGCCGCTGCAATCTTTCCGGGATAGCCGACCTTCTTCATTAAGGGAATCGTAAACGTTCCCGTCGTAACAACATTGGCAATACTTGAGCCTGAAACAAGACCTGTTAATCCGCTCGAGACTATTGCTGCTTTTGCTGCGCCGCCCTTGAATCGACCAAGTAAAGAGATGGCAAGGTCATTGAAAAAATGTCCGGCCCCGACTTTATCAAGCATCGAGCCTAATAGCACAAACAGAAAAACCGTATTGGCGGAAACATAAAGCGGGATACCATAAATCCCTTCCGTGGATAGAGCAATCTGGCTGAGATACCTTCGCAGTGACACACCCCGAAAGGAAAATATCGACGGCATATAAGGGCCTAAGAAGGCATAGAGTGTGAACAATATGGCAATAATGGCAAGGGCAGGTCCAATCGCTCGCCTTGTTGCCTCTAACAGAAGCACGATTAGTATTACACTTATAGCAACATCCCGCGTAATGGGCAGACCCGCCCGCATTGTTATACCCGTCCAGTCAAAGACAAAGTACAGCACAGAAAGACACGCCAGTACCGCTAAGATATAATCCATAAGCGGGATACGGCTTACAGCCTTTGGAACGTCAGTTTTCCACTTTTGTTTGGCCCTGCCCCGGCAGGTCAGGAATACGAGTGTTATGGCAAAAGCCAGATGAACCGCCCTTACCGTTGTGCTGTCTAATATTATCAAACGCGGCAATGCTAATTGAAACAAAGCCCATGCTACTGAGATAACAGCAATAATGAGTTTACCTGCCGAGACGTGCTGTCTCTGGCACGGCTGGTCAGCTTTTCTGGTATTCTTTAAAAGCATCTATTCAATTATAAAAATACGGTGATTTGTAAGTCAATAAAATAAATACATTTACGAGAATGGCCGGAGCAACTTGGCAGAAAACTTGGCGCTTAAAAAGGATCTATTAGGTAGGTGTGGTTGGGTGCGTCAATGTCTTACTGTTGTAACCAGGCCTTTCAGAATCATGAGACCACGTTATTCCAGTGGAAACGGGGGACGTGGGGCTTCTACGGCTTGCTCTTCTGCTTTCCATAATCACCCGAACAGATACTCTGAGGGCGAGCACAGAAACGGCAAAAGCGGCAAAAACCGAATTTCCAGGGTCACTGAATCAGTCCATTTTTATCCCTATCTAAATGAGATTTTTTTGATTGTTTATATTTCAGGTGTCAAACACTTTGCCACAATTTGGGCACCAAAGTTTAAGTTGTAAGCCTGGTGTATTGCACTCAGTGCAAATACGTGCATCCTTTTCTGCTTTTTGGTAGTCATGCCAAGCTCGTTGAGTATCATCACTTATTACGAACTTTGGTTCTCCTTTTGAGTAGCCCATCGAGAATATTAGGGTTTCTCTTGTGAATACTTGTAAGTCCGGGTGTTCATGAAGTTCCTTTAGAATCTTGAAAAGCCGGTCTTCATCGCTAATTCCCACACCAGCCGCTATTTCCGTTAGAGTAAAGCTGGTTTTTCCGTACTGTGGGCGTGCTGCAAGCCATTCCAGGACTTTCTTATGTTCTTTGTTAAGAGTGAGCTTCATTTTGAGACCTCCAATTAAACATAAAAAATTGAAAAAATATCAGAACAATGCAGAAAAAACAAGTATTTATTCAAAAAACTCTTGCAATCCCCTCTCCCCGGTGATAATTGTAAGTATGGAATCCGGAGAATCAAA
>CAYUFX010000138.1:0-10231 GCA_964444135.1 uncultured Pirellulales bacterium | reverse complement strand
GAAAATACATCTATTGGAGGGTTATTTTTACCTACAAACTTGACGGGCACCCAAGTATCAATCTATGCCACATTTGCTGAAGGGAAACAGTCTCCACAATCAAACTTAGCTCTATTGATTATGAAGGTCACAGATCTATCAGTAACTTTCGGACCGGTCCCACCGGCCAACCATAAGCGCACCGGGCCGCGAACAAATGCTCCCAAAGCAGCTCCATTTTCGTGCGTTGTAATATGCCAGAATTCTTCAAAAGTCACCTTTTCCAGAAGCTGGAAAACACCCTGATTTCCAGGTGACATTATGGTCGAGTAGACGTAATATAGCTCTCTCATTTAGGCATACTTTGTATTCCCGGTTTCTCCTCTCTTTCGATTAAGGAGTGTCACAATATTCTGCCATGTGAAAGAACATCAACGTCCCTCACAAAACCGTGCATGCAGATTTCCAGCGCACGGCTCTTCAGTAAAACTCACGAGACAAACGACAGTGTATACAGATGATGAACAATGCGAGGTTCAGGCAGTGGATAGTGCTCCAAATACGCATTGAAGCCTTCCCAATTGAACGAGACTTTCTGGCTCCGCCGATTAAGACACTTAAATACCAGTCGCTTTGTCACATAATGGTATCGCTCTATAGCTCGGCTATTACCGCTGATACCATAGTACCGATAGTGGCCTCTCAGCTTCGCTTGCAACGTCGGCCACCACTCCTTAAGCTTCGCCGTGCCGCGTATCTGCCGTAACCATACCGACATCTCCTTACATGCCTTGCGAAACTTTTTGGCACTGGTCTTACAACGCAGTGTCGGATTACCTTTGCGGCTCCTACACCAGTAATGGGTAAAACCCAAAAAGTCAAAGGTATGGGATTGGTGGTCTTTCCTGTTAGTCCTGCATCGTTGCTCTCTGTCTAAGTTGATGATACGAGTTTTCTCAGGATGCAACTCAAGATTAAACTTCGCAAACCGCTCTCGCATCACTTGCTCTATGTACCGAGCATCATCAGCATACTGTGTCATGAAGATAAAATCATCCGCATATCTCACAAGCTGACAAACTCCTCGGACCTTAGGTTTGATTTTCTTCTCAAATCACAGGTCCAGTACATAGTGTAGGAATATATTAGAAATTATGGGGCTGAAATTACTGCCCTGAGGTGTTCCTTCTGTGGTTAAGACAAACTCTCCCGCATCAATATAACCAGCCTCAAGAAACCTTCTGATAATAAGAAGGAGGCTCGGGTCTTTGATGCGAACTTGCAGACACCTGACCATCCAATTATGCGGGACTTTATCAAAGAAACGCTTGATATCCGCCTCAATGACATAGTTGATGGGGCGTCGCATCATCGTCTTATCTACCACATTCAACGCCTGATGACAGCTACGATTCGGCCTATAACCATATGAACAATCCAGAAAATCCTGCTCATAGATAGCCTCTAAAATTCGGGCCACCCCCTTCTGCACTATTTTGTCTTCAAGTGCAGGCAGGCCGAGCGGGCGTTTCGAATGCTCATCCTTTGGTATATACGTCCGCCGAGAAGGCAACGGCATGTACCGCTTGTCCTTTAGACGGACTACCAAATCGCTAATGTTCTCATCCAATCTTTCTCCATATTCCTTCCAACTTACACCGTCAATGCCGCTGGCTCGGTCTCTGCCGAGCTGATAGTAGCATTCCTTCAGGAATCCTTCGTTCAGTAAATGAGTTAAGCTTATGAACTGAAACTTAGGGTCCTTCCGAGCCCGTTCCGATATGATGGCTAATTTCACTGGCGTTATGTTATCCATTTCAGTGTATGGCATAAGCCTACTCATCCCTCTACGCTTTACTGCCGGTCCCTTCAAGTGAGTATGGGCTCTCAGTGGGCATTACCCCACCTACTCCTTTACTATGAACCGGTCCGACTGCCATGCCGCCATACCCCCGCTTTGCCTCTTCAGCTTGGTGAAGGCTTCGTTTGATAACGACATGGCTATCCCAAGTTCTGTTGTGAATCATCGAATGACCCGCCATGGACTCCGACCCCGGCACGTCGCTGACACACTCGCCATTATCGCGTGCAGCGCTACTGGCTTCCAAATGGAGAAACCCTTGGCCCAATGCGATTAGACAAATTTCGGGGCTCAACACCTTCACTTGCGTTATGGCTGACCATTCACCTTTCCTTAAGCCTTGCATATCTCGTTACCTCGATATACATTAAGTTCCGTTCTGGCCTGGTGGCTAACCTTTGACCAGGCTGGATTTTCCAGCTGACTCACAACAGCTTACCTTGGCGCACTCTCCAAAATGTCACCACAAATATTGATTTTGCCTATATCGAGTCCGAATAAATATGAATTTTTTGCAAAAATACAGATATTTCCTGAGAATTTTTCATTTTTTTCGGATTAAGTAGACGGAGACAAAGAAATTTATCAATCATATGATTCTTTTGATGATATCAATATGCATGTGCAAGTTAGATTAACTGTTAAGATACGAAACTTGGCTGATAAGTCGTAACAAGGATGCTTCAAAGAAAAATTTTATGGCGACAGGGATTTTAGTATTTGACTTTGAGTTATGCATAGGTGACAGATACTATCTCTCGGGTGATATTGGGAGCACTCTTCGCGAAATCTGACAAATATGGTATCATTTACAGTTGTTTCACAAGAACCGGCAATTGCTTGTAAACAATTGTAAATGAATTGCTCTGAGTTTTTTTAGTAGGACAGAGGAAAAAGAAGTATGAATTTTGGAAGGACACTCTGGCGGAATGGCATCAAGTTGCGTGGTATGATATTTTTCCTGATGTTTTACCTTTTCCTGAGCGTGTATGTTGATCTGCGACTGTTGTATTATGTAACGGGAGCAACGGTGGGTATATCGGGGTTTCCGTGTGAATGGTCTTATTTATTTGAGACATTATCGCTGCCAGGCGGTTTGGTTAAATATGTATCGGTATTCCTCACGCAGTTTTTCATGTTCCAGTGGATCGGGCCTGTAGTTGTTGTATTGCAGGTATGGGGAATAGCGTTATGTATCGACAGGATAGTCGAGAAATGCGATGGGAATTGGTTTGGATGGGTAAGGTATGTGCCAGGAATCGTGATCCTGCTCTTCTACACGAGCTATGTGTACCATTTTGAAACGACGATGGCGATGCTGGTTATGCTCGGATTATTCAATTTGTATATATCGGTAAGTAGTGAGAAATGGCAGACATCATTGGTATGGTTTGTCGTGTTGATGGTCATCGCGTATTACTTTGCGGCTGCGGGTAGTTTACTGTTTGTGGTGATGTGCGGGATATACGAGCTTGCAGTTAAAAAGCAAGGAATTGTGGGAGTTGGATGCTTGTTGTTCGGAACGGCAGTTCCCCTATTGATCGGAGTTTATGGATTTGGAGTGAGTCATATCGAGGCATACAGCGAGTTGATGCCGTGGTCGTGGCGGATAATGAAATATGATCGTTTGAATAGGATGATTCCATGGTTATACGGGATGTATGGATATATGCCGGTATGCTTGTTGTTGATTGGATTTTTGAAGGAAAGTAAACGTGAAATGAGAAGTAGTAAGAGGAATAGTAAGAAGAAGTCCAGGCAGAAGATGTGGCGTGCTGGAAGTGATAGTAGTAACGGCGTTATTAAGTGGATCGCACATACGGTAGTTTTACTGGGCCTTGCAGGTGGTGGAGCATATTATTTTGTGAATGACCAATTGAAAACACTGTATGAGATTGAATATTACCGGGGAGAGGGTGACTGGCAGAAGGTACTAGAATTAGCGGATAAGCAGCCGGGGCAGTTACTGTCGATGCAGGCGAGGAACCAGGCGTTATATCACTTGGGCAGGTTTGGGGATGAGATGTTTAAATACCTACAGCATCCGGACGGATTAATGCTTTCGCACGATGTATTTACCAAGTCCTACTGGCATAAGTATGACCTGTATATTGATCTTGGATTGGTCGGACAGGCGGATGAAGTATTGACGGAGAGTATGGTGGCTTTCTGGGATAATCCTTTCATTCTGAAGAAGCTTGCGTTGTTGAATATGATTTCCGGCAAGAATCAGACGGCGAGGGTGTACCTGAGGGCATTGCAGAAGCGGTTGTTCTTTGGGGAGTGGGCAGAGGAATACCTGGCGAAGCTTGAGAGCGATCCGGAACTGAGAGGTGATAATGAGATACGGAGGTTGCGGTCATTGATACCGAAAGAGGAAGAGGGACGATTCCTGGCAGCACCAGAGATGCAGTTGAAGGCGCAGATCGAGAATGGCAAGAAGAACAAGATGGCGTTCGAGTACCTTTTGGCCTTATATATGCTGCGTGCAGAGATGTGGAATGTTGTGGAAGTTGCCGGCAGGATGGAAGAGTATGATTATGAGAAGATACCTGTAGCGTTTGAAGAAGCGATATTACTGAATAATAAACATAATGAGAAACAAATCTCGTTGAAGAGGTTAAAGATAAGAGTTGAAACGAAGCAGCGGTTCGATGAGTTTGTGGCCGCTACGATACGATACCGAACTAAAGATGCGGCACAAAGTGAGTTGGCAGCTAAATTCAAGAATACATATATGTATTATTACTTTTATGGCATTCCAGAACAATAATGAGCAAGAAGTATATATATACAATACCGGTGATAATTGTTGTGGTGATCGGCGCAGGTATCGACGTGTTCTTTGAGCGTGATATGAGCGAGGAGATCTTTGATTTTGTGCAGGTAGATCGCGAGGCGCGGATATACCCAGATTACAGTATGATTGTGATACCACCGAATATTGCGGCGATGAATTTTGCCGTATGTGAGGATGGTGAGCTTTATTGCGTGAGAATCGGGAGCGGGAAGGATGGTGAGATCGAGCTGTTTAGCAGGACAGGTAAGATTGTGATCGGCGAAGGGCAATGGAGCAGTTTGCTTGAGCAGAATAAGGGAGGGAAGCTGGAGATTAATATATTTTGTAAGGGTAAGGATGAGAAATGGTTGCGGTATGATACGATTCGTAATACGATCGCGAGCGAGGATATCGACGGGCACCTGGTGTACCGAAAGATTCACCCGGCGTACAGGACATGGCGTGATATTGGGATCTATCAGCGCGAGCTTGGCAGCTATGCGGAGTCTGTTGTACTGGATAATAGTTATTTCGAGGGTGGGTGTTTGAACTGTCACGCGTTCTGTAATAATAAGACGGATAAAATGTTGATCGGGCTGCGGAGCGAGAAATATGGTAGTAGTGAGCTGATTGTAAATGATGGTCAGGTGAATAAGATCGGGACAAAGTTCGGGTATACGTCGTGGCACCCGAGTGGTAAGATCGTGGTTTATTCGATGAACAAGGTTTACCAGCTGTTCCATTATGCGAGGAAGGCTGAGTACCGTGATGTGATCGATATTGATTCGGCGTTGGTGTATTATGATGTTGAGAGCGGGAAGGTGAAGCGGTGTGAGCACTTGTCGAAGAAGGACAGGCTCGAGACATACCCGGCATGGTCGAGTGATGGTAAGTATTTGTATTATTGCAGCGCGCCGATAAAGTGGCTAACGAGTAAGATGGAAGAGATAACACAGGAGATGGTCGAGGCAGTGAAGTACGACCTGATGCGAATAAGTTATGATATTAGGCAGGATAAGTGGGGAGAGCCAGAAGTGGTTATGTCTGCGGAGGAAAGCGGGAAGAGCTCGCTAGAGCCGCGAGTGAGCCCTGATGGGCGGTGGCTGTTGTTCTGTATGTGTGATTACAGTTGTTTCCCGGTATATCAACCGAGCAGCGATCTTTATATGATTGATCTTGAAAGCGAGCGGGCGGATGGGAAATTCGTTTACAGGAAGCTTGATGTGAACAGTGAGGCGAGCGAGTCATGGCACAGCTGGTCAAGTAATAGCAGATGGATCGCGTTCAGTAGTAAGAGGATGCATGGGTCGTTTACGCGGACGTATTTCAGTTATGTTGATGTGAATGGAGTTGCGAGTAAGCCGTTTGTGCTGCCGCAGAAGGATCCCAGTTATTACGAAAGGTGTTTGCGGACATTCAGTATGCCGGAACTTGTGGTTGAGCCTGTTTGGACGACGAAGGAGACGCTTGGGAAGGTTGTTCGTGGGAAGGTTGATAAGGTGGTAGATGTGCCGATCAGTTCGGCGACAATCAAGAATAAGGTGTGGCAGGAGCGAGAATAGGGAGAAGCGCCCTCGTGCTGTCCAAATATTCATTATTGTCACTACCTAAAACTTCGTCCTTGTTTATTGACAAGGATTTACGTAAGATTATTATTCTCTACAAAACACTGCAAATAACACGACCTTGAGGAGGACTTGGTCAAAATGAGTATCTTCAAAGCAATTTCGCTTCTGTTTCAGATCTTGTCCAGTAGAAATACACTGATCACCTGCAAGAATTGAAAGCTTGCTCTTTAAAAAATCCTTCAAAATCTTACGTGGTTTGTACACAAAGTTACCCTTACCACGAGCCGCAAAATGTCACAAATCTTCGAAAATTCACCTCTTTCAGGAGCTGAAAAACACCCTGATTTCCAGGTGACATTATGTATCCAAAATGTCTCCACAGATGTTAATTTTGCCTATACCGAGTCCGGATAAATATCAATTTTTTGCAAAAATACAAATATTTTTTGACAATTTTCAGTGTGAAATCGGATTTTCATCATAAAAATTACCGAAATAGACTCAGACCTACCCCAATAAACACGCGCTGAGTCGCGCATGAACCGTTCCCAAAATGAACACTTTGCGTTCCTTGCCGATTTTTGTTCACTTAGGGTAAGGATCTGGTATTAAGTGCTCTTGGGTGTTTCGATGGTATTCCATTGTGATATACTTCATTTTTGGGTAACTTCATTATTTTATTATTGTGGGTCCAACTTGGGAAATTATTTGTGCGATGTCCATCCGGGAATTCACGATAGAGAATTCCCGGGACTTCTCTTTCCAGTGATTCCAACGACCCATCTGGCCTTGCAATACAAGTTGGCCATGATGAATAATGGCCGGATGAATTGCTGGCAATTACCCACATTAAATTATCTGAGGCTCTTACTCTGATCTCCGCGGGTATGATTTCATCTAATATAGTTTTACCATTGTGATGTGCGTTATAAAAGGAATGAAACATTATTTTAACGCCTTTATGTCTATATATGTTATACATCTCTGGAAAACAAGAATCATAGCAAATTAAGAAACCCAACTTGAATCCTTTCAGCTCAAGAATTACGGTATGATCGCCAGGAGTATAATATCTTAAGTCACCGCCTGTTAACATTGACTTGTCATAACGATCGATAATCTTTCCTTTGTTTGATATTATATATAGGCAATTCAGGGGTTTTTCATTTTCACTAATGTAATGGGCTGATCCCAGAACAACCCAAATATTGTGTTTTCGGGCCAATGACATAATACTATGTGTTTCAGCTCTTAAATCATCCCAATTGAAAGTTTCAAAGGATGGTATATCTTTGGGCGGATACCCACTAAGGGCTGCTTCTGAAAAATGAACAATATCAGCTTTGTTCAAAGCCGCCTCTTTGATGAATCGCTTGATATAATTTGCATTGCTCTTAATTTCTCCTGATACGGAGAACTGGCATGTGGCTACTTTTAGTTTTTCTTCAGGGTAGTCTTTTGCACTATTACTCGCTATGGGGGAAAGTTTAGCTACGATTGTATCGCCTGGGCCTTTACACGAATTTTCAAATGCGTTTTTAATTGGCCAGTTTTTACCCGAAGAAGCTCCGGCTACAATCATACTACCATCACGACCAACACAGCCGGCTCGGCCGGCATCATTGCCATCACCACCCAAAAAGGTACTGTAGAGGAGCTGGTCGAGTTTGGGGCTGAGTATTACCATGACGGCGTCGTCCTTCGACCCTTTAGTGGATTGATAGGCGTTGTTAGAAACTGGAAAGTTAGCTGAGCCGGTCTGTCCGAATAAAACGAGATTGCCCTGTGGACCTATACGAATACCATCGGGATTGTCACCTTTACTACCACCAAGCAGTGTACCGGCCAGCAAGCGGCCTGTGGGTGACAGCTTTACTATACCCCAATCAACATTACCGCCTCCGTAGGTAGTTTGAATTGCGCCTCGTGTGGTCGGAAAAGATGAACTAAACGCACAAGTAGAGGAATAACAATTACCTTCACTATCAACTACGAGGTTGTGCGTGTTTAGCCAGTTGTTACCCTTATCACCAATATAAGTACCGTAAATTATATTGGAGCCGTCTGGTAAAAGTTTGGCAACATACCAATCTACACCTCCATTATGAGCACGGTCGTGAGCTCCCGGAGTTGTTGGAATGTCGGTGGACCTTGTTTGGCATCCGACATATACGTATCCGTGGTCATCTACATCTATAGAGGCTTCAATCGAGTCATAATCAGAACCACCCAGGTAGGTGGCCCAAAGCACGCGTTTGCCGTCGGAAGAAATCTTGGCAACGCCGCAGTCGGTCCCGCCCTGAGGATTAGGCTGGAAGGCATTAGCGTTCCAGGCCGGATCCATCCACGTGTTCCAATGAGCAGGATCGTTTTTGTCCGGACGAACGCCCCAGGTGACATAGATATCATTATGCTTATCCAGCGCCAAATCGCGGTGGAGATGGTCGATACCGAAGAAGCTTGCCCATACGATGGACGAGCCGTCAGGCGTGAGTTTACATATATATGCATTCTGTCCCGTGTTGTGTGGATTCCCCGGATCTTTACCGCCGCATCCCTTGAATTGTTTTTGGTATACGCCTGAAGTAATGGGAGAGCCCTGAGCACCGCGACCATGCACAACAACATATCCTTTGCTGTCGATTTCAAGTCCATAGGCTTCTTCTGAGTTGGGACCACCGATAATCGTTGACCATATCAAAGTTCCTGTTGGGCTAAACTTAGCCACGAAAATCTCAGAATTATATCCCCAGCGGGTTTTATCAAGGCTGGTGTCCAGATGCTCATCATAAGCGCCACGTGTTGTTGGAAAATCTGGAGAACGTGTAGTGCCTGCTATGAATATGTTGCCGAGGTTGTCTACTTCGACATCACGAATTACTTCGCCTGCGCTTCCTCCGAAGAAAGTGGAAAAAGTTAGATCGTATGACTTCCCTGTAGCCATGTTGGCCAACAGGAGTATTGTTGTGACTATTAGCAAATTCTTCACGATATACTTGGCCATTTTTGTATCCTCCAAAGAGCGTATTTCAAACGGATTTGCAACTGCGCCATTCTACTGGATTTCTGAACAATTTGTCCAGACGCGTTATTTCTTTATAGTTGTGAGTCTGCTTGCAACAAGATTTCTCCGGCCAGCCCCACCAGCCAATCAGAAGCGCCCTGAGCCGTGTACAAATGCTCCCAAAACGGCCCCATTTCCGTAAGCTGCAAAATCCCAGAATTCTTCTAAAAGTCACCTCTTTCAGGAGCTGGAAAACACCCTGATTTTCAGGATTGAAAACAATTCCGGCCGAATAAGCTACATAAACCTTGATGAGAGAGAATCTCCTTGCACAGGATAGGATTTCCAGCTATACTTACCAGACGTGCAACTGGTGATTTTGGTTATAAATAGCAAACCTCGATTAAAGATGTCGAGCATAATAAACATACTCAATTAATGCTGGTACGGATTGAAGCCTCAGGATATTTGTACCCGGATATTAGAAATGAGGCTTTTAAGAAGTTTAACGACTATGTTTCGTAGATTTTACTCAGCAGGAGGTCAAACATGTGTAAAAAAAGAAATGGGCTAAATCGGCGTAGGTTTCTCAAAACCGCAGTGCAGGCTGGTGTCTGCCTGGCGGTGCCACAAGTGATCCCAGGCACAGCGCTAGGCAAGAATGGCAGTGTGGCCCCCAGCGAACGAATCGTACTGGGCGCCATTGGGATTGGGAATCGCGGCCGTTACGTGCTGGGCTGCTTCCTACGGGAGCCTGATTTGCAGTGCGTGGCCATCTGTGACGTACGGGGTGACAACCGCCAGCGTGCCAAGGACATGGTCGATGCCCACAACGGCAACAAAGACTGCACGCCGTACATCGACATGCGCGAGCTGCTCGCCCGTGACGATATCGACGCCGTGCTGATCGCGACTGGTCCGAACTGGCACGCGACGGCCGCCACGATGGCAGCTAAGGCAGGCAAAGATGTCTACTGTGAAAAGCCTTGCACGAAGAACATCGCCCAGAGCCTGGCGCTGGCGGATATCTTTCGCCGCAC
>CAYUFX010000137.1:0-10515 GCA_964444135.1 uncultured Pirellulales bacterium | reverse complement strand
TCACCGACCTTCGAGGGTTTGATTTGAGGGGAGCGCTGAACCAGGGCCACTCCCGGAACACCCGCCATCCTTTGTAGCTTCCCACAGATAAACCGTTTGATTGGATACAATCCTTCACTTATACTCTTCGAGGCAATTTAACAAAATCTGGTTTGAGGATTAGCTAATGGTAACAATAACAAAAAAAGAACTTATCGACCGAATTACCGAAAACACTCAGGTTAAGCGTTTGTTGGTTAAAGCTACAATTCAGAATTTCCTCGATGAGGTCATCTCCGAGCTTGGCAAAGGTAACCGCTTGGAGTTTCACGAATTTGGAGTTTTTGAAGTCAAAGAACGAGCAGCAAGAACTGCACAGAACCCCAAGACTCTGGAAAAAATCCAAGTCCCTGCAAAACGGAAAGTGAAGTTCAAGATGGGGCGTATTATGAAAGAGAAGCTGAACTCCAAAATTGCGGAGCAATAGGTAATCTTTACCAATGACCATCGCTTATGAAGATAGCCAAGCATCAGCTTTTCAGATAACTCAGCAGGAATAAAAGAAGTGGGAACTACAGAGCAAGGTGTTAAGCAGGCAGTTGAGAATTGCCTCAGGGTCAAAGCAGGTGAGAGGGTAATCATTATTACTGACAAAGAGACCATCGAAATTGGCTCAACTCTTAAAAACACCATAGAAAAGATTACTGGTAAGATTCAATTCTTCGTAATGGAGGATTTCGGTGATCAGATTAGAGTAATGGACAAAGACTTACCCATTTCGGACATCGAGACCATGCGACAGATCTTCTCCGATTCAATCTCGCAACCGCGTTTCCAGACCTTAGTACTGGGGAGTTGTCGGTTTACAGGAGCCACGAATTTCTGTAACTCTTTACGCATCTAATACTTATCTATTGTCGGCCACGCAGACCCCGACACAAGGTCGTATGTTCGTAACGCGCCCCCGATATGAACCCCTGGAGACAAAATCAAGACTCATTTTTCAGCTCAAAATTACAGTTTCTTGAAGAGAACGCTCTCCACGGACACCGGTCATCGTTTCCCCGGTCAAGTAATAGGAAGGTAGGGGTTTTTTATGTGTTGCACGGGGCGTGCTGTAGGTGCGGATGCGGTAAAAAGCTACATAGGGAAACAGTTGGCAGCCAGGAGCAAAACAATCACCCTCGGCGAATTAAGTGGAAAAGGGTTATTTGTGCCCAAGCACACGGACGGGAACCTGAGTAATAGTGAACTGCACGGGGAATTTTTCTTTCTGCCGCCGCGTTTCGTATGCCGCTCTACTACGACAACAGCGTTGGATACTCTGAGGTGACTTTGACGTTGACTTACTCGCGTGACTGGACCGAGAAAGGTGTCACCACGCTGACGATTTGGTTCAGGGGCGATTCGGCTAACGCTGCTGAGACTTTGTATGTTGCTCCCGTTTAGTTGATTATTGGCAGGCCTTTATGGATACTACCATCCAAAAAGAGATGCGACAAATAACCAGCACTTAGTCCACTCATACTTCCAGCAGCAATGCGGAAAAATATTTCGAGGACAGTATATAAAAACTTCTGCAACCAGTGTGCAAACTCTTCGTTTCTTTTGTTGCCATAATACTCGGCTCTTGAACGACACTCTTTTTCCCATTCTTCGAGTAGCTTATATAAACTGTATGCAATGCCACTTACAGCAGTGACTGAATGGGCAAATTGGCGGTGGCCCGGCCATAAAGCTGGTTCGATAATGTCAGGAAGTCGACCGCCTATATGACCGCCAATAGCTCCACCGACGGTCTCTAAGAAAGCAGCTAACGGTTCTTGTTCACGTGCTCTATAAGCAGCGAGCCCACCTCCCGTTAAGGTTCCTACCACTACATGGGTTTGTCTATTCGGCATAGTGCTCTTGTATTGTACACCGTCGAATCAGGGTTTTTTGCGTTTGGTCTTTGAAAGATTCGTCACTGTCACGTTCATACGCTTTTGCCGAGCACGCTGGACCGCCACGTCCATATCACTTTGTGGAACCCGAAGGATTTTGTTCTTATTGGTTTGGGTTCTAAGTCTTGAAAGTGCTTGGTCAATTTTCCCCGGAGTTCCACCGCGTTCGACTTCTATGGCATTTCTGCCACGAATGGCATCAAGCCGACGACCGTGAGAAATGGGAACTTCTTTTCTTGCGGCACTTCCTTTTCCGCTTTAACATTACCAACCATAGTAAGGCCGCCAACTTGTAGTTGATTTTCAGTAATAATCAAATGATGTGAACCAGCATAAAAGTCACCTGTTATTCTTAGGATCGCACCCATACTTTTTAGGATAGTTGCTCCAGGAGACCCAGGTGGTAAATTGACTTCTATGGGATCTAGTTGTTCAACTTTAATAATAATGCTTCCATCATCACGATATACCTCAATTGATTGATCCAGATGAGTTACCTTGATGTCAGATTCTGTTGCAACCAGTTTACTCTTAAAGAGTTTTACCTCTCGAATTCCATCAGCATCCTTGATGTCACAATCTACTGCCAGATATGAACCAGATGACCTGGCTCTATAGATCTCACGTATTCGAAAAAACTCCTTCTTTTTTCCCTTGACAGTAACTGTCAATATGCCCGTAGTCCCTATGTATAAATCCGAACCAAGCATTACGGCGTACTTCATTGGTTTTTCTCCTTTTTCAGGTCTAACGCTTTACCAATCGGCCGAACTATTGTTTATATGGTTTCCTTATGAGCTCCATCCTCTGGCACATTTACCGCATAACGTTTGAACTAAGCGATGGCGATCAACTGTCCGTTGCAACTCCTCGTTAGCTATTACTTCTTCCATGTTTCTTTAACAAACTCCGCAATTTGCCTTAACAAATCTGCATGTTTTTTAATGAAGTCTTTATCTACTGTAAACTTGATGCGATTCCGTTTTTGAACGAAAGAAACACTTTGTTCATCTAATAGCTTTGACACTTCATCTACGTAATCGTCTGATATACGAAAACCAAGGAGTGATTTGTTGGCACTCCGCTTATGGAACCAGAAATAGTTGTTGCCCAACACCCTGATAGCTATATAGCCTTTTACGTACCTTAATGACGGCGATTCAAATATCTCACCGACTAATGCAAGTAGTTCATTTGCTGCGTCAACTGTCCAGGTAGATTTTTTCCTCCAGTATGCTTCATCGTGTACTTCTTCAATTCCAGTTCCATCTTCTGGCTCTTCATAGGTGTCAAGTATCTTTGAGAAATGAAGTACTTTCTGATTGTTTGACTCTAAAATATTGACCTGAATTGCAATAATCGGTATTGAATGGCTAAAAAGTTGGATAACATTAAAGAATCTTCGTGTAATGCTTTCCGCTACTAAGACTGCATAATGTTGACGTTGCGGCCACTTTCGTTTTTCATTATCCCAATACTCTATCGTTCTGATAATATGAGTTTCATCCGTTTCCCCGAGCATGACCTCAACTTCATACATCGTATCGTCTTCAGGATTTTTCAACAAGATGTCAAGGCGTCCTCCCGACGATTGTTGTCTTTCCCTTGTGACTGGCTCTAGTTCACCAAGGCCTAAACAAGCAGGATTTTCGTATATCTCATGCTGTAGCCAATATTCATCAAATCCAGATTCACGTATGCTTATTGTGGATGCAATTGGAATCTTCATATGATCTCCTTTTTACAGCCGACTATTGTTTATATGATTTCCGTATGAGCCCTATCCTCTGACAAATTTGGTGCATAAAACACATACCATATTCTCTCCATGTGGACCGCGTACACCTTTGCCAGAAGAAGCATAGCAATCACTAAAACTCACCTTTATATCATAGCATTGGCTGCACAACTTTCAACCGGAATTCCCCGGGCGCGTTTCGAACATACGACCTTGCTCTCAAAGTCTCTGGACAATACGGTGTTCTTCTTCCTCTGCATCCTCGTTGCCACGGCGCTCCCCTCAAATTAAGCCCTCGAAAGTCGGCGATCGCAGATGGCCCATTTCCGTCAGCCCGAAGTAGCGAACTCTGCGCCGCCAGCCCGGCAATCGGCATACAGACCCGGAAGGACAATCCACGGGCTTTTGCAGCTTTGGTGCTTTGGCCAATTCAGCCAGGAAATCCTGCTGTTGCCTTCTGGTAAAATCACTGCCGACCTTGCCCTTGTACACCAGCCTGCCCTGATGCTTTTCACCGAGCAGCAGCGCACGTACGGCCTTTTCGCCCCGCATCGGGACACAACCGATGACCTCAAAGTCGGCGGTGTGAGCGACCTTGATCTTGAGCCAGTCACTTGAACGCTTGCCAATAAGATAATATATCCCTTTTTACTTGCCTTGCAATAACACAGGGTACAAGCGTATTCTTAATATTGAATATTCTTTTAATCGACAGAATCTTGATTTACATTTCACCTTATTCCTTGTAAAATATCTATAATTTAATACAGGTTGATAGCAGAGAGAACTATCAAAAATGGCTAAAAAAAACAATCCATTTAGACCAAACCATCCTGTTTTTACCGGTATGTTTGCTGGTCGAGCGGATGAAATAGAAAGATTGGACACCCTTTTATTTCAAACTCAGAAAAGTAATCCCTCCCATATACTTATTCAAGGGGAAAGAGGTATTGGTAAAACATCTTTGTTAATTGTTGCAAACCACTTTGCCAAAGGAACTCTTACATGGGAAGAAGATAAATACAATTTCCTTACAGTTCAAATTGGTCTCCGTCCAACCACTACATTGATAGATTTGGCAGAAAAGATAAATACACAGCTCAAACGAGCCCTATCTCAAAGTGAGAAGGGATTAACATTTTTGAAGAATAGCTGGGACTTTCTGACAAGGATACAATCAAGCGTGGTAAGCTTAGGTTCAAAGCAACAGTCTCCTCTCTCTCAAGAAGAACTCATAGATAAAACCATATACTCAATAGTTGATACGGTCAAAGCCATAACTGAAGATACTACAGCAAGTGAACTGGGCTTGCGTCAAAAGAAAGATGGTATTGTTATCTTGATAGATGAAGCTGACCAAGCTTCCAAGTCACTGCAGATAGGCATTTTCCTCAAAAACCTTACAGAAGTCTTGGTTCAAGAGGATGCTAATAAGGTTTTATTGATATTAGCTGGATTACCTAAAGCAAGAGACATTTTAAGAGAAAGCCATGAATCCTCTCTTCGTCTTTTTGAAGAATTTAAGTTAACCACACTAAGTAAAGATGAAGTTGCAAATGTTATCAGAGGGGGACTCAATGAAGTAAAGGAACGCGGGATTATTATCTCCATATCAGAGGGCGCAACAGACAGCATTCATACCTACTCTGAAGGGTATCCTCATTTCGTCCAGCAGATTGCATATTCAGCTTATGCATTAGACTCAGACAATAACATTGATGTGGCTGATGTCTATGGCGCAATGTTTAATGAGAATGGTGCTCTTGATTTAATTGGGGATCGATACTATAAAGACTTGTACTACGGTAAAATCAAGCAAGATTCCTACAGGCAAATACTCGACATAATGGCTACGAAATTAAACGATTGGGTTTCCCTGAAAGAAATCAAAGAACAATTTCGTGGGGAAAAAACCACTCTTACGAATGGTATTAAAGCGTTGAGAGACCGCAGTATTATTTTATCAAAACCAGGCCGTAGGGGCTTGTATCGATTGCAATGGATAGGTTTTGCAGTTTGGATAAATAGAGTTAATGAACGGAAACAGATACAACAAAGTTCCGTATAACAACACTAAACCCCTATATCTCACCTGCGAACACGATCATTTGGCCCATGGCGAAACAATTTTTCGTTCTCCTGACGTTCTATTTTGGTCAGGGTTCTGATAAATCTTCGTGGCCTCATGCCGATGTTCTCCCAATTCCATTTATAGTTTCAGAGATCTCATCGGCAAAACCGCGTCAATATCTAAAAACTTTTTACAGGTAGCTTAGCCGCCATTTATTTTCTTATCAACTCATAGTCTAACCTGCATATTTCACAGAGGTATTGAATTATGTGGCGGGATATCTGTCGGGATTGACATTATTGACCTCATCAACACGGCGTTCTTCTTCCTCTGCATCCTCGTTGCCAAGGTCGAAACGCGGAATGATAGTAATGGATGAAAATACGTGTATGGTGGACACAGCCAGGTATTATACCGAATTTCTTGCTGACGAATCCTGCGGAAAATGTGTGCCATGTCGTGAGCTTTTCTTTTGCGGAAGGGCATAGCGAATACTGGAAGTGGAAAGACCCGCGCACGATAAGCTACGGTAAGCTCCAGGTCGGCTCCGGCCCCGATCAGCCGGGCAACCAGGATTTGCACAGAGTGCAGAAGGCCATGTGGGGGAAATTGGGCTATACCCCAAGTAGTTGGTAGGTGCGGCTTCGGCGCAGGACTTATCCATTGTCGGCCATGCCGACCCCGACATAAGAATCTGATTGAACCCTGGAGACCAAATCCAGACCCATTTTTTAGCTCAAAATCACAGTTTCGACCTTGGCAACGAGGATACAGAGGAAGAAGAACACCGTATTGTCCAGAGACTTTGAGAGCAAGGTCGTATGTTCGAAACGCGCCCCCGATATGAACCTACGACTACGGTTGCATAGGAGCGGCAAAGCACTCTGGTTAGCTCAGGGTATTGAGTCTGAATTTCATCGAAAGTCAGTCCTTCCCATTGTCCGAAATCAATTTCACTTAGCCCCTGTAAAGACCACAACTGCTCATTTCTGCCGGGCCGCGGCGCTATACCGCATCCCATCATCAAAAATCCCCGCCAGGGGCAATGGAGGGAAGATTCCGTACCTGCCTCAAAAAAATATAGTAACATTCTTAGTTGAGGCAACAGGGAAGGTAAGAATGATTGTCGCTGATCACAATAGCTTATTTCAAGCCTCCAGGGGATATAGGCAGGCCTATTTTCAGGAATCCCCCCGGGCCAGGCTGGTTCAGACTGCTATCTCGCCCCAAGGTCATATCTTTTTCTGAAGTACGAGAGATATGTCTTTCACATCATCACCCCGCTTGACTGTCAGCGTAATCTTTTGGCTATGCCCAGATGCAAGAATTCGTCTAATTTCCCATAGGCCATATGTGTTTACGTCTTTACCTCCAATCCTGAGGAGAACGTCGTTGGCCCCAATTCCTGCTTCCTCTGCCGGACTCCCTGCATCAACTGAACGGACAACAGTCTTGTCTGAAAGGTGAACAAGATTAAGCCCACTCATATCTGCTTCGTCAGGCCTCTTAAACGCTTTGCCTTTTCTTAAATACATCTTACAGCTTGGAAAGTCAAAGGTGACCAAATGGCGGGATAAGAATCTCAGTCCTAAACAACACATGTTCCACTCAGCGAAAATAGGCTGTTCGTAATCAAAATGTCCAAGAGAAAGTTTGCTTATGCGAGCAAGTCTAAGCTGTTCAGTACCCGCCGCTGTATCCGCTACTATTTCAGACGTCTTTATCGTTTTGCTGTTCGAGAACATTTTCTTGAATGTCTTCCCGTCTAAAGCTCCCGTGAGCTTACAACCAGTATCAACCAGAAAGTCTACTTTGATTCCATCAAGGATTTGCCCAGTCAAGAGTGGACGCCCATGTGAACCATACTCTATCTCCAATTCCTCTCCCCGCCTTGGAAATTGCAGCCCAGTGCTTCTGAGAAAATAAATGGTACGTTTATCAAAATCTATGCGAACCACGTATTTCTTTAAGAAATCCATCCCTATAATCCCATGCACATTTCTTCCTGTCATTGAACTGGCCCTCTTGAGGTCGAGGTAAGCTACAGGAAAGGAGACTTCCATAGCAAGTGGGCCGAGCGAGGCTTCCCAAGCTTCGTCTTCCAATTCACGTTTTAATGACAGATCAAATTTCGTGCGAGTAGTTCCTGTGTCCAGCAAGAACACATACTCTTTATCCCTTACTTTAACAGGAAGAAGTATCGGCCCCCCGTTTCCTGAAATTGGGAACTCAGCAAGAACGTTTTGCTTAGCAACTTCCCCAAGATTCCTTTTAGGTGTTACTGCACAGCCGCTGGCAATAAGCGATACACAGACTACTTTCAGCAACACACGGATTTTCTCTTCATTCATCTCAGATTTATCTCCTTACCAATGTCAGCCTTTGCCCTGCCTCGAACAGTAGCTGATGTTAGGAACGTTGTCAAAGGGTGTAGGTAGTACGGTATACAGTTGGATTCCGTTTATGCCGGAGATTCATTTTACAAAAGACTATAAAGTCCTCCTTTCTGGGATTAAGGATGATTTCCTCTATCCGCTGCTCCGATTATGGGAGTCCTTGTATGGCGGGAAGGTATAAGCGAAATGGCTGTACGCGTGGTGCTTATTCCTTAATTCTTTTTCGCGGCCTGCTCGAAGCGTCTAAAGACTTCCACCTCGTCGAGGAGTGCTGGCGAACCCCAGCGAAATTTCCTTTCTAACATCGCGAACAAGTCGTTTGCCCATTCCTCATAGTGTTTCATTTCCCCATAACCGTACCGCCACTTGCTGAAAGTCACGTCATAGTAAATGATAGTCTCATATCGGTTAAAAGCCAGATTCAAGTCATTCGAATCAATCCCGTGCCTTATGAATGCTGACTCCGACAAAAAGCCGAAAGATTGGGAATCCCCAATAGAAAAGAAGATTCCAATCTTAATCTCCATAAACTTGTTCTTGAGGATGAACTGTGGAGAGAGGCCTCCCTCTCTGTCCAAAGATATCTTTGTGTTTTTCGGGAGTCTTAATTCAAGTTTGTCATGAGGATATCCTTTGATACCGTAGAACATGTTGCTCCTGAAGTCGCCAGGGATAGTTTCAAAGGACCTTGGCTTCCCGGCAATATCCTCGTGCGGAAATCCAAGCCATTTCGCTGTCTCTTTTCTGTAAAAGGTTAAGCCAGTCTCAGAAGTAGTGAAGTGGTTCCCTATGTTATAAGCTACTATATACTCTGTCAAATCCTTAAAAAACTCTATCGCGAACTGAAAATTCCCCTGTCCTGGTTCTTTGGCGAACTCTTGAATTTTCTTGGCATATGTGAAAACCTATTCAAATGTCTAACTTTTTAGCAATTATACACTGTTTTGGCCGGTTCGCGTAGTCCTTTAGATATATGGTAGATTTCGTTCGCCCCTGGTGGCGAAAGTATTGCAATATCTGCAAATAATGGTAGGTTTTACCGCCTTGCTTGACCGTATTCCAGAGACTTTGAGAGCAAGGTCGCACCGAAATTCTTGCCATCGGCGCTGACATAGATCTCGTAGCCCTCAGTTGGCCGACGTCCCTTTGCCGCGAAGCTCGTTGCCGCACCCGCTGCGGCATTCATCTCCGATCACGACATCCTCGCGCCCTCGCTCGTGGCCGGCCGCGACACCGACGGACCCGTGGGAGTCGTGGTGGTGAACGCCTCCACGCAGCCGCTTTCCGGCGCGCGCATCCGTATTGCAAGCGACCTTCCCAAGAAGGACGCGTGGGTCGACCTCCATGTCACGAAAAGGCGTCTTATACGACAAGCAACTCATGGGTCGATCGGCTGCGGGACGGGACGGCCTGTTACGGAAAAGTTTGTCCCTCCTGAAGGTTTTAACAAATCGATATATTTTGGACAAGGTACAAGGTCACTGGTAACTGCACAACCGGAACAACCGCGTCCGGACAATTACGACCAGATGACAAAGCGTCAACAACAACAGTGGCTAAATCTTGCCCAGCATATGACACAAGCTTTCATGCAAGACCTTTAGAAATTAATTACAATAAGACACAAGGGAAAGAACTACGCGAAAACCGACGTGACGTCGTTTATGTTAAGGACACCCATTTTTCAGTTCAAAATCGCAACAATTCTTGAGAATCTTGTTAACATGAACGATTCTTGTGCGTCTTATTAAGTAGTGGACTTTAGCCGAAATCTGGAGATGTAACAGTGATAATAAAGAAGCTGGACGACCCGAATTGAACCATATTATGGAAATCATCATACACAAACAGAATTGTTTCACGTTAAAAGAGATTCTCACCGTGATTGCCATCATTGCGTTGTTGATGGCGAGATCGATGCCCTCGCTCCAGTGGGCCTGGAGACAGGCAAAAGCGGTTAAATATCAAGCGAACCTACACCAGTGGGGCCTTGCGTTCTCGGCATATACGATTGTGGACACTCTCGGACTATTTAGGAGCGGGATCGCCCTTTTTTCTTTCTTGTTAGCCACAAAAGAGTTATGATTATTTGGATAAGTAAACTCAGAGCACCACGCTTTTTTTACTGTGAGCAGGTCGAGAAAACACTCGAGTTTCGCTGGATTTGCATGATGCTTTATTTAGGAGCGCACAACGACGTTACGGCTTCTTTTATAGGTCATACAATCGCAAAATTGAACTTCTTCCGGGACACCGGCATTTTGCAGGTCAGGCCGGACGGAATGTGGGAGCAATAATAACAAGTGCAATCGAGGGGAATAATATTATGAACGCAAAAAGGCAAGGTAACAAAATGGCCGGCAATTTAGGATTAACCAGACGATTTCT
>CAYUFX010000136.1:0-11024 GCA_964444135.1 uncultured Pirellulales bacterium | reverse complement strand
TCAATACTATTGCTATTGGTTTTGGCGACAAGAACAATCCATTAGCCGGCGGTTCAGGTATGATGTACTTTGATGATATTCGTCTGTATCGGCCGGCTCAGTAAGCCGTGATTTATTTGGCAATTAGAATTACGTTGTGAATGTAGTCGATTTGTGGCAATTCGGGGCTTATATCGATTGATTCGGTATAGGCCCCTTTAAAATAATAAATGACTCCGCCATAGGCGGATCTTCGATATTAACTATTTTGGAGGTTGCGTCCCGCACTTCCTTCGGCGGACTTCCATTTTCGCGCCAACGATGTCTAAACACCGCCCAATAAAACTATCTTCTTCGGCGGGGTCGTAAAAGTGCTGCAAAACCTGTGCCGAGTGTTAGGAGCACGACAGTAGTTGGTTCGGGAGCTGTGATGGTAAGCTCAAAACTGTTTAAGGTGCCGGTGTCGTGATGATAGGCATCGTAGATTTGTAGGTGCCAAGGGCCATAAGCGTCCTGGCCGTCAAAAATTTCCAACAGATTACCACCTTTAGGCTTGAACTGGCCTGTAAAAGGTGGCTGAGCCTGGCCGATGGGGGTCGGGGCTTCATCGTCAAATACGGTTTGTGAGTAATCTGCGCCCTGAAAAAACTCATTATCAGGATTGTACGCATTTAAGGACAGGGTCGTTCCGGCAGGGCTTTGCAAAGAGATTTGCAAATCAAAGACGTTGGAATGCGTCAAATTGATGCCGACGTCGAGGTCAAAGATAGTAACGTGGCAATCGACTTCAATAACAGCATCAGCCATCCATCCCTTGCTGTTGTCCGGCTCGGCGGGAATTTGTAAGCTGAATTCGCCTTCGTATTTATAAACCTCATCGGCAAAAACAGGAAAACAAAAAGCCCCTACCCCAAAAAGAATTGCAACACTCCATTGTACACGGCTGCGAGCTTCCATTCTCAACCTGTCCGTGGATTTTATAGTCGAACTCCGTAAGCTGGTAGTTTATCTTACGGGGCAAACAACTATAAGCGGCCAAATCATCTTATAGTATTGGGAATTGTAACCTTATAGGACCCTGTCGGCAAACGAAAAACTGAAAAAATGTGGTGAGGAACAAAAAAAGAGCCCTAAAGAGATTACGCACTCTTTCAAGCAAGAGGTCCCTTTAAGGCTACTTTTAGCTAAATCCTAAAAAAGGTTTTTTTAACTTTTCGACATTTCGCCGGTCACTAACTATGGGTCCCAAGTGGGCCTTGGGGGTCGGGGAGCCGGGCCGCCAGGAACACTATTGCTCTGGTTCATCTTAACATCCAGGTTATTTTCCACAACAACATTAGAGCTCGGGCCGCCGATAATCTTAACATCTTGTTCAGCATGAACAAACTGAGAGCTTGCACTGGATCCTCCACGAAAGGTTTGCTTCTGACTTTGTTCACCATCGAAACTCTGTGAGCCTTTTGCGCGGCCAGCAGCATCAAAAGGTTTGCGCGCAATGGTGTTCAAGTTCAGATTCAGACTTTGCCCCTGAGTATGTGAGCCTCTACGTCCATGGCCGATAAACTGGTTTTGCACACCGTCAACCGATGCATCCTGTTTAATACCAACTTCACCACTCCGGGCCCGAACACGTGCATGTTGAGTCAATATACCTCCCTGCTTCATGGCGGCACTGCCTAAGCAAGCCTGGCGTTCCATCTTTCTTTGGCCAATTTCCAGGTAGTTTCTTCCTGATACCATGCCGAACCCTCCAACTACCTTGACCTTATTCAACTCGCCAATTTCAAAACTCTGGGTCAGGCCAATGTCTGCAAAGACCCCGGAGGACAGCAACAGAACAATCACTGTGGAAAGTAAGAATTTTCTAAGCATATTAAACTCCTTATCTTCTTATTTTTCAGATTCCCTTCCAACTGCTAATAAATCATCAGCAATTACAACGTCATAGACAACCTTTTTTGCCCTATCTGCGACCTCCTTTCTCCTTCACAGCGAAGACATCATATCAGTTTCATTAGAGATTTTTATCTCTATGAAAGTTACTTTATTGTTACGTTATGCACTCTCTCATTTAACCCAAATCCTGCCATGTCATAAAGTTGTTGGCTCATTTCAATACCAGGGATGTAACATCTCTTTTTAGCAGGAGCTTCTTTGGCTTCTTCGGCTCCTTCAGGAGAAACTTTCGACTGAGGCGCTTTTTGTTCTGACACCGGCTTTTTTATCACTGGTAAAGGCATCTGTTCAAACTCTTGAACAGGTATTTGCTCGGGCTCTTGAACAGGTATATAAGCCGGTATTTCAGCAGGCTCCTGAGCAGGTCTTTTATAGAACTTTGCGTGGAATTTTTCATAGAAGGCCTTAGGAATTCTTCTCCTCTTCGCAAGGGCCGGGCAATACCTATAACCTGCAGCGCTCATAATAGCCTTTCCTTTGCCTTCTGTAATCCCGCTTGAGACAGCACCAAACAAAGAAATAGAGTAGTTAGACTGGCTGTACGCACCGCCGGCTCCAGGAAAAGCGATATTTGAGCCAACGGTAACACCTTTCATGCCGCCGGATATAAGCAGGATATCAACATCCCACGGCAAAGCCTCTGCTACCGCAGCATCATAGACGTGGTCCCAGTTGCGATCCACCCTGCCTTCTAAGCTTACCTTTCCAACATAAGCATAACCGGCTTTTGACAAAAGCCCTGTATCCACATTGGAGTCAATAAATACTAAAAGAGGTTTTCTCCTGGGTCTGCGAGTACGAACAAGCGAATTTGCTATTTCAAATCCCCTGCCGTGATGGTAATTATCAGGTCCGCCAAACACGGCTCCAACACCATTAAGGAAGCCGCCGAAAACACCAAGCGGGCTCTCGTAAGGTAATGATTCAAGAACACCCCTAAGCCCTCTCATGTCATCGGGATTACGAGGATCGAATATCCGTTCATACACCTGGTCATCACTATTAGGTCCGTTCGGGAAGTATGCCTTTATAGTCCCCCAGCCTCCATGAGTCCAATAGGGTAAATATGGAGGGAACGTTGTAATCGGCGGCGTCCGTGTCCTGTAGTTCGAAATTGATGTGGAACTGATACTCACATCCGAACTGGAAGAAGAATCGGAGTCACCGCCTGAGGCAGAAACGTCCTGGGACTGGCTGGTGGCAACATCGGTGTTTACTTCAATCATTGTCTCGGGTGTGCCCTCAGGAAAATCTCCTTCACTGCTTTGGGTGTAAGCATTAGTACAAAGCATCAGCACGGGGACCAAGATTGCAATCAGCTTTTTCATTATTATTCTCCTTAATAATAGAAATTTAGTTTTCTCATTAAACTAACACTTATCAACACCCTCCTGATGTTTCAAAATAAGTGCTGTTTTTCTTGCCTATATCGCCTCCTTCCTTCCCCCGAAAGTTACAATTAGATATTGGTTTTTTTGCATATCAAAACAACTTTCCGGCCTTGCGAAAAGAAATCGAATTGGCAAATAGAGGATAATAAGACATCATCTGCGCGAACAGACATGCCGCAATACGTTTTAATCCGCTGAGAGCATCCATTCTCAACCCACCAACAAATGTTACACAATCACAATCACCCTCTTGGAAACCGTGGCTATGTAATATAGATTATAACATTATCGGACTTTATGGCAAAGAAAAAATTGAAAAATTTTTACCTCCTCCTCAGCAATAAGAGGATATTATACCGAAAAACTAAGATTAAAACCGATACAAGAGACTATTTGATAACGATTCCAGGGATATCTGTTGCAAAACAGGAGCTAACTAATGTCTATTTGACCTCGATGACCGAGTTAAATCCGCCGAAGGGATTTAATTCAGTCAATTCGTTATAAGGGTCCTGCTGCCACTGGCCGTCAACAACCAGGCGATAGCGATATCGTCCCGGAGAGAGGTTCATCTCCGTTTGCCAGACGCCGCTGTTACCGACTTTTAGCATCGGTGTTTGTTCCGGCTGCCAATTATTAAAGTCGCCGGCGACCTGCACCGTGGCGGCGCGCGGATACAGCGTTACAAATACCACGGCATCCTTGACCTGGTTAACGCCGTAATATTCAGAAAGCTTGGCGGCGGTATCGAGGGGCTTCGGTGTTTCGGCCACCGCTTCGCTTTTGCCAGGCAAAACGTCGGCGGCCGCCTCGGCGGTAGTAAACTCCTCGACGGGAAAGGCCAGGTGTAGCTCGTCGGTCTGAGGGGCCGGCTCAAGCTCTACCGGTGGCTTTGAAGACTGAAGCAATTCGTCGGCGGTGGCGCTGATGGATTCGAGCTGGTCGGCCAAGGTGTTGACAAACTCGTGACGCTGCTCTCTGGCCTGAGAGCCCAAGACCTCTTCAGCAAGGGAGCTAAAATCTGTATTGCCCCTGCTGGCAGGATCGTACTCACTGATTGGTTGGCCAAAACTGGATGCTTCCTTGATCTTGGTATTGAAACTGACAACTGTCTGGAACATTTTGTCAGCGAAGTGGCTGCGCAATTCGGCCAAAATTTCCCTGGCCATCTTGGTCCTAATATCATACATGCTTGCCAAGACTCTGACATCGACCTGCTGGCTGTGTCGTCTGCAGAGTACGCTGAGAGTTTCAAGCTGCCTGCTAAGCCCGTGGAGTGCAAAGTAGCCGGTCTCGACAGGAACAATAACATCAGTGGCAGCCCTTAGCGCATTGAAGGTCAACAGGCTCACGGCGGGGGGACAATCGATTACTGTGTAGTCATAATCGTCCTCTATCACGTTCAGGGCATCTTTCAGGCAGCATTCACGTTCGGCGATACCGACCATCTGCTGCTCGAACGCGGAGAGGTCTAAACTGGCCGGCGCCAGCTCCAGCCTGTCGCTAATTTGCCAGAGTATTTCAGTGAGCTTAATCGGCTCGTTTCTGCTTGTGCTTATCAGCACATCGTAGATACTTTGTTCGATCTGCTCCTCGGGCACAGCCAGGCCGACCGCGCAATGGGACTGCGGGTCCATATCGACCAGCAGGACTCTCTGGCCCGCCCCGGCAAGAGCGCTGGCCAGATTTATTGATACCGTCGTTTTGCCACAACCACCTTTTTGATTAACAACCGCTATAATTCTCATAATTTCTCTCCAGCTCCGGGTTCCAATTTCGCAATTTACCGCAAATAAGGGTCCGGTCTCAATTGACAGTCCGAAAAAACCTCTTTTTGCCGCAGAAAACGGCTTTTCAACACTATAAGAACAACTAAACACCTTTTAGTTATTCGGCAAAAAAATATGAAAAACTTTATCTTTTTATGGGACGGGCCAATAAAAACACAACTACCCACACGGGTAGCCGATATTACCGGGCTATTGGCGGTGATGAAAAGGTACACAAGGGAGCCCTGAATGTGACGCTGCGGCAATAGAAGCGGTATCGATAATCTCGGTCGCCAGTACAAAAAAACCTATTTTCTCTCAATGGGCCGGCTTTTCGGTTTGGATTATTCAGGCAAACTGGTATATTATGCAGATTTGTAGATAGCATGTGGTGCACAGGCTGGTGTATTGAGAATAAATGCCGGAATACATAGAAACCTTTCTGCAAAATCGAAGCTAAGCATAACTATAGGTAGGTACAAAAATTAGGAGGCAGACTTATGAAAGAGAAGATTATGGGACGTCGCAGTTTTTTGAGGTACGCTGCTGCGGTCACGGCCGGGACAGGCCTGCTGGGCGAGTCCAGCTTTGCCCAAGGCAGGCAGAAAAACGCCAAACTTCGGAAAGCCCTTCAATTAGGGATGCTGCCGCGGGAACTTTCCGACGTGGATAAATTCAAATTGGCGAAGAAATGCGGATTCGACGGCATCGAAGGTTCTCCAATGAATGACCTCGATGCCGCGCGGCAGCTCGGCAATTTGTCGAGGCAGGCCGGGGTCCCGATTCATTCAATCGTGCGCGGTGGGTGGGATACGCCGTTTTCCGACCCCGACCCAAAGGTAATAGATAAGGGCCTTGCGACAATGGAAACTGCCCTGCGCAGCGCAAAAGTATTGGGCGCCGAAACGGTGCTGTTAGTGCCCGCAATAGTTAATGAGAACGTCAGCTACGCCCAGGCCTACAAACGCTCACAGACACATATAAAGAAACTTCTGCCGTTAGCTGAAGAGCTCGGCGTGGTTATCGCGGTCGAGAACGTCTGGAACAAGTTTCTGCTTAGCCCACTCGAATTCGCACGATATGTGGATGAGTTCGAGAGCCCCTGGCTCAAGGCCTACTTCGATATCGGCAACGTAATCCTCTTCGGGTACTCACAGGACTGGATACGCACGCTCGGCAAGCGCATCGTCAAAATCCATCTTAAAGATTTCAAGCGGCGGGGCTATGAATGGACAAATCTGCTGGATGGCGACGTGAACTGGCCCCAGGTACGCCGGGCATTGGATGAAATCAGCTACGACGGATACCTGACGACCGAGCTAAGAGGTGGTGACGAGGCTTATCTGACCGACTTAGCCCAACGCGTCGACCGATTTTTCGCTATGTAGTATCGCTGTTCCACCGTTGAATCTATGGCTAAGAACAATCCCAACAAGTTTGAGGCGGATACGCCCGTTTCCACCTGTTGGAAGGGGTCTTAGACTGACAGGCGGGGGTGTCACCCTCCGCACGAGCGATGCGCAAGAAGAATTTTCTTGCCCTTGGTGACAATCCCAACCATAATAACACGGGTATAAGCAGGCTTTTGTACTTTTGATGAGGGCAGCCGCGGTAACCTGCAATGAACCAAACAACGGCCGCAAGCCGGCACCGCGAGCGAGTCGGCGTTGAGCTTATCCATTCGCTAACTGAAAGGAAGCACACATAAGAATCCAATATGTCTTTTTAATAGTATATGCTTTGCCAATGGCAGTTTCAACGGTCATAGCACAGCGGGCAACCTCGCCAGGGGACCTCAAGAAGAGCGCTCCGTCATATGCCGGATACAAGCTTGTCTGGGCCGATGAATTTAACAAAGACGGTCAGCCGGAGCCTGAGAAGTGGACCTATGAGCAGGGTTTCGTCCGCAATAGCGAACTCCAGTGGTATCAACCCGACAACGCTCGATGTGAAAATGGCCTTCTCATAATTGAGGGCCGACGCGAACGCAAAAAGAATCCCCGCTACAAGCCCGATAGCAATAACTGGAGAGAGAACAGGCAATACGCTGAGTATACATCTGCCAGCGTGACGACCAGGGGTTTGCACAACTGGATGTACGGTCGGTTTGAAATGCGGGGACGGATCGACACTCGTGCCGGCCTCTGGCCTGCTTTCTGGACGTTAGGCGTCAAAGGACGGTGGCCGAGCAACGGCGAGATTGACATTATGGAATACTATCGAGGCATGCTTCTGGCAAACGCAGCCTGGAGTACAGAAAAGCGATGGGTGCCCAAGTGGGATGACATCAGGATACCCATCACCGACTTCAACGACCCCAACTGGTCGGCGAAGTTCCATGTATGGCGGATGAACTGGGATGTGAATAGCATCAAGCTCTATGTTGACGAGATACTTCTGAACACGATCGACCTCAAGACAACGTTTAACAAGGACAAGGAAAGAAAGAATCCATTCCGGCAGCCACACTATATAATCCTGAATCTTGCCATCGGCGGGTCGTCAGGAGGGGACCCCTCAAACACGGAATTCCCGGTAAGATTCGAGGTAGACTATGTGCGTATTTACAAAAAAATAGAATAACAGAGCCCGCCAGTTATTAATGACAGCCGGCCGTGTATGGAAAACGATGTCTGTCCCCAATAGATTGGTGTTGTTATAAAACACGACACTTTTTTCGCTAATTGTTCAAGTGGTTAGCGAATACGGACGCCCCAACCGCGGCCTGCGTTATTAATATCACATATTCCGGATATCCCGGCACTTTGGCACTACTAATGGTATGCTCTTCGATTTCGCTCGAAATGGCAATGAAAAATGCGCAATAAAATGGTTCCTGTCAGGTACTCCATTACAAAACAGGAACCAATATCGCTGAACAATGAACAGGGTTCAATTATCTGTTCGGTACTTTAGTATTCGGGACAGTTCGGTCGTTTTATCCTTTGACCTTGACCTTGAAGGCCTTGGCCTTTTCGGCCTTCGGCAGCATTATGTTCAGCACGCCGTCTTTGCAGGTCGCATCAATCTTGCCCTGGTCAACATCGGTGGGCAAAGTCACCTCTCGCCTGAAGCTGCCATAGGTGCTTTCAACATGGTAGTAGCCTTTTTCCTTTTTCTCCTCGGTTAGCTTCTTTTCTCCGCTGATGGTCAATGTGTTGCCATAGACGGAGATGTCAATATCTTCAGCCTTGCAGCCGGGGACCTCGGCCCTAACAACAATCGCATCTTCCTGCTCGGCAACGTCGATTGCGGGCCAGGCTTTGTATCCTGCAAACGGCCTGTCCAGGCCTCTGAAGAAGCCGTCAAACAAGTCGTCCATTTCGCCGTGAAGTCTTGCCAAACTGCCTCTGTTTCCTTTGTTAAATCTTACCAGTGTCATAGTAACACCTCCTTTCAAATTCTTCTCACTCTCTATTTTTTTAATTTCTAAAGTACTTTGAATAAGTTCTACGACAATCACTTTAATTGAGGCTTCACCTCAGACCACTTCATTCCTGGATTCCCGCTTTCGCGGGAATGACAGGGAAACGATTGTCTAAAAACTTTTAATAGCAGCTTATTAACTTTTCAAACTTCCACCAAGCTAATGAGCAAACGCTGTGCCAGATTGTAGGTGGACTAAATTAGCTCAAAAACAACGGTTAATGGGTTTATCGTGTCTACCATTGGCCTTGCCGGGCTGTCAAATTGGCATTTTTTCTGTCAAGTCCAGCACAAAAACAACAAGCAAAGGAGCGTTTCAGTGGGTCATAACAAAGGAAAGACAACATCTCCGAACCAAGTTTATGGAGTTTACCGGAACGCTATTTTGGTGTGAGACAAATGCAAATGGTGGGGCAAGCCCCACCCAACCGCTTCCAAGAATGAATAATAAAAAACTATTCTTTTGTCGGCGGGCTAAAATACTGGAAGAACTCCGAATCGATAGGCAAAACGATGGTTGTACCTTTGCCAAGGGACTTGCCGTAAGCTTCCAAAGTCCGGACAAATGAATAAAACTCAGGGTCCTTTTCATAAGCCTGGGCATATATTTTGAGGGCCTCGGCGTCGCCTTCGCCTTTCGTTTTCTCGGCCTGCATGTAACTGTCTGCGAGCAGTATTGTCTTATCTTTGTCGGTCTGGGCCCTAATCTTTACAGCCTCCTCCTCTCCTTCAGAGCGGTATTTTTTTGCGATTCTCTCCCTTTCGGCCTTCATTCGGTCATAGACCGAATGTGTAACCTCCTGCGGCAGGTCGGCACGCTTTATTCGCACATCGATAACCTGGATGCCATAGTCGGCGGCTTTCCGGGCGCACTGCTCAGCCACCTCGTGCATTATCTTCTGGCGGTTGACCGACACTACTTCCGTCAAGGTGTGCCTGGCAAGCTCTTCGCGCATCTCGGAAAAGACGATATCATCCAGTCTTGACTGGGCGCCGAACTCGTTTCCTACGGTTTGATAGAACTTGAGCGGGTCGATGATTTTCCACCGGGCATAGTTATCAATAACCAGGTGCTTTTTGTCATCGGTTATAATTTTTGCCGCAGCAGCGTCATATTCCAAAACCCTGGCTTCGAACTTGTGCTCTTTCTGAATTAGTGGAATCTTGAAATGCAGGCCTGGTTGGTTTACGTCTCTTACGGGTTTTCCCAACTGGGTGACAATGGCCTGTTCGGTTTCATCTACAGTGAACAGCGAAGTGGCCAGTGCCGCCACAATTAACGCGATGATTACAATCCCAATGATGATTTTTTTATTCATCTTTGCCTCCGAGGTTCCGGGTCTGTATTTTGCGGTGTATTGCCAAATGGGGCACCCTCAAGGGGCAAAAGTTTCAGCAGGCCGTTTCCGGTTTCGGAATCTATAACAAACTTTTTGATGCCCGGGAGCACTTGCTCCATCGTTTCCAAATATAGCCGTTTTCGTGTTACATCTTTTGCCTTTTCGTACTCTTTAAGCACAGCCAGAAATTTCGCCACATCGCCCTGTGCCCGCTTTATCTTCTCTTCCTTGTAAGCCTCAGCCGCCAGGACTATGCTCCTGGCTTCGCCGCGTGCCTTGGGGATGATGTCCTCTTTATAGCCCTCGGCTTCCTGTATCAATTTATCCTTATCCTCCTTGGCGCTTACCACGTCGCTAAATGATGAAGCAACCTCTTTTGGGGGCTGGACAGTTTGAAGCTTGACCTCGGTTATTCGAATGCCGCTTTCGTACCCATTGACTATTTCCTGAAGGAGGTCGCGGATATCGATTTCGACCTGCAGTTTTTCCCTGATGAGGACATCGTCAATCGGCCTTTCCCCGACAACCTGCCGCAGCGCCACTTCGGCTGCGTCCTTAATTGTACCCTGTGAACCTTCAAGATTGCGCACATTAAACAGGTAGTCGGCTGCGTCCTTTATCTTATACTGGACTATGATTTGCGCATCGATAATTTGCTCATCACCTGTAAGCATTAGTGACTCTTCAGGGTGGAACCTGTACCTTGCCGGCGGACCCGGGCTGACGGTTTCAAAGCCGATTTCTAATCGCCGTGCCTGCTGTATCTTGGGCCTGTTGACTTTTTCGATTGGGCTGGGCAGGCGGTAATGCGGACCCGGCTCAGTTGTCCTTACAACCTTTCCAAATCGGCGTATCACCCCCTGCTCATCAGGCCCTACGATATATATCCCCGACAAAAGCCATATTGCTAATAGAATCGGGACTATCCATTTGATCCAGGGGATCCACTGTTTGGGAAGTTTAAAATTCATCCTATATTCACCTGTTTCCCATTGACTTATCCGTTCCATAGTAGATCCTTTCCAGGATATAAGCAATGTACAGCCGCTACCGCATATTACTAATTATAGGTAAGCCCGGCATTGTGTCAATAAAATTTAGATGTAGGACGGGTGCCCGTCAAGTTTGTAGGTGAATTTTTCAAGCCGCCAGCGGCTTTTGTA
>CAYUFX010000135.1:0-11153 GCA_964444135.1 uncultured Pirellulales bacterium | reverse complement strand
AAGCAAACCGGCGGGGCGATGGAGCTAAGCAAGCCCACTGCCAACAAAAAGATGATTGTGATGTTCTTAAACCTTTCCATAATCGTGCTCCTTTCAAGTAGAATAATAAAAAACGGTTACTTTAACAAGAATAATTATGACAACCAAGTGTTACCGTTTTGTTACGGTTTTGTACTTTTTTTATTATTTTTTTCAACGCGTTGCAGAATGAAAATCCGAAAAGCAAGTGAATTTGTAAGCTGGATACGATATAATTTCTTTTAATACGCTTGTTCTTTATCCCACACTAATTAGTCGGCTCAATTTATGCGGGATGAGCTTTCGAGAGAAATGTTTTGCCAGATAAGAGTAATGTTAGGTTCACTTCGGAAATTATCGAGTCGGGATATTGGGGGACCAAGCTCCCCGCTTTCGCGGAGACAAGCTTGCCCCTGCGAGGGACCCCGCCTTGCGGGAATCCAAAGCAGGGGCCTTATCTTTTTTGTCCTGTTCTATCTGTACCTCTGGCTTGGTGTTGACCTGCGACTTATGTATCATGGGGCAGGCGTTATTACAAATTTCCCGGACTTTTACAAAGGCTGGGCCTTTTTTAGAACATTTCTATCGTATCCGGGTGGACCTCTCGAATACACTGGAGCTTTCCTGTCCCAACTCTTCTACTATTCCTGGGCTGGCGCCCTTGTTGTAACAGTGCAGGCCTGGCTGCTCAGTGTATGTATAGACTATCTGTTGAAAGCTACAAACTTAAGGCGAATTCGATGGATTCGCTTTATTCCACCGATTCTTCTTCTTATTCTCTACACCCGGTATGCCTATCACTTTGCCACAACGCTGGCATTTTTAACAGCGCTGCTTTTCGCATGTTTGTACTTAAAGATGGCTTTATCACAGACTAAGATTTTCAGCTATTTGTGCACTTTTCTGTCCTTGTCCGTAATTTTGTATTATCTTGCCGGTGGAGCATTTCTACTTTTTGCAGTCCTCTGTGCACTTTATGAGCTGCTTTTCAGGTCTCGGTGGAAGATGAGCCTGTTTTATTTGGTATCCGCCGTTGTTATTCCGTATGTAGTGGGTCTTCTGGTCTTCCGCGTTAGTATTATCGATGCCTTTTGCAATTTACTACCTTTCTCTTGGAAAATCCTCTATTACGAATCTCGCAAAAGAGGAGTGACAATAGTCTATCTACTCTATCTGCTCCCACCTTTGACACTTCTTGTATTTGGCCTTCGGGAGATATTCCTGTCGCGGGTTAGCTCCACCAAGTCGCGACAGGCAAAAAGGCTCCAAAATAAATCCCCTAACCTGCCGGCAAAGATATTTTCCTGGTATAGATACTCACCTAAACTCAGGTGGGTCAGCGAATCACTGCTTTTGCTTGCTGTTGCCGGCAGCGCCGTTTTCCTTTCCCGAGATGAGAATCTTAAAACCCGGTTTAAGGTTGATTACTATGCTTACCACAAGATGTGGCCGGAATTGCTCAAATCCGCTCGAAGCAATCCCACCAATCCCTTTATAGCCCAAGCAGTCAATAGAGCTTTGTATCATATCGGCCGACTCGGTTATGATATGTTCTACTGGCCCCAGCATTCAGATTACCTGTTTCTATCTGATAAGAAATATAAATGGATGTACTGGCAAATCTTCGACGTTTTTTTGGACATCGGTGTTGTAAACATGGCTGAACATGCCCTGACTGAATGTCTCGAAGGGTTTGGTAGTCGCCCGATGGTTTTACAGAGGTTGGCTTTGATAAATATGGTAAAGGGTAATTTTGGCTCCGCCAAAATTTATCTCGGCGCGCTCAGTAAGACTCTTTTTGATGCTGACTGGGCAAAACACTATCTTGACCTTCTGCAGACCGATACAGATCTCTCCACGGACAAGTATATTCAGCATCTGCGCTCTTTGTATCTGGACAAGGATTGCCCTATTTACACCCTTATGATGGAAAAAACTCTTTTATGGCTCCTGGAGAGGAACAGACAAAATCGCATGGCGTTTGAATATCTAATGGCCAGGTATATGTTAAAAAAGCATTTAGGCAAACTTGTCCAGAATATGGAGCGTTTACAGGATTTCAAATATCGCGAACTACCCACACATTATGAAGAAGCGGCCCTTATCTATATATATGGAACAGGAAAGCCTCTCAAACTCAGCGGTTACCAGCCAAGTCCTCAACTGCGTCAACACATCGAAGACTTTACCCGGATTCTCAGTAGTTACGGTGGGAATAAACAAGCTGCCTTCAAAGAGCTGTCAAAAAAATTCCGTAACACTTATTTCTTCTATTATATGTATGCACCTTAAGGCCCGAATAAATGACTCAATCGCATATACGTATGAAAGCAAAATTACATATAACCAGAAAAGCTAAACTCATTTGTGCAATAATCGTATGTGCACTTATAGCTGTTTCGTTGCTTTATGCTTGTCGCGACAGAAAAGTCACGATCACACAGTACAGTTCCATCAATCGGCCTGCAAAAGTCCAGCCGGATTACGCTGACAGTATCATCCCGCCAAACATTGCTCCCCTGAACTTTATCGTACAAGAGGATGGTTCAGGCTATTTTGCCAGAATACACTCTCGAAAAGGAAATCCAATTGAGATATTCAGCAAGCAGCCCGTGATTATGATTCCAAAGAAAGCCTGGCATGAGCTGCTTGGTTTAAATCGGGGTGAGCAACTCAGCCTGGATATCTTTATCGAATCCAGAACGGCAACGTCATCATCCAATGGAGAAAATATCCGATGGTCCCGCTTTCAGGCCCTCACCGCCCAGATCTCTCCTGAGGACATTGATACTTTCCTCGTATATCGAAAGATTCGACCGGGCCATATCACCTGGAGAAATATGGGTATCTATCAGCGTAATCTTAGCAGCTTTGATGAATCAACTATATTAAATAATGGATATTTCAAGCACGGTTGTGTGAACTGCCATACTTTTTGCGGAAACCGTGCAGAAAAAATGCTCATTGGCATCCGCAGCGCCGTTTACGGTAGCTCAGCTTTGCTGGTCGAAGGTGACAAAGTACGAAAGATTGGAACAAAGTTTGGATATACATCCTGGCATCCAAGCGGCCGCGTTGCCGCATTTTCTGTCAATAAGGTCAGACAGCTCTTTCATTCGGCCGCAAGCGAGGTTCGGGATGTGATGGACTTCGATTCTCTGATGGCTTATTTCTTGGTTGACTCAAAAACTGTAAAGACCACACCGAATCTTGCCAAAAAAGACCGGCTCGAAACTTATCCCACGTGGTCGCCGGACGGTCGTTACCTGTATTTCTGCAGCGCACCGCTAACATGGTTGGACCGCAATATGATTCCTGATAATTTTGACGAAATCAAGTACGACCTGGTCCGAATAAGTTACGACATTGACCGCGACCGGTGGGGCGAGCTGGAAACCGTCCTCTCAGCTAAGGATACAGGACTCAGCATCCTTCTGCCGCGGATTAGTCCTGATGGACGCTGGCTGCTGTTCTGCATGTGCGATTACGGCTGCTTCCCGGTTTATCAGCAGAGCAGCGACCTCTATATAATAGACCTCGAAGCAGCAAATCAAACCGGCAGGTATGAATACCGCCGGCTGGAAATCAACAGTGACAAAAGTGAATCCTGGCATAGCTGGTCAAGTAACGGCCGATGGATAGCTTTCAGCAGTAAAAGGCAAAGTGGGGTATTTACAAGAACCTACATTAGCTATGTTGACCGGCAAGGCAAGGTGTATAAGCCCCTGCTGCTGCCGCAGAAAGACCCGACTTATTACGACTCCTGCCTTTGGACCTACAGTGTCCCGGAACTGGTACGGGAGCCTGTTAGCGTCACTAAAGAAAAACTGGGCCGGGTTGTTCGAGGCTCTCAAAAAATATCGGCCCCGTTCCCTGTTACTATGGCTACGCCAAAAGCCGGAGCACCTCCTGAGCCTGCTCAGCCCTGGCTGACCGAACGAGAATAATCCGCCAAAGGCGGACAGCTTTAGCCCTATAATGCGGATACTCGCGCGTCTGACAGGTGCGTTGCAATCCAAAAAACAAATACTTTTTTAATAGAAAGCTCCATTTTGCAGTTAACCCCGTTAGAAAACAACAATATACATAGTAATCTTTCTGTCGATTTATTTCTAACGGGGTTAAGATTGATTTTTCCATCTACGATATTTAAGATATGTAATCTGCTTGACTTATCCGGCACCAATTGAGCTTAGACTCACGCCTAATTGGTGCTGGATGAATGGTGATAAAATATATGCGCAAGCCAATCATGTATCTTGCCAACCGTGGCTCGCTTGGCGGAGCCAAGTCGAGACAGGTTATGGGCGTTAGCGTAGTAGCTGTTGTCGTGGTCATACTAATCGCTCTCTACGTGCCCGGGCCTCAAATAGAGAACATATTAGCACTTTATCGGGATGATGCCGAATACAACAGCTTGACGATTCGCTATCCTCTTAACGAAACGCTTTTTCCACCGGAAATAGTGCCCACTACATTTCATTGGGAAGATGCTAACTCGACTTCTGACACCTGGCTTATAACCATCAAGTTCCAGGACGACCAGGGTCGTATGAATCCCGTTAGAAATTCCAAAAGGGGTGAGAATGCAGGCCAAAAAGCGAAGATTTCTAACGGGATGAATTTCCTCGTCCAGGAAACCCAGTGGACACCCAAGACGAAACATTGGGAAACCATAAAAAAACGCTCCCTGGAAAAGCAGGCAATGGTTACTATCCTGGGTGTCAATCGCCGGAGCCGGGGAGAAATCCTCTCGGCAGGCAAAATCTCATTCAAAACATCCAAAGACCCGGTTGGAGCACCCTTATTTTATCGGGAAGTGAACCTGCCCTTTGTTGATGCCGTCAAGGACCCCTCGCACATCCGGTGGCGTTTTGGCGCCATTTCTTCGCCGCAGCAACCTCTGGTTGTTCTGGAGAAACTGCCGGTTTGTGGAAACTGCCACTCCTTTTCCGCCGATGGCAAAGTCCTCGCAATGGATGTAGATTATGCCAACAGTAAAGGTTCCTACGTTATCACACGCATCGCAGAGCAAATGCTTCTTGCCACGAGTGATATCATAACGTGGGATGATTACAGGAAGGAAGATGGGGAACAGACCTTCGGACTGCTTTCTCAGGTCTCTCCGGACGGCAGGTTTGTCGTCAGTATGGTTAAGGACAAATCGGTTTTTGTTCCGATGCCGCCTCTGGCCTTCTCTCAGCTATTTTTCCCTGTCAAAGGCATCCTGTGCGTATATGACACACAAACACGTAATTTCCAATCTTTGCCTGGAGCGGATGACCCACAATATGTCCAGGGTAACCCGGCCTGGAGCCCTGATGGCAAATACATCGTTTTCGCCAGAACCAAAGCCTATGACCTCAAGCATACTAAGGGTATGGGCAAGGTGCTTCTGACCCGTGAAGAGTGCAAGGAATTCACCGAAGAGGGAAAGCCGTTTTTATTCGATTTGTACCGGATTCCATTTAATGATGGGAAAGGTGGCAAGCCTGAGCCAATTGAGGGGGCCTCCAACAATGGCATGAGCAACTACTTCGCGAAATACTCGCCCAACGGCAAATGGATTGTCTTCTGCAAAGCCAAAAGTTATATGCTGCTTCAGCCCGACAGCGAACTGTACATCATGCCGGCCGAAGGTGGCAAGCCCAGAAGACTACGGTGCAATACAACCCGGATGAACTCCTGGCATAGCTTCTCTCCAAACGGCAAGTGGCTGGTGTTCTCTTCAAAAGCAAATTCAGCTTATACTCAGCTTTTCCTCACCCACATCGACGAACAGGGACGCAGCACACCTGCTGTCCTGTTGTCACACTTTACCTCCCCCGACCGCGCCGCCAACATACCCGAGTTTATCAATACCAAGCCATACGCCATCAGGAAAATCGACGAGAAATTCCTGAACGATTATTCTTTTGTGAGGGCCGGAAACGAATTCTTCAAAGCCGGCGAGACAGATAATGCTATAGAAGAGTACAAAAACGCACTGGAGCTAAATCCGAACAACGCCGAAGCGCACCTCAAGCTCGGGTTTCTTTTCTATAATGTCAAGCAAATGCATAAAGAGGGAATGGAACATTATTATAAGGCCATACAGCTTAATCCGGATGACCCCCGCATACATCACGATTTAGGTATGGCGCTGCTGCACCAGAGAAAATTCGACGAGGCCGTCAAGCATCTTTCGGAGGCTTTACGACGTATGCCAAACGGACTCGATAAACAGTACAATGCTGCGAATATGCACCATAATCTTGGCCGGGCGTTGTTTTACATGGGAAAGTCAAAACAAGCTTTGGTCCATTTCTCCGAGGCTCTACGCCTTAACCCGAATAATGCCGAAGCTCACTATCACCTGGCCCTGGCGCTGGCTGAGCAGCGAGATCTCGACCAGGCCCTCAAACATTACTCTATAGCAGTGCGACTAAAGCCGGGTATTGACACCTCGCCAACACTGCATTACCTGCTGGCAATGAACTATGGCGAGGCACGCCAATTCCAACAAGCCTCTCTGTTTGCCCAAAAGGCGCTCGACCTCGCCCAAGCCGCGGGAGACCAAAAATTCGCTCAGGAAATCAAAAAATGGCTCGATCTTTTCAAACAGCAAAGCGCCTCCCCCCAATAAAACAAAATAATAAATTGATTTTTCCTTTTATCTTTCCATCCTTTTATATAGCCCCCAGTCCTGTGCTGGTGGGATGTTTCTTTCCCTTTTCCTTTTTCTTTCCAATTCTCTAAGCTCTTAGAGCGTGTGTGAAAAGCCCGTTTTGTCATTCCGAGCGGAGCGCAGCGGAGTCGAGGAATCTGTTTTAATAGACCCCTCGACGCAATTTACCCTGAGCGAAGTCGAATGGGCTCGGGGTAACAACAAAATGATTCTAAGCTTTTCACACACCCTCTTATTCTCTAATCCACTAATTCTTTCTTCCGACCTCTGTTTTTCGTCTTCTGCTCTTGCACCTGATAACCTGCTTTTCTGATACCCTGATAACCTAATCAATCACTCACCAATTCCCCAATCCTCTAATTCTATAATCCCTGCCTGCCCTGCGAAGCCATGGCGAAGCACGGGTCTTACATCTTTTGTCATTCCCGCGAATCTTGTCCTGAGCAGAGTCGGAGGAGTGGGAATCCAGCACTCCGTCATTCCGACCGAACGAAGTGAGTGGAGAAATCTGGCCGCGAATATATAACAGTCGTAGGACAGCCTTCACCTATGCTGTTTGCTTAAATTCACTTTAGCTCACTATTCAACACTCACCAATTCCCTGTCCTCCGTACTTCATAATTCGACATTCCTTGTTGGATATTCGATATTCTTTTTCCCTTTTCCCCTTGCCTTTCCCCTCCTTTTCCGCTATTCTTTGCCTTCAACACAAGATACGCTTTCTTAGTTCTCCCTGAGCCCCTCTAACCTGATTAGTGTCATATCTGGACCTGGAGTTTACTTCCTGTTTATACATTTGATTCAAACTGCAGTAGCACTTTATGGTATCACTGCCCGATTGTAAATACGAACATCGTCAATCGGGCCGGAAAAGAAACTGCCTGCATCAATGATCTTGCCGGTACCAATTTACTCGTTGGGCAGCAAAAAAGGGCTGCAAGTGTTATACTCACAGCCCTTCAGTATCGGTGATACGAATTGCACTTTATTTCCTGCGTTTTCCCGCCGCTGCTGCCGTCTATTGCAGCCAGCTCGGTTTGTTACTACTGTGCTGGTGGTACATTGCTGTTGTAGCAGTCGATGTAAATCTTCCAGGAACCATCAGCCTGTCTTTTGCAGATGGTCGAGTATTTACCATCCGGCACTGTAATAATCGTCTCGCCCCCTGCCTTGGGAGTTATTGATAAAGTGTAATTACCACGAGCAAATCCCAAGTCACCGGATACCTGAGCTTCCTCGGGATAGAGGGCCATCTCGAGTGTGAAGTTAGCCCAGGCGGCCTCCTTGTTGGCCCGTAACGCCTCCCGTCCGTAAATCGCAGGGGCGTCTGGTCCCATCTTTACTACGTCCTCTGCATGCAAGGACAACCAAAGTTCAAAGTCTCCAGTGTTCACAGCGACAGCATATTGGTTCAGAACATCCTCGATTGCAGCGATGTCGGCTTCGACATCTACATTTTCCTTTGTCAAATACTCAGTAAGAACGAGCATGTCCTGGGCATCTACTATACCGTCTCCGATAGGTGTTGGGCCAATATCACAGGCTGGCTCATCCGTACCCCAGTGCTCAACCATTATGTTCATGTCTGCAGTGTCCGCCTTTCCGTCCCCGTTAAAGTCAACGACTGGCTCGATTGACACCTGCCACAGGTCGTAGCTACCGTACCCGCCGGGCCGGTCGGAGAAAAAGAAGAGGGTAGAGCCGTCGGCTGAGATGCTCGGGCCGTCGTCTAAAGTCGAACTGTTTGCAGTTGGGCCGAGATTGACCGGTTGGCCCCAAAGATCGGATACGTTTGCCCGTGTTGTCACCCATAGGTCATAACCTGCTGACCCGCTTCGGGTGGAACCAAAGAAGAGCGTCCGGCCGTCGGCCGAGATGCTTGGGTAACAGTCGCCAGACGAAGTGTTGACCGTTGGCCCAAGGTTCACCGGGGTGCCCCAGGGGTCGCTTGTCGTTGGCCGCCTCGCCACCCATATGTCGTTACTACCGTACCCACCGGACCGGTTGGAGTACAAGAAGAGCGCCAGGCCGTCATCCGATATGTTCGGGCCGCCGTCCAGGGCCCCACTGTTGAAACTCGACCCAAGATTAACCGGAATACCCCAGGGGTCGGAGACGGTTGGCCTCGTCGTTACCCATATGTCCACCCCTCCAGTCCCGCCGGGCCGGGGGTTTGCATAGTCGTCAAAGTAGAGCGTCAGGCCATCAGCCGAGATGCTCGGGGAAATCTCGTTATATGGACTGTTGACCGCTGGCCCGAGATTCACTGGTTCCCCCCAGTCGTCCTCTGTCGTTGCCCGTGTTGTTACCCATATGTCCCGTCCACCTGATCCGCCGGGCCGATCGGATGTAAAGTATAACTCCAACCCATCGCCCGAGATGCTCGGGACAGCATCCCTATAGGAACTGTTGACAGTTTGCCCGAGATTTGTCGAAGTGCCGAACGTGAAATCTGCCTTCGCAACCCCAGCAGTCAGACCCAATATCAAAACCAATATCATCACAATTACCTTTTTCATCTTACTGCCCTTTCAAAAATTGTTAATATTTTCACGCCGCCCCAGCGTCTTCTTGTCGGAGACAAGAGCGGGGGGCAGCTTTGTTCACGGCGATTCTTTTGCTGAAAAACTGTCTCTTTGAACTCGCTGGCCTACTCTTATCAACGGAAAAACTGGAGCAAACGAAGGATTTTGTTGCAATTTTCTTCAAAAATTAGTAAAATTTGTTAATATCTTTGATTTCTGGAGGTCGGCGAGGATTCATGTGTACTTTCAGTCACAAGACCCGGCATTTAGTTATTCTGGCAAAGGATGGTGATAAATCCGCTTTAAACCAGCTTTACATGGTTTACGCCGAGCGCGTGCGGCGAATATTAAGGCTTCGTATGAGCAAAGAGATTCGCCCCAAGCTGGATTCGATGGATTTGGTCCAGGATGCTCTTCTTTCGGCTTTGGGGGCAATAGAAGATTTCACATACAAGAACGAGGGTGATTTTCTGCGGTGGTTATCGAGAATAGCTCAAAACGAACTCCGTGACAATTTAGATAAACTGCACGCTGCCAAGCGTGATATTCGCAGAGAAGTTCGACTTGACAATTACCGACCAGCTACCGGCGCTGGATTTGTCGGAACTCCCGCCCCCATCGAGGCCACCACGCCGAGTGTGATAATGTCCAGAAAGGAAGAGCTGGATAAGCTTGAAAAAGCAATAGATGAATTGAAACCTGAGTACAGGGAAGTGATTGTCCTGACTAAGCTTGAGGGACTTTCATATGAGGAGATCGGAAACAGATTAAATAAGAGTCCCGATGCGGTAAGAATGCTGGTGCCCAGTGCGATGGCTGAGCTAACGACCGTTTTCATGAGGATTTGATGGCAGGGGCGATTGACGACAATCAGAAAGACATTATTAAAGAAGCTGTGCGGCAATTTGTCGATGCCCAGATGCAGGCTCAACAGCTTGACATCGACGAATTTGTGAAGAAATACCCTGGTCTGGATAGTAAGATTAGGGAGGGTATAAAAGAGCTGCAGAAAATCAATGCTTTGTTCGATTCTCTTGTCCGGACCGATGAAAGCGACTTTGAAGAGGCAGCGGCAGGACAATATCTCGTCGGCCGGAAAGTCGGGAGCTTTGAGATAACCGAGATGATAGGCCGTGGAGGCATGGGAGTCGTCTATCTGGCGCGTGACACCAAGCTCAAGCGTTCTGTTGCTATCAAAAGTATGCCCGCTAAGCTAAAAGATGACTCAACTTCGCGGACGCGTTTTAGACGCGAGGCTGAACTGTTGGCCTCATTGAATCACCCGAACATCGCCGTGATACACGAAATCATCGAACAGGACAAAGACACCGACTATTTGGTTCTTGAATATGTCCCGGGCGAGTCATTGGCCCAACGGATTGCTCGCGAACCGTTGAAAATGGAAGAAGCCCTTTCAATCGCCCAGCAAATCGCCGAGGCTGTCTCAGCGGCTCACAAAAAAGGTGTCATCCATCGAGACCTAAAGCCCGGCAATATCAAAATCACGTCGGAAGGAAAGGTCAAGGTGCTGGACTTCGGCTTAGCCAAGGCCCCTGTAAGCGAAGGTAAAAAAAGCGATATCACCGCTACTGAACCCGGGCATATAATCGGCACGCCGGCTTATATGAGCCCGGAACAAGCCCGCGGCAATCCAGTCAATCACCGCAGCGATATATGGTCATTCGCTTGTATATTGTACGAGATGCTGACTGGTCACTCTCCGTTTGAGAGTGACACTGCCACAGACACCTTGGCACGCATCATCGAAAGAGAACCGGATTGGGAACTGCTACCGCAGGAAATCCCTGCAAATATCAGTGTCCTTCTTCACCGCTGCCTGGAGAAGAACCCTAACCAACGGCTTGGAGAAATCGCAGATGCGGCTATTGAAATCAGAGAAACACTGAACTTACCGGCGACCACGACAGCGGCGCCGGTCCGAA
>CAYUFX010000134.1:0-11342 GCA_964444135.1 uncultured Pirellulales bacterium | reverse complement strand
AAGCCAATACTTGCCTACGGAGAGGAAGACTGGCAGTATGAAGAATGGGGATGCGAAGATGGACGAATCACATTTATATCGGAAGAAAAATGCTGGTATATTACTTATACCGCTTACTCTCCCAAAGGTGCTGCAGTGGCATTGGCCCGCAGCTATGACCTCGTTAAGGCTGAGCGAATCGGACTTATTCTATCACCCAATAATAAAGACGCGGTTTTGTTTCCTCAGAAATTCGATGGCCGATGGGCTGTACTCCATCGTCCTGATGCCGGCGGTGACGAACATATCTGGTCAGCCTACTCGCCTGATTTGGTGCACTGGGGAGAGCCACACTCAGTGTTGTCAGAAGAAGGCGGCGCAGCATGGGATAATATTAAAGTCGGCGCAGGAGCGCCACCTATTCTTGTCGAAAAGGGATGGCTGCTTATATATCATGGTGTTAAGGGCTATGGAGGCCATCTGGTCTACCGCGTTGGCGTGGCCCTGCTGGACAAGGATAAGCCTTACAAGGTTATTGCTCGGTCGCGCGAGTGGATATTCCAGGCTGAGGCTCCGTATGAACTTTCCGGTTTAACACCAAACGTTGTCTTCCCAACCGGACTGTTGCTTCGCGGCGACGAGTTGTGGATGTACTATGGAGCCGCGGATACTTGTACATGTCTGGCCACGGCTAAACTTGACCATGTTTTGGCAATGTTGTAGAAATAAAGCTTCTGGAAAAATAATGATGAAAACGTTTGGAACTAAACTTTCAATATACCCTCACCTATGGATAGGTATGTGTACATTTTGTCAACCTTTCATTACTGCTGAAATTAAACGCTTTCTTATTGCCATGGAATCCTTTTTTGCTTGTGATTGATGAATTCCATAAATTGCTGTTACGTCGGAGAAAAAAGTATGTTACTTTACTGATTTGCTAAAAAAATAATATTTCACCTCTTTATAAAATTTTACATGTCGTACAGAGAAATTCATGGTTTCTAACCGTTTATCTGGGAAATGTCAGTTAAGGGTTTTCTACTTCAAGAAAGGAAGGCGTATCATGAGAAAGTTACTGATTACAATTACAGTGATGGTCTTGGTAGTGGGTACCTTAATCCTTTGTTTCGCACAGGGAAGCGGGATGAGACGCGGAGCAATGGGAGAGCAAGGTACGATACGCCGCGATCTACCGAATCCAGGTATTCAGATTGGTGCAGTTTTGCCGGTTTGGACGTGCGAATCCCCGACACCCATCAGTTGGAGGAGCAGCCATGTGCAGCGAGGAGAATATTGAAGTCGTTGACCGGGTGCAACGGTTCCTGGCACGGGCCTACTCACGGGCAGCGCTCCCTTACCTGGTGGTAGGGTTGCTGCTGATCGTCGTCATTGTTATTGCGGGCCGCGAAATCGAACATCACATCAATGCAATTGAGTCATGGATTACGAAGCTTGGCCCGTGGGGCGTGTTCGCATTCGTTGGACTGTTCGTCCTGGCGACGTCGTTCCTGTTGCCCGACACGGTGCTGTGCATCATCGCAGGCGCTCTCTTCGGTATGTTCTGGGGTGTCGCGGCGGTACTGGCGGGCAGTGTGCTGGCCGGGGCGATGCAGTTTGCGCTCTCGCACAAGCTCTTGCGGGCACGGATCCAGCGGACGCTTGCGGCGAGACCGTCGCTGGCTGCTATCCAACGCGCCGTTAGTCGTGACGAATTTCGCTTGCAGGTACTTTTGCGACTGACACCTTTGAATCCTGCGACAATCAGTTACCTACTCGGCGCTGCCGGCGTTCGGTTCTCAGGGTTTATGATTGCGTTCCTGGCGCTCACACCCAACTTGGTAATCGAGGTTTACTTCGGGCACGTCGGCAAGCACGCAGCCCGGTTGGCCGGCAGCGATGCACGAACCGCCCACCTGCACGATCTGGTGATCATTGGCGGACTCGTGGTGTGTGTTGCCGTGATGGTTCTCGTGTCGAGAATGGCCCGCAAGGCCGTCATGCAGGCCGTGGCTGTGACTGAGAAAGCCGGGCAATCTACCATAAAACCTTAGAATGCAAAGCAGTCAATTGTCTCAAAAACTAAAGCTGTAAGCTTTATGCTTAATTGGACATAGCATAAGCTATGAGAGTTATGGGTACTAATCATAAAACAGAAATATTTTGGAGCATTCCAACTGCCGAACTATTGGGTTTCCTTAGTACTTCAGAGAATGGATTAACAGATGACGAGGCAAACCTGCGTTTAATTAAGCAATGGGGAAATATCATATCTGCTCCCAGATATTCAGGCGATTTAAGAATTTTCGTTTCTCAGTTTAAAAGTCCTATTATTCTAATCCTCATTTTCGCGTCGTTATTATCCTTTTTCCTTCATGATGCCCCCGATGCTCTGATTATACTTGGAATTATTTTGATCAGTGGTTTCCTTGGTTTCTGGCAGGAACGTGGAGCAGTTGGCACAGTTAATAAATTGCTTAAAATGGTGCAAACAAAAACAGTCGTCTTGAGGGACGGACAAGAAAAAGAAATCGCTGCTGGTGAAGTTGTTCCTGGTGATATAGTTATCCTCTCCGCTGGTGCCAGTATACCGGTAGATTGCTTTATCTTGGAATCGAAAGATCTGTTCATCAATGAAGCGACTTTGACAGGAGAAACATACCCTGTAGAAAAAACAGGCGGAATTCTGCCGCCCCAAACACCTTTGGCTCAACGTAAAAATGCCCTTTTCATGGGCACTTATGTCGTCAGCGGTACTACACGGGCCGTCGTCGTCCGAACAGGAAAAGAGACTGAATTCGGACGAGTTTCCGAACGACTGAAGCTCAAGCCCCCAGAAACAGAATTTGAACACGGGCTAAGACGATTCGGATATTTTTTGATGGAGGTTACTTTACTACTGGTAATTGCGATCTTTGCTGTAAATGTATATTTAGCAAGACCTGTTTTGGACGCCTTTCTTTTTTCCCTTGCTCTTGCGGTGGGCCTGACACCACAGCTATTACCAGCGATTGTAAGCGTAAATCTTGCCCACGGTGCGCGGCGAATGGCACAGAAGAAAGTAATCGTCAAACGTCTTGCTTCTATCGAGAACTTTGGCAGCATGAATGTGCTTTGTTCTGACAAAACCGGTACTCTGACCGAAGGGCTTGTGACTTTGAACTCTTTCATGGATGTCGGTGGGAATGAAAATGAAAAGGTACTTCTGTATTCATATCTGAATTCCTTTTTTGAAAAAGGCTTCACAAATCCGATGGATGAAGCTGTTCGCAGCGGAGAGGAAGAACAAAGGCATAATCAAAAAATTGATAATCAACTGAAAGCCGTGAAAATCCTCCAAAGCGATAAGAAAAATGAATACTAATGATACAGGTATAAGCAGGCTGTAATGCGGCCGAAAGCCAGCTATAAAAGAGATGCACAGAATTATTAATCCCTGACAAGTGGCGATAGTTGCGCCGCCGAGAGTTCTACCGAGCATAATACTTACACGCGAAGTCGGGGCGACGAGCGTTTCCTTGAGAAAACCAAACTGCCTGTCCCAGATAATCTCAATTCCGGAAAATGTTCCTGTAAAAATTATTCCCATCGCCATTACGCCGGGGGCAAGGAAATCGATATAGTTTCCACCTTTTGCTTTCTGGTATATCGGCCCCATTCTAAAACCCAAAGCGATTAGAAAAAGAAGCGGCTGGCCTAAAGAACCAACGATTCTCGCCTTCGAGCGGGAATATCTTTTTAACTGCCTCAGCCAGAGAATATAAATCGTCGTCATCTTCTATTTCTTCTCCAAAGCCGTCTTCCTATTCTCATCCTCTCAAGAGCGTCGGCAGATTCTTTGCGAATGGTAGTTCCGGTCAGTTTAAGAAAAGCCTCTTCGAGGGAGGACGTACCGGTTCGCTCTTTCAAGTTGGCGGAGGTTCCCTGTGTGACAATTCTACCATGGTCGATAACCGCTATCGTTCGAGCGATTTTTTCCGCTTCTTCCATATAGTGTGTAGTCAGAAATACGGTCATTTTTTCTTGCTTATTGAGTTGCGTTATATGGCTCCAGATATGATTTCTCGTTTGTGGATCCAGCCCCAAAGTCGGCTCGTCCAAAAATAGAATTTTCGGATGATGAATCAAACCCCGTGCGACTTCGAGCCTTCTGCTCATCCCGCCGGAAAAGGTTTTAACCAAGTCTTTTCTCCTGTCCCACAACTCCACGAATTTCAGCAGTTCCTCGATTCTTTGTCTTCGGATATCCTTCGGAACTCGATATAAACAACCGTGAAATTCCATATTTTCGTAGGCGGTTAATTCCTCGTCCAGGCTCGGATCCTGAAAAACAATACCAAAACTGCGTCGGATTTTATCCTGTTGCGTAGCCGGATTGTTCCCGTCGATAAGAATTTTCCCGCTTGTCGGCTTCAGCAGGGTCGTAAGCATTTTTATTGTTGTTGTCTTACCGGCACCGTTCGGCCCCAGAAAAGCGAAGATATCCCCCCGGCCGATAGAAAATGAAATATCGTTAATAGCTGTAATATCGCCAAATTTCTTAGTCAGGCCAGTTACTTCAATAATATTTGAATTTTCAGAAAGAGAATTTTCCATATAAAGTCAAATACTTCACCGATACGCGCATTCAGTAACTTGGAGGCCATATGCCCTGCCCAGAAAATCGAAAGGACAGGGCTGTTATAATGAAAGGCCTTGTTCTCCTTCAGAGACCCCACATGGTCCTGCCGCAGACCCCGACACAAAGATCTGATAGATCGTAGGCTAGTTGCGGCCCCATGGTTGTATCTCGGCAAACTCATCGAGTTCAAATCCTTCGGCTCTAATATCAACCAATTCATACGGCAATGTATCAAGGAAGTAGACAGTTCCATTGGGGCTGCTATCGCCTACAGCTCCGATGCTCTGAAAGCAGAAATTGCAAATATAAATAAACAAATAAAAATAAAGAAATCAAAGAAGGAGAAAAGAGATTGGGGCAATGCTGCTTGGTTTATAGGTGGTTTTCTCTTAATCGTGCCCTGGTTCTTCATGGACCTGAAAAATGCGGAAGAAACTGAAATCGATGCCCTGCAACAACGTAAAGATGCGTTGATTGTAATCGCCGCAGAAAAAGAGTGCGGATTCTAATTAACCAACGGATCTTCGCAGCGTTTAGATCTGTGAAAAAACCGCCGTTTCCAGCGGGTCTAAGGAGTTTATCATGACACTAATTGAGCATATAAAGCTCATCGAGTACTATGCAACACAAGCTCTTATACACATCCAAGCTCAAAAATATTACAAGGTTTATTTTGACCTTGATGAAATCAAGACGCATATCGACAAAGCTCAAAAATTTATAAAGAATAATTATAGCGATACAACTGAAATCCCTGCATCTCTGGAGTTGATGGATAATCAAAGCCAAGGATAGTGAAAGGATGCTAATGCGCGAAAAAAAACGTACGGTTCGGGGACGGGCGGACTAAGAGTGCTTTGCTGCTCCTCTGTAACCGTGGTTGTAGGTTCATATCGGGGAAGTCACCGGGCCATGGTTGTCAGGACAAGAATCATCCATCTGTCATTTTTTGGTCGCTCGGCAATGAATCGGGCTGCGGGCCGAACCATGCTGCGATGTCGGCGTGGATTAAAGAATACGACCCGACTCGCCCGATTCACTACGAAGGGGCAGCGGGGGATCCGGCTGACTACCCTTATGTTGATATGATTAGCCGAATGTACGCGAGAATTCCGGAAATCATAGAAGCCAGCATGGATAGAGTCCCAAAGGAGTTTATATGGGATTGTCTTGTTGACCGGGAATGGATCAAGCGTGTCTTTGATACACTCAGCCCCATGTGTACAGAACACTTGTTCGAAGGTCTAAAAGAGATACAGCTTCGAACGAAAGGTAAATGGGATGAGCAACTTCCGCATTTGTATGCGAGTCTTTGCGAAGACCTTCATGAGAAGACGGAAAAACGAAGATTGTTCTTCGCGTTCGCCGTTATCAGTTCATTGGCCTCAGGCTCGGTCAGCGCTGTAGACAGACTATTAAAGGGTGGAGACCGATTCGACTACAAGGAAGATGTTGATGACTGGCGGCAAAGAATCGAACATATAAACCCACTCGTACCGCCATGGTGCCGGGCTCGTCTGCGGGCCATGTTGGCCAGTTTGCATGTATAGACCTTGCCTGCGATATTTACCCACAGTCAGGTCTTTCAGTTGAATGAGAAAAGGTGAGGTCTATAGCGCGCAGGATGTGGACACACCGCGAGTAGTAAATCAATAGAGTTACAAAATCATAGCCTATTTTTGCTTGACTCTGTGGGCAAGAAATGGGATAATTCAGTTATAAGGTTCAGAGATGATGCGAGCTTTGAACGTTTCGCGTAACCGAATCAGGTCTCTTCCCGATTGTTTCTGTTCGATGGGAGTTGCGACTGTATGTCAAAACGACAACGAAGTCGTTAACGAGCAAGGATAAAGCATTCCTTAGCCCAGGAACATCGGAGAGATAGCTATAAATTGGCGGGTGCTACTACTGCTGATAACGGAGAACAGTATGTAGAGTTTACTGGGGAGGAGAGAATGATGAAGGCGGCTAAATTTGAAGTCCCTCCAAAGGAAGATTGGATCCGTATGGTAAAAGCCAGGTTTGCGGAAATGGGTAATACCCCACCTACTGATGAGGAATTAGATAAAGGTTATGAAAGAATCAAACATGAGAAACACTTGCGTTTAAGAAGCGGAGTAGGCCCAATTAAGCAAAGCGATAGAATCGACGAGTAAGTACATGCGTTTTTCAAACGAAAAAGGGGAAGCAGTTTGGGAAAAAAACTGTTTCCCCTCCTTATTTGTTGCCAACAACCAATAGATAGCCAAACACAGTTTTTGAAGTTATCTATATGTCTTCATAGCGGGGGCGCGTTTCGAACATACGACCTTGTATCGGGGTCTGCGTGGTCGACAATAGATAAGTCTCAAATATGTAAAGAGTTACAGAAATTCGCGGCTCCTGTAAACCGAGGAGCGAACATGAATGACGACTATCTACTGCGCTGTTTTTTCAACGTTCGAAACGCCCCCGCTATGAACCTGAGTCGCAAATGTTCAAAAACAGGTTGAAATTGCATGTCAATTCGTGTATTATAGTAATCGGAAAATGCAGTGGATTGGCCGGAAAGAAGTAAGGGGCTATAATATGCCCCTTGACATGCCAATATTGTTATTAGCCTTTCACGAGGCATAATTATTTGTTAGGAGAGTGGGTATGTACAAGAAAACTGTTATTCTGTTGTTGGAGCTCTTTACCGTGTCGTGGTCCGTGTACGCTTACGGTGAGGTTGAAAGAAAACCAATGCCGGATCCGAAAGAAATTATCCGTCGTTATAGCGAATCAACATCCTGGGATAAAACAATCACGATGAGTTTAAGTGTGGAAACGGACTTCGCAAGCAATATAAATGGACAAGAGAATGTAGGGCACCATAGATTAGAACTGATTTTCAGAAGAGACAATAACCGTGCCGAATGGATTGGAAACGACGCATTATTGGATAGTGCTGGAAGAGTAATTGATGAGGATTCGCTCGATTTTGCGACAATCATCAACGATAAATTGTTTTTGTCTGCAGAGAAGCATCCCAAAGTAGGTCGATTTCTCGGGCATATCAAGAGAGAGCTTGACAGAGAGCGAAAGCTTCGCCTGCTCCATACAGATTATGGAGGTTTTTTGGAAGGTAAAGTACCTGGAGTGGGGGAGCTAAAAACAATAGCCGAAAGGTTAACTGAAAGTGACGGTTTACACGTTGCCGGCACCGAAAGTATAAATGACATATTATGTTATATCATTGAGGCAAAAACGATATATGGCAAATTCAAGGTGTGGATTGCACCAGATAAAGGTTATAACGCTTTAAAGTATACCGTGAACAAGACCGGTCGCGACCTTTTTAACAGAAAGCCCATTGAAGAAACTAAACTCAAGGAATGGCAACTACAGGTTGATTCTATAAAAATCCAGAAAATAGATGATATATATGTTCCGGTTGAAGGGCAACACAAAGAAAGAACCATATATAAAAGTGGGGATCAAGTAACCAGCACTATCAAAGTCAAACGGAGTGAAATAGACTTGAATCCCGATTTTGAAGCCTTGGGTGCATTTACTTTTAACTTGCCGGATGGCACAGTTATACACGATTTCGACTTTCCTGGTGTCAGATATAAAATATTTGGTGGCGAACTAGTGCTCTTTCACAAGTGAAGTTCCGCCCGGTACCAGCGGAATACTACGAGCAGTCGTCAAGCCTCTCCGGCAAGGTGGGGAGCGTTTCGAACATACGACCACCCCATATTAGCTCTTCGAGATGACCTAAGTGCGGTCCAAAAACTACAATTTGGGTATTGGTTTCATTCCAAGGTGCCCCGCAGGGTTGCTTTCGACCACCTACACATCCGCCCTTGCACCACTTAGCTGGAGAATGCATCTAATGACATCGGGCCTGCTCACAATCCCGACCACCTTCCCTTCTTTTGTCACCGGCACCCTTCTGAAAGTGACGTCGAGCAGGCACTTCCAAATCTCCTTGAGGCTCTCATCCGCCTCGAAGTACACCGCCGGTTGCGTCATAAACTCTTCAACCGTCTTTCCCTTTGCGCCTTGTGGTCCATTCAACAGTTCCAGCAAATCTTTCTCCGTAACAATCCCCACCAGCGTCATATCCTCCTCGACCACGGGCATACCCGAAATCTCGTGTGCCAGCAGAAGCTCTAACGCCTCTTCTACCGGCGTATTCCGCCTGACACTGACCACCTCTTTCGTCATAATGTCTTTTGCTTTTTGTATTTCAAGCTCCCTTTGCATAAGCGCAAAGCGCGCTACTATTCAAAATCGAAGCCAGCACCGCCACAAAGGACTACTACAAAAAACACTATTATCCACGGCAAAATGCCGCCTGAAGCCTTTCCATCAGTCTTTTCCTGCTTTTCTTTCTCTTTTGTGTCACGAAGACGCCTTCCAACAGGGGGAGGCGTATATATCCATATCAAAGTTTATCCCTGCTTCTTTTCTTTATGCTATTATTTATCCCTCTCTCGCCCCTGATTGCTGCTGGCAGTGGCACAGGTTGGCTCAACACCAGCTCCTTCGAGTACCTTAGTTCCAGGGCAGAAAGATCTTTGCCATGGAAGAAGGCCCTATGGCCGGCTGAGCCGGTCAGATTAGTGCCGTTCTATGAACTGGCGGCGCGCCAGGACGGGGCTCTGGGGATAATGGCTTCAAAGTGGAAATGTGGTTGAGCTATTGGCTGTAGAATAAAAAAGAGTTGATTTCGACAATTGCCCCTGTTAACATGTGTAATTAAAGGTTTGTTACTGCAATGTTTTGTTCTTGAAAGGACTCGCTTATGGCAAACAAAACCAAACCAACAAGAAATCCGTGGTCGAAAGAGGAGCTAAAAAAGTTAAATCAGATCTTTAAAAACAGAAGCACTAAAGAGGTTGCCAAACAACTTGCCCGAAGTGAAAAGTCGGTACAGGGAAAGGCGACAAAATTAGGGCTTAAGAAAAACAAGAGTTATTTGAAAAAGATTGGGAAGGCGTAGCCACTGAAGTGTTTAAACATCACTTAGTACCCGGTGTGGTGGCTATTAGTCTTTCCGGTATATAACATGACAATCGAATGCTAAACAGGGGTCCACACCCGCGTCCATATTGAGTTTTGGGACAGGATTGCTAAGCTACCTTGAGTAAGTTTTCAGATAATCATAGGCTCAATATCGGGCTCAGAGCGCGATTTATGCCGCAATCGGCGTTTTCATTATCTAAAAACTTTGTAAGTACCTTAGCAAGAAAAGGCGAGAAAAATTCGAATTCATCACATAAAAGTCGAGAGGTTTCGAGGTATAAAACAGCTAACTTGGACTGTTGATGGGAGGGTTGTCTGTCTGGTCGGACATGGCGATTCAGCCAAGACGACTATCCTTGATGCAATCGGAATAGCCCTCTCTCCCGCTAGATATGTTGCTTTTTCCGATATAGATTTTTACGATGCGGTGGTCACCCAACCCATCGTTATTGAAGTCACAGTAGGAGAAATACCAGGAGAGCTACAGCGTACGGATAAGTTTGGCCTTTTTATGCGAGGTTGGCACCCAGAAAAAGGGTTAGTAGATGACCCCGATGATGATTGCGAGCAAGTACTGACTATACGCGTGGAAGTTACTGCCGATCTGGAGCCAAGCTGGACCGTTATTAAAGACAGTCAACCAGAGGGAAAACGCATAAGCTATCAAGACCGTGCGAGGTTAGGTGTGGTCCGGTTGGGTCATGAAGTTGAGCGGGACTTGGCGTGGGGTCGCTTGTCAATGTTATCTAGGCTCACCGATGACCTCTCTAATGTTAATACCGCTCTCACAGAGGCAACTCGCAAGGCAAGAGATGCCGTACGAGAAACGAATTTGGAGGCTCTCAAAAAGGCAGCGAAGAAAGCTGAGGATCTCGCCAAGAAGCTGGGAGTGTCGTGCCAAGAAGAATACGTGCCAGCGCTAGACTCAAAATCCGTTTTCGTCCGCACAGGGGCTCTGTCGCTCCATGATGGGCAAGTTCCAGTGCGGGCTGCAGGCTTGGGTAGCCGCCGACTTGTAGCTTTTGGTATTCAACAGGAAGCAGTTGTTGATGGCGCCATCGTTCTTATTGACGAAATTGAACATGGACTGGAACCTCACAGAGTCCGGAGACTCCTGAGAAGATTAAGCCGTGATTTGACAAGGATAAATGACGAGCGTCATCTGCAAGGAACACCGCAGGGCCAAGTGGTAATGACCACACATTCGGCCGTGGTAGTGGAAAGATTATCCGAAGGACTATGCGTCGTGAGGTCGGTAGCGGGTAAGATAAAGATAAAATCGGTTAGTCCGGATTTGAGTACTACTCGCAAGATTGCTCCTGAGGCATTTGTTGGCCGCAAAATATTGGTCTGCGAGGGGCAAACAGAGGTAGGGTTGTGCAGAGGACTGAAGGAACATTGGGAGCAAAAGCACGAAGGCGTCCCAATAGAATGTGAGGGAGTCGTACTTGTAGACGGACAAGGCAATCAAAATGGCCCAGCACGGGCGATTCATTTTGCTCAGTTGGACTATGGCGTTGCTTATTTTGGTGACTCTGACAAGCCACCGGTGCCTGATGAATCAAAGATGCGAGAGAAAGGTATTAAGGTAATTCTTTGGGCCGATACTATGTCAACCGACCAACGCATTTTCTCAGACCTACCACCAAAATCTGTAAAGCAGATACTGAACTTCCTTACTCCAGAACTAGGCCCAAAACAAGCGAGTTCTCTCAGGCTTCCACGCAGTAGAGCCGAAGATTTTACC
>CAYUFX010000133.1:0-11449 GCA_964444135.1 uncultured Pirellulales bacterium | reverse complement strand
AGGAGCCAGTGGAGTTCGTTTTGCGGCCATTTGTCGGTTTAAGAGACTTCCACACGCTGCAACAATCTCACGCTCCGTTATGTTCAAGGTGGCTTGGGCGTAGTGTGATGGTTCGTCATAATGTGCCGAATAGCTGTGAGCTGTTTTTGAGTTGCCAATATATTCGGCCCGTCATAAATTTTACAGCGAGTAAGACAACACAAAAAGGCAAAATTTCCCTTAAGACACGGGAAAATTCACCTTCGGCGCATCCGGCAACGAAATTGGAGCTTTCTAACGGTGCGCACTTCGAGAATGACCGGCAATGGTGGTTTAATTTTGTATATCGCAACAACAGAGAAAGGGGCCAGGATTTTACCGAAGATTTGTGGACACCCGGCTTTTTTAAGTGCCGGATAGAAACGCCTGCCAAAGTTGTTCTCTGGGCACACCTGAGTCCACCGTGGGTGCGCTACAAGCCTGAGGAGCTAACTAATCTTGATATTGATACAGTACGCGAAGATTTGCTCAGACACCAGGAAAACATAAAACTTAAAGCTAAAAGTGTAAAACATGATTTGCTATTGCCAGCCGCCGTTTTACTTCGCAAACGAAACAACAACGGGGGTCAATTGAAAAACGGATACGTTCGCTTCTTACAGGCGAATCGGAAAGTCAAAATTGAAAGTCGGAAATATTTCGAGGCCTTATGTTTGACTGCCGAGGCGTTTATTGCAAAACGTCAAACAGACCATACTCACAAAACCACCATTTTGGCCGGCTATCCATGGTTTGCAGATTGGGGCAGAGATGCTTTTATAGCCTTGCCGGGTCTGTTACTTTCAACCGGCAGGTTTGACGAGGCAAAGTCGGTCTTGACCACCTTTGCCACAGCGGCAGATGAGGGCATGATTCCAAATCGTTTCGATGACAGAAACGGCACAACTTACTTTAACAGCGTCGATGCTTCTCTTTGGTTTATCAACGCAGCTTTTCAATACCTCAAAGCCACCGGCGGACTTCGGCTCCAGCTCAGTCGAAGCCATTCAAAAACCTTCATGCAGGAGCTTTTGCCGACAATCCGCTGGATTATAGACTCTTATCATAAGGGTACTCGGTTCGATATTCACGCTGACGCCGATGGGCTTATAACCGCAGGCAATAACCAGACGCAGCTAACCTGGATGGATGCCAAGTATGATGGGCTCGCCTTTACACCCAGATGGGGAAAGGCGGTCGAGGTCAACGCCCTGTGGTACAATTCTCTTTGCCTTTTAGCCCAGTTTTATATCGACCGGGATGCAGAAAACGCAAAGCATTACAAATCAATGGCAGACAAAGTTCAGAGAAGTTTCTGTGAATTATTCTGGAACGAAAGCAAAGGCTACTTAAACGATTGCATTTTGCCCGATGGCTCGGTCGATGAGAGTCTTAGGCCGAATCAGATATTTGCGGTTTCACTCCCGTTTTCAGCGTTATCGCCCTCTCAGCAAAAATCGGTCGTAAATGTGGTGCAAAAACAATTGTTGACACCTTACGGCCTGCGAACCTTAAACGTTCAGGACAGCCGATATAAAGGCCTATATACGGGACCACAACAACAACGTGATGAGGCTTATCACCAGGGTACCGTCTGGGCGTTTCTGATGGGACCGTTTGTGGAAGGATTCCTGAAGGTCAATGGATTCAGTCGAAAAAGCAAAAAAAAGGCGGCTGAATTTATTCAGCCTCTGCTGAAGCACCTGACCAAAGACGGCTGCCTCGGATCTGTTTCGGAGATATTCGATGGTGATGCCCCACATACGCCAAGAGGATGTATCGCTCAGGCCTGGAGCGTAGCAGAGCTCATCAGGGCGTACCAGTTGATAAACAGTTGAATTCTAACTGTCTATCTCCGGTTGGAAAAGCTGACTTTCAGCACTTTAATTCCTCTCGAATCAGACAACCGTCACAGGGACAGAATGCGCGAATGTTCTGTTCGGGCGTGGCCGGCGGCACCTCACAGCCCGGCATTAAAATGAATTTGTCAGGGACCGCTTTAAGACACTGCCTGGCGGCATCAGCAACATCCTCGGGGCTGCCCTCAAATAAGACACCCACCGGGTCAAAATTTCCGCACAGCGTAACCTGGGGTCCGGCAAGCTCTCTGGCCCTGGCAAGAGGAACCATCCAGTCAACGTCTATAATATCCGTTCCGCTTTTAGCTATATGTTGGATGATATTTTTTATATTGCCGCAAACATGCAACTTCACAGCAGCTCCTGCCTGGTGAATGGCCGCAAACAGTTTCTGCTGTAGAGGTAAGACAAGTTCGGCATACATATCCGGCGCAATCAGACTTGCAGCCGAATCGCCGACCCCAATCATATCCGCACCGGCTCTGACCTGGGCAATGGCAAAAACAATCTCATTTTGGATAATTATTTCGCCTGCTTTGATAAACATTTCCGGCCTATCTATCAGGTCCAGCATTGCATTTTCCACACCTCGAAGGTCTCCATACTCCGCCAGCGGGCCTTCGGCCCAGCCTAAGACGCTGTGGGTCTGTCCGACCTCAGCGGCCATCTTTCGCACACTTTCAATCCGCTGTTTTGTTCGTTCTGCGTTTTCAATATCAAACTCTCTGATACGTGATATGTCGTCGTGGGTCTTTATGAACAGCTCCTTCGGCCTTCCGACGCCTTCGGGGGGATATTCAAATTCCATCCCGTATGCAGATGCCTCCCGCCAGGGGTCGCTTATTGCGCTTATCTGGTCGAGATTAAATGCCCTGATAACCGCAAGCTGTGCCTGGACCAGGACGTCTCCATCGAGATAATAATCCCTGTAAGTACGCCCGATGAAATTAGCCGACCATGCCATAAAGATAGGGGTAACAGCGGGACGGTCGCAAGAATCGCCCTTCAGGATAGCATAAATTCGCTCTTTCGGAGTCATAAAATAACCTTAATCCGTAAATAAAGTACCTAAAGTTACACGTAAGTGTCATCCTGAGGCGAAGCCGAAGAGCCTGCCCTGAGCTTGCCGAAGGGATCTGGTCAACGAAAAAGAGATTCTTCACTTCGCTGCGCTGCGTTCAGAATGACAGCAAAGCTGTCACTTTAGTTCACTTTAGGCACTCCAAACTTTAGCTCACTTTTAGCTCCTGAACCAGGGCTAAAAAAGTGTCCTTTACCTGCTCAAATGTCAGTTGTCTCGCCATATCTTTTTTGCTTTGTGCTTCATCCGATTTCTTTGTCCACTGTGGCGAAATCATAATCAAATAATCGAAGCCGGCCGGAATCCTGTCCTGGCTTTGCCGAAAGACTTCCCGTAATAGCCGTTTCAATCGATTACGTATAACCGCGTTCCCGCTGGATTTGCTGACTGAGATACCAAGTCGCGGATAGCCACAATTGTTTTCTGCCATGTAGAGCGTAAGCAGCCCATCTCGGCTGCGGCTCGGGCCTTCGCCGAGACGAGTGCTCAGACACCGACCATGAGCCAAAACAGCTTTGAATTGCCTCTTACTGACAAGCCTTTTCTCTTTCGGAAACGAAAATTGCATATTTTCGTAATTGTTCATTGGTGAGAGGTTAATCGGTGAGTTGAATACTCACTACTCACCACTCACAACTCACCATCACGTTAACCTGTCGACACGGCCAGGCCATCTGCCATTTGGCGCCTATGCAAGACTTCGGTACTTATTTTACGCAGCGCCTTAGAATAATCCAAGACACCGACGAGCTCGTCACTATCCTTGCCGGCCACTACGGGTACATTTTCCAAATGATACCGCCTCATATGCTCTATTACCTCTTCAAGTGGTTCATCCGGCGTCGTCTTATCCCGTACAGGCTCAGCGACATCACAGGCCAGCAGCCAGCCTGCTACTTCTCTGTTAGCAAACATCTCTTTAATATCGGGGATAGTAATTACACCTGTAATGCGCGATTGAGCGCCAATAACCGGATAATACACACTCTCAGAAGTGCTGAATACCTCAAGAATCTGCTGCAGCGGCAAATCCTCCTTAATGCTTGTCGGGCTCTTATCCATAACATCGGCAACTGTATATGTCTTTATCAGGTCATCTTCGGTAATGTTAAGCCCTACCTCACCGGCCCGCTTTACGCCGGCCTTGACCAGCATCGGGCCAAAGATTTCCATCAGAAACGTGCCCATCATAACCACAATAACAATGGTATGACCAAGCTCCGAACCAAATTGCTGTCTGGCCAGGATAGCAAGGCCGATAGCCACACCGGCCTGTGGAAGCAGACAAATGCCCAAGTATTTGCGAACCACAGCCGGGGCTTGAGACCATTTACCGCCGAACCACGCCCCTGCTATTTTCCCCGCCGCCCGGCAGAAAACATAAACTAATATCATCACTACCATCCAAGAGGTTATCCTGCCAAACTCCATATGGGCACCGGCAAGAACAAAAAACGAAATGTAGATGGGAGGAGCAAATTTCTCGACAAGCTCAAAAGTAGCCTTGCTCTGGCGAGGCATCAGATTGGCCACTGTGATACCTAATGTCATCGCGGGCAAAATAGGGTCGATTCCGGGTATTATTGAAATACCTACGACAAGCAAAAGAGACGCTAATGCAAAGTCGAGGACTTTATCGTCGGCCTTGACAAACTTCAAGAGAAAGTACAACAGTACACCCGCCAGAACTCCCAGGGCTATCGCACCTGCGATTTCGCCTAACAATATCAGCGTCGTGCCAAGGACGGAACCCCCGCCTGTGCCAATCAGTGCCTTTGCTCCCGTTGCCGCGCCGCGGTAAAGCAGCAGCGCCAGTGCATCATCAAGCGCCACTATAGCTAACACGGTGGTTGTCAAAGCTCCTTTGGTCTTATACTCCCACAATACGTTTACGGTCGCCGCCGGTGCAGTAGCAGAGGCTATGGCGCCGAGCACCAGTCCCACCGCAATCGATTCGGGTACGCTGCCGGTTATAAACCATGCTACGACAGCCCCGCCAATCGTTGCTAATACAAAGGCGCCCATCCCCTGTGAAAAAAGTATGATGAAAAACTGTCTGCCGTACTTCCTGAATACCTCACCTCGCAGCTCCGCCCCAATCATAAAACCGATGATACCCAAGGCAAACATCGTGAAAGGTTCGAGCTTGTCGATAGTATGTGGAGTTATCACGCCAAGGACTTCACCCAGAAGTATCCCGGCTACAATACACCCTACAACCTGTGGAATATGAATCTTCTGGAAAAAACGAGCACCAAACGCCCCCACTAAAACGATAATTCCAAAGAGTAAAGCCGGATTCAAATGACCAAGGGATTCTGTATTTAGATTGCCAGAGGCCAAGATTATATGAATGCCATCTTTAAGGTTCACCAAATTCATCCGGTTAACCAAAATTTTATTTTATCGTTTTTTACAGCCCGAAAAGCCTGCCTAATTTAATTCGGCGCCGGGTATTTCTCCTGCTCTTTTTAGCGCTATCTTCGTGAGAATCGGCCCGATTATTTCAAAAAAGATGCACGTGGCGGTAATGGTTGCAAGGACCGAAGAACCTATTTCAAGGGCATGCGGCAGACTGTAACGCGCATCGAGCTGAACAAGTTCATGCTTTACAATCAATGACAAACCGATTGCCACGCCGGCCTGAGACAGTATCCCCAGCCCCACATATTTTTTAACCTTGTCCTCTACGTGGCCGAATGAAGCCCCGATGCGAGCACCACCGATCAGACCCACCGACCGTCCAAGTATGTAAACAACACCTATAAGACCGAGTGCCGGAAGTACCGACAGCTTCAGGTGTGCACCTGCCAGGCAGAAAAATAATACGAACAACAGCGGCATAACATCCAGCAGCGGATTCGCAACGCGATGAAGCAATGATTCGTGTCGCATGTTTGCCAGAACGAAACCAACGACCATATTAGTTAAAATCAGCGACAAATGCCACCGTATCGACAACCCCGTACACACAAGAATAAAGCCAAAAACAACAATCAAAATATCCCTTGCGCCTTGTAATCTGCGAACCAAATGATAGAACAACAACCCCATAATTCCACCAACAATGAAACTCAATCCGATTTCCTTGACCGGATTCAGTAGAGCCCACAGAATACCTTCGGAAACACCTGAGGTCTCCCTTATTAAAAGGTTCTTAGCCAAGGCAGCGGCAAATCCGAAAATGATAATTGCCAGCCCGTCGTCAAATCCGACCACCGCATAGAGGGTTGTAGTCAAACTTCCTTTTGCTCTGTATTCCTGAATGACGGCGACAGTGCCAGCCGGTGCGCTGGCCGGCGCCATCGATGCGAAAATCAACGACAGTGGTAAATCACGAGTCAACAGGTATAAAGCAAAAAGAACCGCAAAGAAAGCACCGAAAGACTCTGCGAAAATAATCGAGATAATCCCCATACCCAGGCGCTTTAGTGAGGACAAATTAAGCTCTGAGCCGATGCTGAAAGCCACAAATCCTAAAGCAATCTCCGTGATGAACGAAAGCTGTTCCAACGAAGGCTCGTCAAAAAGATGCAGGACCGACGGGCCGAGTATGACACCAATAACCATATAGCCTATCAGAGAGGGAAGTTTGACAAACCGGGCGACTCGACCTGCGTAAAACGCGACAATTGTCGCTGCCCCTAAAAGAGTCAATCCGGAAATATGCAGAAAAGACAAATCAATTGTTATAGCTAAAATTGCCATGCTCTGAACCCCAAAACTTATGCATCCAACGTACCGGCCGCATAAGAAACTTCCTGGACGGTTACCAAAACGCCCGTTTTCTTAGTAAGGTCACCAGTAACACTCTCAATCCGCCGGACAGCCTCATTAGCCAGTCCTCTTTCAACGACCGCAATGATAATTCTGCTGAACTTACTCTGCTCGTTACTCCAAAAGCTCGCAAAAAGTGGCATTTTTAAGAGATACACACCTGCATTTTCGGCCCCGACAACAACCAGAGAGCTGGCTTCTATTCCGGTTAAAATCTGAATAACATCCCGGAAAACACCTTCGCTTTGTATAAATACATGAATAAGGCTTTTGGGTACTCGTTCTCCGCCGTTTATTTCTATATCCTTACCGTGCAGGAAAATCTGGTATACTTCGTTGGGCGTCTGCTTGGCCAGGATTCTCTCCAGAGCTTTCGGCGACAAAAGGGTCTGCGAAATGACCGAGAGCAATCTCACGTGTTTATTGGATTCCACCTCGGGAGCTACAATAAAGACGATAAGCCTGACCTTCTCGCCGTCCGGAGCGTCAAAGTCAACACCCGACGGGACCGTAACCATCCCCACAACAAAGTCTTTAACGGATTTGAGACGACAATGGGGAATAGCTACCCCCTTGCCGACCCCTGTTGACCCCAGCGATTCACGAGCTTCGAGCCCCGCAAGAATCTCTTGCTCATCGACACCCTCAAGAACGGCGCTTTTCTTAGCGAGCCGAGCAACCTCCCGAAGTGCCTCGGGCTTGTTGGCAAATTGGGCATTAGCAACTACGCACTCTTCTCTCAGAACATCAGCTATCTTCATTTTCTATAATTCCTTATATTTCAGTTTCTGCATTAGTCAATTTAAAGCCACAAAAACCGGTGACCAAACAAGCATCGAAAAACCACTACAAACTGTCAGCTTCCTTCTGTTTGGCCAGAACTTCCGCACTGAGTCGGCGATGAACAGCCCTTTGTCTCAGTATTCCAATATATTTGTCATCATTGCTGGATGTTACAACGGGCAGAAACTCGACGTCCAGATGCCTGATAGTCTCCAATGCCTCCGACAGCGCTGTCTCTGGTGTGACCTTCGCAATTACAGGCTCCGCAACATCCAGAGCCACAAGCCAGTCATTCAATTCCTGGGTGGAGAACGTATTACGGATGCCTTCCAGCGTGATTGCACCTGTCAGTTTGCCTGCGTTGTCAACAAGACAGTAGTAAAGGCTGTCGGTATTGCTTACCAGACTGATGACCTCGCTCAAAGGCAAGCCTGCTTCCATGACCGGCACATCGGTATCCATTACGTCGCCGACCTTGTACTTCCTGATAAGGTCATCTTCGGTAATATTCATTCCGATTTCACCGGCCTTTTTTATGCCCACCTTGGTAAATAAGGGGCCGATAAGCTGAAGTACAAATACACCGGCTATTATTACCGACAGCATCGTATCTCTGAGCTGGCCTTCGAATCTTTGGCTTGCCACAAGCAGCAGTGCGATAGCAATTGTGCCTTGTTGATACAAACAGAATCCGAGATATTTTCGAATGGTTGTTACAGCCCTGGAGTGAACCGCACCAATCCATGCACCTGTCGTTTTGCCAACGATACTACCAATAATATATGCGGCAGTGAGAACTATAACTTGTATACCACTGTTAACAATTCTTAATCTGGCACCAACAAGAACAAAGAACAAAACGTAAATCGGTGCCGAAAATCTTTGTACAAGCTTGAAACTTGAGAGTACCTTTCTTGAACCGATATTCGTCAGCGTTGCTCCCAAAGCCATAGATGAGATAATAACGTCCAGCTCCCGGGATATCGCCACACCTATAATCAGCAACGCTAAACTTATACTAAAAATCAACACTCTTTCCGGTTCGTCGGTTCGTTTTAGAATCCAATTCAGTAGTATCCCTGCTATTATGCCTATCACCAAGGAACCAAATATCTCATAGAATGATGACAATAATGCGCCCAGAAATCCAGCTTCCTGGTGGCCTACGACCACTCCTGCAACGCTTATGCAGATAGCATACAAAATCAAGGCAAGTGCATCATCGAGAGCGACAATTGCTATCAGCATCGTCGTAAGCGGCCCGCGTGTTTTATATTCCCATAATACACTCATTGTCGAGGCAGGGTCTGTCGCCGCACAAATAGCACCAAATACCACACCAACAGCCAATCCCGTTTTCCAATCGGAGAAATACCAGGTTATTGCAAAGCTAAGGACCCCCACTAACATAAATGCTGCCAGGCCTTCAAAAAGCAGGATATCAATGACCTGTCTGCTGAACTTCACAAAGATGTCACGTTTAAGTTCTCCGCCGATTAAAAAACCAATGATACCCAGGGCAAACATATTAAACGGCTCCAGGTCACGGATTGTTTTCGGAGAGATAGTACCCAGCAAAGGCCCTAATACTATCCCTATCGCAACATAACCCACGATGCGAGGGATATTAAGCAGGTGGAATACTCTCGCTCCAACTGTGCCGCCGAAAATGGCGATCCCAATCAACAGGATAATATTAATTTCCTCGCTTTGTGCCGAGATGTTCGCCAACAATTCGTTCATTGTCGCACTTTGAAAACGCAAAAAAACAACAATATTAAGTGAAATAAAGTGCCTAAAGTGAACTAAAGTGACAGCGAAGCTGTCATTCTGAGCGAAGCGAAGAATCTCTTTTTCGTTAGCCAGATCCTTCGGCTGCACCTCAGGATGACGCGTAAGTGTCACTTTAGGCACTTTTAACTTTAGGCCCCGTGCCGGTTGGGAAAAACCAATTTGTGGGACCTTATTTGTTGTCAACGGTAATGCCGGGCCAGTCGTCCGTGCGGAATGGAGAAGCCGGCAGACCCTCCTTGTTATAAAGATTGCATACAGGATTGTCCGCCCATGCGTAACGCACAGCAACCGGCTCGGAAACTTCGCTGCTGCTGACCACAACGCTATCGCTATCTATCTTCGCATCGGCCCAAACGAACTTGCGGTCCGCCCCGGCTATGGCGAAACCTTTCAATGGCCCATCCCCACCGGCGATGAGGCCACCGCCGAGATGGTTAAAGTGCAGGACAATTTCATTTCCATTGATTTCCATTGATTTGTAAATAGGCCCGGAATACACCAATTCTTTTCCGTAGCTCTTAGCCAAAGCCCATAATGCCAGACGCTTGCCAACATCCTGCTTGTTCTTTGGATGTATATCGTTAGCATCTCCAATGTCTATAATCACAGCCATCCCAGTATTCGGCAAAGCCAATGTCATCAACTGGGCCTCCCGCAGCTCCGCCCAGTCACTTTCGGACGGCTGTGGATTGACAGCTCTGAAATTAGCCAACTGTACGAAAAGAAAAGGAAATTTATCCTGCCCCCAATCTTTACGCCAGTTTTGAATCATTCTGCCAAAGAGCTTGCGATACTGATAGGCCCGGCTTGCGTTTGACTCACCCTGGTACCATATAGCACCACCAATCCCGTATGGAATCAGAGGAGCAATCATAGCATTATACAAACCCGCCGGCGAGTGAGGGTGTCCAGGCCCAAGCGGTGCGTATGGCCTCCGCGGTATATCTCCCCCTTCGGCCTTGGCCTTTTCAACAGCTTTCTTCCATTCTTCAACCTTCTGCTTGTGTTCCTCCATCGCTTGCGGGTATTTCGCAACCGCATCTTCATACCGCTCCAAAATCGGCGCAGCATCCGCCTCCTTCTCAAGTACCTCTCTTCTCGTCCACGCCTCAGCCGGCGTCCCGCCCCAGGATGTATGAATCAAACCAATCGGCACATCAAGTTCCTTGTGCAGCTCCCGCCCGAAATAATAGGCCACCGCCGAAAAATCGGGAACCGTCTGCGGGCTGCACAATGTCCAGCTGCCAACACAATCGGACTGGGGCTGCTCAGCTACTTTTCGTTCAACCGTGAACAACCTAATATCCGGATAATCGGCTGCGGCAATCTCCTGCTCCGCATTAGCCGAAGACCTCACCGACATCTGCATATTCGATTGGCCTGAACAGACCCAGACCTCACCGACCATAATATTTTTGAGCGTTATAGTATTCTTGCCGCTGATAGTCATTTCGTAAGGCCCGCCCACCTTCGGCGAATTCATCGCAAACATCCACTTGCCATCATCGCCTGCCGTAACCGCCCACCTCATACGATGCCAGCTAACGCCGACCATAACCTCTTCCCCCGGCTCCGCCCAACCCCAGATAGAGACCTTTTTGTTACGCTGTAGAACCATATTATCACTTATCACCGCCGGCAGCTTAACATCAGCCAAAGCCGCACCTGCATTTACTAACAGCAAAATCCCAAAAACAATCAAAACTACTGTTTCGTTAAAACGTACTCTCTTATGATTCATCTTTTAACCCCTTAAATCGCTCTGTATAAAAGATTATATGTCATTTCGACCGAAGAAGCTTGCCCTGAGCGTAGTCGAATGGGTGGAGAAATCTATTCAAAAGCAGATTTCGCGGCTCGCTTAAAATGACATCTACAATATTTTCTACTAAGCATCCTTAAATATAAAAAAAGGAACGCACAAAACCTTCTCATATATAGTAGCGTAGCTGCCGGGAACAGTAAATACTAAACAAGAGAAATTTAACCAACATCTTTCCTGATGTTAAACTGTAAGTTGAATAAAGAGACCTAAAAGGCACTGTAGGGGCAACCCCATGTGGTTGCCCGAATTTGCTTTGTCGGGGGTCATTCCTGCGAAAGCAGGAATCCAGGCTCTCTATGAATATTATGTGCA
>CAYUFX010000132.1:0-11586 GCA_964444135.1 uncultured Pirellulales bacterium | reverse complement strand
AAAGCCGCTGGCGGCTTGAAAAATCCACCTACAAACTTGACGGGCACCCCCTAATGGAATGGCAGCGAATAATTGCTTGTACCTTGCGACCGAAAATGGTAAAATACTGTGTTTTGCAGGAAGGCCCGCCAACGGCGGGTCTTAATCAGAACCTAACGCTGCTGGGCCCGCCTTGCGGGAACCCAAATGAGTAATAGAGGTCTAAAGATATGAAACGACAGCGCAGCACAATAATAATGTTAATGGTCCTTTTCGTTTTGGTACCATCATCGGCTTTTGCCTGTTCGGTGCCGGTTTTTCGATATGCTCTGGAAAGATGGCCGGCGGATTATTACGAGGCGGTATTAATCCATCGAGGTCAGTTGACGGAGGACGAGAAGCAGCTCCTGAATGAGCTGCGACAGGAAGACTCCGAGGTAGAGGACCTTCTGAATCTACATATCTTGGAATTGGATATTGCCACAACTACAGAGGAGAAAGTTAAAAGTCTTTTAATTAGCGAAGAACTCCCGGAGACACTGCCGGTTCTTGCTCTCTGGTATCCGTCAACAAGAGGTCGGACGCCCCCCATTTGGCAGGGCCAATTCACGACCTCAACAGTGGCGGCTTTGCTTCAGTCCCCGACGCGTCAAAATTTGGCTGAGCGCTTGATTGAAGGTCAAACAACGGTATGGATTTTCGTCGAATCCGGTAACGCCGAAAAGGACAAAGCAGCTCTTCAACTGCTCGAACAGGAACTGGAAAAGGCAGTTCGCGAACTAAAAGAGGAATCCGAGTCTATTCCTGAAGAGTTTGCGGTGCCCGAAATAACATACTCATTTTCGACTTTACCTGTTTCACGCTCAGATCCCAATGAGCGTATGCTTCTGACCTTGTTGTTGAACAGTGAGCCGGACCTTGACGAGTATTCGGATGAGCCTATAATTTTCCCCGTATTTGGGCGAGGTCGAGTTCTTTTCGCGCTCATTGGGCAGGGTATATCGGCGGATAACATTCGAGAAACCATCGCGTTTTTGGTCGGTCCCTGCGGCTGTGAAATCAAAATGATGAGCCCGGGCGTGGATGTACTTATGGCCGCAAACTGGGACGCAGCAGCGATGCAGTTCTATCAGGAGTTCTACGAGACATACAACGAGGTGCCGGAACTGACAGGTGTAATGCCTGAAACGCCGGCTGAAGAGAATCTGAAAACAGAAGACAAAGAAATTGGAAATTCTCTGGAGGATAATGTCACAGCCTCTATGGATGGGCCGACCACGGTTAACGACGTACCGGTCAACGCGGTCGAAACCAAAGAGCGAAAACTTCTTGGATTAGGCATTATGGGAACAACTGGGGTGATGCTGGCGGTTATTCTCCTGGTTGTTGTTTTGGGAAGTGTGGCTCTAAGTCCACGCAGAAGGGGCCACCAATGACGATTTAGAGGCTGGTAACAAGCATAGGTATTGGAGTTGCAGTGATCGCGACTTTGAAATTAATGGACGGTTTGAGCAAGTAGTAATTATTATGACAATTTCACGTTTGGTCATTAGAGAGATCCTTCACCGCAAGCTCAATTTTGGATTAGGATTATTATCTGTTGCGGTGGCTGTAGGATGCCTTGCTGGTTCGCTGACACTGGTGAAATTACATGATGCTCGGACGCAATCAATCCTCGAACAAAAAAGAGTCGAGACTCAGGAAAAGATGCGGGTTCTGGAAGATGACGTTAGGAAAGCAATGCAAAAGCTCGGATTCAACATTGTTATTCTTCCCAAGGACCAAAACCTCAGCGACTGGTATGCTGATGATTATGGAGCTAAGTATATGCCGGAGGAGTACCTTTCCCGGCTGGAGCAGTCCGAGATTGTTACTATTGAACATCTTGTACCAAGACTGCGTCAGAAGGTGAAGTGGCCCGAAACAAAATGGGCGGTCATTCTTGTAGGGACATCGGATAAAGCTGTGAATCCTGCTCCGTACGCCCATGAATTTTCTCTTGAGGCAGTTCCACAGGGAAAAATTGTACTGGGTTACGAAGTTCAACAGGGACTTGGACTGAATGTTGGTGACAGGATTCGATTTATGGGCAGTGAATTTGTCGTACATAAATGTCATAAAGAGCTGGGCACAGAAGATGATATGACTGTATGGTTAAACTTGTCAGAAGCCCAGGAGTTGCTTGATAAAAGGGGTTTGATAAACGAAATTCTCGCTTTTGAATGCCGCAGCGCCTGGGCGGACCTGCCAAAAGTCAGGACTGAAATCGCCCGGATACTCCCGGACACACAGGTGGTTGAAAAAGCATCCGATGTGCTTGCAAAGATACACGCCTATGTTAAAGTTGAGGATGAAGGAAAGGCTGCTATTGAAAGGGAAAGAGAAAATATGGCTCAACTGAGGGTAACAAGGACGCGTTTTGCCGGGATTCTGGTTTCATTGGTGATGGTTATATGCGTCGTGTGGGTTGCATTGTTGGCGGTGGGGAATGTACGAGGACGACGAACGGAGATAGGGATACTCCGCACACTGGGTTTTCGCTCCCGGCAGATACTTTACATCTTCTTGTCGAGGGCTATCATTATAGGACTTGTCGGCGGGATTCTGGGATTCCTGGCTGGAGGCTTTCTTGGCAGCAATTGGGCAGGACCGGTTGCTGAGGAACCCCGCCTTGCGGGAACCCAAAGCAGATATGAGTGGATGTTTAATTTCAACCTGCTTGGTCTTGCGATATTTGTGGCGGTGGCAATTACGGTGGCCGCCAGTTGGATTCCTGCAATACTTGCCGCCAGGCAGGACCCTGCTGTAGCTTTGCAGGAAGAGTAACCGAGCTAATTTAGCAGGTAGGGGCTGTTCGCGAACAACCCGTACTATGCGTTTTGAAAGAAGACTATCGTGAAAATTTGGCACATACTGGTAAAGGAAATACTGCACCGCTGGCGTAGTTTTGCATTAGGAATTTTCGCTGTTATTGTTGCCGTCGGTTCGCTGACCGGAGCCTTGACATTGCTGAAGGTACACGACCTTCATACTCAAAAAATATTGACCGAGAAAGAAGAAGAAACCGAGAAAAAGATGGCGATTTTGAAAGATGAAATGCGAAAAGCAACATTGAAACTGAAATTTAACCTTTTGATTCTTCCAAAACAACAGAGTATTCGAGACTTGCATATCAAAGGTTATCCTTCGGAATATATGCCGGAAGAGTATGTTACGCGTTTGGCAAATTCGGGAATTATTACGGTTCGTCATTTTTTACCCAGCCTCCAGCAAAGAATTAAATGGCCGGAGAAAAATCGCACGATTACGCTGGTCGGGGCGCGAGGTGAAGTCCCGAACCTCTACAAAGACCCGAGGAAGCCCCTTGTTCAGCCGGTACCCCAGGGAACTATTGTGCTTGGATATGGATTGCACTACAGTCTCGGACTTCAGGTGGGTGACAAGGTCAAGCTTCTTGGTAGGGAATTCACCGTACACAAGTGCTACGAAGAACGTGGCAGCAAAGATGATTTTACAGCATGGATTCATTTGCGCCAGGCACAGGAGCTTCTCGACAAAGAAGGTCTTATCAACGCCATCCTGGCTCTCGAATGCATTTGCCAGGGAGTGGAAGGTCTGCTGGAGAAGATTCGAACGGAGATAGAGCAGATTCTTCCAGGAACACAGGTTATCGAAAAGGGCACTAAGGCTCTTGCGAGAGCCGAGGCCAGAGTAAAAGTGGGTCAGGAAGCCAAGGCAGCAGTTGAGAGAGAAAGGCGGCACAGGACGCAGATGCGCTCTGAACGTGAATTTTTCGCGGCGGTGCTGGTCCCCTTAGTTATGGTGGCCTGCGCTGTGTGGGTCGGACTACTGGCATTTAACAATGTCCGCGACCGTAAGACTGAAATTGGAATCCAAAGAGCGATTGGTTTTAGAGCAAGGCAAATTATGTTTTTATTTCTTACCAAATTTTTGGTAATGGGATTGCTTGGAGGGGCCTTGGGAATTTTTGTCGGTCTTGGTTTTGGCAGATGGCTTGGGCTTACCCTGGAGGAGGATATAGGGGGAATTGCTGCTGGGGAACTGTTTAATCCCGGCTTGCTTTTTCTGGTTCTGATTATAGCGCCGGTGTTAACTGTCATATCCGGCTGGATTCCGACCATGATCGCAATTCGACAGGACCCGGCTGAAGCATTGAGAGAAGAGTAAACTGTACAGGACTCAAAACGAAAGAGATAGAATTCTGAGGTCTTGGGTCTTGAGTCTGAAGTCTTGATATGAGGATGCTCGAGTTTAAAAAAGTTACTAAGAGTTTTGACGGTCCGGAAGGTAAGGTAACGGCTCTCGATGGAGTCTCGTTATCTGTCCGACCGGGGGAATTCTTAGCGGTACGCGGGCCGAGTGGTTGTGGAAAGACTACACTGCTGTTGACCGCCGGTGGTCTTCTAAGACCCAACGCCGGCCAGGTGAACTTAGATGGTAATGACCCGTATGCGCTGGGTCCCGAGACGCGAAGCAAGATGCGGGCACGTATGATTGGGTTCGTATTTCAACAGTTCCACCTGATTCCATACCTGACGGTACGGCAGAACATCCTGGCTCCGTCGCTGGCCCTGCCGGCCAAAGGGGCCGGCCAACGAGCGCAGGAACTCGTCAGTCATTTTGGACTGGATGACCGCGCCGGCCATGTGCCGTCCCAGCTTAGCACCGGCCAGAGGCAGCGTACGGCCCTGGCACGTGCTCTTTTGAATAAGCCAAAAATCATATTAGCCGACGAACCTACGGGAAATCTGGACGAAGGCAATGCTGATATTGTGTTCGGCTATCTCAGTCAATATGTTGCTGAAGGTGGATGTGTATTGCTTGTTACTCACGATGTCAGGACAGCCGCTCACGCCACCCGCACCTTGCAGATGGTTGACGGGCGATTAATTGAGTAGGATCAACATCCTGATAAAGAACCGCAACAAGCATCGCGCAAAATATCTACAATTGAATATCACGGACCTTTACCCGGCTGTTCTGGTTCCGGACGCTCTTGCCCGTTACCTCTACACACAAGATTTTTTTCATGTCGCGTAAAGCGAACAACAAACTTACTGTTCGGTTTGCTCAGCAGCTCATCCAGAGGGCCGACCTGTTGCAGGATACCCTCGTTCAAAATAGCTGCTCGGTCAGCTACAGTAAATGCTTCTTCCAGATTATGGCTTACATGGATGGTAGTCAGGCCGAGCCGGCGTTGAATGTCCAACAGTTGTACGCAGACTTCCTGCCGTGTAACCTCATCCAGGGCGCAGACCGGCTCTTCCAGAAGTAAAATTTTCGGCTGCAGAACCAGTGCCCGCGCCAAGGCAACACGTTGTTTTTCACCACCACTGAGACCGTGGATTCTGCGTGACAGAAACCCTTGGATATCCAGCAGCTCTGCTGTCTCGGTAATTTTTGCTTGGCTATCTTTGTGTTGATAACCGCGGACGCGTAAGCCGAAAGCGATATTTCGCTCGACGGAAAGATGCGGAAAAAGGGCGTAATCCTGAGGTACATATCCGATACCCCGAGCACGTGGCTCGAGGTTGGTTACCTGTTGTCCTTCGATGTATATTCGTCCCGAATCAATCTTTTTAAGACCGCAAAGGCACTCCAGAAAGATGGTCTTACCTGAGCCCGGCGGCCCCAATAGAATAAAGTACTCTCCCTTCGCGATGTTGATGCTCAATCGCTGCAGTTGGAATGTGCCAATACGAAAAGAAATTTCTTCGGTACAAATCATCGTTTCACCAGGACCGAACCACCAACAAGGCGGATTCCTGTTACTGCAATCAAGGCTACAACAATAAGCAGCAACGCTATTGCCAGTGCTACTTCAAGATTTCCGACTGATTGTTCAAGAAAAATAGTAGTGCTCAAAACTTCGGTTCGGCCCCGGAAAGAACCAACAAAAATCATCAACGGCCCGAAAAGTCCAAACGCCCGGGACCAGGTTAAGATACCACCGGCGATAATGCCGTTCCGGGCCAAAGGCAGACAAACACGGCGAAAACTGCCCCATTGTGTGCAGCCTAAGGTCAGGGCCACATTTTCGTAACGCCGGTCAACATCGTCAAAGGCGGTCTTGGCTGAGCGGATAGCAAAACTTGCGGCAGCTACAAACTGACACAGCACAATGCCTTTAGGCTGAAAAACAAACTCGATACCCAGGTCTTCCTGTATCCATCGGCCGGGACTCGTCTGTGAAAAAAAAACCAACAACGTCAGGCCGGCTACCAGCGGAGGAAACACTATGGGCAAATCCACAATGGCATCAGCCAGGATGTGGCCGGGGAAACGAAAGCGGCTCAACGAGTATCCCATAGGGACCGCAAAAAGCAGCGCTATCAAAGTCGTGGCACAACTCGTCCAGATACTCATCCAAAGAGCGTGACGGATAAATTTGGAGGCCAGAACCGTTGTGACGGCTTTTCCGTCCACGTAAAAGACGTCAGTGATAATCAGTGTCAGGACAAAGATAATGAAGACCGATACAAAGAAAAATGCCGCTGCTAAAAAGACACGATCACGCCAACCTCTTACAGGAGTGTCCATAACTGTTTTCATTGCCAACCCATAAATGCAAACACGCCCCATTTATCAAATTCATAATACAGCATATATTCCATGCAGATTATTACAATCAGCGTTACGAGCACGCCAAGCATTCTTGTCAGAGCCGGCTTAAGGTTCGTTTCGGCACGGATGTGACGCTCAAGTATAAAATAAACAACCAGCGCAACAAAACCTGCCGCCAAAAAAGCAAAGGTCTGTTTTGCATACAAGCCCTGGGAATGAACGCCCAAGACAAGGATAACGGATGTGGGTCCCGTAAGCAGGATAAATCAGCACACCGAGAACGTAAACAATTGTGTAGGCCCACAAGAACACTCTAACATAGAGCCATTCAAGTTTTTGCCGACCGAATTTGCCGCGGACATAGCCGATGACAATGAGCAGGTTATACGTCATACTGCCCACAAGAACAAATGTCGCGAACAAATGAACCAGAAGCAAAATTTCGTAAAAGTTTTCCAGAAAAACCACAACATCAGGCCTCGATTATCAGGTCAGGGAGTAATCTCAGGTGGACAGATACTTTGATTTAGTATTCTCCGGGACTTATTCTTCAGCAACGCACCATCCATATTTCTCATAGAACCGGCGTGCTTCCGGAGAGACCAGGAAGTCCATAAACTGTGTTGCGGCCTTACAGGCCCTGGCACTGAAAATACGGACAGTGCCGTTACTGCTTTGGTGCTTCATTTACTGTACCTCCACGCTCACCCACGTTCATATTTTTCTGATTTGTCAGACTCTCGCCCACGTCTCGTTGTTCTTGTTTTGGTGAGGCAGTAAACATTTTTACGGCCACTATTACCAGAAAAATCGCGAATACCTTGCGTAGTGTATGGCTCGGAAGCCGAGAGGCCAATTCCGCTCCAGCTAATGTGCCAGCCAAGGCACCGAATATAATCAAACCGATAACCAGCGTGTTCATCTCGATATCGGGATTCTTCCAGTACAGCAGCGCCCCGACCAGTGCCATAGGTACCATCGCTGCCAGAGCTGTTCCCTGGGCAGACTTTTGCTCAAAACCGCAAAGCAAGACAAGCACGGGTACAATGACTGTTCCGCTACCCAGTCCCAGAGTGCCACTAATGACACCCGCGCAAATACCCAACAGGACAAAAACCCACCAGTAATTAGGTAACTGACCTATCATAATAAATCTCCAAAATATTTTTCACTGGTTCCAATGTCTCTTTTTGTCGCAAGCATTATAGTCAGTTACATTTCTGTTTGCGATACAAATATTTACAAACAGCCCTGCAACCCGTCAAATTGTTGCGCAGAATCTGGTTCAGGCCGAGACCATACTTAAAGATAAGATTCCCTCCAATTGCAGCTAAACCGGATTTATTGCGGAGGCGTGGTACGGTAGTTATGTTTCTCAAAAATTCCCTGTCCTTGCGCGGAGACAAGAAAGTCCACAAACTTTTCCGCCAGTTTTCTGTGTTTGGTGAACTTTAGCACCTATATCGACAGTGGAAATCACATTTTTATCAAGAGCAATAGATATCTCGTCTCCGTACTCACTGTAGTACCGGGCCATTGCATCCCAAACGATAACAGCGTCAAGTGATTTTGCCTGTATTTGCATACCCAGCTCATTGACGGTAAGAGATTGAAATATTAGATTTTTCTCGATGTCTTTCCAGGTGATGTTGTTCTTTGCGAGTATTTGTTTGGATGTTCTGCCGATAGCGCAGGCGCCCGGGTTACCAAGACCCAGCTTTATACCAGGCTTGAGGATGTCTTCTAATCCGGAGATTTTTTTTGGATTGCCCTTCTGTACCAGAATAGTCGGAATCCAGTAGCAAACCGAGCGCCGGGAAAGAATCATATCTTCTTGGGCGGCTTGTTCAACATAGTGTTTGTCGCCGGGCATATAGAGATCACCCTGGCGGGCAAGTTTTATCTTTGCCAAGAGTACCTCACTGCCGGCATAATCCAGAGCGACCTTAACACCATACTCTCGCCCAAAAATCTCAACCAGCTCATCCGCCGGCGGGCGAATGCCGGCCCCGCAATAGAGAAGTAATTCTTTCACCTCAGAATCAGAGCCTTCTGATTTTTAAGCTTTACATCCGCAAAGCAGCACGCCCATAGCAACAATTACAATTATTGTAACCTTTTTCAATTTGTTCTCCGATTCTGCCCGCACCTGTGCTACCCGCACAGAAAACGCGGGTACAGTTGTTATTTTACATAGCCATATTCAGCGAAAATATCGGGACCCTTGGTTCGGGCAAATGCAATGAACTGTTTAAGCGATTCGGGTTCTTTGGAATAGCTCAAACCGATAATGTGCACGCGGATTTCCTCATCGTATTCATAGGGCGTCCGAATAACCTCCACACTGTCACGGAATGTATGGGCCACACCGTTCCACATAATGACCGCATCAACTGCCTGTGTTTTCAGAAAGTTCCCCAAAGTGCTGTGTCCTTTGGTTAAGCGGTTTTTCAACGTTTTTCATAACCGCCTCTTATATGCCTTTCTTGTCCAAAAGTGCAAAGACCATTTCGGTGCAGGTGGAATACTGCGGGTCGGTCAGAGCAACTTTCAGCCCGGGTTGTGTTAAGTCTTGAATACTGGTCAGCCCTTTTGGATTGCCTTTTTGCACCGCCAGTACCGGTGCCACAAAGCCTACATGGACATAATCCACCAGGGCTTTGGCATCAGCAACATAATCAAGATACTGGTCGTGGGTAACAAGAATAACCCCCTTTCGACCTGCCTTGACCTGAGGCAAAAAGTCCCTCACTGCCCGCAACTATCGTAGTAACTTTAATGCCTTTTTGGGAGGTGAGCTCCTAATACAATTGTTCCATCGGCTTGGGGATTGAGCTGCCACATAAAATTACCAGTTCCCTGGGCTTATCGGTAGTTTCTTTTTTACTGCAACCAACTACGATAACTAAACCAAATACAACAATTAACAACAGATATAAAACCATCTCAGGTACGCGCATATGGCTGTTCTCTATAACCTGCCCTTTCATACTTTATTTGGTGCCTGTGCTATATCTCAGTCGGTTCCGCTGAAGCACAGAATTTGGCCATCTATAAGAGTTACTACTGTACGGCCCTCGCGGCCAACAGCCAGGCCCCAGCTAACCGGAGCCGACGGCACGGCTTCAGACCACAGGACACTGCCGTCCTTAAGATTTAAGGCAACAATCTCTGATTTCTTAGCAACCACTACGGCATTGCTGCACACCGCCAAAGCGACACTGTCTTTACAATCGTAGCTCCATAACGGCTTATCTCTAACACCAAGCCTTTTCCAATCAACATTGAAACGATTACTGGGCTCCGCCATCTTTTTTCCTAACAACTCTCTATCAATGTCGTCAAAGCATAAAACCTTCTTACTGTTCTGACTGCTGACCCAAACAATATCCCGGCCCCCACTCGATGTTAGAAAAACCTTGTTGAAAACGGTGTCGTCGAATACATCATACTTCGGGTGTGCGTAGAATGGCTTGCCGCAGGCCACGACCTGGTCTGCGAGCAGAGAAAGCTCCCAGCCGCGAGGGCTTTGCGATGTAAAAACATTGTTTTGTGCAAGCTGTCGGAGCAGAGCAGGGTTGTTAAGGCATTTTCCGTCTGAAATGTTATAGACAGCCGGCGAGAGAGAGGTACCGCTGGCTAAGTAGAGCTTGCCGTTGTGAAGTAGTTGATGGCCCTGCACGCTCACTCCGGTACGGGCTTGCCGGTCCAGATGACCTGACGTGTTGTTCTGCCATTTTATTCGGCCGCTCGCGGCATCGAGCGCATAGACATAAGTGCCGTCATAATTAACGATACCGGCGGCGAAATAGGCAGTCCCGTCTTCGACTAACACTCCGCTTGCGGCCGGCCAGGTGGAAAGCAGCGAGCCATATACAGGTATCTTGCGCTCCGATGGAGCTGCACGAAACCGCCAGAGAATACGACCAGTCTGTGCCTCGAAGGCATAGACCCATCCATCACCGGAACCTACCAGAGCACGACCCTTCCAGATAGTTGGAGGAAAGCGGACCGCACCACCGGTATAGGCCTTCCACCGCAACTGGCCGTTCACTGCATCCAGGGCCCGAACGATGCCGTCGGGACCGCTGGCAAATATCAGTCCACCAACCGTAACCGGAGCCGTAGGAACAGAAGCTGTTGAAGCAGGTTTTGTTTTTGGTTTAAACTGCCAGAGCAGTTTGGCTTTATCAGGGACGGTTGCTTTTGTTGTTGCACTGCCGGTGTTGTCTGCGCGGAAGATAGGCCAGTCAGCCGAAGATTCGGGCAGGCTTGTGACCTTTGTTAAATCCCTGACGCTTTTCTCTAAACGTTGAGATTCAGTTGCACGCGGACTAAAGTCGAAATCCCCTGCCGGTCCAAGGCAGGTAACGCCGTAGAGTGTAAGCTGGCAATCACAGACCGACGGCCAGAAGTATAACAGGCCGTTGGCGATGGTTACGCCGTCGTGACATGGGGGACGCATAGGTGAAATCCAGTCAGGACGCCCGCTCGCTAAGTCCAATCGCGTCGAACCACCTCTTGCCCGGTAGAATATGGCATCGATAGACCCTGTCGGACGAGTGCATGCCCGGCGAGCTGTCTTTAACTCCGCCAATACTTCACCGGTAAGCGGTTCGAACTTCTTGCTGAGGCTGCCTACGTCGTTTTGACCGCTGAGACCATATAGCCCATCGTCTCTCAGGACCAATTGAAAGTTGCTGTAAGAATTCTCCCAGAGAATGCTTCCGTCTTCGGTGGAAACGGCAAGAAGTTTGCCAACCTGGGGGCCGGCAAAGTACAAGGCCTTATCGCTGCACTGCAGATAGTTTGTAGTTCGCCAGTTGGTGCGCCAATCCTGCCGGTTCATATATGTCCCGAGTGACTTAAACAACTCAGGTGCATTGTCCGGGGTCTTTCGCCAGATGACTTTGCCGGTCTTCGCATTCAGGCAGGTCAGATACGCTCCAAATCGAAAGATGAAGATCCGCCCGTTTTTCATACACATTGCCCGGCTGTCAACCGGCTCATCTTCCCGATAGC
>CAYUFX010000131.1:0-11628 GCA_964444135.1 uncultured Pirellulales bacterium | reverse complement strand
TGCTTTTGACCAGGCAGGGATTGACCGTTTTGGACCAGAGCAAATACAATTCCGCTGCGAATTTGAGTAAGGGGGCTTATATATTGGCCGGTACAGATAAGCCGGATGTGCTGCTTTTGGCGAGCGGTTCGGAGATTGGCATTGCTCTGGAGGCCGAAGAGAAATTAGCAAATGAAAAGATTATTGCGCAGGTAGTTAGTATGCCGTGCTGGGAGCTGTTCGAAAAGCAGAGCCAAGAGTATAAAGATTCTGTTATTCCGCCTGATGTCAAAGCGAGGGTTGGAATTGAGGCCGGTGTTGAATTGGGATGGAGTAAGTGGTTAGGTGACAACGGTATTTTTATTGGGATGTCGTCCTTTGGCGCATCGGCGCCGGGCAAGGTCTGTTTCGAGAAGTTCGGTATTACAATTCATAATATTGTAACAGCGGCTAAGAAATCAATAGCAGATAGCAAATAAAGTGAATATCGAACAAGGAATTTTGAATGACGAAGGTAAACCCCCAGTGAAACTGGGGGCTAAATATGGATTCCCGCCCATTCGGCTTCGCTCAGGGCAGGCTTTTCGCGGGAATAAGGATGGTGAACTTCGAAAAGATTCTCGCTTAAAAGGTTCTGATAGGTTATACTGCGATTTTAGTATAACAGCCTATGGAAATTGGGCGAGACAAGATTGTTTCTGAGATAATCTCCCGACTAAAATCGGCTAAAGCCGGCGAGGGGGTGGTTAAAGTCGAGGGGACATGGGGGTCGTTCGCGCGCCTTTTAGGCGCTTACATATCAGAGAAAACCTCTCGGCCTATTCTGTATATATGTCCACATATTGACGATGCCGACAGGGCTGCTGATGATTTATATACCTTCGGAGGCGAAAGAATTGATACTTTCAGTGCCTGGGAAGGTGAAGAAGACCTGGCGGACGCCACCGATGAGATTAGGGCTGAGAGATTAAAAACTGTGTATCGTGTTTCTTGTCTTGCACCTTCTTCAAGGAAAGGTGAATTTATTGTTGCGGCGCCGATACAGGCGCTTTGCCAGCCGATACCGAAGCCCGAAGCAATAGAGGCAAGCTACCTTCGGTTGGAAACAGACAGAGAAAAGTCGCCGGAAATGGTCGTTGAGTGGCTGGTTGAAAATGGTTTCGAGCGGGTGGAAAGGATTGATTTACCGGGCCAGTTTGCACGCCGCGGCGGGATTGTTGATATTTATGCTCCGCTGGTACTCAAGACCCAAGATTCCAGACTAAAGACCCAAGACCAGGCTCTGGCGTCAGAATCAGAGGCGGTCAGGGTTGAGTTTTTTGGTGACAGTATAGAGAGTGTCCGCGAAATCAATCTGGATACGCAGCGTTCAAGCCAGCAGATAGAAAGTATCAGGATAGTTTCGGCGGTGTGCGGGACGAAAGCAGAGCAGAGAGAGCTGTTTGTAAATATCCTCCCCAAAAATACGATAATAATTTTTGAAGAGCCTGGTGAGATTGAAGAAGTTGCGCAGGTGTTTTTAGGCAGGGCTGAGAACACGAGTCGGCTTTATGACTGGGGTGATATTTATAAGTCGGCAGATAATTTTACGCAACTGAGAATATGCCGATTTGCTACGGGGGGACAGGATAATTTCCTCAGAGTGAATATTAAAAGTGTGCAGCAGTTTCAGCACAAAGCGACTTCGGTGTGGGCAGGGCATAAGGCGGCACTGGAGGAGTTGGTGCAGGAGGCAAAACAAGGAAAAGAAGTGCTACTTTACTGCGAGAGCTCGGCTGAGCTTAAGCGCGTAGGAGAGATTATAGAAGACATCAACAAAGAGATTCCGGCAAGATTCAAACTGCTGTCAGGATTTATTCATCAGGGCTTTGTCATAAATTCGTTAAAACGGATAGTAATAAGCCATCACGAGCTGTTTGGTCAATACGCGCTCAGGAGAAGGCGCAGGCCTGCGCGGCCAACGTCACCGGTGGACACTCTCAGCGATTTGCAGGAAGGCGATTATGTCGTTCACGCCTCCTACGGCATCGGTAAGTTCTCAGGGGTGAAAACGATACGGGAAAAAGACGGCACAAATGAGTATCTTACAATTCAATATGCGGACGGCGTTAAAATCCAGGTTTCTGTCCGTAACATCGCACTGGTGCAGAAGTATATCGGGACAAGCCCCAAAAGGCCGAAGCTGAGCAAGGTCGGCTCGAAGAGATGGCAAAAGCAAAAAGAAAAGGTTGCTCGTTCCGTCCGGGACCTGGCCGTCGAATTGCTCGATGTTCAGGCGAAACGTCAGGCGACAGGCGGGATTACATTCGGGGAAGATTCGAGCTGGCAGGCCGAATTTGAAGAGTCGTTTGCTTACCAGGAGACGCCTGACCAGACCACAGCCGTAGGGCAAATCAAAGCAGACATGCAGCAGGCCGTGGCGATGGACAGACTGCTGTGCGGCGACGTGGGCTATGGCAAAACAGAGCTTGCGATGCGTGCAGCGTTTAAGGTGGTCGAAAATGGAAAGCAGGTTGCCATCTTAACGCCGACAACGGTATTGTGTGTGCAGCACGGCAGAACTTTTACTGAGCGGTTTGCAGATTTTCCGGTTTGTATCGAGGTCTTAAATCGATTTAAGACGCCGAAGCAGGCAAAAGACATAATCGCACGGACAAAGGCGGGCAGAGTTGATGTGCTGATAGGGACACATCGGCTCTTAAGCGGTGACGTCGGGTTTAAGGACCTGGGGCTTTTAATAATCGATGAGGAGCAGCGGTTCGGGGTCGAACATAAAGAAAGGCTCAAAAAGCTGCGTGTCAATGTTGATGTTCTTACGATGACGGCCACGCCGATTCCGCGGACACTGCATATGTCGCTTTTGGGGCTGCGCGATATTAGCTCGCTGGCGACGCCGCCGTTAGACAGGCGAAGTATAGTTACGACCGTTACCGCCTATAACAAAGAGCTTATCAGAAAGGCAATCTACCGGGAATTGAATCGTCAGGGACAGGTGTTCTTTCTGCATAACAGGGTCAAGACGATTGAGAAAAAGGCGTGGGAGATTCAGACGCTTATCGGCGATGCAAAGGTTACAATTGCACACGGGCAGATGGCCAAGAGCGAGCTTGAGACGGCGATGATAGAGTTTGTGATGGGCGAGACGGACGTGCTCGTGTGCACGACGATTATCGAGTCGGGTCTGGATATTCCCAATGCGAATACGATTTTTATAAACGATGCGGATAGGTTCGGCCTGGCGGAGCTGCATCAGCTTCGGGGCAGGGTGGGCAGGTATAAACATCGGGCTTATGCTTATATGCTGCTGCCGAGGTCACGGCCGATTACGCCTTTGGCGGCCAGGCGATTAAAGGCTATTGAGGAGTACTCGCATTTAGGGGCCGGCTTTCGAATTGCTTTGCGGGACCTGGAGATTCGCGGGGCGGGCAATATATTAGGGTCTGAGCAGTCCGGCCATATCCAGACGGTGGGCTACCAGATGTATTGCGAGCTGTTAGCGGATGCCGTCAAAAAATTAAAAAATGAGCCGGTCGAGCCGATACCGACGGCGGTTGTCGATTTGGGCTTTGCAACGTATATACCGAAAAACTATATACCTATTAACAGGCACCGAATGGATGCCTACCGCAAAATTGCTGTTGCAAGGGGCGACGAGGACCTGGAGCAGATAAGGGGCGAATTAACGGATGTCTATGGGCCGATGCCGGATGAGGTAAAGCTGCTGCTGGATTTGGCTGAGCTTCGAATCAAAGCGAGTAAGTGCGATATAAAAAGTATAGTTGCTTCGGGAGAGGATTTGATATTTTTATTTGCGAAAGATGCCAAGACGCCGGGCGAATCTTTCTTTTCAAAGATATCAGGAAAAGCCTGTCCTGAGCCAGGTCGAAGGATTAGAATTTCTGACTCGAGGACAGTATATTTGCGTTTATCGACGAGCTATTTTGAGCCGAGGACACTGATAAATGTTTTGCGTAAAATATTTAGCCAGGTTAAATAAAAGCTTTATAACCAAGTAAAGAGTAAGATTATGTATATCAGAACGAAGAAGGATGTTTATCATGAGTAAGTACAGAAAACGAACATTGGTAGTAGTGGCGGTAGTTCTTTTTATGGCAGGCTTGGGTTTCTCGGCGTCCGAGAAGGTCGAGACGCTAAGAATCGGCCAAAGGGCGCCCGACTTTAATCTGCCGGGTGTGGACGGGCGAAGTTACAGGCTGGCGGATTTTGCGGATGCGGATGTTCTCGTGATTATTTTTACCTGCAACCACTGTCCGACCGCCCAGGCGTACGAAGAGCGGATTAAAAAACTGGCGGCCGATTACAAGAACAAAAGCGTCGCCCTGGTGGCGATTTCGGCGAACGACCCAAAAGCGGTTCGTCTGGACGAATTAGGCTATTCGGATATGAGCGATTCGTTCGAGGAAATGAAGATCCGTGCAAAGGATATGGGATATAATTTTCCATATCTTTATGATGGGGACAACCAGAAAGTTTCACTCGCATACGGTCCGACTCGTACGCCGCACGTGTTTATCTTTGACAGGCAGCGCGAGCTGCGCTATGTCGGACGATTCGATAATTCGGAGAAGGCCAGGCTGGTCAAATCCGAGGATGCGCGGAATGCGATTGAGGCATTGTTAAATGGGAAGAAGGTTGCTGTTGAAGAAACCAGGACAATCGGCTGTTCGGTCAAATGGGCCGGTATGAGAGAGTCCGTCAAACAATCTTTCGAGCACTGGGCGAAAGAAAAAGTTATTATAGAAATGACAAATGAAAAAAGCATAAAGGAACTTGTCAAAAACGATTCGGGAAAACTTCGTTTAATCAATATCTGGGCGAGCTGGAGTGTGCCCAGTGTAAATCAGTTGCAGGAGTTTGTAATTATGAATCGGATGTATCGCTATAGGGATTTTGAGCTAATTACCATCAGTGCCGATTCGCCCAGCAGAAGAGATGATGTCCTTTCAATTTTGAAGAAACAGCAGGCATCATGTAAGAATTATCTGTTCGATTCGGAGGATGAATATCAGCTTATGGCGGCGTTGGATAAGGATTTGCTTGGTGGTATTCCATATACGATTTTGATTCAGCCGGGCGGAAAAGTTATTTACCGTTGTGTGGGAATAATAGAACCGCTCGAATTAAAACAAGCTATTGTCGGATATTTGGGACGATATTACAAATAGATGTAGAGATAGTAACATTGCAGCATCGAAGTCAGAACAAAACATATTGGCACGGGAAGAATTATGTGGTGCAGAGTAAGTAAATTTCTCTTTTTTGTCTTAGTAGGATTTTTATCGACAAACTGTTTAGGACAATCCCAGAGCAAAGCAGGCAGGTCACCGTTAGTTGAGCTGCCGGCACATATAAAGCGAGTAACGCACTTTGGCCAGAGGGCGGACTTTTCGCATGATGGTAAGCGTATTTTGTTTATCGAGAAGACTTTTGGTGACGTATATGAGGTAGAGCTTGCGACAAAGATTATCCGGCCAATGACTCACCGCTACTATCACGAAGGTTACACGCGGGCGCTGTATCTGGCAAACGGCGATATTTTGCTCTCTGGGGCGCGGAAGTTTGACGCAACAAACCCGATGCCGAGCCGAAGCGAGAAGAATGCGGAGTTGTGGGTGCTGAACAAAGACCTTTCAGCCGCGCCGGTGCCGTTGGGCGAGAAGTGCTCCGAAGGCCCGGCTGTTTCACGCAGACACATGCGGATTGCCTGGACGCAAGGCGGAGCATTTTATATGGCGAATATAGTTTATACAAATGGTAGACCTGAGCTGGCGAACAAAAAGAAGATTTTGGATAAGCGTGATTTAGACTTTGAGACCGGGCTTGAGACGCAGAACCTTCGCCCGCCGGATGAAAAGGAGCTAATATTCAGCGCCTACGGTTACCAGGGCACGGAAGTAATGGGGCTGGATATCGAAACAGGCAAGGTAGTGAACTACTCGATGGCGCCAGACCAGTATGATGAGCCGGAAGGTATTTTTCCCGACGGCAAACATACGCTGGTCGAATGTGATAAACACAATCATAAGGGGACACAGTATATCGACCTCTATAAGCTGGCGCTGGACGGCTCGGGAAAGACAGAACGGATGACTTTCTTTTCCGACTATCCGGGCTATAAGGCCTCCAATCCCGTGGTAAGCGACGATGGGCGGTATATAGCGTTTCAGGTTGCCGAAAGAGGCGATATGGCCGGTGTGGGAAGAGGCATCTTGATATTTGACTTAAAGATGTACGAGAGGATGAAAAAATCCAGAGGCAGATGAGTTTTTTAACCGGTCGCTTACTATTCCTGCTCCGTTTTAGTGGGGATTTGAAAATAAGGATTGCAATTTTGCGAATTTGCTTTTAGATTAGCTTCGTAAATTAGGCGTTGGGATTCCGGGGTGAGGAGATTGAAGATTTTCATTGTATCAAGGAGCAAATTATGGCAGAGGTTAAGCCAAGCCGGGAAGAAGCCTTCTCGCTGCTGAAAGAATATAACAAAAATGAGGGATTGCTTAAGCACGCTCTGGCTGTTGAGGCGGTGATGCGCTATTGTGCCCGCAAACGCGGCGAGGACGAGGAAAAATGGGGCCTCATCGGTTTAGTTCACGACCTGGACTATGAGCAATTTCCCGAGCAGCACTGCCGAAAGACCGAGGAAATTCTGACTACTCATAACTGGCCTGCTGAGTACATCCGGGCTGTGGTTTCGCACGGGTGGGGTATATGCACGGAGGTTGAGCCTCAAAGTGAACTGGAGAAGGTCCTTTATACTATTGATGAGCTTGTCGGACTTGTGGTGGCCACAGCACTTGTGCGGCCGAGCAGGAGCGTGCTGGATATGAAAACCAAATCGGTAAAAAAGAAATGGAAAGATAAATCCTTCGCTGCGGGGGTAAATCGAGTTGTGATTGAAAAAGGCGCCGAGATGTTGGGCGTGGAATTAGGTGAGATTATCGGTGACGTGATTATGGGGATGCGCGAAGTGGCTGACGAAATCGGGTTAAGAGGTAATTGTTAGTTTTGACTTCGGCGAGCTCAGTCGAGCCGAGTGTTTAGTTCTAAGTTGGTAAGTGCGAGATTAGGGTATGTATAAGTATGTTTTTTTATTAGTGTTAATGCTGTTGCTGATAGATGGCTGCAATGACGGTGGTAACCCGACCAGTGCTGAATTAGAGCGTCAGGCTCTTGCGCAGAAGATAAGACTTGTAGAAGCCTCGGGGGGATTTGTGCTGATGGTCGGCGGTGAGACTATAACCAGTGATGAGATAATCGCCTCGCCGGTAGAATTAGGTGGGATGTTTGTATTGCCAATAGAATACTTTAAGCCGATTGCGCAGGCAAGTGAGCTCGATCAGTTCAAAGAGCGAGCCAGGGGCCAGCTTAAAGGAATTCTTATGTCTAAAATCTCGAATATTTTGCTTTATCAGCAGGCCAAAAGACAAATGGGAAAGAATATTGAGGATGCTCTGGAAAAGGATGCGGAAAAGGCGTTGAGAGAATTTGTTGTGGCCTTCGGGGGTGACCAAATCAGGGCTGACGAGGCACTTAAACAAAGGGGAATGGACTGGAAGAGCTTTAAGGAATATCAAAAAAGATTAGTTCTAACTCAATGGTACTTAGGATCGAAATTGTCTAATAACAGACCTGTAACTTATCGTGAGCTGATGGACTGCTACAACGAGATGAAGGACGAATATTTTGCAAAAACCGCGACGATACAATTTCGCCTGATTGATATTCAGCCGGCCAGGCTTCAAGCAGCAAATCCGAATGCAGACCGCCATCAGCTTGCGGAAAAGCTGGCACTTGAATTGACTAATCGCATACGGTCAGGTGAAGATTTCGGCGAATTAGCCAAACAATACTCGCACGGGCCTATGCGAGAGTTTGGCGGATTGTGGAAACCTGTCTCGCCGGGGTCTTTAGCTGCGCCTTATGATAAGCTTGCCGCCGAAGCAGAGAACATCGGATCCAGCCGGATTACAAGAATAATAATAACCGCTGAACATGTTTTCATAATGAAGCTGGAAGAGAAAAAAATAGCCGGTTATGAGCCTTTTGAGAAGGTACAAAGGCAAGTGCGAAACAAGATTATTCTCGACCGCCAGAACGAAGCTGTTGATAGAGTTAATGCTACACTTCTTCAGCAGGTGGAACTTAGTAAGACGGATGAATTTATAGATTTTTGCCTGGAGAAGATTTACCAAAAGCGCGACCAGCCGGTAACATTAAAAAGAGATATATACAAACGTACAGAAACACAGAGGCCTCGAGACACAAGACCATCGATATACAAAGATATGATGCCAGGTGGTATCAGAAAAAGGTAAGAATAAAAAGTGATATGTACAAAAGCACAAAAAAGCAGCTACTGCTCTGTCAAGCATGATTTGAGTTGTTGTCATTCCGCACCCATTCTGCTTTGTTCAGGGCAGGCTTTGATGCGGAATCCATTTATAGCTATCTGGATTCCTGCTTTCGCAGGAATGACAAAACATCAATCGACATTTGATATAGCACTACCTGCAAGGCGATTTGTCTGGCGGGAGCTTGGCGGGAACGACTTGAGAAAGCAGGATTGACGGATGGAGATTGTAGCACACGGTATAGACCTTGTAGATTGTCCGCGGATAGAAGCGATGATAGAGCGGCACGGTGAGCGCTTCGTCCAGAGGGTTTTCACTGCTGCTGAGCGGGCCTATGCCGAGGCAAATAAAAATGAAATAGAAAAATTAGCCGGCCGCTTCGCGGCAAAGGAAGCCATTCTTAAACTTATGGGCACAGGATGGCGGGGTAAAATCGCCTGGACGGATATTGAGGTAATAAACAATAGTAGTGGTCAGCCGGAAGTTACTCTGGATGGGGAGGTCAAAAAAATCGCCGACAAACTTGGGATTAAACATATAAGCGTAAGCATTACACATACCGCAAATTTCGCCATTGCATCTGCGGTTGCCCTGGCGGAGAAGGACGATTGATGATAATTAGCCCTGCCACCCGTGTTTCCGGTATAGGGACGAGGAACGAACCGCAGGGGTGACGCGACGGATAGGTCAGTTCGTGTTAGTTAAAGTAACCTTAAAAATTCTTTGATAGTAAGTTCAGCATTACGTAGTAACTTGCGTATGAGACCTTTACCCAATGTTTTATGACGAGGTCTTGATAACCTGTCTTTTTAAAACATTTTATGGCTCGATTGCCGGAAATGATAGGTAATTTAGGCACAAGACAGTGTGTAGAAACTTAATTCTTGGGGATGGAAATTTTTAAGGGCTTCTTTATTTTCCTTTTCTTCGAGACATAAGTTAATTACCTCTCGAATGTTTTTCAGAGCTTCATCTATGGTTTTTCCCTGGCTGTAGCATCCTGAGAATACAGGACATTCAACTACATAAAATCCATCCTCATCTTTTTCTATTAAGATAGGTAACTGATAACGTTTTTTCATTTCTGTTTACCTCTGTCATAAAAATACCATATAAGCTGTTAAAAAGCAAGAGATTAGAATCAGATGTTTAAGATGAGACTTTTTCTATTCGTTCAGCTACCCATACTTTGATGATAGATTGTCGAGGCACACCGAGGCGTTTTGCCTCTTTATCTAAGAAGTGGATCATCCACAGAGGGAAATCTACATTTACTCTTTTCTGCTCTTGTCCAGGTCTTCTGGCCTTTGACATATCCAGGTATTTAGAAATATCCCTGCCATCATCAAACCTCTTGTCAAATTCGTTAGCTTTCATAAATATCAATTTCCTCTTTTCTGGAGCGTCGTACCGAAATAATCCTTATTTTTTCACGCCTATAGGTAATGACCGCTGACCAATGCTCTCCTGAAATCTTCCCAATTACCAAAAATCTTGGTTCACCGCTATTGTCAATCAAATATTTTCTTATTCTTCCTTTTGTATATGTGGAGCTCGCTTGCAGGACGGACTGCCATTGCTGGATTGTCTTCGATTTCAATCTCTCAAAGCACATAACGACAAGGTGAGCGGCGGCGTTTCGCGCCATACTCTCGACCGACATTTTGGGCAACACCGTTGTCACTCAACCAAGTGAATTCCAGCCATCTTGGAGGAACTTGCCAAAAGAATCATCTGGGAAATCTTCTTCCTCAATCTTCTTTAAAAAGTCAGGAAATTGCGGTAGTTGAGATGCCCATTGTTTGGGATCTTTAAGGGCTTCTCTTAAGTAGGCTTTTTGTTGTTCCTCAACCTTTGTCTGTAAGAAAACCGCTATATCTTCCTGACGAACACGCCATTGACCGCCAAGCTTGAATCCTGGTAAGCGTCCGGATGTCAATAGTGCCTCAATGTAATCTTCTTCTACCTGAAGGAATTCTGCGACTTGCTCAATTGTCATTACTTGATTCATTTGGTTCTCTGTCCAACTATTGCTTATATGGTTTCCGAATAAGAACCCAAACTTAACTAATTCTGCAATATAAACCACATTTGGTTAAACACCAGAAGAATACATAACTATCTTTTCCATCAAGATGTTATGGTAACATAGAGGTCAGCTTGCCACTTGCAAGGCGTCTTGCGCTTCGCGAGGCAGCTCGACAAGAACGAAGTAGGAATGCGGATACAAGTAGTCCTCCCCGGACTCGTCAACGATTCTCAGGTATCCTTCCTTTGCTGCCTCATCGTCCGGCAGGACTGTGTAAATCTTACGCTTTTCCAAATCCTCACATTCCTTGTTCTCTATGCAAAGCGCAAATGACGGTTCTTTGCTTTCTTTAGCCATAATTTTAATCCAGTAATCTTTTGATTTTAAACTTCTTTCTGCCTATACCATGGGCTTCATACCAGTGAATCTCAGCATTGCAAATATTTCCACTCTGAAGGCGGACCTTAGCAACCCCTTTAAGTTTTCTCCATTTAGCGGAGCCATATTGTTTACGAATCCGCATAATATCTCTGATTCTTCCACTTATGGCTATCGTTTCAATGCTCTCAATCTCACCTATTATCTCAAAATGCATACAAAATCCCGTATTTTATCCATCTGCTTGTTCTGTACCAGGTGCGCCCAACTATTGATTGTATGGTTTCCGTATAAGAACCCGAACTTAGATGATTCTGCAATATAAACCACACATATAGTATTAAGGAAATAACATCCATTGTCAAGACTTGATTAGAAAGTTCAAAAAAGCTATCCCGCACCAATTGTCCTATAGTGATTCAACCACCCAGCAGTCCCGTTAGTGATGGCCAAGTCCATTGCTTTGTAACACTACTATGGATACAATTTATGCCATAGGTATTGGTGCGGGACTAAATATGTCTAACAGAACGAAAATAAACGAGTTTGATTGCGTTGTTATAGGTGGAGGTCACGCTGGCGTCGAGGCTGCTCATGCTGCCGCGAAGATCGGTGCCAAAACCTGCCTTATAACCATCAGCAAAGACACAATAGCCAAGATGAGCTGCAATCCGGCTATCGGCGGTCTTGCCAAAGGACAGATTGTGCGCGAGGTCGATGCGCTGGGGGGACTGATGGGATTAGCGATAGATGCAACGGGGATTCAGTTTCGAATGCTGAATCGCTCGAAGGGCCCGGCTGTGCAGTCGCCGCGAGCCCAGGCTGACAGGCAAAAGTATCAGGACTTTATGCGGCGAGCACTTGAGCAGA
>CAYUFX010000130.1:0-11691 GCA_964444135.1 uncultured Pirellulales bacterium | reverse complement strand
TTACAAAAGCCGCTGGCGGCTTGAAAAATTCACCTACAAACTTGACGGGCACCCCCGGCCGGACATCTCCTCCTGGACAATCGAATGGCGCATACAAATGCTATCCGGAGCCCGTCTCAAGCTTAATCTCCATTACGTAATAATTTTTATTGTTATCAGTCGAAGAAAGCCGAAGATACAGTTAAGCAGGCTAAATTTGAGCTGCTGGGAAAATTGTCTTTTTCTATAGTGCTCTGTCGCTCGTAAATCGAGGAGCTGTCGATGCGAGACCTAAAAGGCCTTGGCAATCTCCGGCTTTGGGACGATAGAGATTGCTTCACCTTCGACTTCGCTCAGGGCTAAAGACTGATTTCGCTCGCAATGACAATCATCAATTGAATAGAGACAGAGCAACAGGGATAACGGTATTCAATGATTACCGCATCAAGTGACAATCCGGTCGCCGACTGCATCGCAATGGTCATTGTTGTTTTGATGGCCATCGGTACGGTCTTTGTCTTCTCGGCCAGTGCCAATGTCGCTCAGGAGTTTGATTTACAGAGATTTTACGACTACCCCGGCCTGCGCCAACTTTTGTTTTTCCCTCTGGCCTGTTTGATTATGTACGCCGTCTCTGCCTTCAATTATCGCAGACTCAGCCTGTCGGGCGGCTGGTTAAAATCCCCAATCAGCTATCTGTTAGTCCTCAGTATAGTGCTGCTTATAGTCGTTTTATCACAGCGATTTTATCCGTTTTTACCGCGATTAGTTCCCAAGATAAACCAGCATTATCGCTGGCTAAAAATTCCCCTTGGACCTATATCAGTAAGTTTTCAGCCCTCTGAGCTGGCGAAATGGGTAATTGTCTTCTTCTTAGCAGCCGTATGCGATAAATTCGGCGCCGAAATCAGGTTATACTGGAAAAGATTCATCCCCATCTGCTCGGTTGTCGGCCTGGTAGTTATACTTATCATCGTCGAGGACTTCGGCACGGCAGCGCTTATATCGCTTTTAGCTTTTCTGATACTAATCATCGCCGGGGTAAGATTGTGGCATATCTTACCCCCACTGCCGCTTGCTGCTCTGGCCTTTTATATAGCGATAAAACAATCTCCCGCCCGAATGCAGCGGATTATCGCTTTCCTGAATCCCGATAAATGGGCGGATTCGATTAATTATCAGCCGAGCCAGTCGCTGATTGCCCTCGGTTCCGGCGGGCTGTGGGGAAAAGGATTAGGTAAGGGAATCTGCAAATACGGACATCTGCCGGAAGATACGACCGATTTTATCTTCGCAATTATCGGCGAAGAGCTCGGCTTCGTCGGAAACGCAGCAGTCATTGGATTGTTTATCGTGTTTGTCTGGCTGGGGATTTTAGTGGTCGTTCGCTGTAAAGACCGCTTCGGCCAGCTCCTGGCCGGCGGCATTGTTCTGACAATCGCAATTCAGGCGGCACTTAATATCGGAGTGGTAACGGTTGTTTTGCCGACAAAAGGCCTGCCACTGCCGTTCGTAAGTGCCGGTGGAACGAGTATGCTGCTCTCATCCGCTGCGGTCGGTGTATTACTGAACATCGCCAAACAATCCGCCTCAAAGCCTGACCAACTGGAATAATATTATGAAAACTTCCGACGCCGACCCTCGGCAGGGAAAACAGACAATCAAGTCGGAGCGTCCCTGGGGTGATGTTTATATGGTGGTTCGCAACCAGAAGTGCTCGGTTGACCTGACCTTCGTTCGTCCGGGCGAACGTGCCAGCTTGCATTCGCACCAAATCCGATATGAGCTTTTCCATTTCCTCGACGATGGGGCCCATCTGGAACTGGATGGGCAAATCCATCATCCCCATACGCACGATGAGGTCCTTATTCTTCCCGGCGTCAAGCACAGGTTTTGGGCCGAGGACAAGCCTCTCCGCATGCTCGTGGTGTCCTTTGGTCGGTGGAAGGTCGAAGACCAGTATCGCTATGAAGATGACTACGGGAGAAAAAGCAAAGAGCCGACCCGGTAACGGCTCGGCGCCACGAAGACCTATAGATAAATTCTATATTGGCAAGGAGTGCTCTCTTTTTTTGCATGGTCTGGACGAGAGCAGCACATTGGTGTCTTAGAAGAACCCCAATTATATTGGCCTCGAAAGACTACTTTAGCAGTCAAGATCTCCGTATTAGCCCAAGTTCGCCAGTTATGAGGTCATTTTTCACCTATAGGCCCGGTAGAGGGCTTTTTGCACAAAAGTCTATACTACATTTCGGTCAGGTTTTTGGGCTTTCGAACCCATAAAGGTCGGCCCAAACGTTCCGGGATCATCAGACCCATCCGGTCAAACAACGCACGCTGAGCGGGGTCCGGCTGGGTAATGCAACACAATTTGATCTCCCGACCAGCCGATGTCTTGAGGATTACATCGTTGGCTTTGAGGCGGGCAAATTCTTCAATAACCGTTCGGACGCCCCGGCCCAAGCCAGACCGTTCCATCCAAATTTGCAGTGTCTTCCAAAGTGCATAAGCCAAAAAAGAGAACAATATGTGTCCCTGTACCCGATGTTCCAGCTGATGCCAAATGGGACGAATTTTCAGATCACTTTTACCGGTACGAAAAACCGCCTCAACGTCGGTCAATTGCATATAGGTTTGCCAAAGCTTCTCGGGCGATTGTTCGGTGAGATTGGTACGCAGCAGATAACAACCTTCACTTAGCGAGGACCACTGTCTCCAGGCTTCAATACGCCACCAACGCAACTGAAGAGAAGCCGGGCAAGTTTTATCTTCAACAACCTTTATCTTGAAGCCACCGGCGGCACGAGAGTTTTTCCCCAGTAAACGGCCTATGCGACGCTCAAGAACGGCTCGGTCCCGTTTTTTGCCGGTCCGCTTGAGTTCTTTATCCAGTTTACTTAATCCAGCTTCGATCCGTTCGGCAAAACGCTCGTGAATAGCCTTTTCCTTTTCACGACGATCGGCACTGCGGCATAATACAAAGGTTTCCCGGCCATTGGGTGAATTGACCAGTTTGACTTCGATTCCTTCTTGTACTTTTGACCAATCGCTATCGAGCAAATACGCCTCGAATCTTTTAAGCATTCCTCGGGGTGTGCCCACAAGGTAAAAGCCACCACGATTACGTAGAAACTGAAGGTTATCTTCACTGACCATACCCCGGTCCATAACCCAGATACGTCGCGCTCGACCATACTTGCTCTCCATAATCTCCACCATTTCTTCCACAGTCGTTACATCAGCTCTATTGCCCGAAAAAACTTCATACGCTAATGGAAATCCATCCTGCGTAGCTACCAACCCGATACAGACTTGTTTACAATCGCCTCGATGGTCCCGACTATAACCATGCTTTGCCTGTAGATTAGCTTTGGCCTGTCCTTCAAAATAAGTGCTGGTAACGTCGTAGAGCAATAGGTCGAAATCGGGTGAAAATAATTCACCCACTCGTTGCTTCAGGTGAGTTTCAATATCCGATTTCAAGGGCAAAATCGTATCCAACGTACGGTACAAACGTGCAGTATTGACTTTCCCGGCAGCTACCGCCAGCATCTGGCCTAATGCTGTTCGGTGATACCAGGTATCTTCCACATGCAATTCACTGTCCGGCTCCACGAAACGCGCTATAGTCAAAACACAAGCCATTAATGACCAGGATACTTCTTCTCGGCCGGCAGGAAGGTTTTTGCTGAAGAGTTCATCAAAGCCCAGCATCCGCCACAAGGTCAGAGCTAAAAAGACGTCTCCAAAATCTTGTGTCCGCTCCACCCGTACACCTTTGAGATCTACTTCAACATATTGAGGAACCGGATCGTTGTTATGGGTGTCAATTGTATTAAACAGCATCAATTGCTGGGCCTTGACTGCTGCTTTGCCGTCCAAGTGTAATGCCAAACGTCCCCAGCCACGATGTTCACTGGCGTCCAGCTCTCCAAGATAAGCCACTACCCGATGTCGTGGCCCTCTTGGTGTTCGATAGGATTCGACCAATTGCCAGTATGTATGTGGCTTACCATTCTTTTTACGAGCACATCTTTTGAGAAACATAGCAAAATCCTTTGACTAACGGTAATAGTGACAGCGATCTTGCTATGTTTCAATAGGGTAGGTCTATACTACAAAGCGTTTAAGAGGATATTGCTCCCAAAATCACTTCTGATTGGTTCGCATCAAATATATTTTTTTGAAAATTGCCAAAAAAAATTTCATCTGGCGAACTCGGGTTAGCTTCCACTCATAAGATCCGCCTTGAGTGCCTTTACTGCCTTGTCACAATGGTATTCGAAGTTGTCGCGTGCCTGGGTTATTACCGACCCCACGATGGCTCCTGTTTCGCTGTTTACTATCCGAACACGCAGCTTCCTTCTACCGGCACCAATAGTACCGTCATAGTAGGTACACATGATAAGGGCTTCAACGCCGAGAATCTGCTTTATCTTGGCCCGGGTTCTGTCATCTAATCTTCCTTGCAGCAAATCCTGCTCACTGATTATCTCCTGCAATCGGCTCCTTTCAACAAACGTAATGATTTGTCCGGGAAAGGCCTTGGTGTAGGAAGCCATGAATATCTGTTCCTGTTCAGGGGTGAGACCAAGTACTGCCAGCCGTCCAAAGGTAATGAGCTCGGGTTTGGTGAATAACGCCTGCGTTTTCCGAGCGCACCCCGTTGAAATGGACAAACCTAATACCACAAAAAACGCAGAAATACTGCAAAAAGAACTGATTCGTATTCTCATTTTGTCGCTCCCTAACAGCGTTTTAGAAAAATCATCTCCCAACAAGGTCGTAATAGAATAAACCACAATCACTACTTTGGCAAGGACTATTTCGCATCTCCGCAGGCGTTCGGGTACAACAAGCCCTTGTTCGGAGACGGAACAGGAGGTAAGAAGGGCAGAGGGCGGAACTAGAGAATTAACCCTTCGAGCCGTTCGACAAGATTTCGACAAGCTAAGTCGAGCAGCTCAGAGCAGGCTCCGCTCCCACCTTCACTATCCTTCTTCACCAAGGCTGCGAAGGAACCAGCTACGGAGGGCAAGCAGGATGAAGAGGATAAGTAATTAGGTTAACAGGAAATCAGGGTGCATCGCCGCAAGGCGTCCCCTGAAAGGAGTTATTAGGACTTTGGGCTGTGGAGTTAAAACACGGTCAGGATGGCCGTGCCACGAGAAAAAATCAGTCGGTACGTAAACAGAACCGGTATAAGGTCTTATTGTTCTTAAAACTCAATTCATTACAGGCTGGTGAACAATGTAATAGCGGATATCGATGCTATGACAATTCCGGTGATTGCAAGTGCGGTATCCAAAAAACGGTCCCGGTAAGACTTAATCCTCTTCATAGCCATCATGCCGAGGAAGATGGCAAAGAAAGCAGACAAGAAAACAAAGACAAACTTTTGGGCGAACCCCCCGCCAGCAGAGACGAACCATATACTTACGAATCCCAGAACAAGGGAGCCGACGGCCATCGGTCGGGTCTTGACCGGCACGCCAGCTTCAGGCTGCTCTGAGCCCGGGCCTTTTTCACTTAATATCTTTTCGACCTCGGCCCTGCCGCGACTGAATACATCCTTCATATCCTTTGCCGTTGAGACCGTAAACTCGCGGACTTTCGGTGGTATTTCGACTTCGGTTCCTTCCTGACCAAAGGCTGCCTTTACTTTTTCTTTAGTCATTAACACCAGTGCCCAGATGCCCATAGGCACTCCGATGATAGCTCCGGGAGAGAAAGGAAACAGTGCCAGGATACTGCCCGTCATGGCCAAGCGATGGGAGCGTAATTGCATCAGGTTCCAGGCGCCCAGGACGACGAAAACCGAATATGCCGCCATAGCAGCCACGATGACTATCTGGGCGGAACCAGGCAAAAAACCGATGACTTCTCCGGAGAAACTCCCACGTATTAGTAAGTGAATACCCCCGACCAATGCCCCGACAACGGTTAGACAATCGAGGGCACCGGCGATGAGCAAACCGACTGCGGGAATCCATACACGGTGTCGTATGGCTCCGATACCCTCAGCGGCCTTGGCGCCTCCAAATACTCTGCCCGCAGAGCCTGACGTCCGGCCTTTGGATGCAATTGTCTCCACGTCGATCTTGACTTCAGAAGCTTGCTGATAACGAAGCTCCGGCTCCTTCTCTAAGGTCTTGAGCACTACTTCATCCAAGCGCACATCCACATGGACCTTTTTGGAAGGCAGAGGAAACCGTCCAAGGGGTAATTCACCCGTGAGCATCTCATAAAATACTACACCCAGTGAATAGATGTCCGCGCGGTGGTCCACCTGGTCGGGATGTTCGATTTGCTCCGGGGCCATATAATGCGGCGTGCCCATTCTCTGCCCGGCTTGCGTCAAAGTATATACAGTTGCCGGTCGATCTAAGAGCTTGGCAAGGCCAAAGTCGGCGATTTTCACCCGGCCCTTCTTATTTAATAGAATGTTTTCCGGCTTGATGTCTCTGTGTACGATACCCTCTTCGTGAGCAAATTGCAGGGCCTCACAGACCTGGGGGACAATAGCTAATGCTTCGGCGGGCGAAAGCTCACCGGCCTGGATAACCCGGCGTAAATCCGTCCCTTCCACAAACTCCATGATGAAGTAATACAAACCCTCCCCGGTATGACCAAAGTCGTGCACCATAACAATATGAGGATGGTTGAGCCTGGCCAGAGAACGCGCCTCACGTGTGAATCGTTCGGCAAAAGCTTCCATCTGGGCCACCTGTGTCGGCAGGATTTTCAGGGCCACCAGGCGGTCAAGCTGCTTTTGGCGGGCCTTATAAACCGCCCCCATACCGCCCTGACCTAACAGTTCCAGTATCTCCAGTTGCGGAAACTGCTTTGCCAATTCCGCCGGCTCAGGCGGCACAAAGCCACCCGGCGGTGTAGCACTTGTCGGAACATCACTCGTGGGCTCAGAGGCGTCTGCCTTGTCGGGCTCGGCGCCAGTCGGCAGGCCGAGCTTCATAAGACACTGCGGACACAGCCCCTGCGGGGCATCAGCGGGCAGCTTGGCCCCACACTGCGGACAATGATTTTCTTCAGCCATAATAACATCTCCTTTCACGATACCAGCCGCTTCTACCCATTACTTAAGCAAACCGGCGGAAAGGTTACACGATATCGAATATTTTTTCCAGCCTCGCACCAATTGGCCATCACCCACATTACCATCTCCATCGTCGGCGCCCTACCGCAGACCGGCTGCAATTGGCGCGTGTACAGGCAGGCTCAGGAGCCCAAAGCAGCGAAGAGGTCGCGGATTTCCTCATCAATCTGGTCATCAGAAGTAACGGTCTGGGCTATTTCGTCCCGCAACAACTCTCTATAGCGTCTGCGCAGGCGGTGTACAGCCACCCTCACTGCACTTTCGGCCATGTCAAGCTCGGCAGCCGCATCGCGGTAAGGGACAGAGCTTTTTTCTGCGGTGAGGTAAACTTTCAAACGGTCAAACAGCTTCTGTTTGTTCGTACTGATTGCATCAGCCTGCAGGCGGGCTATCGTCCGGTCCAGCACTGTAAGTGCCCACGAGCGTTCAAAGAGCTTTTCCGGCGATAACTCATCTCGCGGCTCAAGGGCATACTGACTTTCAGCGTTCTGGAAATCCAGAGAAAGGACTTTTCGGCCTCCACCCCGTTTTTTTGCCCGTTCGCGGGCACGCTCATTGGAGAGAAAGTGCTTCAAGGAAGCAAGCAGAAACGAGCGGAATTTACCGCGTTTGGGGTCGGCCAGGCGCAGGCCGCCCTTGGCCAGCAGGGCGGCGAAAAACGCCTGAGTGTAATCCTCGGCCTTATGGCTTTCATATCCATGGCGGCGCAGATATGCATAAAGCGGAAACCAGTATGTTTTGCAGAGCGTCTCCAGAGCCTGCTGGTAACTGGCAGACTTTGGCCGGCCCGCCGCCATAACCACGCTCCAGTGCGTGGTTGCGAACCGACCGGCGCCAGGCAGATTAGAATTCGTGGGGGTATAATCTGACATTTGGCTTTAGCCTTCTTTCTACAACGCTGCTAAACCTGTATATTATCAAGATAAACTATTTGTCAAAAAAATGCAACCGCTTCGAATGGATTTCCCAGCCTCTGAGCTTATGGCGCTGCATCGGCTTGGGGAAAGACAGCTTTTACTTTAGGCTGTGGGAATAATTTTTCCGGCAGCACGTGGTTGCTTGTCCCCGAACGTAGGGGCGGTTTGCGACTTGTGCCACAGGTAACCGCCCTCACCCGAAACTTCGAAATTCGACATTCCTTGCTTGCACCAAAAGATTTATATTCATTCGCTATAATCCTAATACCCTGCTGTCCTGATAACCTCCACCCTGATTTCCTGTTCATCTGATAACCTAATTAATCACTCACCAATTCCCCAATCCTCTAATCCTCCAATTAACTAATTAACCAATTAACTCAAAATTCCCCTTGCCTTCACCTTTACTTACTGTTATTTTACCCCGTGAGATAGTGAAGCGTTATCTCATGGGGTTACCCCCTGAGATAATTTCGTATCCGTTTTCTCATTCGGGCTGTGCATCTGAACGAGTACTTCTTTTGAGTTTCGTAGCTGTTTGCTTTTGTATTCTAATTATGGCTTTAGCTCGTAGGATTGGCTTTAGCCTATGCTGTTTCTCTTATGCACCTGTGCCTTTGCACCTTTTGCCTTATGCACTTGTGCTCTTGTTCTCTTGTACTCTTTGTTATCGAGACATGAAAATTATATTAGGGAATGAAGGTTTTTTGTTTTGATAATCTAATTTATATTAAAAAGGACGTTTACCATGTTTATTCAAGATGTCGAGCGTAAGAAATGGTGGTATCGTTGTGAAATATGTGGCGCAGAAACCGAAAAAAGAGACGACCACGCGTCACCTTCTGGCTTAGAAGGCTGGCACGTAGAAGGTTATGTTGATGTTCATATTTGCCCGTCGTGTCAAGCTGCTGGTAAAACACCTAAATAGTTCTCTTTTTGAGGTACGTCAATTGCTTTAAAATTAAACGAAGAGGAATGTCTGCATTTTAGGTTTCATTCATAATAGGTATGATGTACTGGTAAGAAAAAGAAGGCCAAACCTGAAAAACAAAAAAAAGGAAGAACTGAATAAGGTACTTTTAATACGTAAATATCTCTATTAAATCTATAAAAGGAGCCATAAATGAAATTTCCACTTATTTCTGAGCTTGCAAAGAAGGTACCAAAAAAAGGCACGGGGCTTTATTATGACCCCCTCTATGGATATGTGCCACTTCCCTACTATTTGAGAGAAGCGATGGATTTAGACGTTTTTCAGCGACTTCAAGGGATAAAGCAATTATCCACAGTTTATCTTACATTTCGTGGTGCAGTGCACACTCGGTTCGACCACTGCGTTGGTACTGCGTATTTGGCTTCAATATTATTCAATAGATTAAGAGAATTGGTTGTCGAATCCGAAAAGGATTTTCCTAAGATAAATTCAATTCTTGAAGCTTCGATGAGTTTAGCAGCGCTCTTTCATGATGTTGGTCATGGGCCGTTTGGTCATATATTCGAGATGTTTTGTAGAAGAAACAAAAAGTTCAAGGGCTGGGACCATGAAAAAATGGCAAAGAAACTAATAACCGGTCAAGATGAGAGTGGAAATGATATCGATGACGAACTATATAAACAGATAAAAACAGTTTTGAAAAAGATAAAAGACAGATTTGACCAATCAAATCATAATTCTGAGAATATAACACTTTTAGACCCCATAAATATATATAATATTGCCACGGGCAAAGCTCCTGAGTTGGGCTCACAGGAATTAAATAGTAAATACTATTTCCTTAAGGACATTATTGCATCTTGTTATGGCTTGGACCGTTTAGATTATTTAAAAAGAGATGCTTATTTTTCTGGAGTTAATACCGGTAACATCGATATAGGGGAAATAATCAGTAATTTGATCCTTGAAAAGCATGATAATAAGTATAAGTTGTTCCTGAAAATCGAAAGTATGCCCGCAGTTGAAACCTTATTGCAAGCTCGGAATTTAGTTTATCGAAGATTATACCATAATAGTGTACATAGAAGCGCTCAAGAATTAATTATAAGGGGTCTTAATGCCTTACAACGTGAACCTAAAGATATGTGTTTTCTAACTGACAATGAACTTTTAAGCAGGTTTTCTAAGATAGAAGGTTTGCCGTCTGACATAAATAAAAGAGTTAAATTTAGAATTTTGTTTGAAAAAATTCATTTGTGTCGACATGTGTTCATCAAAGATCATAAAACTGAATTGCAAAAATATAAAGAGACGGAAGGAAAATGGGTTGAGTTAAAAGGACTCGAGGATAAAATCGCCAAACAGGCACAAATGGCAGATTATTCTGTATTCTACGATATAGAAGTCATTCCTGCTGTGAAAATCGAGGATTTCACAAGTGAAATATTTTTTGATGAAATTGAAGAAACTCCAAAAAGTTTGTTTGACCTTGCTCCCCATTTAAGTATGATTTATGAAGGTGAAGTTTATCCTGGATACAAAAAAGCAGAAAAATTTAATGAGTCAGTTTCGGATATAATTGTGTGTTTCCCTTATGACGCTATTGCAAACGATATCAAAGAACTCCGCAATAAAGTTGGCGCAGAGTTAGAAACTGGTATTGATAAATTGTACACAACTAAATTAGACCCACTAATAACAGGTTTCTTCAGGGAAATATTGAAAGTTACCGAATCAAAATCCAACTTTTTTGAAGAACAGAAACATAAGGAGCATTTTTCTAAATTGAAAAAAAAGTGTATTAACTACCTCGCAGCTTTAATAAAAGAATAGTTGTAGGACGTCACGGATGATTAGAACATTTACTTGGGGAACTTTCAACGTACTCCATGATGGGCATAAAGAATTGTTGCTAAATATTAGGTCAATTTGTGATGAAATGCATATAATCTTGATACCTGATATTGAAGTTTTGACAAACAAGAACTATATGCCATTGAATTGGGAGACGCGGAGAACAAATCTAGCAAGATTGCGTTTAGCAAGCTATATCCACTACGACTCCTATAATCTGGGGCTCAAATCAATATTGAAATTCAAGCCAGATATCTTTGTTCTTGGATACGACCAGAAGACTATATGGGAGCAAAGGTTAATATCATTTTTAGTAGATAATGAGTTAAATACTAAAATTCTTTACTCCAAAGAACTTGCACAAGGAATCCACAGTGCTCATTTACGGGAAGCACAGATTCCTCAACTAAGTACAGCCACCTATTAATGGCTCTGGACAGTACACAAAAACGGTGATTTTCCCTAAAAAACCATTTTTTTATTGACTTTTGTTTGAAAATATGTTAAAATACCCGCCTGTTAGCCAGAAGGCTAACGCAACCCGCCAGCAGACGAAAGATATAGCGGAGAACCGCACGAATCGTCCCGCACCAAATAGGCTGTTGCCGTAATTTGGTGCTGGACACGCCAAAAAGCATTATCTGTCAAGCCAGACAAGGTTTTGAACATTTAAATTTGTGTAATTTGGATTTGTTTAGGATTTAGTGCTTAGGATTTAGGATTTCAAACTACCAGATAACTCCTTATGCAACATAAACTTATAATCAATCGTCTGTATTCTGTCGTCTGTCCTCTGTCGTCTGTCCTCTGTCGTCTGCCCTCTACATCTGTAGAGGATTCTCTACAAATCAACCCTTTTTATGCAAAACAAACCCAATTTCCGAAAAAGTCAA
>CAYUFX010000129.1:0-11841 GCA_964444135.1 uncultured Pirellulales bacterium | reverse complement strand
TTTTTATTTTTACAGTTTTTCATGATGAACCCAAAAAGTGCGAAAGTTAACTATAAGAGACATCTTGGTGAGGATCATCCGTCTGCACTCCGTGCAGCGGCTGACATTGGCTGGGTTTACGAGGACCAGGGCCGGTATCACGATATGGAGCGTCTGTGGACCAAGAATCTCCAAATTAGGCAACGCGTTAGCGGTGTTGAAGACCAGATTTACACTATGAATGCCCTTGCCGCGACATATTATAACTTGGGAAAATACAAAGAAGCAGAATCCTTGTTTGATGAGATATTGGAGACCGTCCGGCATGAGTTGGGAAAAGAGAATGTTTGGACATCTCCTTTTATAAGATGCAACCTTGCCAATGTGTTCGCGGCCCAGGGCCGGTACGAAGAGGCGGAGCAGATGTTTACGGAGACGCTTAAGGATGCCGAGTGGCCTGAGGAATTCAGTAGCTGGGAGTTCGTGTACATTACTTCACTTGCCAATATGTACACTGAGCAGGGTCGGTATAATGATGCGGAGCCGCTATTTGACAAGGCATTGGCGACACAACGCCTGATGGCGGGGAACGAGCACCTGCACACGTTGCTGTCCATGTGCGGCCTTGCCCGCCTATATATGGCTCAAGACCGTTATGACGAGGCGCAGATTTTACTGAGTGAGGCGTTGCCAATCGCTCGTGAGCGGCTGCGTCCGGAACACCCATTGACGCTTCGCTTTGTGAATGCTTATGCTGTACTTTACACAAAGCAGAAGCAATACGAACAGGCTGAGAAATTCTTCGACGAGGCGTTGAAGGGCAGGCAGCGCGAGTTAGGTGACGATCATCCGGATACGCTGGAATCCAAAAACGACTTAGCTGTGCTATACAAAGAGCAGAGTCGATATCAAGAAGCAGAGAAGCTTCTACTTGAAGCAGTCGAAGGCCGCCGCCTCAAACTTGGTGACGCCCACCCACATACATTAGAGTCATTGAACAACCTGATCGAACTCTACGAAGCCTGGGGCAAGCCGAAGAAGGCCTCCCAGTGGCGGGAAAAACTGCCTCAATCCGAAGGCGCAAAACCGTGACAAGTCACCACTAAATTGGCCCCATTTTATTGAGAAAATCTATACAACCCGCCTACAACTGGCTACAACCCAGAAGGCCGTTATCTGCCAATTCGAAAAAACTCCATTCTATATACCCTTTGGCATCAGTGCCTTATGAAAAACTTAAAAATGGTAACGTTTTCAAAGTGAGTGCATATCGAGCGCACTAAATTTTTATGATTGGTTTTATACGGCTGTTTTTTTGCGCCCAATTTTGGTAAAATGGATACTTAGTTATGCGAAACATAAAGAGTCAAAGTTTAGCCCAATTGCTGCTGCAGCTTCGATTTACGCCTGAAAACAAGCGTCGCGCGCAGCTTGACGCTGCGGAGAAACTCTATGCGGTTATCGAGCCGGAAAAGGAATATCCTTTCGAGTTTGTATGTTTTCGTATTACGGGTTTTCATCCTAAAAGCCCAGTGGCGGAGGAGCTGATAAAAGGTGATGAGCTGTTGGATGACCTGCGGATTTTCATCTCTAAGCTGAGCGCCCGGCTCGCTCGTCCCGCCGCCGAGCAAGACCAAAAAATTTACACTATCGAAGAGCTTGCAGTGGCTTTAGGGATTTCAACAAAAACAATATACCGCTGGCGAGAACGAGGTCTGTTTGCGAGAATTTTTATTTTTGATGACGGCAAGAGACGTTTTGGCTTTTTGCAGTCAACGGTCGATAAATTCCTCAAAGCAAATCCGGACATCGCTGCTAAGGCAAAAAGCTTTTCGCGACTGACGGATGAGCAAAAGCAGCAGATTACAAAGCAAGCAGCAAAACTTGCCGCCGAGACGAACCTCTCTCGCCACCAGATTATAAAGAGGATAAGCGATGAAACCGGCAAGTGCCACGAGACCATCAGATACACACTGCTAAATTACGAAAAGTCCAATCCTGATAAACCTATTTCTACACAGTCCACCGGTGTAATTGAGCCGGCCCAGGCCGCCGAGATTTACAGGCTGTTCAAACAAGGCTGTGATGTCAAAGACCTGATGAAGCGATTCAACAGGAATAAAAGTTCGATATATCGGATTATAAATCGGCGAAGGAGAAAGGCACTTCTGGCCAGAAAGATTGAATTCGTCCCCAGCGATGAGTTTCTTGAAGAAGATGCCGAAGAGAAGATTTTGGCTCGTCTCGGCGACTCGTCTCTGCGAAGCGCTTCGCCGAAGCAGCAAGGCCGAGGCCGTAGCGGGGCAGAGCCAATCAGCAATGTTGAGCCGCTCGCCCGCAAGGATGTTGAGCCGCTCGCCCGCAAGGATATTGAGCCGCTCGAATTAGCCCGCGGTTCCCTGCCGGGGTATTTGCAGACCTTGAAAAATTCTCCTGTGCTCAATAGAGAACATGAAGTCGAGCTGTTCCGCATATATAATTACCTCAAATTCCGGGCCTGCCGAATCCGCACCGGCATAAAATCGACTCGCGTATCGGGCGTAAGACTAAGTCAGATAGAAAACTATTTAGCCCAGGCCGAAGAGATAAAAAGAAGAATAATTGAGGCGAACCTGCGACTTGTGGTCAGCGTTGCACGCAAACATACCGCCAGCGGGGCAGGTTTGCTCGATTTGGTCGGTGAAGGCAATATCTCGTTGATGCGGGCGGTTGAGAAATTCGATTATACCAGGGGCTTTCGGTTTGCTACTTTCGCATCCTGGATCATAGCCAAGGATTTCGCCCGTAAGATTCCTGCTCAGACCGGCCGGCTCGACAAAGCCACAACAGCTTCGCTGGCAAATATCCATCGCGATTTGAGAGCCGAAGATGCAGCCGATTTCGCGGCAATGGAACAAGCTCACAGAAGCCTGACTCAGGTTATCGATGATAATCTCACCGAACGCGAACGGCATATAATTTTGAATCGTTTTGGCCTGGTCGGCTCACCAATAAGGAAAGAGACAAAGACCTTAAAGCAAGTCGGCGAAGAGCTCGGCTTGAGCAAGGAAAGAGTCCGCCAGATCGAGCTGATTGCCCTGCAAAAGTTGAGACAATCCCTCAGCAGCGAAGAATTCGAGCTGCTAACGAGCTAACAATTGATTATTGGCAGTTGAGATTGCCAGTTTGGCCATACAGTCGTATCCCTTCGCGATAGACTAATCTATTGAATTTGGTACTACTTTATCCTGTTCTGAAAACATAGCCTTATTATATTGTTCACTGTGGTATAAGTCATAAAGAACTAATCCGGCCTAATTTTCGGAAGGTTTCTCCTTGTGGGCCAGTTCGGCGATTTGAAGCTGCAATAGCTTTACTTCCTTTTGAACGTTAAATTTTGCATCTTCAACCCAGTACCACAGTTTCATCAAGATTGTAGAATTGAAGCCAATCATAAGAAAAATCGCCCAGGAAATCATACCTCTTGTGTTTCCGGTTGTGCGTAGGCCGATATAACCTCCGACCATCATACCCATGCTTAACAGAAAGAATATCCAGAAAACTAATCTTGCCCGGCGTATATCCTTTACGAATCTTTCGAAAATTAACTTCATTTGATACGTCTCCTTTCTTGCGGTTTCATCCTTATTGGCTTCGAGACCGCTTTCATTTTTTAGCAATTCTGTTAATTCTTTTTCTAACTTATCCATTTTAATAATGCCCTACTGTTTGCCTTAACTGGTCCAGTGTGCGATGAAGTCGTGATTTTACTGTTCCCTCAGGAACACCAATAATTTCAGCTATCTGGCATATATCGAAGCCCTCATGGTATCGCAATGTAAGCAGTGCCCGGCGGTCGGGCGGAAGTTTCTCAAGGGCTGCCCGCAAAGATTCGGTTGCTTCATCGCCGTTTTGCTTCTTGTCGGGTTCATTTTGGGGCTGTTTCAAAAGCTCGTTATTAAGCCGATTTTGCAGCCGCTGTTTACGCAGCCAATCGGCGCATTTGTTATTAGCGATTCTAAAGACCCATCGGGGAAAAACAGTTACATCTTCGAGTTTTCTTATGCCTTTTATAATGCCATACCAGGTTTCCTGAACAATGTCCCAGGCAGCGGATTGAGAGCCGGTTACCTTAAAGGCATAGTGCCAGAGGCGTTTTTGCCATCTGCCGACAAGCTCGTCAAATGCATCTTTGTCTGCCTGACGGCATTTTATGACGAGCAGCTCATCGTATATTTGCTCACGGCTCTTTTTCATAATTCTTTAATATAGGTCGGATAGGCTGCGTAAAACGTTCCATTTTTTCGCTTCTGCCTTGCGATTTGAATTGGGTTTGTTTGGGTTTGTTTTTTTGGGGCCTGAGGGCGGTTTTATTTTCATAATCCTTTTGTGAAAAAGCGTTTGCGCTCATTTTGGGCTTTGAAGAAATTGGGTTTGAATTGGGTTTGTTTATTCGGACTGCGAAATCATCTTTTTTTCTGTAATCCTTTGTTATAAGTGAGTTTACATTCATTTTGGCTTTTCGGAGATTGGGTTTGATTGGGTTTGAATTGGGTTTGTTTTGACCAAGTGTCCAATTGGATTTATTTTCATAAGCCTTTGTTGAAAAGATGTTTACGTTCATTTGACTTTTTCGGAAATTGGGTTTGTTTTGCATAAAAAGGGTTGATTTGTAGAGGGTTCTCGACAGATGTAGAGGGCAGATGCTCGTATTGCGTATGGCGTATTGCGTATTGCGTATTTCACGGTAAATTGTTCATAGTTCATGGTTTATAGTTCGTTGGTTATTTGCCCCGCACCAATTAGTCGTGCCCAGCACCAAAAAAGCACGTCGTTTTGGTGCTGGACAATTGGTGCGGTGTCTGCGCTGCACTACGAGATCCCCGACTAAGACATTCGAGGACAAGTTTAGAGTTTGGCATTTTTTTGCCGGAGGCGAAAAAAGTAGCACCTCTATAATTAGAGCTACCTGCACTTTTGATGCAAAAAAAGTCCTCGAATATCGATTAGTGATTCTCGTAACTCGATTTGGGAAAGTAAGTTAAAAATTTTTTAAAAAATTTGATTTTTGTTCTTAGGTATCAGTGTTTTTGATTGAAAACTGGGGGAATTTTTACCTATTTTAAACCACGGATCCATTCGACCCATTCGGCCATGCTCAGGGCAGGCTTCGCTCAGGACAAGCTTCACTGATTACACGGATTATGTTTTAGCCAGCTTGGTGTTCTCGGCAAGCTCTGTTCTGAAAGCGAGCTTTCGCCACGGAGACTTGCTTTCGTCCACAAGGCCATTGAAACGGCCTTTTTCATAAGCCGGCGAAGAACGGTTCTTGTTAGACGCGGATTAGCACGGATTTATCAGGTGAGAAGACGGATGCTCGTTAGTGAGGAGTGAGCTAAAGTGAACTAAAGTGCCTAAAGTGAGCTAAAGTTGGAGGGCGGAGGACGGAAGACAGAAGACGGAGGACGGATAGAAGATAAGCACTAAATCCGAAGTTCTAAACAGAGCCAAGCCTCAAATGACAGCTGTGTTATGAAACCGCTGATGGACACAGATGAACGCGGATAATAATGTTTTCGCCAGGGTACTTCATTCGACATTCGATATTCGCTATTGGATATTCGTTATTCACAATTGAAGGTCGAATATCGAGCAAGGAATATCCAATGATGAAGTAAACGCACCGAGCCAGCATTGCGCAATGAATGACTCGCGAGATTCAAGCCTTCTCAATCAGCGTGCATCTGCATTAATCTGCGGTTTCTTCTTGTTCCCACCAAAGTCTGGGATAGTCCCGGCCTTCGAGAACCCACCATTATCCCCGCTCCCTCTGCAATCGTGCTCGGCAGCACCGGCGTAGGATTTGTAACCTGGCTGCGCAGACGCAGAACAATTTAGTCTCCAAGCCCCTGCGGTTTATCTCGCTTTTTCCTCTCCCTCCGCATCGCAGGGGCTTTTTATCTTCGTTAGCGATTGAAACGGCTATGTTACTATCCGATGCTTTACGTGCGGCGGTCCTTTATAAAAAGATTGTTTGACAAAGCTGAATAATGTGGTAAAATGATAAAAACGCAAAAGATTAGAAACTCTTTAAGCTGCAAAGGAAGATAACTAACCTTTGCAGCTTTTTTTGTTTGGCTCTCTACCTACAAAGGAGTAACGATGGGAAAAACACTAAAGACTTCGGCTGAGGGCAGGAAATGCATGTTTCCGCACTGCAAGTGTATCTTGAGTATCTATAACCATCAGGATTACTGTCATATACATCGGGATCAAGTGCCTCGGGACCAGAAACAAAAAGTTCCATATCATCATGTTGTATAAAACGAATGATACAAATAGCTTTTAGCAAGGGTCTCCGGGGCCGGGCGCACTATACCAAAACTATCCGAATAAGGCCAAACACAAATTCCGCCATATCTTCACTGCTCAGCTTGGGTGCGGTGAGGGTGAAGGGGAAGGTGAAGCTGTTCAAGGTTGTCGCTTAAATGAGGTTTACCGGCCAGAGAGAAGCAACTTAGATGTAATTGGTTTGTCGAATTGCCCAAAATTAAGTGATGAGACAAGGATTAAAACGGTTGAGTAAAGCGTTGAAAGAAGAATTCGTAAGTAAAAATCACTGAAAGTATCTAACGTTTATCTACTTCCCGTAGACCTTCTGGGAATTACTGATGTTTTGGATTGTTTAGATTAACAATTTAAGGTTTTATTTAATAGTCATTAGGCTGGTCATTTGGGTCCGCAGGCTCAGTTAGTTCGTCTACCCTTTCCTTCCTCCTATCAATCATCTTACGCTGCATCCAGTCCACGCGTTCCAAGAGCCCTGGATGCTTTTTCCTAAGTATTTTCTCAACAACACGATGGTATATAAGGTAATCTGGATACGCGTCACCCCTACCAAAGATGCTATCAATCAGTTTACGATAAACCTTAAACGGGTGACCTGCTATATTAGCAGCATAAAGGCGAGTGTTCAGATAGTCAATTCTCTGGGTATATTCAAGAATGGCTAAATCTAAAAACGATTGTTGGATTCGTCGCCGCTCAAGTTGGGTTATATCTATTGCACGAGTGAGTTCATGATTTGTCGGGAAGATAAAAAAATATAAGGTTTTGTAATCTCTCTGCCGAATGTGACTCAATGTGACCTCAATCTCAACATTTCGCATATCATTTTGTTTCCATTCCATGGCCGCTGCAAACAAAAGGGCTTGCTTGTTGATATAATTGTCTCGTTCATTCCAACCATACGTTGTAATAAATCCACCACCAGCAACAGTCGCGGCAAATAAAATTGCACGAAATATAAGAAATAATGCTTTTAATCTACCTTTTCCAAGCCATTCTTCAAGTGGAAGCGTTTGAACAAGCATCCCAAAGAAAAAAAGTAAAAAGCCTGCAATCAGCCAATAACAAAAATGCGGAAGAGGACAATGGCCGAGCAGTACCATCCACCAAGCATAAACAGTAAGAACAATTTGGTAAGATACTGGGAATATAAATATGATGAGTATAATCTTCGTTACTTTTCCAGGATGAATATCTCTAAGGAATCGAACTGCCGCGTGGCATCCTAAATACAGGAATATACATAATTTTTTACCAGCGAGCAAAAGATCTCGGAAAATCACCTTAAACCAAAGATGACAAGCATTAAACCATCCACGATGTTTTTGTCGCCCTTTTGATTGGTTCATAATCAATTATATAAAGTCTGAAAAAGATGGTGTCAATATAATACCTGTCTTAACATAGAATGGATTTTTCGCGTTTGCAGACATCGCGGATAAATTTAACGGTTAGTTAAATCTCTTAGAACATTGAGCTCTTAGACAAAACATGTTTTTAATGTTATTTGGGGGATTGACTCACTATATCACTGTCACTTTCGATACAGCGAAGTAATATAAAAGAGTAGAACAGGTATAATTTACAAACTACGTTCAACCAGAATCTGTGAGGATTTGGTAAATAGAAATAATGGTGGGGCAGGCTCCACATTATGATTTCAATTATTTGATTCACCTTCGGCGAAACTGTTTAAATGTTTAAATAGATTTCTCCACTCCGGGATGCTGCGCATCACTTCGGTCGAAATGACGGAATAGAAATAATGGTGGGGCAAGCCGCTCCACCCTACTCCTGCCACCCAACGATGGGAATGACAACAATACATCAGGGCAACCACGTGGGGTTGCCCCCTACGTTAAATAGCGCAATGGGGCAGGCGTGGGGCTGCCACTCAACCATAGGAATGGCAACAACACATCAGGGCAACGGCGTGGGGTTGCCCCTACGTTAAATAGCGCAATGGGGCGGGCGTGGGGCTGCCACCCAATCATGGGAATGGCAACAACACATCAGGGTAACCACGTGGGGTTGCCCCTACGTTAAGAGCCTATCCAAATAACCCGCTCTATTGCGGCCGGCTGCAAAGCCCGATGCCTGCGTTGTCGGCCAAAAACGTTCTCAACGTGGAGAAAACCACGCCTCCGAGCATTTTTGGCCTGCCGCCTTGGCCTCGAACTTTTCGCTCGGCCTCATAACGACCCGATTATTCGGATAAGCTCTAAATAGCGCAATTGGGCAGGCGTGGGTCTGCAATCGGTCGGACGGACAGGAAAAGTTTGGGGAATAAATTCTGGAAGTTTTATGGCCGGTCTGGTATTTTATCAAATTATAGAGGCTTACCAGTGTGGCTAAGCGCTTAAATTTATACTTGACTATGAAAGGAGCAAAGGGCAATGAACCAGGCAAAAACCACAAGACTGAGAAACACTATTTTAGCTGGAGCGGCCATACTTTTTATCGTTGCAGGCGGTGCGAATGCCCAGCAGAAGTTAGGCGACTTTGTGGCCGAAGGGGGGTTCGACTGGTTAATCGGCAAATGGCAGGCCACGACCGACGAGGGGGACAAGGTTGAACTTGTTTACGAGTGGGGGCTCGAAAAGTATATGGCCAATATTCGTTTTAAGACGCCGGATTTTGAGTACCGTGGTATGATATTCTATAAGCCTACAGAGGACAAAATCGTCCAGGTAGGAGTAGATAACCAGGGAGGTAATGGCAAGGGCACCTGGGAGGCACAAGGTAACAAGGCCGTTCTGAAACACGAACATACCGGTGCCGACCGGCAGAGCAGCAAAATGGGATTTGCTCACTCGAAAGTGGATGCCAACGCAATGAAGTGGGAGATTTACGAGGTCTATAGCTCGGGCGAGCTTGCCGATTATCCGAACTTCACGGTAGATTTCAAACGTCAGAAAGAAGAAGCCCCCAAAAAAGAGGGTGGCAAATCCGAGCAAAAGAAAGAGAAGGACAGTTAAATCCATTCGGCGCGAGCGACCGGCTCTTTCGCGTAATTGTATATAAGACGGCGAACGGATTAGGGAAAAGGCTCCATTTTTTTACGAAGCTGAACCCAATTTATGGCCGGGGCCTATGGTGTATAGCCGTTTCTTCGGCTCGGTGTTGATGTGCGAGGAAACGACTTTACCTACAAAGATAATATGGTCGCCGGCGGGCATCTGCGATTCGAGGGTGCATTCGAAATTGGCAACGGCATCGGTCAGCAGGACCGAATCGATGGATTCGGCGGGTTCGGTCTTACATTCGAACTCGGCGAATTTGTCGGTGTCGCGGCCGGATTTGGAGCCGAAGAATAAAGCCGCATCGGCCATATCCGATGATGGGAACGCAATGGTAAAACACTTCGAGTGCGTGATGGCTTTAATCGAGTAGTGCGTCTTTGCAACGGCTATCGCCATCATCGGCGGGGAGCCTGATACGAACATTGTCCAGCCTAATGTAACAGGGTTGGCTTTGCCGTTTTTGTCCTTTGCGATGGCTATTACGACCTGTTCGGGATATTTGGTTTTAATTGCATCGGAATATCCAGCCTGTTTTTGCATTGCTTTTCTCCGTAAGTGGTTTTATATTTGCCATAGAAAAATTTTATGTATATATCGTATCGTAAATAGGATACGGAAATGAACGAAAAACGTAAAGCGAAAACCAGAAGGGTAAAATACAAAAATAGATCCCTCGCTGCGCTCGGGATGACGGTAGTTGCGTGTTGCTGCGCTCGGGATGAAGGTGGAGGGATGGTTAACTCTAACTAGTTCTTGTTGCGAAAACAGTATTTGTCATTCCTACCCCGCATCGTGTGCGGGATAAACTCCAGCGGGAATCCAGCTTTTTCGCCCTGGACCCCTGCTTTCGCAGGGGTGACATCGTCGATTTTTGCTTTCTGTAACAGATACTACCTAAGGAGAAAGAAGTGGACACAATAGGTTTTATAGGCAGCGGGAATATGGCTGAGGCGCTGATAAAAGGCGTGATAACGGCCAATGTTTATGCGCCTGAAAATGTTTTCATAAGTGATATTCGAGTTGAGCGACTTAAATTCCTTGTTGAAAAATATAATGTTATTGCCTGCGAAGAAAACAGTGAGCTGGCGGCAAAGGTTCAAACGGTCGTTTTAAGTGTCAAGCCGCAGAATATGACCGAGGCGTTAGAAAGTATAAAGGACGTCATCGGAGCCGTGAAGCTCTTTATATCTATCGCCGCAGGTATAAAGGTCGCAAATGTTACTGATATTTTAGGTGATATTGCTATCGTACGGGTTATGCCCAACACGCCGGCCCTGATAGGCGAAGGGGCAAGCGCGTTGTTCGCCAACGATAAGGCAAGGCCTATGCTGGAGAAGGCAATGGCGATTTTCTCAGCGGTGGGTAAGGCGGTTGTCGTTGATGATGAAGATTTAATTGACGCGGTAACGGCGGTGAGCGGCAGCGGGCCCGCTTATTATTTTCTTTTGATGGAAGAGATGGTAAAGGCAGGCGTCCGGTTAGGCCTGCCTGAAGATGTGGCGAAAGATTTGGTGCTTCAGACCGCCAAGGGGGCCGGCCTGCTTGCGATTGAGGCAGACAAGAATGGAGAAAGCCCCGCTGAGCTTCGGCGGAAGGTTACATCCCCCGGCGGGACTACAGAGGCAGCGCTGAAGGTATTTGCGGAAGGTAAGATTAGCGAATTGATATCCGCTGCTATTACAAGAGCACGCGACCGGGGGAGAGAGCTTGCGAAATAGAAGACACACAAGCTCTTACCTGTTCACGGGATAAGCGCGTATGATTAAGGCTTGCAATCTAAAGAAGCGATATGGGGGCACCGTTGCGCTGGATGATGTGAGCTTCGAGGTGGACAAGGGGGAAACCTTCGGGCTGTTGGGGCCTAACGGAGCGGGTAAAACAACCACAATTCAATTGCTCTGCGGTCTTCTGAAGCCGGACGGCGGAGCGGTGGAACTTGACGGAAAGAGAGACCCGAGTCTGGTTGAGGTCCGCTTGTCTTTGGGGGTGGTACCACAAGCGTTGGCGATATATGAGGAGCTTTCGGCCGAAGAAAATCTGCGTTTCTTTGGCAGGATATATGGACTAAGGGGGCAAGAGTTAAAGGAGCGTGTGGAGAATTGTCTTGAGATAGCGGGATTGAGCCAGCGGAGAAAAGGGCGGGTCTCGAAATACAGCGGCGGTATGAAACGCCGGCTTAATATGGTGTGCTCTTTTTTGCATGAGCCGCCGCTCTTGCTGCTTGATGAGCCAACGGTTGGAGTGGACCCGCAGTCTCGCAATTTGATATTCGATACAATCGAGGATATGAAAAAACAGGGCAGGACAATCATCTATACGACGCATTATATGGAGGAAGCCCAGCGTCTTTGCGACAGGGTGGCGATTCTCGACCACGGCAGGATTTTGGATATGGACAGTGTCGAGACCCTAATTGTCAAGCATGGAGGCCCCTCCCATATTGAGGCCGAAATTGAAGAAAAAATGTCAGACTTTGATAAAATAAAGCCATTTATTGAAGATAAGAATGTGC
>CAYUFX010000128.1:0-11869 GCA_964444135.1 uncultured Pirellulales bacterium | reverse complement strand
TTTTTGTTCCGCTATTGATAACTGCTGTGTCGATGTTGGCCTGCTTTATCCCGGCTCGCCGGGCGGCAAAGGTAGATCCGATGGAGGCGCTGAGATATGAATGATGAATTTCGAATATTGAATAACGAATAATGAATGAAGGGAAGAAATGAGTACTGTAATAAATGACATCAAATACGGCCTTCGGATGTTTGTGAGGCAACCTTTGTTTACGCTCGTTACGATATTTACACTCGCCATCGGCATCGGCGCAAACATCACAATCTTTCATTACTTGAACGCATTTCTTCTGCGTCCGTTGTCGTATCCGGAGGCCGAACGTTTAGTACGGATTCGGCCGTCCAACCGGTCGTTTGGTCCGATGTCCATAGCCTATCCCAACTTTCAGGACTGGCAGAAGCTGAACCAAGCGTTTGAGACCATGGCCTGTTATCGCTACCACGACTTGAATCTTACAGGCGTGGACCACCCGGAACGACTGAAGATTATGCAGGCCAGTTCCGAGTTACTTCCCATGCTGGGAATACAACCTCTATTGGGACGATTGTTTGACCCGAATGACGACCGGGGGCAGGCTCCGCGTACGACGATTTTAAGTCACAGTCTATGGCAGCGTTGTTTTAACGGTGATCCAAGAATTGTCGGACAGTCTCTATTGCTCGATGGTGATCCGTATACCATAATAGGTGTGCTACCGCGGGATTTTCATTTTCCGCCTTTACTAAGTGATTCTGTGGCGTTGTGGACGCCTATCGGGCTGCTCCAGAAATATGACTGGTTTATGAACCGCCAAATGCATCCCGGTATCAGCGGTGTCGGTAGGCTCAAACCATCTGTCACGATCGCACAAGCCCAGGTGGACATGGAGAGAGTGGCCATCCAGTTGGAAAAGGAGTATCCCAACTATAATACCGGCAACACAGTGCAGGTGCATGACTATCATGCAACACTCGTTCGCAGCATTCGACCCGGTATCATGGTCTTGATGTGCGCAGTGGGCTGTGTGCTACTGATTGTCTGCGTCAATATTGCCGGCCTGCTGTTGGTGCGTGCGGCGGCCCGAACGCAAGAGTTCTCCGTACGTTGTGCCTTGGGGGCCGGACGTCTGCGAATCATCCGACAGTTAATGGGCGAGAACCTGATCCTGGCCGTGTTGGGTGGTATTGCCGGAGTTGTACTCGCTCGGTGGAGTATTGATCTTTTAACAATTGTGCTGGGTGACAACTTTGGACTCAGTCAGGCTCGTACCGTGATGTTTGATCGTAACATGATTGCATTTATCCTGTGCCTCACGCTGGGAACGGGCCTGCTATTCAGCTTGTTCCCGGTCTTACAAGCCTCGTTTGTCACGGTAAGCACGGCCATTCGAGGCGTCACGCGCACAGCCACGGTCTCCCGGAAACAAAATCGTCTGCGAGATCGCCTGGTCGTAGCGGAAATCGCCGTGGCCCTGGTCCTCTTGAACGGGGCGGGTCTGCTGCTGAGAAGTTTCCACCATTACCTCAAGACCGATCCCGGCTACAATCCCAACAGCACGCTAACCATGCAATTATCATTGCCTAAGAAGATATATGACAATGATGCCAAGAAATATGCGTTTTATCGTAACCTGCTGGAAAAGGTCGAATCCCTGCCGGGCGTGAATCACGTCGGGCTATGTTCCAACCTTTTAGGTAACTGGCAAAGTACGTATTGTGTAGAGGGTGCACCTGAATCTGAACGCGGGCAAGCTCCTTACGCCGAGTTCTGCCATGTCAGCCTGGCGTTCTTTGAAGCCATGGGCATGCGGCTACTGGCCGGTCGAGGCGTTATGGATCGGGATACCCCGGAGACTACTCGGATCGCCGTAGTGGACCAAATATTCACCCAACGCTGGTGGTCCAACGAAGATCCTCTGGGCAAACGCATACAATTCGGTACAAATCCTGACCCTAACGGCGAATGGTTAGAAGTCGTGGGGGTCGTCAGTCATGTTAAGCACTACGGCATTGATAAAGAATCACGGGAGTCAGTTTATCTATCCGCTTTCCAGGGCACTTTTGACTATCCAACCCTGGTCGTTCGGTCCCAGGGCGATCCGATGGTCCTTCTCGATCCCATTCGTCAAGCAATTACCGAAATCGACCCCGATTTGGCCCCCTCTGACATTCGGACATTGCAGGCCATTGTAGATGAGCAGTCTTTTATGAGGCGATTCATCACTTCGGTACTGGGTATTTTTGCATGTACAGCATTGTTATTGTCCACTATGGGCCTTTATGGCGTCACTGCATACGCCGTATCCCAGCGTACCCAGGAATTCGGTATCCGCATGGCCTTTGGAGCAAAAGGTATTGATATTTTAAAGAGAATAATGCTCAAGGGAATTTTTTTAACCGGTATTGGCTTACTCATCGGTCTCGTGGGTTCCTTCTTCTTATGTCGGACGATGTCCTCATTGTTATATGAGGTCAGTGTCACTGATCCGATTACCTATGCCGTGGTTATCACAATAATTGCAATAGCCTCTTTACTGGCCTGCTTTGTGCCCGCCCGGCGCGCAGCCAAGGTCGATCCCATGGAGGCACTGAGATACGAATAATAAAACAGGAAACAGAAAATGGCGCAAGCCATACCAAGGGCACAGAACTCAGAATAGATATAAATCGCGTTTTGACAACTGACTGCTTGTAAATCAGATAGATGTCAATTGCGAACTATTAACTAAGAAAATCTGGAGAAAAAATATGGCTGAACAAAAAAACGGAACACTAATTCATGTGGAAGACCTACACAAAATCTTTGTCACCGAGGAAGTGGAAACCCATGCGTTATCAGCAGTCCACTTAGACATTCGAAAAGGCGAATACATTGTGGTCGCAGGACCTTCGGGCTGTGGTAAATCCACGCTGCTATCTATTCTCGGGCTTTTGGATTCACCCACGCAAGGCGACTATCAGCTTAATGGTACTCCTGTCGCCAATTTGTCCGCTTCCCAACGCGCCCGAATTCGTAATCGGGAGATAGGCTTTATTTTTCAGAGCTTCAATCTCATTGGCGATTTAACGGTTTACGAGAATGTGGAATTGCCGCTGACATATCGGCGCATGGCCAAGGCCAAACGCAAAGAGCGTGTACTGGCTGCATTGGAAAAGGTGGCTATGGCTCACCGTATGAAGCATTATCCTGCACAACTGTCCGGCGGTCAGCAGCAACGCGTAGCCGTTGCCAGGGCCGTAGTTAGTGAGCCTTCGATTTTATTGGCTGACGAACCTACGGGCAACCTGGATTCAACTAATGGTGAAACCGTCATGGAGCTTTTGTCGAACCTTCACCGCTCAGGAGCCACTATTTGCATGGTCACTCATGACCCTCGCTATGCAGCTCATGCCGAGCGTACGATTCATCTCTTTGATGGTCGCATTGTGGAGGATGAATTCACTCAGAAGGAGGTATCGTAATGACGTCAATATCTCAGGATGTTCGATATGGCTTTCGCATGCTTATGAAAAATCCCGGCTTTACGATCGCTGCTGTGCTCACGCTGGCCCTCTGCCTTGGTGCCAATTTGACCATCTTCGCCGTGGTTGATGCTATCCTGTTGCGTCCATTGCCTTTTCCTGAATCGGACAGGTTGGTGATTATGTTCAACAACTACCCTAATATGGGCATGAATCACATCGATTCCTCGTACCCCAACTATTATACTCGTCGGAACAATATTGACGCCTTCTCTCATGTAGCTGCTCTGCGTTACAACACGGCCATCGTCGGAGAACGCGGCTCCACAGAAACAACGGACATCATGCATGTTTCACCGGAATTTTTCGCTACGCTTGGTATCAGTCCCGCCATGGGACGCTCTTTCACTGAAGATGAAATGACCTACGAAACCGATGATATAGCCATTTTAACCAGCACATATTGGCATAAATACTTCAACGCGGACCCTGATGTGCTGAGACGTTCAGTTCGAGTAGACGGTGTTGCCAAAACGATTGTTGGTGTGCTCCCTTCCGATTTTCGCTACCTTTCCTCCAAGGCCCGTATTTTTCTTCCCCTTTCAACAAACTTTGACCAACGGAAAATCGAGAACCTTCATTCAGCCAACATCGAGTTGATTGCCCGGCTGAAACCCGGTGTCAGTCTTTTAGAGGCACAGTCGCAAATCGATACACATAATGCCGTCCTGGGACAGGATTTTCCCTTTGCCAAACTAGTTGCCGAGTCCGGCTTCCGCACAATCGTTGCACCGCTTCGCGCTGACCATGTGGCGAATATCCGTCCCACTCTTTTGCTTGTACAAGCAGGCGTGTTTCTTCTGTTATTCATTGGTGGAGTTAATCTTGTTAACTTGCTCCTCATTCGCGCCAGCGGCCGCACCAGAGAATTGGCCATCCGGCAATCCCTGGGCGCGAGTTGCCCAGACGTGGTGAGGCAAGTAATGGTGGAAACCGTCTTGCTCACTCTCATTGGTGGACTGTTCGGCTTTACTGTGGGCGCAGCCGGAATCCGTCTCTTGGAAGTTCTCGGTGTGGAGCAACTGCCGCTGGGTGCGCATGTTGTCTTAGATGAACGATTGGCTTTGGTTGCCCTGCTGGGAGCCGTCATCATGGGAACCGTTATAGGCATTCCAATCGCGTGGTTTAACCTCCGGAGTCATCTGGCCAGCGCACTCCAGTCAGAGTCTCGTGGCGGAACCACTACCCTCGCCGTTCAACGCCTGCGCCATGGTCTTGTCGTCACTCAGATTGCTCTGGCGTTCGTTTTGTTGGCCGGAGCTGGTTTACTCGGCCTTAGCCTCAAACGTGCGATGGCTGTTTCTCCCGGTTTTCGCGCCGATCACATTCTCACCGGTCATATTTCTCTTCCATCGGAAGACTACCGGGATAGGACGGCCCGACTCGCATTCACCGACCGGCTGCTTGAGGAAGTCCGGCAACAACCCGGCGTGCTGTCGGCCGGACAGATCAATGCCGTTCCCATTAGTGGCGCATCTCGATACAACGAAGATACTGTCGTGACTGTTGTCGGACATACGCCTGAACCCGGAACTCCGCCAATGGTACACTGCCGTTACGCCGTGAACGGTGACTACTTTACCGCGATGGGGATTCCTTTGCGCGAAGGTCGATTTCTTGAAGGTATCGATTCTCATCGCCAGAATCGCGTTTGCGTCGTCGACGAGAACTTCGCACGTCACTACTGGCCACAGGGTGATGCCCTTGTCAAACGCGTGTTTAACGGCCTTAGGGAAGAACAGGACCTGAGCGAAGCATTTACGGTCGTCGGTGTTGTCGGGGCGGTGAAGCAAAAGGAACTCACAGACGCCAAAGCCAACTTGTCTGCGGTCTACTTTCCCTATGGTCACCACTACAACGATGTCAATACCTTCTATGTCGTTGTCCGCACGTACGTCGCACCGGAAACCTTCGGGCTAACGCTGCAAAAGATTGTCCGGGAAATCGATCCCGACCTGCCCGTTGATGATATTCGCTCTATGGAAGTTCGCATCACCGATAGCCTCGTAACGCGATGTTCTCCCGCACTCCTCTCCGGCCTTTTTGCAGGTATGGCTCTGCTACTCTCCGCTGTCGGTACCTATGGAGTGCTGAGTTACGCTGTGGCACAACGTCGACGCGAGATCGGTGTACGCATAGCGTTGGGCGCAGCGCCCAAACAGATTGGCAGGCACTTCCTTTGGCTTGGTTTGCGACTGTTGGTGGCTGGCACAATTCTGGGTGTGCTCGGGGCATGGCTGGCTGGACGGGTGATGCAGAGTGTTCTCTTCGATGTGCCCGCTCTTCACGTTTCGATACTTGTCGGCACAGGTCTCCTCATGACCGTTATCTGTCTCATTGCTTGCTGGCTCCCCGTCCGACGCGCTCGCGCAGTCGATCCGATGGAGGCGCTGAGGTATGAATAACAAGAATAGAATCCGGAATATAGGAGACAGAATAAGGAAGCAAAATCATGATAGAACTTAAAAACATCCAAAAGCGCTATAACACCAAAGCGGGATTTGTGTATGTGTTACAACAAATTAATATCGATATCAAAGAAGGTGATTTTGTCACAATCATGGGGCCTTCGGCTGCTGGAAAAACAACACTATTGAATATCCTCGGTATGCTGGACCATGACTGGGAGGGTGAATATTATCTCGATGGTCAAGCTGTGCATGAGCTAAAGCCAAAGCAGCGTATGGCTCTGAACCGGCAGTATGTTGGATTTGTATTCCAGGCATTCAACCTGCTTGACAGCCTGACCGTGTATGAGAACCTCGACACACCGCTTTCCTACCGCAATGTAAAGGCATCGGAACGGGCGGCAATCGTGTGTGACACGCTTGACCGGTTCCAGATAGTCGGAAAAAAGGATTTATATCCCAGTCAGTTAGCAGGAGGCCAGCAGCAGTTAGTTGCCATCGCGCGTGCGGTAATTGCCAACCCTAAATTGGTCCTTGCCGATGAGCCAACCGGGAATCTGCATTCGTCCCAGGGCGAGGAAATTATGGAATTATTCAAAAAGCTTAATAAAGAAGGGACAACTATCATCCAGGTGACCCACAACGACAAATATGCTGCTTACGGCCAAAGAATCATCAAGCTCAAAGACGGCTGGCTGGACGGCGAAATCGCCCCTGAGCAGTTATTAGGAAAGGTAAATTAGAGCATGACTACTTTATGGCATGACTTGCGTTTTGGGCTTCGTCAGTTGCATAACAGCCCCGGCTTCACGGCGGTGGCGTTGCTGTCACTGGCCCTGGGGATTGGAGCTAATACGGCTATCTTCAGTATGATTAACGGCATCCTGTACAAGTCTCTACCAGTCCGTAATCCCCATGAGTTGCGTGTAATCAACTGGACATGTGATAAAATTCATAATCCGTTACAGATGCGCGAACTTCAAGGGTTATACAGACTCATTACGCCTGGTAAGCACTCCCATGGATCCTTCCCGCATTTCGCATATCTGGATTTCGCCAGGCAGACAGAGGATTTCTCCGATATTTTCGCCTTTTCCGACGGTGGGTATCGTGTGACGATCAATGCAAGCGGTGTTCCGACTTTGGCAATTGCGAGGATGGTGTCGGGCAACTTTTTCAAGGGCTACGGCGCACCGGTCCTGATTGGCAGACCGATTACACCCGGGGATGACCGCCCTGACGCTCCGCCAGTAGCCGTCCTTACCTATCCTCTTTGGTATCGCGTCTTTGGTCTCGATCCTCACGTCATTGGCCGGACTCTCATGGTAGGCAAAACAGGTTTTACTGTCATTGGCGTACTGCCTCGTCGTTATGTTGGTCCCCTGGCCGGTGAAACGCGCACCGATTTCTATGTGCCCCTGTGGGCTCAGCGGCAACTTCTGCCCGCTGAGAGGTGGTTGGAAATGGATAACGCATGGTGGGTTCAAATGATGGGGCGGCTGGCTTCCGGGGCAGATGAGGCTCAGATACAGGCATCATTGGAGCCTCTGTTCAGTCAAGTTGTTAATCGCTCTGGAGCGGAGATAGACCGGCCCGGGATATTGTTGCAGAAAGGTCATCAAGGGATATTGCGTAGTCGTCGAAGGACGGTTGAACCCGTATGGGCACTACAGATCGTGGTGGGCGTGGTCCTGCTCATCGCCTGCACGAATCTGGCCAGCCTGCTTCTGGCTCGGGGGGCGACTCGTCAACATGAGATGGCCGTGCGGGCCGCGATGGGCGCCGGGCGGTGGCGTCTCATACGTCAGTCACTGACGGAATGCATGATCCTGTCAATGGGAGGGGTTTGTCTCGGATTGGTGCTGTCCATATGGATAAGAGGGGCGGTGAGCGGTTTTATCTTCGATCCATCAAGCAATCGACACTTCAACCTACGGATTGATGCGAACGTTTTGATGTTTGCACTGGGTGTTGGTGTGGTCTCAACCCTATTGTCCGGTCTTTTTCCTGCATTGCGTGCCGGAAACACCGATCCATCGGCAGGGCTTAAAGACAGCGGGAGTCGCGGCGTCCCCCGGCTTCGCCTGGGGAAGGTGTTGGTCATTGCGCAGGTGGGTATGTCCGTCCTTTTTGTCGTAGTCGGCGGGCTCTTGTGCCGAACTCTGACAAATTTCTATCGAATAGATCCGGGATTTGACACGGAGAATCTCTTGTTGGTTCCAATCGATCCAGACAAGTCCCTGTCCCCCCCGAAAGATGGGCAACTCTTCTTTGATTCCGTGCGTCAGAAGATTGCGGGAATCCCCGGCGTCCGGTCAGTCGCCCTCTCAAATACAACATTGACGGGTGGACACGGCTGGAGACCTAAGGTATCGATCCCAAGCCGTCCCGATGCTAGGCCGCACGAGTCAATTGCACTGAGCGTGAGTGAGGGATACTTTGAGACCATGGGGATCAACCTGCTGAATGGGCGCGACTTCCTTGTGACAGATACAAAAAATTCCCAGCGTGTCGTCATCGTCAATGAGGAATTCGTACGTTTGTGTTTCCCGGATGAGAATCCCCTGGGCCAGTTCATTATAATTGATGATGAACAACATATAATCGTGGGTCTATGCAGTAACCACAAATATTGCGGCTTGCGCCGAGGCATTTCAGCGATTCTTTATAGACCTCATAGTCAATACGAGCTGTCCAGTATGATCTGCATGGTACGCAGTGTGCTTGAACCTTTGTCTCTGGTACCTGCCGTACGCAAGGCCGTGGCCGATATCGACCGGAACCTTCCGCTGGAGGGGATAACGACGCAGAAACTCGCTATCAAGGAATCCGTTCGTCTGGAACGCCTCATGACATCGCTTTTTGGCAGTTTTGCCCTCCTGGGCCTGGCGCTGTCCTGCATCGGCCTGTACGGACTGATGGCCTACAATGTCGCTCGACGAACCGGTGAAATGGGCATTCGCAAGGCTTTGGGGGCACGTCCCTGGGACGTGGCCCGGCCGATCCTCCGAGAGGCCCTGATACTCGCGGCCATAGGCGTAGCCATCGGCTTGCCTGTCGCACTGGCTCTGGTCCACGTGATCCGCGGTATTTTCTACGGCATCGAACCTCATGATCCTATCACCATGATCGGGACTGTCGTGATTATGGTCACAGTCGCTGCCCTGGCCGCCTGGATTCCCGCCCGCAGAGCAGCGAAAGTTGACCCGATGGAAGCGTTGAGATATGAATGATTAAAAACAGAACACAGAATATAGAATGCAGAATACATAAGGAATTATAAGTTATGACAATATGGCAAGACACAAAATGCGGAATCCGAATGGTATTGCAGTTGTCTCGACCACATCCATTGTGCCGCTTAGTAGTTACAATGTTGGTTATCATAATCTTCGCGGGTTGTACCGCCTCGAGTCTCAGAGAGGAAGCAACCGAAAAAGCATTGAAAACCAAACTCGATAAGATTGATACCGTCCAACTCATAGACCATTCGAGCACACAGCCGGTGACGGTTAAGCAAGCTACCGAACAGATTGCTAAACAAGTCACCGAACCAAATGAATCAAGAAAAACAATTACATTGAGCCTGGAGCAGGTACGTGTGTATGCCTTGGCGAATAACCTGGACCTGAAGGTCGAGCTTGTTAGCCCATCGATTGCTCAGAGCGCGTTCGACGAGGAGCAGGCAAAGTTTGAATCCACAATCTTTGGTTCCACAAATTATCAGCGGACTGAGGCAGTGAGCACAGGTACAGTATCAAAGACACAGACCAGCGAATTGGGTATCGAAAAGCCGTTACCGATGGGTGGCTCAATTCGTGTAGGTATGCCCTTCAGCGACGATGATTCCGACAGCAGTGGCCTAGCCGAAGCAGCAGCCAGCTTCTCTTATATTCAATCATTATTGCGTGGTGCTGGTACACGGATCAACACCCAATCGATTCGCATCGCCGGTCACCAGTGGAACATCATCAGTGCCAGGACCAAGCTGGCAGCAATTTATTTACTTGCAAATGCTGACATTACATATTGGCGTTTGTACGCTGCACGCAAGGAACTCGATGTTCGTCGCGAGCAGTATAGGCTGGCACAGAATCAGCTAAGTCACGCCAGAAAAAAGGTTGCTGCAGGCTCTGCCCCAAAAATCGAAATCGTGCGTGCTGAAGCAGGTCTTGCCAGTCGGCTCGAGGCCGTGATTAGTGCCGAAACCGCTGTACAGAGCCGCGTGCGTGACCTTCAGCGCATTATGAACCGTAGCGACATACCATTGGAGACAACCGTGGATATTGTGACACTAACCGAGCCGAATCCACTTGGTCTGGAGCTGGACGAAAAGACTCTGGCAGAACAAGCGCTGGCGAACCGCATGGAAATGATCGAACTTGAACAGCGTCTGACTATTGACGATCTCAATATCAAATTGGCTCGTAATTCGACTTTACCCGATCTCATACTCAACTACACATACACGGGCCGAACCCAAAGCGGTAATTTGGGTAGCGCGTTGGATGACCTTGCAGGCAATACCTTTGACGATCACTCAATCGGCCTATCTGCAGTTATCCCGTTAGGCAACGAAGCGGCCAAGGCCCGCCTGCAAGGCGCCAGACTAACTAGGATACAAGATTTGGCCAGGCGTGACAGGCTCCAGCAGCTCATTCGACAAGATGTTTATGAGGCGGTTAGTGAGCTTGACAAGAACTGGCGTCGCATCCTCGCTGCCGAGCAGGGCGTGACAGCCGCAGAACGCGACTATAAAGTCGAGCAGTCACAATTCCAGCTCGGCAGACGCACAAGCACAGATGTCTTATACTCCGTCACACGTCTTGCTGATGCACAGCTAAGTAAGATTCGTGCTGTTGCTGATTATGAAATAGCCCAAATAAACCTGGCCTACGCAACAGGTACCCTTTTAGGACATGGACAAATCCATATATCATCGTTGAATATTGAGTAGCGATACTTGAATAATAGCAGGAGCGGAATTTAAATCAGCAACCTACGGGCTATGGGCCCGGAGTTTTTGTAATTAAAACTCTCTGTGCACCTTCTTGTTATATTTTTCTATCAAAATAACCGATAAAAAAATCTGATTTCCCCGCAGTCTTTGTCCTTACAATATAGAGGTTTATAATTCGTAAGAAATGTGAAAAAATTAGGAGTCTTGAATAACTGCATTTCGAGGCAGGAAGATTAGGATTAAGGTCAGCTCAACTAGCGGTTTTATTTCCCGTTGGTCTTCGATATTACATCTTGAAGCTTTTGGATATGAATCTGAAGTCGATGCACACATTTGAACTATTGGTCTTTGACGCCACACCTCAGTAGGGGCGGTTCGCGAACCGCCCTTATCCGAACCACTCCTAATTTTCTAAATCTTGCCTATTCTAACCCGCATCTCCACTTTGACATTGGACATTCAGATTCGATATTTCTTCTCTCCATTCTACCTGTCCCGATGCGCTGTTCAACGTAGGGGCAACCCCGCGTGGTTGCCCTGATTTGCTCGGTCATTTCGACCGAAGTCCCGCACCAATTTAGGCGTAAGCCTAATCTTAATTGGTGCGGGACGAAGTGGAGAAATCTATTAAAATTGGGCCTGGTTCAATTCAGGGTAACTCTTCAAGAAATGTATGCGATAAAATCACCGACTCCTGCCGATGAAAAGAGTAACCAACTGTTTTGACAAATCGAAAGGAGTCGGTATGGTTACTCAAATTATCGGCACATTTACACCTCAACAAACACATTTTTCCCCCAAAAAAACGCCCGCAGCATCCCGTCTTGAGCCGATCGAGATAAAAAACCTTTCACTTCAGGCCCTCGCCCGGACTGAACCACTCAGTCACTTGGCCCAGGACTATGGAGTCAGCCGTAAATTTCTTTACCAGCAAGCCGCTAAGGCTTCCGATGCACTCGATGAAGCCTTTGCCAGTTCAGTGGACGACCAGAAGGTACTAT
>CAYUFX010000127.1:0-12069 GCA_964444135.1 uncultured Pirellulales bacterium | reverse complement strand
TCGATGCCTTGGCTCCAGCAGCATAATCAATTATGAAAAGTGCGAAAGTTAACTTATAGATTTCAATCGCCCTTAAGAAGTGTTTCTCAGCCTTCTCTGGCACGCCTATTGTTCTGTATGTCCATCCGAGTTTCTCTCGGATGGAAGCTTCGATGAGTGGACGATCCTTGAACTTGCCCTCAAGGCGTTCTGCAGCTTCATCGAGAACATAGCTCACGGTTGCTTCACCGATCTTGGCCCTCCTCAGCGAGCCGAGAACATCATCCTCAAGGAAGTTAGCTATGATCTGCGCCTCGGTACGGGCACGAGCTTGACCGATGGCAAAGAGCGTCGATACAACAATCCCCACTAACAGTACAACCATAACCGTAACCATACCGCCTACCAGTGCGCTGTTTCGTCGTACAAATTTCTTTAGTTTGTAGCTTGTGCCTGGTGGGCCTGCAATCAAAGGATTGCCCTTCAAGTAGTTCTCAATGTCGTCTGCCAGTTCAGAGGCTGAGCGATAACGTTCGGAGCGCTCTTTGCGCATCGCCTTTAGCGGTATCCATTCCAGCTCCTTATGCAACTTCTTGGCAAGCGCTGCAACTTCGGTTCGGCGTTTTTCAGCAACACTTGTAGCCTCATCACCCAGTTTTGTGAGCCGGGTGCTCGGTGTCTTGGGGTCGGTTTCACAAATGACCTTTCGGATGTTATCGAGACCACCTTCGCGAAACGTATCGGGATCAAAAGGTAAGACACCCGTCAGCAATTCATATAGTAGCACACCGAGCGAGTAAATATCCGAGCGGGTGTCGATATCCTCGACGGCCATATCCGCCTGCTCAGGACTCATATACTCCGGCGTACCGAACAACTGGCCCTGCTCGGTATAGAGGGTTCGCTCGGTCAAGGGTTGACTCACCGCTTTAGCCACGCCGAAGTCGATAATCTTCGGCACTGCCTGATCTTCATGGATTGAGACCAAAATATTCGATGGCTTGATATCCCGGTGAATAATCCCTTTCTGGTGGGCATGATGGACGGCCTGACAGACCTGCTGGAAGAGTCGTAGCCGCTGCTCGATTGTCAGTTTGTAGTGGTCGCAATGCTCGGTGATGGGCAGGCCCTTGACATGCTCCATGACAAAATAGGGCCGGCCGACTTCTGTCGTGCCGGAATCATAGACATGGGCGATATTCGGATGATCGAGTAAAGCCAAAGCCTGTCGCTCGGCCTCGAATCGGGCAATCACGCGTTTGGAATCCATGCCCGGCTTGATAACCTTCAGCGCTACCCGCCGTCGAATGGAGCCTTGCTGCTCAGCTAAGTACACAATCCCCATGCCGCCTTCGCCCAGCATACGAAGCAGCTTATAACGGCCAATCCGCGTTCCCGGCTGCTCTATGAAGCTCTCCGCCGGTGCTGCTTGAGAGACTGTCTGGTCGTTCTGCTCACCGGTGCTCGATTCTCCAAGGCCGATAGCCGTCAGCAGTTTTTTCAATTGTTCCGGCTTTGCCCCAAATGTAGATTTATCGCTCATGACCATATATCCACGAATTATCTGGAATTCTGCGCGCTTTTTGAGAAAAATTTCACAATTTCAGCAAATTCTTCCTGCATTTCATCATCTGATGTGGCCGTATTGCGGATGAATTGATTCAAAGCTTTCTGGAGGCGCCTTTTGATGGTCGTGACCATGTTCGCAGCCTTTTTCTGATCGTCAATAACATATTTCTCGCAAAGATCTTCGAACGAAGGAGGCGAACTATCTCCCAGGATGGGTTGCACGACCTTATCCCGAAAAATGCACCAGTGCACCTTCAGGCCATCCTCCATGCACTTGGCCTCGACTTCTGATAAGACCTGATCCAACATCGAAGCTGTCCAGGCGTAGTTATAAGAATCCTCGGGATTCAATCTCGATACTGCTTCAGGCAAAGCGGGTGGACTTATGATATCGAAAGAGACGAGCTTACCTTTGGGGATGCGCTTCTGTGTAGCCTGCCTGCGTTTTTCATTCAGGATGTATTGGTCCAGAGCGTGCAGCAGAAAAGTTCGAAAACGGCCTTTGGCTTTGTCTGCACGTACTACCAGTTCCTTGTTCAAAACCACTTCGTGGAAAAAACCCTGGGTCAGGTCTTTAGCATCTTCGTTATCATATCCTTTGTGCCGAAGATAACAATAGACCGGCTTCCAGTACCTATCGAGCAATAAGCCAATCAACACGCGGTCCTTATCGTCCTCCGATTGGATATGCTCGACCAAAGACCAGTGCGTTGTTAGAAACGCTTCTCGTAAACCTCCCATATCTGTTTGGTCATGGTATCCTGTCACATCTGCATCCTCATAATCCGCTTCACTATTATTTTTAATACATTATGAACAGTAACTAACTCATTGTCAAGTACTTACATCGGACACCGAAGCCACGAACCAAGATTTTTCAATTTTTTTTAAGATTCTGCGCAGAATTCAAGATTTTTGGTGGAAATAACAGGGAATCCGGCGGGAACGAGTAAAGGCCGGACAAATGAGAACCTTTTTGAAAGGAAAGAGAAATGAAACGGTTAAATGGTTACAGAATGAAGTTGGCAGTATTTGGAATCGTGGCTACCATTGTCCTTGGCGGCGGAAATGCGAAGGCGGATTTCACCTTCGGCGAACCCGTGAATATGGGACAACCGGTCAATAGTTCGGCTGGTGATACAATCGATTGTCTTTCCGCTGACGGCTTGGAGATGTATATCACCTCCCAGCGAAGATGTGGCCGAGGGAATTGGGAAATATGTGTGTCTAAACGTGCGACAATTGCAGATGCATGGGGTACGCCTACAGTTCTCGATCCACCGGTCAACATTGGTCAACTTGATCAGTGTGCAAGCATTTCTCCTGACGGCCTGGAGCTCTATTTCATGTCCAACCGAGGTGGAGGATATGGTCAGGCGGACATTTGGGTAGCAAGACGTCCCACGATAAATGACGCGTGGGATCAATCCGTTAATCTTGGCCCGCTGTTTAATACTTCGGGTTATGAAGGTACACCGTGTATATCAGGTGATGGGTTAGAACTCTACTTCGACTCAGACGGATTAGGGGGATATGGTAGTGGCGACATATACGTAGCCAAGCGTTCCTCAGTAGAGGATCCCTGGGGCGAACCGGTTAATCTCGGCCCGGTTGTCAACAATTCGGCGATAGAATGCTGGTCACATATCTCATCTGACGGTCTCTTACTCCTTTTCTCAGAGGACCTTGGACCTCTTCACCCCGGAGGATTCGGTAAATCTGATATGTGGCTAACAAGGCGGGAAAGCATCGCTGCCCCTTGGGTGGCCCCTGTGAACCTTGGTTCAATGGTTAACGGTCCCAGTAGAGACGTAGGACCGAAACTTTCGCCTGATGGCTCAATGTTGTACTTTAGTTCCGATCGTCCCGGTAGTGAGGGGATACCCTATGGGGATATATATCAGGCACCAATTATTCCCATTGTTGACCTCAACGGCGACGGCATTGTTGACGCTGCTGACATGTGCATTATGGTTGATTATTGGGGCACGGACGAGCCATTATGTGACATAGGTCCTATGCCCTGGGGTGACGGCTTCGTCGATGTCCAGGACCTGATTGTCCTTGCTGACCATTTGTTTGAGGAAATTCCCTTAGCTGAACCAGTCGAATAGATTGAATGCAGAGAACCACTTCAAAAAAGAAACAAAACATCCAGAACATTCAAAGGGCTGGCAGCTTGAGAGAGTTGTCAGTCCTTCCTTGATTGGAATTGTACATTGAATCCGGAGGGGTCATTACCCCTGTTTTACGGTCGGCTCGTGCTACTTAGCGAATACTTCGCAGAGTAGCAGGCTCTGTTTGATTAAATAGAAATTAAGAGGTTCTCTGATTGTGCTCTTGTGTATTTTCTTTAAGCGACGAGGCTTTTAGCCATATCGACAGCCGAAGCGGCATCGGGCGCATAGCCGTCGGCGCCAATTTTGTCTGCGTAACCCTGTGTTATCGGTGCGCCGCCAATCATAATCTTGGCTGAAACACCGGCCTGCTTTAGTGCCTTTATGGTTTTTTCCATGCCGGGCATCGTCGTAGTCAAAAGCGCGCTCATGCCGACAAGCTGAACACCCTTGGCCTTTACCTGCTCAATAAACTTTTCAGGACTGACATCCACGCCGAGGTCAATAACTTCAAAACCCGCTCCTTTGAGCATCATCGCCACTAAATTCTTGCCTATGTCGTGCAAATCACCCTGGACGGTTGCAATAAGAAACTTTCCGACCGGCTCAACGCCGGCCTTGACCAGCTCCGGCTCAAGGATTTCCATCGCCATTTTCATTGCCCGCGCGGCAATAAGCACTTCAGGTATGTAAATCTCATTATTTTTAAAACGAGCGCCGACAACATCCATACCTGCAATTAGTCCCTTATCGAGAACATCTTTAGCCGCTGTGCCCTCTTCGAGAGCCGCCTTGGTAATCTCCACTGCAGTTCCCTGGTCGCCTTTTATAACAGATTCAGCTAACGCCTTCAAATCCGCCATCTCAGTTCACCTCAATAAACAAGCTATCCTGCTTACAAACGATTTTCCGACAACTAAAGCTGCAATTAAACATTATTTCATATTTTCAAACAAGCGCTAAATTTAACTTTTTAACCGCTAAAGCTGTTTTTTTCGATACAAAATGACGGCATAAAAAAGTCCCGCACCAATTAATCACAGGCTCATACCCAAATTGGTGCGGGATGTCAGTCAGTGTTCTAAAACTCAGTTTTAGTCCGTGTGTCCCAGCTCTGCGACCTCCTCTGCGCTCAGGACCCGGTCGTAAATGCGAATATCGTCAATCAGGCAGAACCAGAAGGACCCTTGTCCGCATTTATTTACAGTTCTTCTTCCGGAATTTCTGGAATATTCTCCTTCTCCCAGTAGCTCATAAATACTTCCAGGTCTTTCATGTCCACGATGCCATCGCCAAACGGCGTTGGGCCAATGTCACAGAGCGGCTCATTTATGCCCCAATTGTCAATCAGTATCAATAAATCATCGGTGTCTACCTTTCCATCGCCGTTGAAGTCAACGACTGGCAGGATTTTCACCTGCCACATGTCCACATCACCTGAACCGCCGGGGCGGTTGGAGTGGAAGGAGAGGATAGAACCATCGGCCGAGATGTTCGGGCAAGTTTCGGCAGCCGAACTGTTGACTGCTGGCCCGAGATTCACCGGTTCACCCCAGGGGTCGTCTGTCGTTTCCCGGGTCGCGACCCATATATCGTCCCCTCCCGAACCCCCGGACCGCACGGAGGTGAAGAAGAGTGATAGGCCATCGGCCGAGAGTGATGGAAACCAATCCCAAACCGAACTGTTGACCGTTGGCCCCAGATTCACCGGTTGTTCCCAGTCATCGTCTATCGTTGCCCTCGTTGACACATATATATCGTTACCACCATACCCGCCTGACCGATTGGATTCGAAAAAGAGCGACAGGCCGTCGGCTGATATGTACGGACCCCCATCGTCAGCCGAACTGTTGACCGTCGGCCCCAGATTCACCGGTTCTCCCCAGGGCTCGGAGATGCTCGACCGTGTCGTGACCCATATGTCCAATGCACCCGACCCACCAGGCCGATTAGAGAAAATGTAGAGCGACAAGCCGTCGGCCGAGATACCATTGTTACAGTCCCAATATGAACTGTTTACGGTCGGCCCAAGATTCACCGGCTCTGACCATGGGTCTTGTATCGTTTCCCGTGTCGCTACCCATATATCGAAATTACCCGAGCCGCCGGGCCGGTTCGAGGTAAAGTAGAGCTCCAGGCCATCGGCCGATATGATTAGTCCACCGTCGAAAGCCGAACTGTTTACCACCGGCCCGAGATTGGTGACAGTGCCGAAGGTGAAGTCCGCTTTGGCCACATAAGCATTGGTCAGGATTACGCAGGCTAATACCACAAGAAGCAGCATTGCCCCTGCCCACTGTGGGCGTGAGGTCTTTTTGAATTTAGCAATCATTTTAATCCTCCTTTTCAATTGAGATTTTGTTTCTAAAATTCCCGCCATAGCCGGCAAGTGCCGGGGGCGGGAAAAACGTTCTAAAAGATAAACAATGGTTTGGCCATAATCTTTCGCCTGGCCGCTTGTTGTGCGTGATAGAACCAAATAATCGCAGGCCAATTCCCGGTCGGTTCTTATTCGATAGAAGGCCAGCCAGATAAGCGGATTGAACCAGTGCAGGACTTGCAGCAGGCTGGACAGGTACCCGAGGTAAATATCATGCCTTTTCAGATGGGCCAGCTCGTGAAGGAAGACGTGGCGGAGCTCTGTCAGATTTAGGACATCGAGCATTCCCGCCGGTAATAACAACCGCGGACGGACAAAACCAAAAAGTGCAGGGCTTGTGACTTTGTCCGTTATTACAACGCCGAGGATGGTGCGGATACCCATTTCGCTCTTGCAGTCTTCCAACAGGTCGAGAATCTTCTGGTCGGTCAAAGGACGTTCACGGGTAACGAGCCACCAGAGATGGAAGTTACCCGCGCAGACATATACGACCAGAACCACGGCACCGAGCAGCCAGAGCAAAGGCACCATACGAACAAATTTTGTAAAGACCGATTTAGAGTCGCCTTCCGGCCTTGTCTTCTGCTCATCTGCAGATTCGGCATATAAATAACGGCCCATATAATGATCACGTTGAGGTTCCGAGAAGGCCTCTATTATCCGTCCCTGCTGAATGGATTTCGGCAGCAGATTGAAGATGCTTATTTTGCTTTCGGGCAGCCAGGGCACCGCCAGGCGTATCAATAAAAGCAGCCAGAGAAAGTAGTGCCAGCGAATACCCAATTTGCCTCGCAGGACTGTCTGGACAAGGACAATCAGCGCAATCAGCACGCTGCCCTGCAGAGACACCCACAAGAGCCAATCAAAGAATGGCCGCAACTGTATAGTTAGAGATTCCATCTTTATTCCTCCGCCTTCTGCTCAAGGATGTTCTTGAGCTCTGCGATATCCTCCGCCGAAAGCTCGGCATCTTCGAGGAATGACGCCAGCATCGGCCTGGATGTTCCGCCATAAACCCGGCGAACAAATGAGTGCCTTTCCATACGCACGCATTCTGTCTGGCTAACCGCAGGATAGTACCTGTACTTTCTGCCTTCCTTCTCGAACTTGAGGGCTTTCTTTTTCGTCAGCCGGGTAATCAATGTTTTAATCGTTTTCGGCTTCCACTTCGTTTTGCCGGCCAGTTTTTCTACCACCTCATTCGCTGTCAGCGGGCTTTTTGACCACAATACGCGCATTACCAGCCATTCCGATTCAGATATCTTGGGTAGTTTTTTCATAAGCTGCTCTCCTAATATTACAACTGTAATCCCTAAAATATTACATTTGTAATCGAACGTCAAGGAAAAAATAAAAAATTTTTGGATTTTTTTCATTTTTATGGGTTTATGCCCTGTTTTTGAGCTGAAAAGGGGGTTTTGGGATTCCTTACAGATGAAATTTTGCTAAACCGCACAACTGTCTTTCCAGTGTTCTGTCGCATTTCCATTGACGGTTGTCATTGCGAGGAGTGCAGCGACAAAGCAATCTTGACTATTCACAAGTGAGAGATTGCCACGTCCTTTTTTAAAGGCCTTGCAATGACACAAAAACACCGTTTTTCCCCCATAAAAGGTTACGATTTCTGCACGTCTATATAGGACGTAGGGACCTGCCTACTCCTATAAAAAACCCCACAAATGGAAAGGTACTTTCGATATGTTCTATAAAAAGAAAACTAATCTAAAGCGGCTTTTCTGTAAGGCCGATAGCAAATATATCTTATCGGAGGCAGGGAATCCAAAAGGCTCACCATTTCGTGATGGAGCACAAGAAAATGCTAAACATAGCGACTAATAAAAGTGGAGAGGCAGTGATGACAACCCATTCAAGGGAAACAAAAGTTCTTGTTGTTCTGGGGATTTCAATCATAGTCGGCGCAATAATCTTAAATGCACTGGGCCATAATCCACCATCGGCCGGTGCATTTTGTCTTTCACGCTATTACCGCCTCGGCTCTGTGAAAAAAGCCATTCTTTCTCGTGTCGACCAATTGCCGGGACGCTGGAGCCGAATCGAGATTTACTACAGCGGCACCGGATCCGGCAATATTGAGTCCGCCTTCGGCGGAGCGAGAGATGTGGACGCGGATGAGCATATTAACCCCGTTAGAGAACAGAATGAAAAAGTCTCTCCAGACAGGGATACTGCGTATAACGGGGTAAACTGCCACTTCATTATCTGCAATGGTCGAGTCGGCCACGACGGCCAAATACAACCAACCGAAAAATGGCAAAGACAATCATCGGGCATACACTACAGCAAACAGACTATTCGTATCTGTGTTATAGCCGACGACAACGCCAAAACCCCGACCGACTTTCAGATAAAAAGAACAGAAGCGCTGGTAGAAGAGCTGTGTAGAGAGTTCCACATTCAGCCTGAATCCATCCGCTATCCCGCCGACTGGCAGTAGCAAAGACAGAAGACGGAAAACAGAGGACAGAACTTCCGTTTTCGGTCTTCTGACCTCTGCCTTCTGTCTTCTGTTCTCCCCGACTATTATAGGACCTAATCGAGCTTGCTGACAACCGGTAACCGGTAGCTGGTGACTGGTAATTGGTAAATAGTAAGTGGTAATAGGTAATGATCAATAATCAATTACCAAAATAATACATTGAATAGAAAACTGCCCTATCTTATTGTCAATAAGACAGTTATGGTCGTTATTGCGGCTGAATCGGCCGGTTTAAGGGCCTTAAAATTCGGCTGCTTTTATAAAAATGCCACAATACGAAGTGCCTCGCAGCCATGCGCTGAAAGGCAAATCCACCTAAAGTGATTTTTTTGTAAAGCCGAACTACAAAAGGCTTTAGCACCTTGGCAGGATGTCCGTTGGCCCGCATTCTTCGAGCAACGAACACATTCGGCAATGCTCGGTGTTCGTCCCGAACAGAGTCGAAGGACGAAATATCGTGATATGGATACATACGCTTCTTATTCGTCGCGGCGAAGGCCGCTGCCGTAGCAGGACAGGCGTAAGGAATTCTTATACCGATAACGCCAATCGAGGTGTGAAGCCAAACGAATGGAAAGGTGATGGCGCACAAAAATAAATATTTAGGGAAGAATTTAAGGATGAACCAAAAATGCTAACGGACACAATATTAGGTTTGTTCAGTATGGATATGGGCATTGACCTTGGTACGTGCACTACCGTGGTTTGCATCCGCAATAAAGGTATTGTCCTCAATGAGCCCTCCGTAGTTGCTGTTCGCAAAGGAACCAACATTGTCCTGAACAACGGTGAAGCTGTCGGCCTGGTTGCATACGAAATGTTAGGCAAAACACCTGGCTCCATTAGTGCAATAAGACCCCTCAAAGACGGTGTAATCAGCGACTTTGAAATCACCGAGGCGATGCTGAGCTACTTTATCAGGAAAGCACACGGCAGGGGCGGACTTGTCAGGCCTCGAGTGGTAATTGCGGTGCCGGGCGGAATAACCGATGTTGAACGCCAGGCGGTGATAGATAGTGCCGAACGTGCAGGTGCACGAAAAGTCTATCTGGTTGATGAACCAATGGCGGCGGGAATCGGAGCAGGACTGCCAATCGCAGAGCCCACCGCCTCGATGATTGTCGATATCGGCGGAGGAACCACCGAAGTGGCCATAATGAGCCTGGCCGATATCGCCGCCTCCGAATCAATCCGCATAGGCGGCGACGATATGGACGAAGCAGTGATAAACCATCTCAAGAGAACTTACAACCTGCTCATCGGCGAGGCAAGGGCTGAAAAAGTCAAGATACAAATCGGCTCGGCCGTTCCGCTCAATGAGGAATTGACCATGGAAGTGGCCGGCAGAGATACCATCTCGGGCATGCCGAGAAAAATCGTTATAACGAGTGAGGAAGTCCGTGAGGCCCTGCGTGGCCCTATCGCTATGATTATAGATGCGGTTGCGGCAACGTTGGAAAAGGCCGAGCCGGAATTGTCCGCAGACCTGATTGACAACGGCATACACATCTGCGGCGGCGGCTCACTGCTGCGGGGAATGGATAAAGCATTGGCAAATGCGACCGGCTTAGTTGTCAAAAGAGTCGAGGACCCTCTCAGCTCGGTGGCCCGTGGTACCAGCGTGTACATAGAAAATCTGGAGCTGTGGAAGGATACAATGAACCATAATAACTATGGATTGGAATAATTCGCAGAGAAAGATGACACAGATTGAAAACCCAGATTTCCACAGATTAAATCTGTGTAATCCGTTTAAATCCGCGTAAGCTGTGGATACGCAGTACGATTATGGCGAAGAACGCGACCAAAATCTCCGGGCGAATGTTATTTACCTGGTTTATGTTAGCCGGGCTTATTCTCCTCTTTGCTCCGCAGGAGCTGACAAATAAATTCCAGTTCACATTTGTTCGCATTCTTCGCCGGCCTTTAAGTATCGGCAGAAACATTTCGCTTTCCGCATCTCGATTGATAGCATCGGAACAGCGCCCGCCCACAAACCTCGTCAGCAGCGAAAGATACAACAGGCTCCATAACCATCTTGCCAATGTTACAGAATGGTTAAAACAAGAACGTCAAAAGGTTGAAAAGCTGTCAGGACTGCGAGACAGACCTGTTTGGAAAGGTGTGGATTTTGTGTTAGCTGATGTCATTGCGGCCTCTGTTAACGAATTGCGCTGCGAGCTTGTTATCAACCGCGGGGAAAACGACGGCCTGGCGGTGAACCAGTTCGTCATGGCCAACGAGAGCATTATTGGAACCATATCCAAAGTGGACACCCGTACAGCTCAGGTCAGGTTAATTACCGACCCGGTATCCAAAATAGTAGTAAAAATAGCAAAATTGAATATGGACAGGATAATGCAGGGCAACGGCAACAACTCCACCAAGGTCCATCTGGTCTCGACAAAGTACAAAATCAAAATTGGCGACATCGTTTACGCCCAGAAAAGGCCCGGATTCCTGGGTACGCCTGTGATTGCAGGAACGGTAGCCCAATGCAAAAGCAATGACGAGAATCCCCTGCTCTGGGATATAACGGTTAAACCTGCCTGCGATATAGAGAGCCTGAGAGATGTAACTATTATCGTAATGAACCCACGGTAGGGGCAGGCCTATGTGTCTGCCCAGGGCATCGCTCCGTCGCCAAGGCTATGGAGCATCGGCGACCACATCGGGTTGCCCCTACGAGATTGATTCTCCGGCATCCAATCCTCCTGTTTGTGCAGGATTCTATTGCAATACTGATGTGCTTCGTGTAGAATAATTTTTGTGATGCACGCGATATGTTTTTTCCGAAATAACATCGGACAATAGACGTTCAGCAGCGGCACTGGAATTACCGGGGTGTAGCTCAGCTTGGTTAGAGCGCCTGCTTTGGGAGCAGGAGGCCGTAGGTTCGAATCCTATCACCCCGATTTTTTGACTTGTCAGAAGTCTGTGTGGGGGACAGGATCTGTGGAAGGTTGCGAACGGATTTGCCTCTCTTTCATGCTTGCTTCCTTCTTCTTTTTGCCTGCCGGTGTCCAAAGAGTGTTTAAATGGTTTTCGGATTTGCCATTTAGCATTTGGTCCATCACCTAATTTGTTCTTTGGGCGTGTAATTCGTCAACAATGCTGTAGAACCTGTTGGTTGTTTTCATTTCTATAATCCGGTAGAGTTCGGTCAAGTGGCCTTGTGTGGTTATACCTCGATAATCCCATTCGACAAGCCATTCCTCGAGGTCTTTGAAATAATCGGCAATACGTTTGATTTCGGCTTTTTCCATAGCTATATTCTATGGCCTTTGGGAGTGAAAGGCAATAGCAACTTTGCAGGAGCTGAGTGATTTTGGCTTGACAGCTATCGTGGTTCTGGGTATTGTAGAGCTAAATCATTGTAGCATAGACTCCAATGCAATAGAGTTGAAGTTGAATGCTTAAAGCTATATCCTAAAACATTACAAATATCAAGAACGAATCCACAAGCCAGATATAAGGGGTGTGAAATCATTTTCTGGCACTTATGCTGCGAAGGCATTTTGTAGATT
>CAYUFX010000126.1:0-12409 GCA_964444135.1 uncultured Pirellulales bacterium | reverse complement strand
TACAAAAGCCGCTGGCGGCTTGAAAAATCCACCTACAAACTTGACGGGCACCCGTATTTGTAGGTGTTCTTGAGAAAATTGTTGAGAAACGCGGAAAAAACTCGGGAACATCGCACATTTGGGGCGGCTTCTTCAAATTTTGGAAGATGCGTTTAAGAAAAGTCAGTTAAATATAATCCACCCCAGTTTGGACAAACCACCCTAACTTACACAAAAAATCTGCAAAGCTTGGCCTCTTGTTACTACGAAAATTCATCAAGACTTCTTGGATTTGTCCCACCAGCCAATCAATCGCACTGAGCCGCGCAGCGATGACCCTTAAAACGGCTCCTTTTTCGCCAGTTGATGCTTACAACTTCACTACAATCGAATGGCCCGTTATCTGCCAATTCCGTAAAAATGTTCACTTCATAAGTCCTGTATTATCAGTGAATTAGTAAAAATATGAAATTCGTACACATTTTCAAAGGTCGGTCAAAGTTACTCGCTGTTGTAATAGCAAATGGAGTAGCACGGCGCAAGTCTTCGCGACTTTAACTATCAAGGATTCTTTCAACCTTTCCTTGATCCACATCCATCACATATTGAATTCCACTAACTTCTTTTGCCTCATGCGTCAAGGCTGCTATATCGTCCCTGGCGATATGTTCCAGATTGAACTTGCGACTACCGGCCATTAGTTGGCGTAAGCCCTGGGTCGTATAGGAAATTCCATCCAAAATTATTCTCGCACAAGCGGTCTCGGGATATTGCCAGGCAGGAGGAAGAAGTTCAACAATGTGTTGGATAATTTCTTCCAGCGACAAACCCGGCTGTCAGGCTACCTGAGCAATCCCGTAAAGGCACGTTAGCTCCTTTACTCACTCGGTCAAAGCAGCCTTTGCGGAGAGTGATAATTGGTCATCTGACACCAGTATCCTCAAGTGTTAAGAAAAACTATAAAGTAAGGATTTCTTCTCGATTCTCTCTATATTCGGCCATTATACTCGGCACCCTTAATGATGGCTATCAAGTCCTTTACCAGCCTCCCGAAGTCGTGGGCACTGGACTTACTTCTCAACGACAATCCGCACTCGCTGGATGGCATTATGGCCTGACTTGAGGAACGGACGTGGCATAGGCTGGGCAACGCCCCTGGCATCGATTGTACGGCAGCTAATATCATATTGTCCCGGGCGTTCGACTGCAAGCAGTGTCACCCAATGGACGATTGTGTTGCGAATCGGCCAATGATATGGTTTACCGGTTGCGGGATCGATCTGACGTGAAATCGGCGGCAGCTTGCCATTGGGAAGTCCTCCTCCCCAATCGTCCGGAGGCGGCAGGACATCTGCCTCTTTCCATTCACCTTTGGTGAAGTAAGGGTCATCTTTTGGAAGAGACGCATCGTGCGGATTTAGCCAATACTGGACCTTGCTCAGACCGGACATACCCACCTGAGCAACTCCTGTTATCGGCACCGGCTGTCCCGCTTTGATTTTCTTTGGCGTGTGGATAAACCGTGCACATGTCTTTATATGACTGACAGTGTCGTTATTCCAAAGGGCATAAGTATCGTTCGCCTGTGGGTTATTGGTCAGTATGACGCGCTGTAGCCACTTTACCGATTTGTTGCCATAAGCATCAGGAACCAGCATACGAACCGGCCCGCCCCGCTTACTTGTAAGCCATTGATTGTTGAGCTTGTAGCAGAGGATTACCGGGTGTTCGCCCGGCGGGTCTTCCAGCACCCGGCCAATCGGCAGGGAGCTTTGGAATCTTTGCTCAGGGTCGTCGTTGTGGTAGCCATAATAAAACACACGCCGCACATTCTCAATTGGGCGGGCCAGCCACACGACCTCCCTCAGCGGTACGCCCTCCCATAAGCCCATACCGCATGGAAAACGCCCATTGGTACAGGACATCACGCTCATAAAACGCACAGTGTGTTTCCTGGCAAGCTCCATAAGCCCGTCCCAGTTCAGGGCCGTGCCCAATGCTCTGGAGATCGGCCGCTCCACCTTAGAGTTACTGTCAGGATCCGGTAGAACCTCCAACTGCCAAGTCTCACGTACCAGCCCAACTTCCCGCAGTTTTTCAAGGGGTAATTCATGCGGTGGAGGTTTTCCTCGACCATAAGTGATGAAATTTTCTTACCGTGTCAGATACTCCAGTTTTGAAATTGCCTCACTGAGCAGCCGAGAGGCTTCACCCTCACCCTCCTGGGCCCACAGTTGCGGAATACTTAGAGCGGTAGCCCCTATCGCACCTAACCGCAAGAAGTAACGGCGCGTAATATCGGTATGTTCCTTTGCCAGCCCCGTTAGAAATTTTTCCTTTTGTGTCATATTATTATCCCATGTATAATTTCTAACGGGGCCAGTCGTTCTATTTCGCTCATAATCAAAAGTCCCCGTCCTCGTTCTTAGTCGGCAAGCTCACGAATCCAGATATTGCGGAATCTTACAGGATTGCCATGGTCTTGCAGCATAATCGGCAATTTGTCCTCATGCGGCTCATAATCTGATATCGCGTGTGGGCCCCGCCAGCCGGTTCCCCCTTCAAGCTCGACATTATCCTGAACGAGCACTCCATTTTGGAAAACGGTGAATGTAGCTTTCTTGACGACCTTGTTACCTTCGAAGATCGGACGATGGAAAATGATATCGTACGATTGCCACTCGCCCGGCTTTCGGCAGGCATTGACCAGAGGAACCACCCTGCCGTAGAGCGCTGCACACTGGCCGTCAGGATAGGTCTTGTTGTCGTAGGAATCAAGAACTTGGACCTCGTAGTTTGCCATTAGAAACACACCGCTGTTGCCGCGTCCCTGGCTGCTTCCTGATACCCTTGAGGGAGTTGCAAACTCAACATGCAATTGACACGAACCGAACTTGCGCTTGCTTTGGATGTAGCCTGAGCCTTTGACACACTCCATATAGCCGCCGTCTCCCACAATCCATTTCGATGGATTGCCCTTGGTGTCAGTCCATTCGGATAAGTCTGTCCCATCGAATAAAACAATCGCGTCGGACGGGGCCCCGCCCGGCTCACTCTTTGTGCTGCCGGTGCCCGGCGAGATTACCGCCGGAGCAGGCCGATTCATATCATGAATAAGCCACCGGCCGGTGTCAGTCTCCACGTACTGGAGATTCTCACCCTCTTCGGTTGCTTGTTGCTGGGTGGCGCATCCAGCAAAAATTGCGAGCCAGCAAACAACAATAGTTAGCAGAATTGTCCTCATAATAGTTACTCCTTTTCTAATTTGTATCCTTAACAATCCCCGCCTTACGATAAGGCGAGAGAATCAGCCGAGCTTTTATGCCGGCTTTATCCTGCTGTAAACAAGATAAACCTTGTATCCGATAGCGCAGTGACACCGTTACATGTCAGGCTCCGGTAATGAACCCATCCATGCCGGCCATACAGGCAAAGGAACCATAACATCATAATCGCGATTCCACTTGAGCCGCCACAAAGATTTCAACCTTACACTTTGGATAGACCAATCCAGGAAGATAACATTGATGGACTCACTATGGCGGTTGAGGCAGAACCGTTTCATATTATGCACATAGGACTGGTGCCACTCTCCTTCCCACTCGGGAGGGTCGTCTGTATAGTGCGGAGCCCCACCAACCCATAAGCAATCCGCGAAAGCCGGGATGTACCCGGTACCGGGAACATTCCTGGTTCTCCAGTTCATCGATGTAGGGTGGCCCCACTGAGTATCCATACTCGGATTGGGATTAAAGAGAAACTCGTTGATGCCGTAGCTGCCGACAAAATCCCCCGTCTCCCAGGTTGTGAAGGTACTGCCCCAATGTTCTGTACCGGGTTCTTCGTTCTTTTTTGCCATGGGGCAAAAACGCATTTCGTCTTCTTTGTAGTATGGCCGGGCCGGCTCCATCCACTCGAAATGGCTTCCGCCCGAACCCGACATAAAATAGCCGTTGTTATCATCGGTGTAGAAATTTAGCACGAGCCCCCACTGCCGAAGGTTCGCTTGACAAGTCACGGCCTTGGCCTGCTTTTTCACTTTAGTCAGGGCCGGCATGAGGATTGCCAGGAGCAAAGCTATGATTGAAATCACTACTAAAAGCTCTATTAGCGTAAACCCCTTTCGTTTCGCCATCATAACCTTACCTTCTTCCTCCCGAAAAGTGTTGTCGGAAATTTCCCATATACATAATTTGACAACCTGCTTAGACTTCTGCTTTGATTAGATTACAAAATCCATCGAGAATCTTCAAGTGATTTCAACTTCACTATACTCGTTTTAGAGCTGCAATTCAAAGAAGATTTTGATATTCTATTGTGCATAAAAGATGTTAAAGTGTTTGCAGATATTCTAATAGCGGTTTTTGAAGACGAGATAAAGCAAAGCGCTCTTCGTAAAAACGCTGTTAAGGTCTTGGCAATTTACTCTGCTCAGCTTTTGTTGGCGGGTAATCCTTGAAGACAGACCACATCCCCGGCCTACCTTCATCCCATGCCTCTTTAATGAAAACCTTTTCTTTTTTCATATACGCAGCGTGACCATCGTAAAAGGCTAAGTTGACCCCCTCGCTGTGACGATACAGTGTTGGGCCGTCAGTGCCGACCTGTTTATAAGGTGTAATTGTATCGTGGCCGAGAACGTCCCATCCATCTTTGTAATTGGCCCCCCACCACCAAAGCCACCAGTCATTGCTCTCTGTGAATATGAGCTCTCCGGAAGGACCGGGAACTGTAGTGTTCCTGTGCCCGGCATAGCCGATGCCAAACCAGTCTGAAAAGTACCAGTCCGTCAGGTTGTAGCCGTAACTGAGCCAGGAGTCCCACTGGGAATCGGGTCTTTCCTTGATCGAAATCACATCGCTTGGACAAAGAAACTCCCTGGGTGCGTGCCATTCGTCTCCCGAACCGCCCTTCATTCCTTTATAACCCACAAGGTCTCTATAAAGCTGGTTGCCGGGCCAATAGCGATTGTCTCCCAGTGTTCTGTCCATGACTGGAACATACCAGCCGTCTGCTTCATCAGCATACATGGTATTGGCCAGACCCATTGTCCTGAGGTTATTGCTGCAGACGATACGTTTGCCGTGGTCCTTTGCCCTCATCAGGGCCGGCATCAATATCGCCATCAATAAGGCGACGATCGAAATAACTACTAAAAGCTCAATGAGTGTAAACCCCACCCCGTGGGAAAAATATCTTCTAACGGGGCCCGTGAGAAAACTCCGGTGTCGTTTCCGGACGGCTGTTTGGCTTCCCGCGAAGCGGGGTCCCTCCCCGTGTCTTTCGGGCAATCTTCCGCTTCTCCGAATGGGGGTTCTTATTTCTAATGGAGTAAAGCCTCTTGTAATTCGCATGACAACCTACTCCCTGCAAAATGTTTATACCCATATTCCCATATAACCATGTATATCTCTGCCAGCTATCCCAATACATTCGGACTAAACCTGATATTCAATAATATATCAAATCTGCCTTGAAAGGTCAAATTTTCCGGCTGTCTCTCAAAATTTTTCAGCCTTTTTATGATACACATCAAGACGACTTCGCCGTTTTAAATGGCCTCTGAGACGATTAAATACAATCATATCAAGAATAAATAAACACTTTTGCAGGAGCATGCTACAAGGAAAGTTACTACTTTTGTGCTTCAACAAACAAAAAAAAAGAATAATCCAGAATTTTTCCTTGTTTTTATGGCAATAATGTGGTATCTTATCGCTTGTAAACAATAGACTTAGTGAGGAGTGGCAAGAGTTTTTTATATCATTTTTGATTCTTTTACCCTCACAGAGTGTCTGATATACAGAAAAAGCGTTTCAAAATTGAAAAAAAATATCGTTTTTCAGGAGGACTTAAACTATGAAAAGATTTAAATCAAAGGTATTGTTGGTTTGCGTGCTGACGTTACTGCTCGGCACAGCAGATTATGTGAACGCCGGCATTGATTTCTGGTTCGATTTCGAAGATTCGGACGAAATACCTTCCAACGACAACTGCCGTAATGCAAGGCTCATCGGTGACGTAAAGGACCTGTACTTTGATACTACATTGGCGACGTTCGATGGCCCCGGCTACTGCATGGACAGCCCAAACATCTGGTATCGCTATAACGCTGCTTACACGGGTAACGTCACTGTCAGCCTCTGTATCAGTGACATCGAAAACTTCAACGACTTCAACGTCTTCGACACAAGGCTCGCCGTTTACAGGGGAGGCAATTGCCCTCCCAGCCGAAGTGACTTGATCGAGTGCAATGACGACTTCTGTGGTTGGCTGTCACAGATTACCTTTGCCGCAACCGCCGGCAGACAGTACCTCATCGAGGTTGGGGGATACGACTCCGAGTATGGTGAGGGCATGATAAGCATCAGTTCTGAGGGAAAACCTCCAACAAAAGCATTAGACCTTGGTGATGCACCGGACAGCACTAACAATTCCGGTGCGGTCATGGCCGCATACCCCAAGGGAGGACCTTTGGGGGTCCGGGCCAGTTATCCAACCGTCTTCAACGATGCCAGTGGTGCCGGGCCTTATGGGCCGGTTCACTTGAACCCTCTGGCAGTCGCTCACTTAGGCAGCACTATTACTAATGAAGCCGAAGCTGACATAGGCATTGACCAGGATGCGGTGAACAACATCATTCCACTTGGCAACCTGTCGGACCTGGACCAGGGCGATGATGGTGTTATCTTCCCATTCAATCTCCCACATTGTCGCTGGACGACATTTGACTATTTTGTCAAAGTTATCAATCCAGCTACTGACCTTTGGGTCAATGTCTGGTTCGACTGGAACCGAGATGGTGACTGGGATGATACTCTTACTTGTTCCACCCGTACCGCCCCGGAGTGGGCAGTACAGAATCAGTATCTTTTCAATCTGTCAGCCGGATTACATCGGTTCACCACATTGGCGTTCCTGCCTAATCATCCGAAGAATACTCCCGAGGAGATATGGATGAGGATCACTCTTTCTGAGCAGCCCTGGACGGGCGGCAGTAACCCCGGTTCCAAAGGCAATGGCGGTTCCGGTCCAAAGACGGGATATGAGTATGGTGAAACGGAAGATTACTACTTCACACCGAAGACAAGCTCCACGATATGTGAGGATTTTAACGGCGACGGGGTAATTAACCTTGAAGACTTGGATGCTTTCACTGCCGATTGGCTTGAGAGCTGTCCGTAGTAACTTTGTGGAATATCTGATTTACCTAAACTAAGGCTGTGAGTGAAAATCACTCACGGCCTTTCTTTTTTGCGTGCCCGGTAGGGTACATCTACTTGGAGTTGAAAGTCCCCTCCAGGCCCGACAGCGGGAACTGTTAGCGGGACTTGGTTTACGTCCTATATTTTGTCAACATCCTCACATCTAAGGTCAGTACCTCGTGAAGTACCAGATTATTCCAATCCATTCGTGGAGCGCGTTATTACTCATTGATAAAGAATCGGTGGATGGGACAAAACTTCTAACATTATGTTGGTATGGAGAATAGATGTAATTTACTGGAATAGGCACAATAGTATCGTTGGGGAATTGCTTTCTAAATGCCTTTTCTGAACGTAGTATATGCAATGCTGAAGTCACGAGTCCGATTCGTTTTTTTTCTGTCGAAGAAAGTAATTTTGCAAGCTCACCAGCATTTTCCATTGTATTGCGTGACTTTGTCTCGGTGATAATCTGGCTTTCCTGTATCCCTAATTCCAATGCTATAGTCTCCATAACTTCGGCTTCGCTTTCGGTGCTTGGTATCTGGCTTCCGCCGCATACAGCTAATGTTTTTGCGCCACTTTGCTTGAAGATTCTTACACCGTTAAACAACCGCGAGTAGCTAATTCCCCCCAACTCAGGATATTCCCGAAATCCGCCTGAATTATACATACCTCCACCCAGGATAACAACTACGTCTAAGTTAGATAGAATCTTATCGGAAGGTAACTGGTATTGACACTCCAAAGAATAGACGAGTAAGTTCGACACCGGTTTGATGCTAAAGAGAAATAGGATACACATCCCCAGAAATAGTGAACATCTTCCAAGCTTGTGTCGTAGTTTTTTGGACAACTTTCTGGTCAGTATCAAATCAAGGAACATAAGAGCCAAAACCCAAACAATAGGAGTGGCGATTGATTTCAATAACTCGTTCATATTTTGATTCCTTAAAAGATAAATCACCGCAATCAATGGTATTAACGATTGCCATCTGAACCGCTTCATGCGTTCGTCTCAAGAATTATTTTTCTTCTCGCCATCACCGCACCCAAGCCGAACAGCAAGTCGATTTCACTATATCTTTTATAAGGATGTAAATCAAAGAAGACTTTGATATTATAGTGGAACTCGAAGGAAGAAATGTGTTTCTAAACGTGTTAAATAGGAAATGCCGTGTAAAAGTGTTTGAAAGGTAGTGACTATGCCGGAGAAATCATTCAACCGACGTGATTTTATGAAGAAGATGGGTCTAAGTGTGGCAGCAATGACCCTCCAAGGATGCACAAGCAGCGAGACCGCAGAACACAGTCTCTCCCATAAGAAACCTGTGGGCAGCAAGCCTCCCAGCATACTGCTCATCGTCTCTGATGACCAGGGTTACAATGACCTCGGCTGCTATGGAAGCAGCGAAGTGAAGACGCCCAACCTTGACCGACTGGCTGCCGGTGGTGTCCGGCTCACAAACTTCTACGTTACCTGGCCGGCCTGCACCCCTTCACGCGGCAGTTTACTTACCGGCCGATACCCGCAACGCAACGGCACCTACGATATGTACCGCAACTATCTGGTCGATGTTGACTACCTCTATACACCGGATGAATACACCGTCTCGCCCGAGATGATATTAGGGATGGACACCCGCGAAGTGCTGATTCCACGCGTGCTGAAAAAGGTCGGCTATACCAGCGGCATCTTCGGCAAGTGGGACCTCGGACAACTGCACCGCTTCCTGCCGCTCCAGAGAGGATTTGATGAGTTCTATGGTTTCACCAACACCGGCATCGACTACTGGACACACGAGCGATACGGAGTACACTCAATGCGCCGGGGCAATAAGCTCACCACCGAAGATAAAGGGACATACGCCACGGACCTATTTCGGCGAGAAGCACTGAATTTCATTAACAAGTATAAGGAAAGGCCCTTTTTCTGCTATGTGCCGTTTAACGCTCCGCATGGTGCCTCTAACCTAAATCGTCCTCGGCCCGGCGTGCAGGCACCGCTGGAATACATACGCAAACACTATGGCGAGTATGACCCCAAAGACGCCGACACCAAAAAGGCCAGACGTATGCGATATATGGCCGCTATAACCTATATGGATGAGGCCATTGGCCGGATGTTGGACACGCTGGACGAGCTGGGCCTGGCGGATAACACTATTGTCATCTTCTTCTCCGATAACGGAGGCTCCGGCACCGCGGATAACGGCCCGCTGCGAGGCCACAAAGGCGATATGTTCGAGGGCGGACTCCGCGTGCCGGCAATTTGCCGCTGGCCGGGCGCTATCCCGGCTGGGACCGTCTGCGACGAATTCCTAACCTCTATGGAGATTTTCCCAATGCTCAGCAGCGCTGCTGGCCTCGGCCCGCCCAAAGGCGTGCCCCTCGACGGCTTCGATATGACGGCCGTGCTCGCCGGCGGAAAAAAGTCACCTCGCAACGAGATGTTCTGGCAGCGCCGAAGTGACAGGGCGGCACGTGTGGGAAATTACAAATGGGTCGAATCGTCACGTGGTTCGGGACTGTTCGACCTTTCCAAAGATATCGGTGAACAGAACGACCTATCCAGCCAAAAGCCGGAGGTACTGGTCAAAGTCAAGGCCCGCTTCGAGGCCTGGAAGAAACTTATGGCCGAGGCCGAGCCGAGAAGGCCCTTCCGCGACTTTTAACCGCTATGTACAGACCTTGAAATACATAGACTAATTTGCTCTGAACAAAAACAATTGTAGAAAAAGTTGTAATTTCTGTTGTCGTGTTTCCTTTTGATTTGGTACAATCACCCGGCGGATATGAACATTGAACCAAGTGTATTACTTATATGTGTTAAGCAAAACTGGGGTTAGGCATACTTTGAAAAGAAAAAAACGTTTTTTGATTTTTTCTTTTCAAACAGTATGTTATTGTGTAATAAGCAGTTAGGTGATTATTTAAGAAAATCAAAAAAACATATTTTCTTAAATAATATATGCCTAACCTCAATTTTGCAGAAGTCTTTATTACTTTTCCGAAAGATGTGCAGATATGATTCTTCCAAAAACCATACGTAAATTTTTAGCGGTTCTCCGAGGTGGCGTCTCCCCTGTCATTATCTTCCTGTCGATAATGCTGGGTTTCTGGTTCGGCCTGGTTCCGGGCTGGTCCGGACTTCACACTGTGCTGATAATCGTGGTGCTAATATTGAATATACACACCGGCCTTTTCCTTTTATCAGGCGCATTAGCCAAGTCTCTCTGCTACGCAGCGGCACCTCTCCTGTATCATGTGGGTGCCTGGATTCAAAGTTATCTATCTTTTATATTACGCTTGTTGGAATCCGTACCGTTAATAGGAATAACCGATTTCAATAGATACTCTGTTGCCGGTGCGGTTGTCCTCGGTCCGGTTATAGGCGCTATCGCCGGATTGCTTATGGCACGCTCTGTCATAGGCTTTCGCCGTAAGCTGTTAAAATTCGAAGAAGGTTCTGATAAGTTCAAAAAATGGTATTCCAATCGTTGGGTGCGTATCTTAGACAGGCTGCTGGTTGGAAAACGCACAAAAGACGTAAAGTCGCTCTTCACAAAAAAGACAAAGTACATCCGCAAGGCCGGGGCGGCCCTGGCTGTTCTGGTCATTGCCGCATCTGTGATAGCTACATACTTAATCAAAGACAGCACAATCAAAGATTATGCCTCTAACAAAATGACTCAGGCCAATGGAGCCGAAGTGAATCTCGAAAACCTCAATCTCTCTGCCCTGACAGGTTCCGTCTCAGCCTCGGGAATACAGGTTACTGACCCCCAGAATCCTCAAAACAATCAAGTATCAATAGAGAAAGTCGCTGCAGATGCGAGCTTGTATAACCTGTCTCTGGGTAAACTTGTAATGGAGCAGGTCGAGCTCTCCAATATCAAATTCAACCAGAAGCGCTCGACGCCGGGCAGTATTGCCGAACCTGATGCCCAAGAAAAGCCCGCCGTATTTGACCCGTGTGACTTTAAGCTCGAAAATATCGATTTTAGCAAGCTCGACACATATATAAAAGACGCCAAAGCCCTTAAAGAAAAGCTGCAAAAACTCAGCAAGTGGCTGCCGAAGGCCGGTGACAAGAAAACAGCGACTCAGCCTAAACAAATACCGCAAAAGTATCTTGATTACCTTCAAGCTCGGGCTATGGTGTCGGCCTCGCCTCGAATATTGGCTAAAAGAGCCATACTTGACAAAGTGCAAATACCTTCCCTGATTTTTGGCAACAGCAAAATTCTGTTGACAAACCTGAACGATTCCCCACAGACGGCCAAGCTGCCCATCACATTCGAAATGAGCTCACACGATACACCTGCCTCTATAAATGTAACAATCGACTACAGCTCAAAAGACCAGGTCCCAAAGCTCTCCGGAAAGTTTGAAAGCTTCGACCTGGCAAAAATACAAACAGGCCTTAGCAGCAACGCAGGCCTCATGTTCGAATCGGGCGTTGCTTCAGGTCAATTCAGCGGGACGGCAACGAATGAATCTCTCGACCTGATTATGGACATTGCCATCAGCAATTTCAAGGCTAAAGGCCAGGGAAAAGGAGTCTTGAGCTTAGGCTCCGACACAACTTCCCAGGCGTTCGATGCCCTCAAAGAGCTCAAAACGACAATACGGGTTGTCGGGCCTGTCACCGAACCACGTCTCGTTTTTGATGTCAAGGGCCTGACGGACGAATTCAAAAAGGCACTCGTCCAGGCAGGAAAAGAAAGACTTGCCAACGAGATTGACAGTCGGCTCGGAAAAGAAATAGACGAAAAGCTGGGCGATAAAGTCCCTGAGGAAATTAAAGATGCCCTGAAGAAACCCGAGGGCATTATCGAAGGACTCGGCGGGCTGCTGGGCGGTAAAAAAGAGAAAGAAGAGTAAGAGCCTATCCGAATAACCCTTCATCCTTTGTCATTCTGAGGCGAAGCCGAAGAATCTGGCCAACGAGGAGTCCCGATGTATCGGGATTCACTTCGCTACGCTCCGTTCATACCTGTCCTTGAGCAAAGTGATGGAATGACAGGCGAGAGCGAATAGTAATTCGGATAGGCTCTAAGTATCAAATCGCACTCAAGCCTGAGCAGTAAGAGCGTAAGCGGTTTAATTTTTTCGCAGAAGATTTTATGCTACGATAGACCTGCCGAATAAGTTCGCCTGGCGTGAGGACGGGTGCCCGTCAAGTTTGTAGGTAAAAATAACCCTCCAATAGATGTATTTTC
>CAYUFX010000125.1:0-13224 GCA_964444135.1 uncultured Pirellulales bacterium | reverse complement strand
TTACAAAAGCCGCTGGCGGCTTGAAAAATTCACCTACAAACTTGACGGGCACCCCGACCATGCACGATCCAGAGATTTTCCTTGACGGGAAGGAGGCTAATTTGGTATAAATAAAGTGGATTCTTTGTGCTTTTTTGATAGAGGAGGAGTTATTATGCAAAGCACAAAGGTTTTGATAAAAACTTTGCGCTTCGCAGTGGAGTTTTTACATTTCAGTTAACAATCTATGTTTAATTTTTGAACCCCGCCCGTCGAAGACGGGACGGGGTGAAGGAGGATTATTATGTGTAGAAAATCCATTCTTTTAATTCCTTTTACTTTGGTGCTGAGTCTGGTTCCGGTTAGCGCAGCCGATGCTGCTGCCCCTGATCTTGTAGGCTGGTGGGCGTTCGATGAGACATCCGGGACGACCGCCTATGACTCAAGCGGCCATGGCAACCACGGCACACTTCAAGGTGACCCGCAGTGGGTGGCAGGCTGGACAGGCGGTGCCCTGGAGTTCGACGGTGACGGTGACTATGTGGATGTCGGCAGCGTGGGCATAAGCGGGGTTGATCAGAGGACACTCGCCGGCTGGGCAAAGGCAAGTACCACAAACATACCAAACTGGACGAGCGTTTTCGGCTTCGCTCCGGATGGCGACACTGATGGCACTTATTTCGATATTGAGGTGGACGATGCGGGCAATTATGTTACCTACGTTGGCGGCTGGGAGGGTATCTTCGGCCCTGTTGATACGCATTGGCACCACTTCGCTGCAACATATGATGGAAGCGGGGGGAGTTGGTATTTGGATGGTCAGTTGATTGATAGCTCGTCTGGAGCTATAGGAACAATTGACCAAGTGAGAATAGGTGCGAGACTCAGCAACAAAAATTACTTCGCCGGCCTCATTGACGATATACGAATCTACAACAAAGCGCTGACGTTAGCCGAGATAAAAAAGCTGGTGGCCGGTCCAAAGGCCTATGACCCCGGCCCGGCTGATGGTGACCTCTATGAGGATACGTGGGTGAGCCTTGGCTGGTCGCCGGCAGATAACGCGGTCTCGCACGATGTGTACTTCGGCGACAATCTCAATGATGTGAACGAAGGCACCGAAGGCACATTTCAAGGCAACCAGCCCACAACGTATTTTGTTGCCGGTTTTCCCGGTTCTCCTTGTCCGGACGGTCTTGTTCCAGGCACGACATATTACTGGCGGATTGACGAAGTTGAGGCCGACGGCACTACAATACACAAAGGCGATATCTGGAGCTTTACGGTTCCAACTAAGAAGACCTACAATCCCAATCCCGCTGATGGCGCCGAATTTGTAGACCTCAATGTGGTGCTAACCTGGACAGCAGGTTTCGAAGCGAAATTACACACCGTATATTTCGGCGACAACTTTGACGATGTTAGCAGTGCCGCTGGAGGACTCCCACTGGGACCGGCAACTTACACTCCCGGCCCACTTAAATTAGCTAAGACTTACTACTGGCGGGTTGATGAGTTTGATGCCATCGCCACATATAAAGGCGACGTCTGGAGCTTTACTACTGAGGGCGCCGTCGTGAGCCTGAAGCCTTCTAATGGCGCTGTGGATGTAAAGCAGACACCGATTCTTAGCTGGTCGCCGGGAGTCTATGCTGCTTCGCATCAGGTCTATTTCGGCACAGATAAAGGGGCGGTACGCAATGCCGATACCGGTTCGCCGGAGTATAAAGGCGCAGGAGACCTTGGTGCTGAGAGCTTTGACCCCGGAAAACTTGAGTGGAATACCACCTACTATTGGCGTATTGACGAGGCCAATAACACCAATCCCGACAGTCCGTGGGTAGGCCCTGTCTGGAGCTTTACGACAGCCGACTTCCTTATTGTGGACGATTTTGAGGACTATGATGCCGGCGACAACCAGATATGGTACACATGGAAAGACGGGCTTGGCTATGGCACGCCGGGTACTGAACCTTACTCTGCCGGTAACGGGACCGGCTCAGCCGTGGGTGACGAAAGCACCGCTTCTTATACCGAAGAGACTATCGTTCACGGAGGCAACCAATCGATGCCTGTATTCTACGACAACAGCATCCTCAGGTATTCGGAGGTGGAGAAGACGCTGACTTATCCGCGTGACTGGACCGAGAAAGGCGTCAACACGCTGACAATTTGGTTCAGAGGCATTTCGGATAATGCTGCTGAGACGTTGTATGTTGCTCTCAATGGCAGCGCTGTGGTCTCTCATGATAATCCTGATGCAGCAAAGATAGGTATCTGGACACAATGGGATATCGACCTACAAGCGTTTGCAGACCAGGGAGTGGACCTTACCAATGTCGATACGATTTCCCTTGGTCTCGGTAACAAGAAGAATCCGGTAGTCGGCGGTTCAGGTACAATGTACTTCGATGATATTCGTCTGTATCCTCCGCCGCCGGAGCCGATGCCTTAAGCCTTGTGATTTAGTTGGCAAGCAGATTTAGGTCAATTCGGGGCCTGTACTGAATGATTTGGTATAGGCCCCGTTTGTTTTCATAAACATTAAGGTTGAGATGCCACCTTTTTCTCCACCCTTTCCTTGGCCGGCAAATATGGAACGTCAAGCGCTCCAATGAACGGGAATCTACAGACGGCTCTTTTCTCGGTTTTAAGAAAATCTGACTTCAATATCCTCTTTCTTCCACAAAGCGATTCTTGTCTTGATATTGCCAAGTAAATTGATAACACCAAGTTATGATAAATACTAATATGACTCTGAAACAAGTTTCACCCATTTTGCAAGGCTGCAATTTTTGAGGTTAGGGTACGACGTTGAAACGAGCGTTGAGCTTAAACAGATGCTTAATCGGCAAATTAAGGACTTGTGAACTTTCAAGCGATAAAGATGTGCGGATATGCTCAAGAATATGTTCAATTCTCTCCTTGTCAGGCGCAATTATAGTGAACCAAATATTGAAATTATCGTTACGGAGATAGCTATGGGTTACCTCAGGGAAGCGGCCTATTAACTCGGCAGCCTGCTCAACAAGGTCCGCCTTGCAACTAACAGCAGCTAAGGTGCTGCAAAAACCGAGCTTGCGAGAGTCAAGACTCGCTCCAATTCGGCGAATTACCCCCTCAGCAATCAGTCTCTGGATTCTGTCCCAAAGCTTCTCGCAAGGGATTAGCAATCTACTCGCTATGATTTCATAGGGCCTTTCACTCAAAGGGAAATCATTTTGAAGTGCTTCGAGTATGCGGCAATCCATTTCATCCATAGGGAACTCTTCGTGGTATTGTAACCTTTAGCAATTCAGCAGATTATTTAGCCACATTATTTTATTCACAACTTAAATGAGGCAAGTTCTTTCTAACGTCAAAGCCGGTAATGACCGCATCTTTTCACTTGCCCCTCAGAACCGGCTGCTATACATTATATAGTAGAAAACCGTCGTAATGCAAAGCTAAAAGGTGCTGAAATTCACTCGTTACCGGCCTGTTTACTTAGCATACTTGGCTCGTATTCTCAATAATGAGAATGTTAAGAATTTTTTATTTTTTCAGATATTTTTTGTTAAACGTCAACAATGTCGCAGGAAAAAGTCTATCTTGTGTGTGCTGGTCCGGGGGACACCGAACTGATTACCTTCAAAGGCTATCGGCTAAGTTGTAAAGCTGATGTCATTTTACATGACCACTTGATACCGTCCGAGCTATTGAGGTTTGTCAAAACGACTGCTGAAGCGATACGGCTCTGTGCCGGCCGGCATCAAAGTCTATTATCTGGGGCAGCCAACATTTGACGAGGCCCAAAAACATAATATACTTGCAGAGCTTCTGCCGTAGTGTTTGTAATTCATCCTTAGCGGACGGGATTTTAGGAAGTTTATTGAGTCCATAAAATTGACTTAATGCGAAATGAACAGCTTTGCAGGAGACAAGTTCGTGAAAGAACGAAGGTACGATATCGATTGGTTGAGGGTTCTGGCAATACTGGCAATCTGGCTTTTTCACTGCGCCCGCTTTTTCGATACAGAAGGCTGGCATGTAAAAAATGCGGAGCAGAGCTTTATTGTGGATGTGTTAAGGGCCGGTTTGATCTGGATGTGGGTCATGGAACTCTTCTTCCTGCTTTCCGGAGTTGGTTCCTGGTACGCGCTGAAATCCAGGACCGGCGGGCAGTATCTTCTTGAGAGGGTCAAGCGACTTCTGGTCCCTTTATATACGGTGGGCCTGTTTATTCTTATACCGCCCCAGTTCTACTTTGAACTCGTTACCAACGAAGGGTATATTGGCACTTTCAGTGAGGTAATTCGGCGCTATTTTGGTAAATTCGGATGGTTTCGCTTTTCGCATACGCCCCTTACGTTAGTGCCGTTTCCCTGGGCCGGTCATTTGTGGTTTCTCCAGTATCTCTTTCTGATATCGCTGGTGACACTGCCGCTGCTTCTGTATTTAAGATCAGAACGGGGCCAGCGCCGGATCGAAATACTGGGCAGGTGGTGCGACCGTCGGGGCGGCATATTCCTGTTCGTGATACCCCTTGCCGTCGTCCTGATATTTCTGAGATGGCTGTTCAGGGGTGAAAAAACCTGGGCTGATTTTTTCTATTACGCGGTCTTCTTTGTCATAGGGTATATCATGCCGGCCGACAAACGCTTTACCGAAAGTACGAAGAGACATGGATGGGTATGCCTGGCACTGTGGATTGTCGGCTTTAGCGGTATAGGTCTTTTCATATCGGTATTAGGGTATAACCCATACCTGGATAGTAGGTCCTTCTCGTTGATATTCGTGCTCGCTCAAATCGTAATAAGCATTACCAGTTGGAGCGCGGTCGTTTTTATGCTGAGCCTGGGAGCAAAGTATCTGAATTTCAAGAATAAGATACTCGCCTACGCCAACGAGGCGGTACTGCCCTTCTACATCTTCCATCAGACGATTATCCTTTGCGTTGGCTGGTTTGTCGTACGCTGGAATATAGGTATTCTGCCGAAGTTCCTGATTATCAGCGTGGTTTCCTTTTTTCTGATTATAACTCTATACGAACTGTTCGTAAGACACTTAAACATCGTGCGGTTCTTCTTCGGCATGAGGCCCAAAAAACGAGATTGTAAGACTTAGCCTGCGAGTTGGGATATCTTATATAAGATACTCTCGGCGGTTCCAAAGGTTGCATTTTAGTATTTGTAACTTTGCAAGACCATGGAAATTAATCGGGCATCTGGAAGAGCTCTGCGGTGCGTCGTAATTCTTCCTGCTTCTCAGTATCCAGACCGATTTGGTCATCTGTCAAATAACATCCCGGATCCGGGGCCCAGGGGTCGCCGAAGTACAAGTCTGCCCGCACGCGCAGGCTGCCGCCACATGCCTCAAAGAATTTACAAAGCTTACATCGGCCTTTGATATGTCTCCTGCGGTTCCTCAAGCCGTTGAGCAAAGGCTCGTTGGCGTCGAGCCAAATCTCACTAAAACGTCTTTTGTGCACATCTCCCAGGTCGTAGTGTCCCCAAAACTGATTCGGATGTACCTTGCCGTTAAAATCAACACACCCGATTCCAACTCCGCTGCTATACATTCCCCCGCCGTTCCAGATAAGCAGCTTCCAGACATTGGCCGCACGAGAAGGTTCTTCCTTAAGCAATTTCAGGTACAGGTAAACACCATCAACATGGTTATCGACTGTCAAAATATCCGTTTTCCTGCCGGCTTGTTTGTACAGCTTTGTTCTGGCTAATATTGTCTCAATGGCATCTCTGCTTTGAGAATGGCTGAGGTCATCATCTCCGATAGCCTTTCCTCTGCCGCTTGGTACAAAGTGGTAAAAACAGGCCCTCTCAATATTCTCTGTTTCGAAAAAGTCAAACAGGGCTTCAAGGTCCTGAACATTCCTCTTGGTTAGAGTCAATCTGAGACCTGTTCGCACATCAGCGTCCTGGCAGTTTCTTATACCCTGCACAGCCCTATCAAACGCACCGGGTACTCCCCTGAATTTGTCATTAACCTGCCCTATTCCATCAAGGCTGATACCTACATACGAAACTCCGATTTGTTTTATTTTCTTAGCTACATCAGTAGTTATAAGTGTTCCGTTGGTTGAAATAACTGCACGCAAACCTTTCTGAACTGCATATTCAATAAGTTCAAACAGGTCAGGCCGTATCAACGGTTCACCCCCGGAGAACAGCACCGAAGGCACATTGAACTGCGCAAAGTCATTCAGGAGGGCTTTTGCCTGGCTTGTTGATAATTCATCAGAGGTTTTGCCGGTGCCACTGTCATTATAGCAATGGACACATTTGAGATTGCACGCCCTGGTGATGTTCCAGACGACAATAGGGCGTCTTTCAGATGCTTGTTTTGGAACAATATCTCCCTTGCGTTTCGCCCGGGAGCCTTTTTTGCCGTAGCGAAGCCAATCGCCCGGCGTAACCTGGTCGCAATATAATTTGCTGATATTTATCATCGTTTACGCTCGATGTGAGTGGTTAATTGGTGAGTTGAATACTCACTACTCACCACTCACTACTTCTGGTGGTATATATGCACAAAAAGGCTCTTCAGCCATATAATTACCCGTCGCAGCGTATGCTCTTGCGCGACATCCGCCACATACATCCCTGTAGCCACAGACACCACACTTGCCTTCGAGACTGCTGCTGTTACGCATTCGCGCAAGGTCTTCGTTGTTGTGCCATATCTCTGCAAGTTTTTGTTTGAGAACATTACCACATTCTATTGGCAGATATCCGCAGGGGAACACGTTTCCCTGATGACCTACGAAGAGCACACCAAGGCCTGCAAGACATCCGCGCGAAGCACCACCGTGCCCGTTTCTGCCTGGGACAGAACCGCTAACGTGCGATGTCTTTTTACGGGCCTGATATAGGCCCTGCTGCCTGATAATACGTTCATAGTGAGGGCCGCAGGTTACCTTCATTTGCAGCTCGCTGCGACTGTCCAATCTACATATCTCAAGCATCTTTTGTTCATATTGGTCAGGTGAAAGCATATCCGTTTCAGCCAGTACCTGCCCGCACCCGACCGGAACCAGCATGAATATGTGCACCGCTATCGCGCCCACTGATTTGGCAAGCTCATACACATCCTCTAATTGTCCGGCATTGTGCTTGGTCAATGTCATATTTATCTGAGTAGGTATTTCTTCCTCACGAAGACATTTGATACCTTGCAGTGCCCTTTCAAAGGAGCCTTCCAGTTGCCGCAGCTTGTCGTGAACCTCGGCAGTTGCGCCATCCAAGCTCACTGCAACCCTCACGATTCCGCTATCACGTATTTGTTTGGCCACTGTTGCATTTACCAATGTTCCATTGGTTGCAAGGGCCGGTGTAATCCCCGCTGCCTGTGTCTCATTAACCAACTCAAATAAGTCATCACGACAGAGCGGCTCACCACCCGAGAACACCAAAACCGGCATCATAGGCTGCTTTTTGCCTAATTCGGCCAACTGTGATATCAAATCTTTCGCCTGTGCGGTTGTTAAATCCTTAAAAGCCGCCTCATCGGATTCCAGACGCCGACAATGCGCGCAGGTCAAATTGCATTTTATCGTGGTCTCCCAAAATAAAAGTCTCAGGATTTGATTTGACCCTAAAGCTTCTTTCACGACTGCTGGTCTTCCTTATGGTTTAGCTCGGACGATATCTTTTCAGCCTGCTGTACGATGCTGTCAACAAACCTTGCCGCCTCAGTGGCACCATTCTCTTTAGCTATGGTGTTGACGTTCTTAATTACGCAGTGCATCAGCTTATTGACCACACGGTTCACCATTATCTCCAAGGCCTCTTTGCACGAAGCTTCCTGTCTTGTTCCGACGAAGAACTGCTCAAGCTCGCTTTGGCTAATCCGTGCAAATTGTTCCTTCATCTGACCTATCAGAGGCCCTATATCCCTGGCCCCGAACCAGTCCATAAAATCTGTAACATTTTCAAAGACAATCTCCATGCCCCTGCCGATGTCCCGCTCGCGGGCCTTGCGATTCTGCTCAACGACCTCGGAAAGGTCGTCAACACTATATAGGTAAACTCCATCCATATTATTTATCGAAGGTTCGAAATTTCGCGGTACCGCAATGTCGATAATCAGTAGGGTACTTCCCCGCCGAATGTCCATTATCTTCTTGAATGGTTCCTTCCTGAAAAGATAATCCTGTACCGTCGCCGAGGCTATCGCGATATTAGCACTAATAAGCTGGTTCTGAACATCTTCCCATTTCCGGACCGCGATGCCATACTGCTCGGCCACGCTCAGACCGCGCTCGTAAGACCTGTTGACGAGTGTTATATTCCTGGCCCCAACCTGAAGAAGGTGCTGTACGATCAACTCACCCATCTCGCCGGCCCCGATAACAACCACTTTCGCCGATGAGATATTCGCAAAGAGCTGCTTGGCCAGCTCGACCGCAACGCCGGCAATGCTGACCCGGCCGCTGGAGATTGAGGTGGTTGTATATATCTTCTTGCTGGTGGCAAAGGCACAGTGAAATAAGCGGTTCAGAATCTTTCCCGTGCTCTTGGCCGCACAGGCCAGCTTGTAGCTCTCCTTGACCTGCCCGATTATCTGTGCCTCGCCAACTACCATGCTGTCCAGGCTCGATGCAACCGTCAGCAGATGCCTTACCGCATCCTCATCTCTGTAGGCGTACAAGAGCTCTGCAAACTTCTCCAGCTTAACATTATGAAATTCCGAGATGAATTTAGCCAGGTCATCCGCATCAGCCCCCCCGGCACGTCTGTCGGCACAATATAGTTCGACACGGTTGCAGGTCGATATCAGCACAAATTCCGCCTGGCGAAACCTGTTTTTCAACTCGCAGAGTGCCCTGGTCGTCTCCACGGTGTCAAACGCCAGTTTCTCGCGAATCTCTATCGGAGCAGTCTTGTGGTTGAGTCCTAAAACTATAATCTTCATATTACGTTCTTATCTTGTCTGTTCTGCAGATTCAACTTTGCTACGGTCGAAGTCATGTTCTGAACCGCAAAACACCGAGGTCCCCACTACCGCAAATAGAATCAATGCAAACGCGAGAAGCGTCACGTAAGCAATCGTCTTTTCCCTTAATTTGACCGTGCGCCACAATGCCAGAATCGACCCCAGCAGCAGCCAGGCAAGAGCGATAAGGATGATTTTAGGATCAGTGAGCCAGTCATAAGCGGTCATATTCAGCGAGGCAGAGGTGGCCGCCAGGCCAATTCCACCTGCCAGACCAAATGTCATCAGTACGAAGCATGCCTTTAGACCAAAAAGATTCATTCGCTCGAGCTTCTCGATGTTGGGCACCCTCCCGATGACCTGCATGACCTTCTTTTGCTTGAGCTTTCGTCTGCCAAGCAGGTAAAGCACGGCGCTTGCAGTTGCGAGCATTGCTGCTGCCCCGCTGAGAATCATTGCAATGCCGTGGGCAATCGCCCAGGGCGTAGCGGCTGCAGCGTGGGCCTGTGAAGCCGGTTCGGCAACAATCGCAGCCAAAATTATCAAGCCGAAAATTACCCACGCCATTACCGAACCGAACCACACCTGCTGGATAGCAATACTGACAAATAGGTATATAAGGCCGAATACAATAGTAAGGACAATCATTGACTCAAACAGTCCTGTTAGTGGTACCGCTTTTATCGCCGCAGCCCTAAATATAAGCATGACAGCCTCCAGCGTCACCGCCAGTGAGACCAGAGGCAAAAGGAAGCGTTTGTATTTCTCGCCGCCGGCCGGCAGTTGAAGAATGCCCACGATCGCTGCTGCCAGGTATAGCGCTATCACAAATGTAAATATGATTATTTCCGGTATTGGCAGACCTAACATTTTTGCTCCTGTTCGTTGGTATTTTGCGCACCCGATTGTGTAATGTATGTCGGCGGCACCTTTTTGAGCTCCTTTTCAGTAACCAGTATTCGGTAGTTTGAAATCCCGCATGCCTGACTCATTCGTCGAACTGTCCGCTGAACATCTTCGTCACTTTTCCCGTGGACCATCGTGTACAGGCTATAAGGCCAGTTTTTATCTGTATGGCGTTCATAGGCGTGACTAACCTCCCTAAATCCGGCAAATACCTCGCCCACTTCCTTGGTTCGTTCGGGCTCCACCTGCCAGACCACCATTGCTCCAGCGCCCAGGCCCGCTTTGAAATGATTCACTATTGCTCCTATTCGTCGAAGCTTCCCCTGCTGTTTCCAGTCTTTCAAAACTGCAAGCAACTGCCCTGTATCTATACCTATCTGCTGGGCCATATCGTTAAATGGACTTTGACTCTTCGGCAATCCTTGCTGAAGAACAGCCAGAATCTTTTGCTCAATACTGGATATGCAGTGTTTCATTGCAAGATGAATTGAATTATACTGAATTCGACTTACAATTGCCACTTAGTTTTTATAAACATCAAAAAATGAATTGTGGAAGGCTAAGAATGAGACCCATCAAGATAGCAAGCCGTTCCAGTAAGCTGGCTTTGGTACAATCCAACCATGTCCGCAACTTGCTAAAAAATCTCAGCGGCGGCATTGAAATTTCCATAGTGAAAATCTCGACGAAAGGCGACCGCGACAAATCAGACTTCCTTGGGTTCCCGCAAGGCGGGGTCCCGCTTCATAAGTCCGACTCCATCGGCTTTTTCACTTCCGAAGTTGAGAAAGCGGTGCTTGACGGCAGGGCTGATATCGCTGTCCATAGCCTAAAGGACCTGCCCACGGCCTGCACGAAAGGGCTGGTAGTCGCCGCGGTACCGAAAAGGGAGTCCGTCGCCGATGCGTTGATAGCCTCATCTCAGGAGGCTTCTATCGCTGCTCTGCCGGCCGGGGCAACCGTGGGAACATCGAGCCTTCGACGCATTGCGCAGTTGCGCCGGCTTAGAGATGACCTGAAATGTGTTCCTTTGCGGGGAAATGTTGAAACAAGGCTTTCAAAGGTTGCCTCTGGTAAGGTTGATGCTGCCGTTGTTGCTTGCGCAGGTTTGAACCGGCTTGGTCTGGCTGATAAAATCTCTGCAGTTCTGCCGCCCCAGGAGTTCCTGCCCGCCCCGGCACAGGGGGCATTGGCCGTACAGATTCGCACCGAAGATAGTGAGCTTGCCGAATTTGTCTCACAAATCAATGATAAATATTCTCGGATTACCACCGAAGCCGAACGATTTATACTTACATATATGCACGGCGGATGCAGTATACCTCTGGGAGTGTATGCACAAATCTCAGGCGATAACATAAATATTGATGCAATGATATCTGATGTGGAAGGCAAGAAATATATCAAACGCTCAAAATCCAGTAGCATCAGCGAGGCCAAATATTGTGCCAAGGAACTCGCACAAGAACTGTTGGCCGCCGGCGGACAGGAAATTCTTGATCAAATCAGAAATAGCCGAAATGATGAAATCAAAAGGTGAGGGAGTTCCTGACTTGTCTTGAAAAAAAAAGAATTCTTGAAAGGGAAAAATATAACAGTAAAATCATTGAAACAAGAATTAAAGTTGTCTCCTAAATCAAAGCGGGCAGATTGAGGAGCAAGCAAATGCAAAAGTTCGAAATCGAGACATATCAAGATCTGGTCACAGATGTCGGAGGCATCACTGAGGAGAATTTATTTATGTTTCTGGGCAAAGTTCAAGAAGCGTTCGGATACGTCCCGCGAGAGGTGGTCCGCGACGTTGCGATAAGAACCGGTTTTTCCGAGACTCGAATTTATGGTGCTCTGACATCATACAGAGATTTCAAGGTACGGTTGGAGTGCGACGACTAAGATGAGGGAAACAAAGCTCTTAACTCGACGAGTGGGCAAGTACAAGCCGCTGGATCTGGAGGGATACGAGGCCGATGGAGGCCTGGCAGCTCTTAAGCGGGCCTTGGCGATGGGGCCTGAGTCAGTAGTCGAGGAGATTAAACGGTCAGGTTTGGCTGGCCGGGGCGGCGCAGGATTCCCAACGGGACCAAAGTGGGCAATGGCTGCCGGTGAAGAACAAGGGCCAAAATATTTTATTTGTAATGCTGAAGAGGGTGAGTTGGGGACGTTCAAGGACAAGGTCCTGCTCGACGGCGACCCCTGGATGGTTCTCGAAGGAATCCTAATCGCGGCCTATGCGATTGGGGCTGAACAGGCCTACATCTACATAAACGGCAAGTACGACCACACCGTCGAGCTGTGGGAGAGACTTGTTGTTGAGGCGAGGAAAGCCGGACTTCTGGGAGACGGCATTTTAGGCTCAAAGTTTTCCGTTGACCTGCAGGTAGTCAAAGGTAAAGGGCTGTACATAACCGGCGAGGAGTTTGCGCTTATTTCTTCGCTTGAGACACGCCGGGCTGCCAGCCGATTGAAGCCGCCGTATCCAACAGAAAAAGGATTGTTTGGAAGGCCAACGGTTGTAAATAACGTCGAAACCATCGCAAACGTGCCAGTGATTTTGGCAAATGGTGTAGAAGCGTATCACAAGCTCGGTGTTGAGGGTGAGCCCGGAACGAGGCTTTTTTCAATATCCGGGGACGTTAAAGAAAGCGGCGTGTTTGAGCTTGAGGTCGGTTCAGGAACGCTGGCAGAGTTTATCGATGAATTTGGCCGAGGAACAGCGAGCGGTCGGCCCGTAAAAGCGGTTCAACCAGGTGGAGGAACAAGTGCATTTCTTGCTCGAGCTTCTCTGGGGTGTAAACTCACCGCCCAAGCCATTCGTCAGGCCGGCAGTGGAATTGGAACTGCAGGTGTGATAGTTTACGAAGAAGGCAACAGCGTAGTTGATATTGTCAAAGGACTGATGGAGTTTTACGGGTTTGAATCCTGTGGGCGCTGTGCGCCGTGCCGAATAGGAGTTGTGCGAATGAGGGAAATCATCGAAAGGATCTTTCAAGGCGAGGGAACAACTGAGGATTTGGAGCAATTACGCCAAATTGGCAAGGCATGCGTGGCGGTATCCACTTGTGGAATGGGACAGTCTTTTCCACTCCCGGTACTTTCGGCATTGGAACTTTTTCCGCAGGATTTCGAGATGGCTATTGGCAAGGTCCCAGCGTAGAAATCTAATTGTTATGCCTAACCTCGATTTTGCAGGAGACTTTGTAAGAATGAAAGAAATTTGTCTGACAATTGACGGCAGAGAAGTAACGGTCCCGGAAGGAACAACGATTCTCGAAGCGGCGAAAAGTGTCGGCATTGACATTCCCCACCTGTGCTATGATTCACGCCTCGAGCCGGCAGGAACGTGCCGGCTATGTGTGGTTCAGATAGAGGGTCGTCCCGGCCTGACAATATCATGCAACACACTCG
>CAYUFX010000124.1:0-13302 GCA_964444135.1 uncultured Pirellulales bacterium | reverse complement strand
TTCGATTGATAATATTCATCTGGCCGGACATCCAAAAAAGATAACTTTATGGTTGAGAACTCACCCTAAATACTACTTAGTTGGATTGTTTCCGTCAAGCTTAATTTGCAACATTGAAACGCTCCTTAAGCCTTTAATAGTAAATCATCAAAGTATTCATTTGCCCCCGCAATATAACGCTCTTCCGAGATAAGCGGCTCTTCCAGTTTCGACCTCGTTCCTTCCGAGAGTTGTTGGTTTTCTACGATCTCCTTGCCCGCTTTTTGAAGTAACTTTTTGTATTTGCGAATTACAGGCTTTAAGATCAATGGAGCATCCTTCAATATAGCACCGCCACCTCTGTATATCTCGCCTATAACTTCGGTACGCATATTCCTGGCTACTCTCTTAAATAACAATTCCAGCACCTGAAAATGGCTCTGCTCCGGAAATCCACAGTTCGATATAACAACCAGCTTGACACGCTTCTCGGACCTCATTAGATGAGCGCACTCCCCACCTTCGTCTTTTTCGAAATGTGGATCACCCCCTGGAATAAGTCGATCCATAAAATTCTTCATAATCCCGGTAACATTATCGACATAAAGCGGCGTCGCAAAAACAACAATATCCGATCCGGCAAATTTCTTAAGCAATTCCGCCATATCATCTTTAATTACGCACTCTCCCGGTGTCTTCAGCCAGCAGCTAAAACAACCTCTGCATGGATTTATTTCCTTCTTCGCAAGAAATACGTTCTCAACCTCAGCCCCCGCATGTACTGCTCCCTTCATAAAGGCCCCTACCATAACGTGCGTATTTCCCGCCTCAGCCCTCGGCGACCCATTGAATATTGTAATTTTCACTGCCTGGTTCTCCTTTGCAATCGTCTTTGAAATTTTCTGATTTTCAGATTATTCCCCAACAATCTGGCAAATAACCGTTCTCGTTCTTGGCCTGGTATCAAAATCTACTAAGATGATTTGCTGCCATGTCCCTAAGGTTAATCGCCCATCAACTACCGGCACACTCAGAGAAGGCCCCAGCAGCGAGGCCCGAACATGGGCATGGCCGTTGTCATCGTGCCAGGTCTCTTCGTGCTCATACCGGCCCCTCTCTGGTGCGATTTTCTCAAAGGCCGCCTTTATGTCATAATTAACCAGCCCCGGCTCATATTCGGTCGTTGTAATCCCCGCTGTCGAACCAACATTGAAAACCGTTACGGTCCCCTCACTCATATCCGATTGTGCTACAGCTTCACTGACCTGCTCGGTAATATTAACAATATCGCAGTTGCCTTTTGTTTTGACTTTTATCGTTTCCGTCTTGACCATTTGCTATAAACCTTATCCTCAGCAATATTATGCCTCATAAACAGCAGGAAAGATAACCAATATAATCAATTTTTGCAATCACCTTATTTAGGTTTCTCACAATACTCCGCATCTACTCATTTACTCATCTACCCATATACACATTTCAAAATTCACGATACAACTCCCATTGTCATAGTGAGCAAAACGAAGTGGAGTCGAACCATCTGGCCCATATACCATTGTCATTTCGAGCGCAGCCTGCCCCGAGCGCAGCCGAAGGGTCGAGAAATCTATTAAAAAATGTCATTGCGAGGAACGAAGTGACGAACCAATCTCGTTTTGAATTTTGAACATTTGAAAATTCGAATTTGCCCGCCCTCCGTAGTATTACTACGAAGGATGAATTTCGTTACCTGTCCTGAGCAAAGTCGAAGAATTTCGGATTTAGAATCTCAAATTTCACTCTCATACATACCTGAAAATTTCGTTACTCCCTTCGCTTATACTGCCTTATATCTATAGAGACACAGTTACCGACGGCATTAAACTAAAGATATGCATCATGCAGTAAAACCAAATAAGGCCGTAAAAAAGCGAGCTTCGCGAATCGAAAGCACCAACGGAAATCCGAAGCTCAATTCAAAACTAACAAAAAAAACGAAAGGAGTACTAAAATGAAATCGCTCATAATCACCATCATAATTGCAATACTGGCAACGTTAATTACCGGCTGTACCTTTGTTAAAGAATACCACCGCGGGTATGCTCGCCACGAGGTAATCGTAACCAGCCCGCGACATCTGCCCATTAGGCCGGGACGCCCGCCTCGCCCCTATGCTCACCACCGCTTAGAAAGGCGCGACAATAACAGATTCAGGCCCATGCACCGGTAAACCAGTGTCATATCAGCCCCTTGACATGAGCCTGTCGAAGGGCCTGCCCTGAGCCCTTCGAAGGGCCTGCCCTGAGCATAGCCGAAAGATCTAAATCAACAATCGTCAATCAACAGTCAACAACTTACAAAATACAACTAAAAAAATATACTTTGTGCATGTGTTCACATGCACAAAGACCGCTCATTAAACCCGCATTTCCCTCCGAATAAATATCACAGTCAAAGGTTCTAAATCCACAATTCTAAATTCTCCATTCTCCTGACTCCCTATTCTCCTGTCCTCTGTCTTCCCAGCTCACCAATTATCAAGTCCATAAAGAAAGCAGGTGGGTTTTCCCTCGACTTTAGCAGCAAAATCTGTGAAAAGAGCTTACAGATTGTTACAATTCAAAGAAGATTCTGATATTATAGCGGAATCAAAAGGCGTAAGAGCATTTCTCAAAGTATTATTTTTCAAAGCTCCACATCTCTGCGGTCATCTCTTCGGCAGCCATCCAACCGACATGCCAGTCGAGAAACAGACAATTGCAGCCGTTTTTATGTCGGGCCCGTGCGACCCGTCTGCCTCCGCCAATGTCCTGACTATCAGAGCTGGGCAGATGACTCGGACGGAACACGTCACATCGAGTCACGTCCCTGTCGGTCGCATTTTTAAGTATGGTCCGCCAGGGCCCGTCCTCATTGTCGGCAAGGTAGATAGTAGTGGCGGGACTCTTACAGTCGGTCAGCTTGGTCGGCACTCTTTGCATCCGCCAGCCGTTGTCAATCTCACCTCCCCAGCCGTTGACGACATAGCAAACGGTTTGTTCTTTGTCTGGATAGCTCGGACAGCGAAATATCTCGACGTTACGGTAATCATCTTCGATCGGCTTCTGTGCCAAAAAAGGCATAAAAAGTTGGAACCAGGGCTTTATTTTTCCTCCCCATTCCGCCGAGCGAGGGATGTACAAACTGTAATGGTCCGCATAAAAGTTCGCCGCTAACCCGATTTGACGCAAATTATTTCTGCAAACAACATCCCTGCCCTGTTCCCGCGCCTTTCGAAGTACAGGGAACAATATTCCCATCAACAACGCAATGATGGCGATCACCACCAACAGCTCTATTAATGTAAATCCCGTTAGAAAACTCCGGCGTCGTTGCCGGACGTCTGTTTGGCTTCCCGCGGAGCGGGGTCCCTCCCCGTGTCTTTCAGGCAATCTTCCGCTTTCCCGATCTTGTACATTCATGCTCTTGTGCTCTTGGTCACTTATGACTTTTGCTCTTCTGACTTGTGCTCTTATACCTATGACCATCATATACTTTTAGCCTCTGAAAATCAAAAGAAATGTCCCCCGTTGTGCAAAGCGGAACGATTCATAAAAAAGCCCCTGCTTTGCGGAGGAGAAGATTGAACAAAGCAGGAGCTTAAGCGATAGAGGATTTGCGCCTTCGTAGTTCTCTTTGGATTCGCCTGGTGTGTTTTTTTATTCGCCTCTCACGGTCCGGGTCAATTAAAATAAGACTTCTGCCATCTATCTTGTCAATCGGAACATATTCGTCTATCCTAAAATCTCTGGTCCTGCGGCAAGCCAGCGAGGAGACGTCGTCAAGGTCTCTGATCAGCAAAAATCCGCTGTCCAAATAATCCTGTTCTGTAAAGCAATCAAACCGCATTTGGCACCTTGTTGTAATTTATCCGGTCCATATTCAACAAAGACTATAACTATGTGCCATTGTTGATACTAAACGTAACGTTTTTTTTCACTATTCTAATATCGAGCCAACCAGCGCTGGACGACGAGTTCGCCGCTTAAATGGCCTCTGGTATGTGTTTAGCCAGACAACTAAATCAGCAGTTTCCTTATGTGGCACGGGCTTCCAGCCCATGAAAACACGGCCAAGATGGCCGTGCCACCAATAAAACAACTGAGGCTAAACACATACGCCTCTGAGGCTATTTAATTTGAAAGCCGATGGCCGTTCTGTGGACTGGCCTAAATAATTAACTCAAACTGACCGATTTAGGATTGAATATTAATCATAACTGTCTTATTGACAATGACATAGGATGGTTTGTCGTTCTGAACGAAGTGAAGAATCTCTTCCTGCACAGGTCCCGATTTATCGGGATTATTCTCATTCGTAGGCCAGACGCTTCGCTTTGCTCAGCATGACAGTAAAAACCGGTCAGTTTTAGTAATTAAAAAAAGGACTGCAAGCAACCACTCAAAGCTCTTTTAAGTCCCATATTCTGATAAAGTTGCTATCTGAATACGCCGATGAATGGTTATTAAAAGTTAAGTTTATTGACTCTTGTGAAAGGAGATAAATTATGGTTAGAGAAAAAAAATTTAAGGTCCCGGAAGAGCCGCAACAGACATCGCTCGAAGAGCCTCAACAGGCAGTAGCTGAAGAGCCTCAAGAGACACCTTCCGAGGAGTCCCAGGAGACACCCTGGGAAGAGTCTGAAGAATCACCTGTAGAAATCGAAGAAAATTAGTATTGATTTGGAGAGGGAGTCAGATAAACAGTCTGGCCCCCTCCTTCCCTTTCAAAGTCAGGCCGGTCAAAGAAAGGTCGGCGGCCCTAACTCCGTCCTCCGGTTGATTATTGTCTGCCTCTACGGGGGCAATAGCCCAATAAGCAAAATTACAGCTATGCCTGTCCAATTCGTGTTCGTTTCTATAAGGTACGCCATCTTTTCACTCTTGCCTGCTCTTCCTTTGCAGGCTTCAAGAATAAATCAAAAGCCTTGGCTACGAGCAGAAGAACGACCAGACCAAACACGAGCAGAAACATAGCGAGCGAGTTGAAAACAGGAGATATAATCTTGTTTAAGCCTGACCAGGAGTGGGGATTATGAAGCCACTGGAAAAAGTTGGTCGGCAGAACTTTGTTCAAGACCAACCTTGATTCGAGAGCTTTCCAGCATCCCTCCTTCAGCCAAATAAAGCTCTGGTATGCCAACACGGCTATACCAGACAAGGGTATCGAAAATGCTATCAAGAGACAAAACACTCTGAATTTTTGCCCAATTTTCATTTTAACCATTTTTCTGCTCCAATTTGATTCCTGAGAAACTACTGATAACCTACCATTTGCTGATAGCTCTTACCAACGATTCAAAAACCTTATCCCGATGAGGTAGATTAAATAACAGCTTCCTCCCCCATTTTACTGCTGAACAGGCTCTATATCCAAAGTCGATGACTTAGTGGCTACCTTATTTTCCCCGTCCACCTTAGTGTTGACCCTTCGTCTTCCCTCTCAAATACTACCCCGTCTTTAAATATCTCAACAATCTTAACGTCGCCAATAGTATCTCCCTCATGGACTACCCTATCATCGATTATGGCCGAGGCCCTATCTACACTGTAAACGATAGAGCTTATGAGTACTTTCTGTGTGGCCTCGGTCGCAGGGGGAGAAACTGAAGGGCCTTTAGTCGGATTGACTGTAATATCCGAAATAGTTCGTGCGGAAAAAATTCGGCTTTTCAGACACATACTGAGTAGTCCTGCTCCCATCGCAAGCAGTATTAAAAATGCGATTACGGCTGTCAGTAAGGTAAAGCCACCCTTTTTTGCGTGTAGCAACTTTTGCATATTCACCCCCAATAATTTCGTATCATTACTGTCCATAATTTCGCATCATTACTGTTGACGCAAAATGTGTTTGTAAGTTATCTTCTCTCAACTTAAGATCTATACTCACTGTATTACCTGTTACATTAAATTGCAGAGCTTCCACCTTATCATCGACAATAGTCTCAGAGCTATTTCCTCCAACAATTTCGCTTTTAAGCGTAAGCTTTGAAGCCCCCGGCGCAACAAAAAATCTCTTCCAGCTTCCTTCGTTGTCATTGTATATCCTTAGCCCCTCACCATTGCTCTCTATTTGTGCTAAAGTTCCCGCTTTAATAGGACGACTAATGCTGAGCATGGCATAGGAAGCGTCCCTTTGAAGATTCGCCCTATCCCAGGTACTATTCCAGGTTTTTTGACCGAAAAACAGAATCATACCGGCTGCTACAATCACAATAGTACCTGTGAACATCGCAATTGTAAGTTCTATGAGAGTGAAACCTTTTTGCACTTTTCTTTTCATTAGATTCACCTATTTATGAGCAACAAGAGTAACCAGACTTACATTATGCTCCTTACCCACCGGCCCCCAATTAACGGTAACTCTAACCTGTTTATATAAGCCGATATCTTCTGTGACTACGCTTCGACTATAGGATGAACTTTCTTCCAAAGAAAGACTATCCTTCGCTTCACCTATTGTTATGGCATCATAATTGCCTGCTTTTAACTCTTCTAATTTCTGCTCAGCCAATCGGCAAGCCGCGCGGTACTGTTTTCGTAGATGAATTTGGCTGGTACTCGCAACATAGAAAAAAGAGCCCCCAAGTATTACAATTGCTGAGATGAAAACAGCCACCATAACTTCAACAAGACTTGTCCCCTTTTTCGATTTTAGAACATTAGGCATCATAAAATAATCTCCTTCTAAAATGGTCACTCAATTCTTGGCCGTAAAATTCGCATTTTTTCTGACCTCAACAGTCCCAGCCCCGATCGCCGTCATCAACTTCATGGCAATTCTTCCCAGTATTTCAGTCCACCAAAAATGGTTCCCTTTCCTCTTGGCAGGCCCGGGGGCTGCGTATCTTGAGTCCTGACCCGGTCATCATAGGTAATCGTCATCTGATAATGTCTGAGACTGCCAGTTTCGGCCGCTGACAGTGCAACCCCGGTCTCCAGATCTACCCATTGGCTTGTGCTTGAATCGAAGTATGCAGGCCTTGCCGTCCCATTTCCGTCATCATCATACCAATCCCGCTCGATGGAGACTTGATTCAGAGCATTAAGATTACCATAAACCGAAAAACCGGATGTAGGCTCTACAGCGTCCCCGGTAACCGAGTCCGTGTTGTATAAGAAGCTATCTGCAGCGAACATTAAAGCAGATACCGTATACATAGTCCCGTAACGAGGATCTCCAAAGTAGATGTTGCCACCGCTTATAAGCTGGCCCCAATCGTCATATTGGCCCAGAGCTACCAAACCCAGCAGGCTTTCGTTATCTGCATATTTGATATTGTCAGAGATATGGATGTCTCCTGTCGCTACAATAGTTACTTTACCGTCGACCAAAAATCCGTAGGTGGTTTTGTTGTGAACCCACACATCACCGTCTACGTAGTAAATCCTGTTGTCCCCCAGGTGTAAAGGAGTTCGTGCATCTTTTTGGTCTCCCCCTCCTGACACGCTTGCCGGCTCAAGGAAGTAATCGTCGCCGGCTGTTGAGGAACACTCGCCAGACCTGTCGGTAGGATTCTTTACCATTACATTGTATAACTCATTGTCTGTAGATAGGTGTCCCCAATCAACGCCTGCATCTGCAAAGATTTCGCTTACATTATGTGTATTATTTACCCCATAGTTCATGTCAACTAAGCTGGGATGATCCAGCGGAGCTACGCCCTCGCTAACTGCTCCGGAAACCGAGGCTCCGTCTAAAATACCAACTTTACCAGTGGCATCAACATCTCCAGCATACGGATTAGCACCAGGCGAGGGATTAACACTGCTTTCTTCGTACAAAGTGGCATCCCCACTAACAAATACATTTCCGTTAACTATGTCTCTCCCACCGACCTCTCCGCTTCTTACGGCTATGGGATCGCCTTGCCCCCTTAACGTAAACATCCACTTCGCTCCAGCCGTATTGCCGCCATATATAGCATTTTCATAAGGAGAAGCCAGAAAGGATAATTCTACCCTTATCCTTTTCTCTACATTTCTTGCCCTGCCAGTTGAAATAGCATAAGGAGGATCTGCATCAAAGTTCAAATCAACATGGTAGCTTACTTCTCCTAAGGCCGTATCCGCAATTTTTTCAAATTGCTTATTGTACAGCTTTGTGGTCAATTCTGCTAATCCTGCCTCAGCCGCATAAAAGGCTTTTGTCGAGTTCAGTTCCTTCTGAGTCAGTACTATCTCAGTGGCCGCCAGTTGCAGTATGGAGAAACCTAAAATGGTAAAGATACAAGTGAATGCTACCACTATAAAAAGTGCTAATCCCTTCTCTGATTTTGACATTCTTATTTTCAACTGACATCACCCCCACAATTTCGCAGCATTAGTGTTTAGACAAAAGACAAAACTCTCTGAATGTTTTGTCCAATTCTCTTTTTAGCCATTTTGCTGCTCCAATTTGATTCTTGAGAAACTACTATCAAAAGACCAAAAGACTTTTTTCAAAAAACCAAAATCGGCAAACTTTCCTATGATAAAGACACCCCCATGTCTTGACTTATAAAGATATTATACCCAAAGAACGATGCCAAGTCAACCCAAAGACTATAAAAGGCATTTAATAAGTGATTTTTGGGCATTGCGCAATGAGATTAACAATCTTATCGGCCCATAACAAAATATTTTTGATTGCCAAAATCGCTTAGGATTCCCTTCTCACCATCAATATTCCCAAACCTTGTAGTATAAGGCAATCTTTGATAATGCTACGGGGGATTACACTATTCCTCGTCTGCGTAGCCAGACAACAAAACCTACACCGATGCTGCCAATAGGGAACTTTCTACTCTATTTTGGCTTGTTTTTGGCCGATACTATTAACATCGGAGATAAAGGGCTTGAAAACCGCCGGAGAGCAGGAAAGTGAATTCAGCATTTCTTGGAGGATGTCTTCATAGAAGGCAGGTCGTTGGATAAATCAAGAATACCAAAGAGAGGCAAATTATGGAAAAGTGGAAAATTATTGTCGTTTTAGTTCTCGTTATTGCTGCAATATACATTATACCCCGCAGTAGCAAATCCACAGATATTGAACAAAGAGGAAGAGAGTTATCTATCACCATAGGCAAACATCAGTTGACAGCTACTATTATTGGTCGCCAAATCAGTAATTCTTTCCTGGTTATAGGCGGCTCGTGCAAAGGTGACGTGTTTTTTACATCTCTGTTTTCAGTCATTCCTCTCGATACAGCAGAGCGTTTAGCTCGAACATACGGTAATTTTTTCAAATGTAGCTCTCCGGGAGCTTATGAAGGCAAAAGGAGTATTAAATCGATGCTTCTTTATGCGGCGGACAATGATGTCGAGCGAAGATTAAAGAGCATTGACAAGCTTGCCCTGGCCCGTAAAGACCCTGTCATTCAAATGACGTATGTGCAATTAAATATCAACAGTCATAAAGTCAGAGGCCGGGAAATACCAATCGTCTTTGGTAGCAACATGCACCCTTTCTTAGTTAAAGATGTCCAGATTATTGAAGAGGACCGAAATTTTTAAGCGATAGCTCTTGGCAGCTTTTTTCTTGTTACGTGACGCTCTCATCCTTGCATCGCTTCTCGCATTCTCTCTGCCCGGCGTCAACCTATGCGGTGTCTCTTAATGTAGTCGTCCCTCACCGCCGTGCCCAAACCGGGAACATCCGGCACCAACACTTCGCCCTCCACAATCTCCAGACTCACTTCGTACATGGATTGGCCTTTTAGACTGCCTGATTCCAGATAGATAGCATTTGGCATAGCTGCTAACATATTAAGGTTCCCGGGTCCGCCTCCGTGACTTGCCACTTGAATATGAAAAGCGTCCGCCAATGCTGCAATCTCCATCCACTCCGTTACCCCACCTGTTCGGCGGTTGTCAGGCTGCACTACATCCACGCAGCCGCGCCTTATCAGGTCGGCGAAAGCATACTTCGTGTACTCATTTTCACCGGTAGCTATACGAACACTCAGCTTGTCTCCCAGCTCCTCGTAACCATCGTGGTTATGCGGCGGCAACGGTTCCTCAAACCAGAATACTCCCAGGTCCTGGTAAGCCTTTCCACGTTCGAGAGCCGTTGAAACACTGAACGCCTGGTTCGCATCAACCATCAGGTCGATATCATCTCCGGTGGCTCTGCGGGCAGCTTTTATCCGGCGAATGTCGTCAGAGACACTACCCAAGCCAACCTTTATCTTGACCGCGCGAAATCCTTCCTCAATCGCCGCTGCACAACGTCGCGTAAATTCATCCTCATCATCATAGTACCAGCCGACCATTGCGTATGCGGGCACACGGTCTCGAAATCCACCGAGAATCTTGTACAGGGGTTTTTCGAGCACTCGCCCTACAATGTCCCAGATAGCCATATCTACTGCTGCTATGCCGAACTGAACTACTCCCGTAACACCGTGATATTCCGTCGCTTTCCACATCTTATCGCGTATCCTCTTGACGAAGAAAGGGTCTTCCCCCTTTATCACATCAAACAGCTCCTCGTTGATGATTTGAGCGACTACTCGTGGGCCGCCGGGAATTGTGCCGAAATATGTGTAGCTGTGTCCTGTCACTCCGATGTTCGTGTGAATGCGCGTCACCACCCCACCTCGGTCACTAAACGAATGAATCGCATCACGAATCGGACTCTTGGTTTCGAAGGCGAGGACAAATGTTTCAACGGATTTAATCCGGACATCACTTGCATCGCGCTTGGTCTCAATCAGTGGCGTCCTACCCGCTGCGAGCATTTTCTCTGACACAAACAATGACGTCGCCGCGCCGGCTGCTATCCCGATTCCTGTTCTGAAAAAGTCTCTACGCGTCGGATTATTTGGAGATTTGCGGTTCTGTAGTTCCATTATGGTTTCCTCACAAAGAAGATTAACATTACTTAATCTGGATTACGAAATATGCTCAGCTAAGGTTGCGGCTCTTAGCAGATTTTATACGCGAATCTGAGAACGCGCCAAGCTATTTTTCTCAACTCTTGGATTAGACCACCTCGGGCTCTTCTGTAGGACGGCTGTGAGAACGGTTTGAAGGAACTTCTGGGAGATTCTATAGGCACGCTCAAGGATATGAAAAAAGGGCTGCAAGCACAATCACCACAGCCCTTATCAAATGTGCATTCTGATAACACTCTTACAATGTTCTTCGTCTTCTCAGCCAGCCGACAAGTCCCACACCAATGCTGCCGAGTATAATCGCTCCAGGAGCCGGAATAACCGGTTTTACAAGCACACCCAGGTTATATCCGCCACCACCATCCGTCATGACACCAACTACCATGTCTCTTTGTGTGTTCATGATACCGTGAAAGTCTGTACCTGTAATTGTTACAGTACCTGATGATGATATATTCATCGTTGTAACTGGTGGTAAGGCGGGATTCCCATCACTTCTGGTGAACGATGTCCAGGTACTATTTCCATCTGCATCGATACTTTGTGTTCCATACATCCATCCTATCCAGTCAGGATCATCACCCGATGTTAGAAAATGATAATCCCATGTCCCGCCGAGGTCACCTGTGCTATATGTAGATGTTCCTTGCTTAAAACCAATACCAAAGGTATATCCGCCACCACCATCCGTCATGACACCAGCGATCATGTCTTTTTGTGTGTTCATTATACCGTGAAAGTCTGTACCTGTAATTGTTACAGTACCAGATGATGATACATTCATCGTTGTGGCCGGGGGTAAGGCAGGATTCCCATCACTTCTGGTGAACGATGTCCAGGTACTATTCCCACCTGTGTCAATACTCTGCGTCCCATACATCCATCCTATCCAGTCAGGTGAATCGCCGGATGTAAGCATATGAAAAACCCAGGTCCCTCCGAGGTCGCTTGTTTTGTATGTAGCTCCTCCTCGTTTTGAAGAAATATCCAGGGTATATCCGCCACCACCATCCGTCATGACACCAGCGATCATGTCTTTTTGTGTGTTCATTATACCGTGAAAGTCTGTACCTGTAATTGTTACAGTACCAGATGATGATACATTCATCGTTGTGGCCGGGGGTAAGGCAGGATTCCCATCACTTCTGGTGAACGATGTCCAGGTACTATTCCCACCTGTGTCAATACTCTGCGTCCCATACATCCATCCTATCCAGTCAGGAGTATCGCCCGATGTAAGCAGATGAGAATCCCATGTCCCTCCGAGGTCGCTTGTCTCAAGTGCTTGCAAAGAACCAACACAGAAAAAAGGAGTAATAAAACAGGCAAAACTCAGTACTTTGATAGTTCTAATGCTTTTCATCGAATTTTCCTTTCAAAAGACTGTTATGCTTCTTACTTATGCTGTTCTCATACAAAAGAAGCATGCCCTCTACCTGAACGGTGGGTTCGTATCTAATATCATTACTACTCTCCTCCATAAACTTAGAATTGTTAGCGCATACTTAGAAGAGATCGTCAATTGTTGAAACTACATCACTACTCCACGCTTTATGAAAATACTATGCCCGACTGAGACAAGTCTGTCAATAGCAAAGTTCTATAAATGAGAATTTTTACAGGAACAGCGAATAAAGCATGAAAACTCTCGTGTTAGACCATCACAGGATTTTATGTAGGACTGCTCTGAGAGCGGTTTTCGCGTTCTAGAATGGCCAAACTCAAGCCGAAGGGTATCGGAGGTAGGATTGAGGGATTTTAACGTAATTTCCCCCTACTGGAACACCTGTGGGCAATATATATTTTTTTACACTGCAAACAAAACCACGAACCTCTTTTAAGAAAAATCGTAAAAGCTATCAAATTTGTATGTTTTAATGGTTATGAACAAAAGGCTGGGCTATCTCAGACCTCGAACAAACATCTCTTGTGGGCCTTTGTTTTCGTACCTTAAAGGAAAGATGAAAGTATGTGGGAAGAAGAAAAAGAATTCGATATTTTAGAAGAGGTGGAAGACTACGACTTAGAAGATGAAAATACCGATGAATTTCCCTACCCGGAATTGAATCCATCTACCGACGAAGATAACGATGTTTTTGAAGACGAAGACGATTTGTACTACTATGAAGAAGACGATTAAAGGCAGCATCTTATCTTCATTAACATAATATTCTCGACATTACATAAACTATTGGAAACAATAGCTGCGTACTCACACATCTCAGCTTTCCCCCACCACACTTAGGCCGAACAGAAAAGAGTTGCTTCAAGATTATTTCCCCCGGCGCTTTTTGCCCTTATATGCCCTAAGGCATCTTTCATATTTGGTCATCGTGGGATTTGCTATTCTATTGTCGTTTCTAAAAAGTGAGTGTAACATTCTATACGTATTGTCATTCCGACCGAAGCCCCCGTTCTTGCTTTCGCAA
>CAYUFX010000123.1:0-13339 GCA_964444135.1 uncultured Pirellulales bacterium | reverse complement strand
AGAACGTGGATAACTCTCTAATCGAGGTTGGTACATAATTCGGGGTCAGATCACCGCTATTTGTTTTGTGGATTAATAGAATCGCAAAATCGCTCGTTGACAGTATAGCAGCCTCAGCAAATTTTTCAATAGTGCAAAAGAGCATAAGTACACAGGAGCACGTATGTATGAGTACCGAAGAGAACAAGGTGGGAAGAAGTTTTCTGCTGTTCTAAAATCTCCAGAGAAGGCGCATAGCAATCGCATCAGCCGAGGCGGTATGCTGATACTCGATGCAGTAGGAAATATTGTTTGTGGCATCAATTTTAGCTCCGATATAGGTGCCGAGCTCTGAGGCCTGGTCGATATCATACGAGCTGTCCAAATCGTATCCAATCTTCGGTATACCCGTAGTAGATGCACTACCTTTAAGGTCGAGTTTGCCGTCCATAAAGTGGAAAAATCCTCCGCCGTAGAGCGAAATACCCCTGGTAAGCTCGTAGGTCGGGCCCAGCGCGATTTGGATCTCCTGCATGTTCAGCCTGCCTGACATCGGCATCGTATATGAGATGCCGCCAACCATAGTCGTCAGGGGCAGCGAATCAAATTCAGACTCTGCCCAACTATATTGAGCCAGCGCACTCAATTGCAAAGCATCCTTTTGGTAAAGAGTTACCCCTGTACGGAAACCAAAGCTAAAATGTGTATCACCGTCACCTTTCCATTCGGCATCTGCCGCACCCAGACGTATGAATGCCTCCAGGCTGTCGGTAATACCATAACCAAGATTAGCGTAAGCCTTCTGCACTTCAACGCCGTCAAGACTGAGACTCTGTTCCTGGGATTGGACGCCGATAATATCGCCATTGGTAAGGTTATTAATCGTTAAGATGCTTCTGCCTTTTGCTTCGAAGTCCATTTCGCTGAAAGAATAATCGGCCCCGATACAGAATTGTCCCCTTTTGAGTTTGTCTGCCGGAGAGCCTATCGGATCCAAAGCGAAGCTGACTGAACTGCAAAAGCATAGCACTGCAATTGCAGCGGCTAATAGTGGTTTTTTCACTTGAACGAACACCCCCACCTGAAAATATGCAGTCATTAACACCCCCAATTTATAAAACCATTATACAATATTAACGATATCTTGTCAAGATTTATTTCATCGTCCTATAAAAGACGTCGGGCTGTAAGCACCTGTATTCACAAATACTTATAAACGTCAATCACATATAATATGGACACAAGCCGAAGTCCTGTTTTGTGGGCCGGGCTGTCTTTTTTAATTGAGAATATAGGGCTTTGAGTGTAGCATTTGAGATTGCCACGGCCCCCTGCTTTCTTGCTTGCCTCTGCGACTCTCGTCGCAAGACGAGGCAACAGGCAAAAGCAAGACGGGGGCCTCGCGATGACAAAGGGGCTTGATGCTCGTAAGAATGTTGAGTAGTTAATTGGTATTTGTTGTGTAAAGCGAAAATCGACGATGTCACCCCTGCGAAAGCAGGGGTCCAGAGTAAAAAAACTGGATTCCCGCTTTCGCGGGAATGACAGATACTGTTTCCGCAACAGGAACTAATTAGTGAGTGGTGAGTATTATTTGCGATTGATTGGGAGAGGCAGAACAAATGAACGAATCGGAATCGAAAAGTGAAAAACTAAAGGAGAGCCGCCGGTTCAGCCAGGAGCAGTACGATATGCTCAAACGCTGCTCAGATAAAAAGGATATAACCGAGTGGAACGAGTGGCGAAAAAAGCATCCTGATGAGGATGTTCTTCTGGAAGGGGCTGTTCTTTCTGGGGCGTGTCTAGACGGTGCGTTGCTTAATGGTGGGGGATATAAGAATGCTATCACAGAAGAATATGAGAAGTTTGAAGGAAAGGTTCATCTGGAAAACGCAAACCTGAGGCGAGCAAGTCTCAAAAATGCAAAGCTATGGGGTGCATTCCTGCAAAATGCTCACGTGGGATATGCGCACCTTGAAGGTGCTGACCTTTGCTATGCTCAGTTGAAAAATGCGTATCTTATGGAAGCTCATCTTGAAGACGCAATATTTTTAGAAGCAAATCTAAAATACGCAGAACTCTCTCTGTCTGAACTGGAACGGGCAATGTTGACAGGCGCACATCTGGAAAGTGCGGATCTTACGGGAGCAAATCTGAAAGAGGCACATCTTGAAAACGCACATTTGGAGGGGAGCAATCTAAGGGACGCAGACCTGCAAAAGGCTGAAGTCGGGAATGCTCACCTTGAAGGTGCGAAACTTCAGGAAGCTTCGTTGATGAGCACCCACTTTCTGGGAGCCACTGTTGATGGCAATACAAACATGTGGAAAGTGGGCGTGAACCAATTCACAATACGCATAGCAAAGAGCTGGCACTATACAGACTTCTCTGGCGTTCCGTTAGAGAATGTCATAGTAGATCCTCCAACCAAGCAACTTATAAAATACAACGTCAGACGTAAATACTGGTATAAGTGGATCACCGAGAAAAATTGGTATGAAGTTTTTCATGACGAAAGTAACATTATCCCCAGAACATTTCTCGATAGATATATTCATTCTCTGATCCATTTGTTTTTTTGGATTAGTGATTACGGACTTCGAACCTGGCGAATTATAGTGACTTTCTTTGGTTTGGCGATAACATTTGCGGTAGTCTATCGGCTATGTCCAACCTTCGTCATGGTCAACCAAGTGGTTGGTGATATTAGAGGATTTTGGCACGCATTGTATTTTTCGGTTGTTACAATGACAACGTTGGGATTTGGTGACATTGCTGCAAATCCGGATAGCTGGGGTGGACAGACATTATTAATGTTGCAGGTGATTTTGGGTTATGTTCTATTAGGTGCGTTGATAACGCGGTTTGCGGTATTATTTACGGCCGGTGGGCCGACAGGAAGGTTTGCAAATGAGCAAGAGAAAAAAGGACAAGGAGAATAAAGTGCAAGGTAAAGTCGATCGTACCAATATATCAGAGCGGGCTAAGCGCGCTATTACAGAGATTGTCGAGTTAACCGATGCGTTCTGCCAGAAGCACCTCAACGAAGAATATCCCAGGCTCTGCGAAGAAATGGCAGCTATGCTCTACGCATTAGACGTACCGATTGAAAAGGGAAGAGCAGTTAGCTGGGCCAGCGGGATAGTCCATGCTCTTGGCTGGGTGAACTGCCTTTACGACCCAACAATATCGCCGCACATAACTTCCAGAGAGATAGCAGAGGAATTCGGCGTCTCCCAGGGAACGATGACGGCGAAATCAAGAATGGTCCGTGATGGGCTTGAGATGGTGCCGCTGGATCCGGACTGGTGCATATCAATTGAGCCCGAGGACAATCCGATGGTCTGGATGGTGGATATCGGCGGGCTTATGATGGATATTCGCTATGCACCGCGCCAGATGCAGGAAGAGGCGTATCGGCTGGGACTGATACCTTTCATCCCTGCTGATAAGCGTGAGCCGGAACCCGAATCCGGCACAGGAGCGAAAATCATAGAATTTCCTTCTAAGCAGAGTGGGACTTCCGGGCCCAAAACACCTCAGAAAACAACAGACGATGGGCCTTCATTATTTGAGGAATTGGAGAAACAGGGAATATCGGATGCCGAATAAAGAGCGGCGAAGTGAGGACAAATGACATAGGATGAAAGACAAATTGGTTTAATAGATTCCTCGACTCCGCCTTCGGCTGCGCTCGGAATGACGATGAGGAATATTGAATGTCGAACAAGGGATATCAAATGCCAAATGATGAAGCAGTAATTGATAAAACGAGTGACGAGCGACCTGCGACGAGTGACAAGACTGTTGCGTGGTGGCACTGGCACAGGCGATTGTATAACTGGGTGATTCATTTCGCCGACACAAAGCACGGCTCAACGGCTTTGTTTTGCCTGAGTTTCGCCGAATCCAGTTTTTTCCCCGTCCCGCCTGATGTCTTACTTGCGCCGCTGGCGCTTGGTGCTCCGAAGAAATGGTTGAGGTTTGCTCTGGCCTGCTCGATCGCATCGGTGCTCGGCGGTATCTTAGGTTATTGTATAGGGATGTTCCTTTGGTCTATAATAGGTCAGTGGGTTTATGCTCACCTTGGTTCGATTGGTCTGACAGAGGTGAATTTTAACAAATTCCAGGGCTGGTACGACAGGTATGATTTCTGGATAGTATTTACCTGTGGTTTTACGCCGCTGCCGTACAAGGTTTGCACGATATCCGCAGGCGTGGCGAAGATTAATTTTATTGGCTTTCTAATCGCTTCAACCGTTAGCCGCTCTGCGAGATTTTTTATCGTGGCGGGGCTCATGGGCTGGAAGGGCGAAAAAATCCGTCCCTTTGTCGAAAAATATTTTAATTGGCTTTCACTGGCGTTCGCGGTACTATTGATTGGTGGATTTCTTGTGATAAAATGGTTGCGTTAAGTTCAAAAACTTTCAGTGGGACCGGAGGGCTGAATACTGAATGGTGAGAATGAACGATAAGCAAAAACAAACACTTCTGAAGGTCGCGTGCGATACCGTTGAAGCGGTTATAAGGCGGGAGCCAATCGAAAATCCCCAATCGGACGACCCTGAGCTGAACGCGCCTTGCGGGTGCTTTGTAACATTGAAAAACCAGGGCCGATTGCGGGGGTGTATCGGCCAATTCACTTCGGACAGCCCCTTGATAGAATTGGTTGGCCAGATGGCAAAGTCATCGGCGACCGGCGACCCGCGTTTTTTTGCTGACCCGATAAGTGCCGGCGAGTTAGACCAACTTGATGTCGAGATATCGGTTCTCTCGCCTTTGCAGCGAACGGACGAGCCGTTAAGTCTGCGATTGGGAGTTGACGGCATTTATATAAAAAGTGGGCATACATCAGGCTGCTTTCTGCCGCAGGTTGCTACCGAAACCGGATGGAGCAAGGAGGAGTTTCTTTCGTACTGCTGCGCTCACAAAGCCGGTCTGCCTCCTGATGCCTGGCGAGAGCCGGAAACGGAAGTCTATCTGTTCACCGCTGAAGTATTCGGAGTTGAGTTCAAAGAGATATAGCTCTCTGTTTCGTTACTTGTCCATTTCGTTGCCCACTACATAGCCGCCCCCTGCCCCAATAGCTCCTCCAACTAATACTCCTCCGGCGCCACCTGTCACGCCTCCTATCACCGCACCGCCAATCCCCCCAATCGCGGCACCCGTTTGGGCACTGTCTGCGCAGCCGTTCATAAGGAGCAAACAGACGCAAAGAAATGCTAACGTCACGATTATCACTGACCTGCCTTTCATCTTACACCTTTATCTTGAACAATAATCCGGTATTTCCCATATACACCAGTAATCAACACAGCCAAGCCTCCAGACTTGATTAGGTTACCAACTCTTTCGTAAAATTGCAATTGTTTTGGTTCTTTTCGTGTAGTTTTTTCGTGATTCCTGGTATCGCTACTCCCGAAGTAATTGTATCTGTCTTATCGGGCCGGCCATAAGTTTAGACGAAAAATGCCGTATATGTGGACAAAATATAATGGATTTCATATCATTTGCAGCCGATGTTAAAGATAACTTGGAGTTCAGGGTTTTTGAAGTATATTTCCTGGGTTTGGCTTTAGCCCGGCAAGGCGGTAGATTGCCGGTCTAAGTAAAGATGCTGGCCTTCGGAGGAAGGATTGGAGTGAGGAAGTTCTCGCTAATCTGCATAATCATTGTTTGTCTGGCCGGCTGTTCCGGGCCCGATAAAATCGAGATTAACAGTGCAGGCAGCGCTCAACGGCTCGATACCTATGCTGGAATAGCGGCGTATTTGCAGGGCCAGGGTCTGCCGGGGCTGGAATCTGCGGAGGTCTGGAAGAATGGGTATGGGCCGGGGCTGAAATTAACTACCACCCACTATGAGATTTACACGACGCTTTTGGAGCCTTTTATACTTCGGGGGATAAGCGGCTTTGTTGAGTCGGCCTATCGGGCCTATAATAGTCAATTGCCCGAACCTATCGAAACAAAAACCAAATTTATTATTTATCTTTTTGCCGACCGCGGTCAGTGGGAGGATTTTACGAAGAGCTTTGCGGGCGGGCAGGCCCAGATGTTTTACAAAATAAAGGCCGGTGCGTATTATCATAATGGCGCCTGCGTGGTGTATGATATCGGTAGAGAGCGCACTTATTCAGCCCTCGGGCATGAAGGATGGCATCAGTTTAACGGCAGATGTTTTAAGTTTCGTCTGCCAAGCTGGCTTGACGAGGGGGTGGCAATGCTTTTTGAGACACATGGAAGCGAGGGTGGGTTGTTTTATTTTGAGCCGGCTGAGAACCTGTATCGATTGGATGGGCTGAAAAAAACGCTGACGAAAAACATGATGATACCGCTGAAAGAATTGGTTACAATGAATCCCGGCGATGTGCTTGCAATGGACCAGACCGAAGGTGTAATGGCTTTTTACAGCCAATCATACGCATTAGTGCGATTCTTGCAGGAAGCAGGTTACGGCAGACGATTAGGTGTTTATCGCAGGCTGCTCGCAGACGGCTTAAGAGGAGACTGGGCGCTCGACGAGGTGAACAAAACAATAGCAACAGATAGAAACATTCCGAAGACCGTTCTTTGGAACCGAATTGTCGGTAGAGGATTATTTGAAGATTATATCGGCGATGATTTTGACCAAATCGAGAAAGAGTATCTGGCTTTTTGCAGGCAAATAGTCAAGACTCAAGACTAAAAACCCAAGACCAAAGACACAAGACTAAAGACGCAAGATCCAAGACTAAAGATTTATGTCTGAACAGTCCCAATACTCATTCATTCTTGCATCGGTTTCGCCCCGACGAAAACAGTTATTGGCGGAGGCCGGCTACAAATTTACGGTCGTTCGGCCCGATATCGATGAGTCAGCTTTTCCGGTTGAGGGCATCAAGGCCTGTGAATATGCCGAACGATTAGCTTTGGCCAAGGCGAAAGATGTCGCTCAAAAGCACCCGGACTGTTTGGTCATCGGGGCCGATACCGTTGTGGATTTTGAGGGGCAAATTATCGGCAAGCCCGCTGATGCGAAAGGGGCCGAGCATATAACCAAAAAGCTCTTTAGCAGGCCCCATAAGGTGATAACCGGCATTGCAATAGTCAGATTACGCGACGGCATCGAATTAAGTGAATGCGATACAACGACCGTTTATCCGAAGCGCTTGACGTCTGAACAAGTTGCTAAGCACATCAAAAGCGAATCCTGGCGGGACAAAGCGGGGGCTTATGCGATAAAAGAAAACGGAGATGAATTTGTTGAGAGGATTGAGGGAAGCCTGACAAACGTAATGGGCCTGCCGATGGAGCTTCTGCAGCGACTGCTAACAGGGCTTATTGGAGACGGTACAAGTCCGTAATGACACCCATCAATTGAGATGTAACAGAAGCATACATCGAAGAAATGGGGGCAGCTTAACGAAATACATCAAACAGTGCTATCCTTATTAAAGATTGAACAAATCCGTAGAAAAGAACAAAAAGCTACTTGTGTCTTTAACAAGAATCTGTTCTTATAGAGCTTAGAGCTGGACCTATGGGTTTGAGAGGGTAATATGTATTCGTATTTTTTAGAGAAATCGTTTCAAATAATTGAGATTTGAGGAGAGTTTAAAATGGCGCGAAGGATATTCTTAGCTGTTCTGGTGATATGTCTGACATCTTCAGCAAACCGATTGGCGTTTGGACAGGACGGCAATGATGGGTGGATTTCTCTATTCGATGGGAAAACGCTTAATGGCTGGAAAGCCAGTGAGAACAAGGGAACATTCGGTGTTCGGGACGGAATTATTGTGGCCCAGGGGCCGCGGAGTCATCTGTATTATGTGGGCCCGGTGGAGAATGCGAACTTCAAGGATTTTGAATTTAAGGCCGACGTAATGACAAGGCCCGGTGCGAATTCCGGAATGTACTTCCATACGGAATATCGGGAAACCGACTGGCCGCGAAAGGGATATGAGGTCCAGGTCAACAATACACATTCGGACTGGAGGAAAACGGGCAGCCTTTACGGCATAAAGGACATCCGCGAGTCGCCGGCGAAAGATAACGAGTGGTTTACGCAGCACATTATCGTCGATGGCAGACAGGTCACTGTCATAGTTAACGGCAGAACTGTTCTCGAACATACCGTAGAAGAAACCGGCTCCGGCAGAAGAGGCCGAAGCCTGTCGAGCGGCACGTTTGCATTACAGGGTCATGACCCGGGCAGTACGGTTTATTACAAGAACATTATGGTAAGGCCCCTGCCAAGACCGGATTTCCCCATAGTTGACTACCACGTTCATCTAAAAGGCGGCTTGACGTTGGAGGAAGCAATTCAGAATGCACAAGCAAGGGGGGTGAAGTTCGGCATCGCGGAAAACTGTGGGGTTGGATTTAAAGTGACTAATGACGAAGAGCTGCAGCGTTTTCTGAAGCTTTTGGAGGGCATGCCTGTTTACAAGGCGGTGCAAGCGGAAGGGCGCGAGTGGCTAAATCTTTTCTCACCGGAAATGATTGCTAAATTTGACTACGTGTTCACAGACGCTATGACCTTTACGGACAAACGGGGCAAGCGGATACGACTCTGGATTCGGAAAGAGGTGCAGATTGACGATAAGCAGGACTTTATGGATATGTACGTCGACAAGATTGTTGCAATCCTGAATAACGAGCCGATTGATATCTATGTCAATTCAACTTTTTTGCCTGCGGTTATAGCGGACGAGTATGATACGCTGTGGACGTCGGAGCGAATGGATAAAGTTATCAGGGCCGCTGTCAAAAATGATGTGGCCATAGAAATAAATGCCCGATATCGAATTCCCAGCATGGCTTTCATAAAAAGAGCCAAGAAGGCGGGTGCCAAATTCTCGTTTGGGACAAACAACAGCGGCAGGGAATTGGGACATCTTGAATATTGCCGGAGAATGGCGCGGGAATGTGGACTCACTATAAAAGATATGTTCTCGCCGAGACCCGATGGCAAAAAGCCAATTCAGCGCCGGAGAGTTTCCCGTTAGGAATATTTAAATACCAGTCTTAATGAAGGCATCCATACTTTGAGAGATTTTCCTTGACGGAAAAGTGGCTGATTTGGTATAAATACAAATAGTGAAGCTTGTGCCTGCGAGGTCGGTCATCTGCTGATTTGAGGTCATCCAGCGGGCGCAATTCTTGTAGTTTTCCGGGTAGAGGAGGAGTCGTTTTGTATTATCAATCGTTTTTGTTTCAGCCCACTTTATAAGGAGGATTATTATACGCAACAAAGTGATAATTTTTGTTTTTATTCTGTTATTAGGCCTGGTGTTGACAAGCGCAGTAAAGGCAGACCTCGTTGGCTTATGGAGGTTCGATGAGACATCCGGCACCATAGCACATGATGCAAGCGGCAATGGGCACAATGGTACCCTTGTAGGTGACCCACGGTGGGGGCCTGGAAAGATAGGCGGTGCGCTGGAATTCGACGGCACTGATGATGTTGTGGAGCTGGGCGCATTTGACGTCGTGGGTCCGGGTATAACTCTCGCTGCCTGGATTAAACCGGATGATTTCGACATTAACGATGGCCGTATCATCACCAAGGCGAATGAATGGCTCGCAGATGACCACTGGTGGATGCTAAGCACTATTGCAGAAGCCGGTGAAACGAGACTTAGGTTCCGTCTGAAGACGACGGACGACCAGACTGTCCCCACGCTGATTGCCAGCTCTGGGCCTTTAGTAACCGGTGAGTGGCAACACGTTGCTGCAACCTGGGACGGCACTACGATGAGACTATACCTCAATGGCGAGGAAACCGGCAGTATTGCCAAGGGAGGTGATGCTGTTGCCACCGATTCCTCTGTCAAGGTGGCAATTGGCAGCCAACCCTCTGACGCCTTTGCTACTGACGTATCACACATAAGCAAATTCTTTGATGGCTTCATCGACGATGTACGTCTTTACAACGGGGCGCTAAATCAGGACGAGATTAAAGTTCTTATGGAAGGTTCCGGAGGATACCCGTTTGCCTTTGGTCCCACTCCGCCTGATGGTGCTTTATATCCGGATACATGGGTGAACCTTAGCTGGTCGCCTGGGGATTTTGCGGTCTCACACGATGTATATTTCGGCGAGAATTTTGACGATGTGAATGCCGGAGCCGAAAGCATGTTCCAGGGCAACCAGACCTCAACATTTTTAGTTGCCGGCTTTCCCGGATTTCCTTATCCGGACGGCCTTGTCCCGGGTACGACATACTACTGGCGAATCGATGAGGTCAATGACACCGAACCAAACAGTCCGCGGGTGGGCCCTGTCTGGAGCTTTAGTATTCCTCCCAAGACCGCCTACTACCCAGACCCGGCTGATGGCGCAGAACAGGTAGAGACGGCTGTGCAGCTTAGCTGGACAGGAGGTTTCGGTTCAAAATTGCACACCGTTTACTTCGGCGACAATTTTGATTATGTAAGCAATGCAACCGGTGGACTTCCCCGGGGAGTTACAACCTATAATCCGGGCACACTTAAATTGGCCAAGACTTACTACTGGCGTGTCGATGAGTTTGATATTATCGACACGTTTAAGGGCGACGTCTGGAGCTTCACTACTGAGGGCGCCGTCGGGAGCCCGAACCCGGCTAATGGCGCTGTGGATGTAAAGCAGACACAGATTATTACCTTCTCGCCGAGTGTCTTTGCTGCTTCGCACCAGCTATACTTTGGCACTGATAAAGGTGCCGTGAAAAATGCCGATACCGGCTCACCAGAGTATAAAGGCACCAGGGACATTGGTTCTGAGAGCTATGACCCCGGAAAGCTTGAGTGGGATACCACCTACTACTGGCGTATTGATGAGGTCAATAACGTCAATACCGATAGTCCGTGGGTAGGCAACCTCTGGAGCTTCACGACCGCCAACTTCCTTGTCGTGGACGATTTTGAGTCCTACAACTACCTTGATCCAGATGATCCCAAGAGCAACAGGATATGGAACACGTGGATAGATGGATACGACGACCCGGAAAATGGATCTATTGTAGGTTACGAATATTCCTTGCCGATAGAGCAAACTATCGTTCACAGCGGCAACCAGTCGATGCCGTTTTTCTACGACAACATTGTCGGGTACTCTGAGGCAACTTTGACATTGACTTACCCGCGTGACTGGACCGAGAATGCTGTCAACACGCTGACGATTTGGTTCAGAGGCAATTCAGCTAATGCTGCTGAACCGTTGTATGTTGCTCTCAATGGCAATGCAGTCGTCACTCACGATAATCCAAATGCAGCACAGATAGATACCTGGACACAATGGAATATCGACCTGCAAGCATTCGCCGACCAGGTCGTGAACCTTGCCAATGTCAATACGATTGCCCTTGGTTTAGGAGATAAGAACAATCCCTTAGCTGGTGGTTCAGGTACGATGTACTTTGACGATATTCGTCTGTATCCTCCTCCGCCACAATAACCGGCACTGTAGTATATAATTGGGCTGACAGGCAAACTTATGCTAATTCGGGGCTTATACTGATAGATTCAGCATGGGCCCCGTTTTAATTGACTTTTCGCTATTTATTATTTCGGGATTGCTTCGATGCAAAAACATCAAATAAATTTGTCGGGGGGCATAAAATAATTCTCAAAAATAGTAACACAAAATCCCCCTAAAAGCATAGTTTATCCTTGACGAGGAAGTGTCTGATTTGGTATAAATATAGTCGGTGAACATTATATCTGCGTATGAGGATATCTGCGGATTTCGCTCCTCAAAGCCGCGGAATCATCGTAATTTATCGAATAGAGGAGGAGTTATTATGTGAGGCACCGAGTTTTAATCGGAGCTTTGTGCTTCGCAAGTGAAGATGTTTTACATTTCAACTAAAAATTCATAAGTTGAAAACAACAAGTGTTTTGGTGTGTGGCCAAAGCACAGTCGTCGTTATCGTAACCTTTTTTGTAGGAGGATGTATCATGAGAACTCGAATAGTCTGGCTAACAGTATTTTTGTTGATAGGATTCCTGGAATTCGGTCCAAGCCACGCACAAGAAATCGAAAATTTGCTTGTTAACGGCGGCTTCGAGGACGGTGTAATGGAGCCGTGGACCACATATGGAAGCGTTACTACAGAAGTGGTTGAAGAATTGGAGGGCGCAGCGATTGAGGAAGGTCCTCTCGAGGGGAACTTTTGTTTACATATTGTAGTTCCTGCAGCGGGTGCAAATTTCTGGGATAGTGGTCTGCAGCACAGGGGACATAATATTTTTGAACAAGACAAGAAATACACACTTTCCGCCTTTCTCAAGTGTAGTAGTGGTACACTTGATATCAATTTCAAACCGGAGCAAGACGGGGATCCATGGCCGGGATATGGTGAGCAGTCCTTCACTATGACTGAAGAATGGACGGAATATAGCACAACAACTCCTGTTTTTTCTGAGGACGTCAATCCGGCGTCCGTCACATTCCACATTCAGTATGCAGCCGGTGATTTCTGGATCGATGGCGTAAGATTTTATGAAGGCGACTATGTCGAACCTTATCTCGGAGAGAAATCCTTGGCCTCGAGACCCGTCCCTGAGGATGGCGCCCTACATCCTGATACGTGGGTGAACCTTTCCTGGAAGCCGGGAGATTTTGCTCTCTCGCACGATGTGTACTTCAGCGACAATTTAAACGATGTGAACAACGGCACCGCTGATGCGTTTCGAGGCAACCAGGCCTCGAATTATTTTGTTGCCGGCTTTCCCGGATTTCCCTATCCGGAAGGCTTGATTCCAGGCATGACTTACTACTGGCGAATCGACGAGGTCAATGATGTTGACCCGAATAGTCCCTGGAGAGGCGATGTCTGGAGCTTTGGTATTCCACCCAAGACCGCCTACTTCCCGGACCCCGCTGATGCTGCCGAGCAGGTAGACCCGGCTGTAACTCTTAGGTGGACGGCAGGTTTCGGCTCGAAACTGCACACAGTCTATTTTGGCGACAATTTTGACGATGTGAACAATGCTGCTGGGGGTCTTCCTCAAGGAACTACGACCTATACTCCCGGCACACTTAAATTGGCTAAGACTTACTACTGGCGTGTCGATGAGTTTGATATTATCGAGACGTATAAGGGCGACGTCTGGAGCTTTACTACTGAGGGCGCTGTCGGGAGCCCGAACCCGGCTAATGGCGCTGTGGGTGTAAAGCAGACACAGATTATTACCTGGTTGCCGAGTGTCTTTGCTGCTTCGCATCAGTTATACTTTGGCACTGATAAAGGTGCCGTGAAAAATGCCGATACCGTCTCACCGGAGTATAAAGGCACCAGGGACCTTGGTGCTGAGAGCTATGACCCGGGAAAACTCGAGTTGAGTGTCACCTACTATTGGCGTATTGATGAGGTCAATGACGTCAATCCCGACAG
>CAYUFX010000122.1:0-13417 GCA_964444135.1 uncultured Pirellulales bacterium | reverse complement strand
ACTCACGACATTCACGTTGGCAACGTGACGCTCTACCACTGAGCTACACCCGCATATTTCGTATCTCGTCGCTCGTATTTGGAGATACAGTCTAATAATTATACGGGCTCTTATCGGCTATGCAAGGGGTTTTTTTACAAAATTTTTGGCGTTTGTACCGGCGGAATCGTTGCTAACTGATGATAATTACTTGCTAAAAAGCCTGGAATATTTCCCCTCTGCCATATACGAAACGGTCTTCCAAAAATCTAAAAAATGAGGTTTTTGGAAAAGATTAGATTGCTGTTATTTTTTACAGATATGGTATAATATTATCTGTTGCTGGTTTAAAAGCATCAGCCAATTCTCAATCGGAAATTGTAGAACGCAAATTGGAGGGATAGAAAATGGCTGCAACAAATCCGGGACGGCTCAAGAAATGGTTGTATCTGGCTCTGTGTTTGCTGATACTGACGGCGTTATTTACAATTATCTTTACGGTGAACTGTGCAAAGGAGCCGGAGCCTGTTGTAGCTTCGCAGGAGACAGAATCGGATGCCAATAAGGCACCTGCCGAGCCGAGCCAGCAGGCCGAGCATGAGCCAAAAGACCCGAACGATAAGAAATTGCTGCGTCTCGACCATAAGCATCCGGCCTTTAAAGAGCGGATTGAAGAACGCGAAAAAATGGTTTCCTGGCAAATCCAGGCCAGAGACATCAAGGACCCCAACGTCTTAAAGGCGATGCGAATCGTGCCCCGCCACGCCTTTATCCGGTTCACCGAGCAGCGCTATGCCTATACAGACAATCCGCTGCCTATCGGCTTTGACCAGACCATAAGTCAGCCTTACATTGTTGCCTTTATGACCGAGGCCTTAAAGCTCAGGCCCGATTCCAAAGTCCTTGAGATCGGCACCGGCTCCGGCTATCAGGCCGCAGTTTGTGCCGAGATTGCGAAGCAGGTATATACTATCGAGATTGTCGAAGGGCTTGCAAAGAGGGCCGAAAAGTGCCTGAAGGAGCTCGGCTACCCGAACGTATTCGTCAAGTTCGGTGATGGATTTTTCGGCTGGCCGGATGTGGCCCCATTTGACGCCATCATCGGCACAGCCGCCGCCGGCCGCATTCCTGAACCGCTGCTTGAGCAGTTGAAGCCGGGCGGCAGGATGATACTGCCTTACGGCCGTCCATGGGATTTTCAGTACCTCGTCTTGATTACAAAGGATGAAAAGGGCAATCTGCATAAGAGTAATGTTATGCCCGTCCGATTCGTTCCAATGACCGGAGAAGTGCAAAAACCCGAAAAGGAATAGAGGGAATGAAGCAGCGCGGGAGGACTTTTGTTGTCCTGTGTCTTATTCAATAGGTCCACTACGACCAATAGGCCAATATATTTTATACGCTTTGCCAATCAAATCACTTAGGGGAATAGAACCAAAAAATCTGCTATCATTGCTATTAGCGGTGTTATCACCGAGAACAAAAAAACAATTCTCCGGTACTTTGTATGGCTCCTCGACTCCGAATTGGCCCTGTGTGTACTCAGGGGTCTCGATGGTCGGCCACTTGACTTTGTGTCCATTTATAAAAAGCATCTTATCTTTTATTTCGATTGTTTCTCCTGACAGGGCCGCAACACGCATGATAAAGGGGATTTTACGGTCTTCTGGAAACTTGAAGGCTACTACATCGCCGCGCTTCGGAACGTATTTTTTGCTCTTTCTTACTAAAACTATATCACGATAGACAAGTGTGGGCTTCATTGATGGCCCACCCCGGGACTCAGGTGGCATAAGATGAGGAGTAGGTATTCTAAACGCTTCAGCGACATATGCTTTATAAAGGATCTCATTGTAGTTTAGAATACGTAAAAAAAGGAATAAAATAATGATTATTAATATATTTCTTTTAGATCTCTCTCGTCGAATTGGTGCCGATATGTATGCGTGATAACAAATAAACGTAGCTAAAACACCCCATAGCCCTATATATAAAAATTTATACTTATAGGCCACTATTAGCATAAGTCCTCCGGTTATAATAAAAAGGATGCCCCAGAGCCACTTCTTAAGGTATATCTGTCCAAGGGCTGGTATCAGGTCCGAGAGAAAGAGTGCCAGCCACGGGTCCTTGTCCTGTTTTCTTTCGGCTTCAAAGTCCTGAGGATTTGTTTTTCTTGCGCATTTATGGGCATCGAAAAGATTCCAAATCCGTACGGCACCAATAGCCAGACCAAGACCGATTGTAATTAGTATGTCACATTTTGGAATGAGCCATGACCAGGTTGATAAACAAATGAGAGTTGTTTCTGTTAGTATTAGAATACTACCTCGTAGTGCTCTGCCGGAATATATTTGCCCAATGCCGGCCCAGCAAGAAGAAAGGACTACCGCAAGCCAAGGCTCTTTGGGATAGTTTCGCATCTTTTCCATTTCTGTTCTCTTGAACAGTAGTGTATGGACGGGAAGTATTTTGTCAACAGGTCAAATGCAGGGCGGCGGCAATTTTAACTTTGGTTTGCGATAGTTCATTAAATCGTTCGACTGCCTTAGCCGTATTAACCGCTTCCAACTGGATGTCCTCTTCCAGCAGAAAGTGGCGGGTCTCATTCGGGATTTTCATCAGCCCCGATTTGCCACAGCCGACTATTAACAAGGTCGGCTTGGCTTTAATGACAGGCTCCAAATCCTCCTCAGATAGCAGATGTCCCCGCTTTCTCCACCAGTTGGCCTGGACTGAATTGCCGAGGATTATGCAATCACTGCTGTATTCTACCCCGTCAATGACGATTTTGCCGAATTGATATGAATCGATGTGCATATTTTTGCCTGACCTTTTTGAAATCTAATATTCCACCTGTTTCTTATAAGTAGCTTTGCAACAGCATTCCATAAATATAGCACAAAAGCGGTTGTAATGCTATATCTGTAAAATTTACCCTCTTGCCTTGAGTGTATAAATATGCTATCAAAAACCCGTCTTTTTATATCGGGTTTTTATTGCTGTTACATCAAATTTTTTGGCTATTATATCATTTTTTTTGGCTATTATGAACTCAAAGAAAACAGGCATAGTGGCAATACTGGGAGCCAGTATAATGTGGTCGCTGGAGCCTGTTTTCGCAAAATTGGCTTATGCGAGCTCGGATTATCTTCAAACCTCCGCCATCAGGGCGATAGTTGTTGTTTTAACCGCTCTTCTGTACGTTATTATCACAGGCGGAAGAAAGCTTAAGGTTACCTCAAATCAGTTTTCAAAAATTCTTTATATTGCGATAGCCGGGACGATAATCGGGGACTTGTTGTACTTTTTTGCCTTAACAAAGATTTCCGTGCTTAATGCGGTCCTGATAGGTCATATGCAGCCGATTTTTGTTATTTTGATAGGGTTCCTTTTTCTAAAGGAAGACAAGCTGACAAAATTTGATTACATAGGCATATTCACAATGATAATTGCGGCCTTGTTTGTTACAACGAAGACATTAGAGAATTTGTCAATGATAAAATTAGGCACGGTCGGAGATTTTTATGTGCTGTTGGCAACCGTGGCCTGGGCAACAACGGCTATAGTAGCGAGAAAATATCTCAGAGAGATTAATGCCGGCGTTGTTACTTTTTACAGGTATTTAATTGCCTCGGTGATATTTGTGATTTACTTATCGCTTAAGTCTTCGCTGGTTCTTTCCAATATCTATCAAATCCTGGTCGGTGTTGTAGTTGGTGCGGGGACCATACTTTATTATGAAAGCATGAAGCGAATTAAAGCCGCCCAGGTTTGTGCTATGGAGCTTTCAACGCCTTTTTTCGCGGCATTATTGGGTTTTATGATTTTAGGAGAGGGCGTTACAGTCATGCAGATTTCAGGGATGGTTTTATTATTTGTGGGAGTTTGCTTCGTATCCAAAAAAGAAGAGGCGTACTTTTAAACGTATTTACTAAAGTATGGCAGCTTTTGCCCATTATAATATTATAGAAGAAACGGAGCAGGAGGGATTCGAACCCCCGTTACCTTTCGGTAAAACGGTTTTCAAGACCGTCGCCTTCAGCCGCTCGGCCACTGCTCCGAATTCTATAGCCTATATTGTGAAGGGACCCCACTTTCTGGGAACCCGAGCGTATCTCGTGTCTTGAATTACTCCTCAGCCCTTATATAAACCGGCCTGTTGAGCAATTTTCCAGCTATTTTATGCTGAAAAAAAGATTTTGCAAGATATTTTAGCAGAATTGATACATCAATCGGCGTTTGAAAAAATATTTTAAAATTTTTTTTATTTTTTAGTTGACATTGCATAGTTTGCATAACATAATATGCTAAACATAGTATAATATAAATCTGTGAAACTTGTGCCCGCGCAGGCGGGTATCTGTGGTTAGAAAAGGAGATTTTTATGAAATTTGAAAGTCAACTATTGAAGGGGATTGCACCGGTGGTCGTTCTGGAGATTCTCTCTCGCGGGCAAATGTATGGCTACGAGCTCAGCCAGGCTATCGAACAGAGGAGCGGTGACATCTTGACCCTCGGCAAAGGAACGCTGTACCCGCTGCTTTATAATCTGGAGGCAAAAAAACTCGTCAAAGGCAAGTGGGAGAAGAACCAGTCCAGCCGAAAGAGGAGATATTACTCAATCACGAGCAAGGGCAAAGGCCAATTGGCAAAGCAGAAGGCCCAGCTAAAGGAGCTGACGGCCGGCCTGAATCTTGTCTTCGGCGGCGCATTAACGCCGGCTTAAAGAATTTTGCAGACAGCATACAGACAAAAGATAAATCCGAAGTACGAAATAATATCAAATGATCGAGATTCAAATGACCAAAACAGTTAGTTTTGAAAATTTGAGCATTCGAATTTAGAATTTGTTTCGGATTTCGATATTCGATATTCGAATTTATATGGAATGCGAGGTCATTATGGCAAAGGAAAATGGAAAAAGCGATTCGCAAAATCTTCCCGCCAGTACAGTAGAGTTTATAAGGCGGGTTATAAAGAAGATGGGGTATCGCCGTAAGGTTCGTCAGGATGTGCAGGCTGAACTGACGGCTCATTTTGAAGATGAGCTTAAGGACTGCAAGACTGATGAAGAGAAGGAACAGAAAGCTCAGCAGCTAATCACCGACTTTGGTGACCTGAAGTTGCTCGCTATTCTTTTACGCCGGGCCAAAAAACGCTGCCGACCCCTCTGGCGAACTATAGTCGCAAGGACGTTTCAAGTTATTGGTGTGTTAATTTTATGCTTTATTCTTTACATTTTCTGGTTCGTGTCCGGCAAGCCGGTTATCACCACCAATTACGTTGCCGAGCTTAATAATATGGTTCGACCTGTAGCTGATGAATCTCTAAATGCAGCTCCGTTATACCTCAAGGCGGTTGACTTATATAAAGAGCTGTCGGATGACTTTCTTCTTTTCTTCGCGCAGAATCAAAAGGAAATCGTTGATGAGGAATTCACGCGGTTTGCAGATTTGCCCAGTAAAATTGATAGAGTAGTATCAAATAAAAAACTCTGGAATTACCAGGAAAAAAGGCAAGACGTCCAGGACGAAGTATACGGAGCTCTGTCCCGATTCCTGGGAAAAAAATATAATGAGCTTACTGTTGAGCAAAGAAGAATAGCCGAAAGATGGGTCCAGGAGCACGATGATGCTCTGGAGCTTATTATTGAAGGCTCTCAAAGGCCATATTACTGGCGAACCTATGAATCCAAGATGGCGGCAGGCGGAATGATGGGTGTTCTTTTGCCAAATCTTTCTGTTTTTCGCAATCTGGCTCGTTCTTTGCGTTGGCGGGCGTGGCTTCGGGCCGAACAAGGCCGATTTGAAGATTCTTTTGCCGTTATGAAATCCTGTTACCGCCTCGGCCAACATATAAGGGGGGACAAGACCTTTATTGAACAGCTTGTGGGAATTGCTATTGAAGCATTATCTGTTCGAACTGTTCGGGAAATTGTAGGCGGTTATGAAATTGACTCGACGGTATTGACGGACTTTCAGCGCGACTTTGAGCAAATTATCGCTGATGAGAACTTCGCAATAAGTCTCAAGGCCGAGAGATTGTCTATGTATGACGAGATACAAAGATGTTTTACTTCTGACAGGTTCGGCAAAGGGCATTTGTATATACCAAGATTCAGAAAAATAAGCGATATGGCCAGCAATTATGAAGAGGCAGGGGTCGAGCCTTTTATTTTGGATTTGGTGTATTCGGTGCCGTTTCTTTTCGGCCATCCGAACAAAGAGGAAACTTTGAAGTCAGTGAATGAACTTTATGATTATTATAAGCAGTTGTCTTTGAAAACCGCTGCACAGATACACGCGGACAACGAAGCCATTGACGATAAATTAAACAAAATTTCCAGCGACAATATCTTGATAGGCATACTTGTTCCGGCTGTTAGGAGAGTAATTGAAATAAGTAATCGACTTCCTACTGATGTTGGAGCTGCTTTGACAATAATTGCAATATTAAGATACAATGGCGATATCAGCCCGTATCCACAGGATTTGAATCAACTGGTTACTGCCGGTTATCTGAAGCAATTGCCGATGGACTCTTTCGCCGATAAGCCGCTGTCTTACAGAAAAACGGAAGATAATTTCATCCTATACAGCGTTGGGCCTAATTTTACCGATGAAGGCGGTCAATACAGCAGGGACTCAAAGGGCCGAATTAAAAATTGGCTGGACAATGGCGATGCAGTCTTCTGGCCTCTGCCAAAATCTGACATAAAGCAATAACTATATTCCGTATAAGAATGAAAAGCCGCAACGATACAAAAAGCCAGTTTAATAAACTGCCTGCCTGTGCGACTGAATACATAAGGCAGGTCTTAAAGAAGATGCGTTATCGCCGCAAGGTTCGTCAGGATGTGCAGGCTGAATTAGCAGCGCATTTTGAAGATGAGCTGAAAGACTGCAAGACTGATGAAAATAGGGAGCAAAAAGCAAAGCAGCTTATAACCGAGTTCGGCGATGTGAAACTGTTAGCTGTTTTATTACGACGCGCCAAAAAACGCTGCCGACCCTTCTGGCGAAAAGCTCTTGTCCGCAGCTTTCAGGTATCGGGAGTTATCGTCTTGTATTTTCTTATATGTTCTATTCCGCTTCTTATTGGTAAGCCCACGATAAGCATCAACTATGTTGATTGGCTGAACGAGCTTGTCCGGGCCGGCAAAGATGAACAGGATAACGCGAGGCCGTACTATGAGAAAGCCTTTGAACTATATGTGGAAATGCCGCAGTGGCTAATTAAGAGCAGGGCGAATTGGCCAACAGACTTCAACGATGTACAGTTGAGTTCCCTCTCGACCTGGCTGGAAGATAATAAACAGGCTATTCAAGTACTCAGGCAGGGCTCACGTTGTGCCGGTTACTGGAACGAATACACCAGCGATGAGATTGAATTGAGTAAGGATCTGGTGGCTAATGCTATGGAAATTTTGCCGAAATTCAAACGTCTGGCCCGTGCTATGCGATGGCAGATTCTATATAAGGCATACAATGGAGACATTGACACGGCATTGAGCGACTCTGTTGCTTTGATGAGATTTGGCAGTTATTTACAAGGCCACGGTTTGTTGATTGAGCAGTTGGTGGGCATTGCGATGGAGGCGCTCGCCCATAATGCAATTTTTATGCTCCTGGAACGGCTTGACGTGCCGCCGGATGTTTTGAAAATCACTCAGCAAGAGCTGGAAAGTCAGTTTAGCAAGCAAAAGACCATCGTCTCTTTGGAAGCAGAAAAAGTGTTTTGGTATGACGCAATTCAAAGAACGTTTACCGATAATGGGCAGGGTGGTGGTCATCTCCTGGCGCGCGGCCTTCCCTATGTGTTCACCAATGATTGGAAGGACAACCTGTGGAGATTTGTTAGCTTCAACTATCCAGACAGGCAAGAGATGGTAGCGAAAATTGATGAATATTTTAGACAATTTGCCGAAATACTCGCTGAAACACCGTATGATTTGCGCGATGAGGCCATAGACGAACAGGAGGAGAACGAAGAAGCTCGTATAGCACCTATTATGTTAAAAATCAATATCCCTGCATACAGAAGAGTAAGTCAAATCGCCTGGCGAATGAAAACAGGCAGGCAGGCCTTATTGACGGTTCTAACAGTTATGCGCTATGAGAAAGAAAAAGCGCAGTATCCGGCCGGCCTGGAGGAACTGGTCAAGGCAGGTTATTTAAAAAAATTACCGAGGGACCCGTACAGTGACGGCCCGCTGATTTACAGAAGGACAGACGGAGAATTTTTACTGTACAGCCTTGGCATAAATCTCACAGACAATGGGGGTAAATTGGGCCTCGGCAGTCGAGGAACACCCAGAATGTGGGCCGATGATGGCGATTGGGTCTTCTGGCCTGTAGCAAAACCGCAGGTAAAGTAATAGCGGCAGTTCAGAATTATATAGCCAGGAAAAATTCTTCAAAAAACCTCGACGGGTGGCATCCTCAAAGCCGCTTATCTCGTCGAAGGCCAGGTCGTAGCCGGGGAAGGCTTTGGGGATGGTTTATTGACGAGCATCGAGCATCGCGTGTCCACCATGGCTGGTTCCTTCGTAGCCTTGGCGAAGAAGGATAGCGAAGGTAGAAGCATCGAGTATCGATAAAACGAAACTCTTGAATTTCCATTTCAAACTTCTTATCATATCCTATACATTTTTTAAAATAAGACAGGTAAGGTGTGCTCTGCACACCAGTCGAAAAAAAAATTTTTACAGGAGGTAATTATGAGTTCTGAAAGATGTCCCTTAAAGTGCAATTGTAATCACAATATTAATCGGCGGCAATTCATAAGCAGTTCTGCCGGATTATTGGCAGGCTCTTTTTTGTTGCAGGGCTGTAATACATTTGCGACAGAGCCTATGATAACACAGAATCCCATCCGCGCATGCGGGCCGGCCTCAAAATATGTCCCAACAATCAAGGCAGCCTTTGTGCGCCGAAAAGAAGAGTACGGGATGCGCTGGCCAGGGGCCGTCTATGACGGTCAGGCGGCTCTAAAAATGTACAGCGACAAAATGATAAGTACAGCTAAGAAGCTCGGAGCTAAGCTTGCTCTTCGCAGTGAACCTCTCTATAGTCTCGCTGAAGCTGAAATCTGGATTGCCGAAGCCGAGGAAGAAAATGTCGATGGGCTGGTGCTGGTTATGCTGGACCGCCAGGAACACTCCTGGCCGAGTGCTGAAAAAGTTGCTAACAGTAAGATTCCGTCGATTGTTTTTTCGCCCTTGGGTACATCCTTTACCACCAACACGATTAATCTGGCCGAGACGCCTGGCTGTGTGGTTTATTCAACCAACGATTTCAGCCAGGCTGCTTACGGTATGAAGATGCTCTGTGCGGCGGCCAAAATGCGCCGAACGCGCTGTGTTGTGATAAGGGGCCGGGAGCGCTCCGAGGCGACCCTTGCCGATACGGGCATTGAAATGCGAGTCGTACCGGCGGCAACATTTATTGAGCAGTACAACCGGACCGCTGACAGCAAAGACATCCTGGCGATGGCCGATGATTATATCCGCCGGGCCCGCAGGGTCACCGGTGCGACCCGACAGGATGTAATTAACGGCGTAAAGAGTTACTATGTGGCCGGTAAGATTCTTGAAAACGAGCAGGCCGATGCAATAACAATGGATTGTCTCGGGGCACTTGGCAAAATCAAAGTGAGTCTGCCGTGCATCGCCTGGTCGCGGATGAATGATGACGGCATACCCGCAGCCTGTGAGGCCGATTACGGTGCGGTCGCCTCGCATATCATAACGCAATATCTGTTCGACCGTCCGGGATTTCAGCAGGACCCTGTGGCTGATACTTCTGACAATTCAATTATCGGTGCGCACTGCTGCTGCGCCACAAAGCTCAAGGGTTTTGACCAACCACCCGAACCGTTTGACCTTAAGCACCATCACGGAAACCGGGACGCGGTGCCGCGCACTCTCTGGCGGAAGGGCCAGCGGATTACGAGTATTGACCTGCTGCCGGGCAAAGGGGATGGCACTTCCGAAAGCGATACGCCTTCAAAGGTGTTGATTTCAGCCGGTACTGTCCTTGAGAATATGGAAGTCCCGCCAAGCGGCGGATGCGTCGTATCGGTCAAGGTAAAATTCGACGGCAATCAGGAAGTGCTGAGCTTCCCCGGCTTTCACCAGATATTCTTCTACGGCGACTACAAAGACCGGATGAAAGATTTTTGCCAGTTATGCAAGTTTGATGCACAATTGGTCTGATGACGTTTCCGACAAGATCCGAAACAACATTCATTAAAAAATAAAAAGCCGAGCAAGCTTCGTTTGCCTGCCCGGATTAAATGTTATAAAAAAGTCTTTCGCGAAAGGATGTTTTATGGGCCTTGGTTTATAGTTCGCTGGGCTTTTCGCATACGTCGGCGGTTCTTCTCTGATGGCTTTTCGTAATACGCCATTCTCTTCATGTCTCTGATTAGCCCCTCTTTTTCGCACAGCTTTTTGAAGCGTCGTATCATTGATTGCACAGATTCGCCTGCCCGCGATTTAACTTTCAGCATAAAAAAACAAACCTTCCCGTGCTTCTTGTATCAGAAGCAATCACAAAATAACAATATACTTAATTCGTCAAAAATTGTTCGTTTCATTACTCTAAACCAGATTTTGCATTTTTTCAAGTCAAAAAATGTTAGCTAATGGTTTTTGCATAAAAAAGGTCTTTTCGCCCGATAAAATCCCGATATTCGCCCCAAAAGTCTGTAATTTTACCAAATTTTCAGGATTTCTTGAGAAATATGGGCAAATATGTTAAAATAAAACAATTAAATTGAACTATTCTCTGTGTCATTCCCGCGGAAGCTGGAATACACGTTATCACTACAGTTTTGGATTCCTGTTACCCGCTTTCGCGAGCACAAGCTTCACAGGAATGAAAGGCTGCGTTATGCTCCTGTCAACTCGACTATTACGCCAAAGGTTGGCTGTAAATCGGTTGTTTTGAGTAAAAAACGGCGATTTTGGAGGTATATTGTAGTTGGAGAAATTTCGTCAGACTCTAAGAGTCAGAAAAGAACGGGCGATTCTGGTCGCTGCTGTCCTCGGCGTCCGCGATGGGCCGGACGATTTGGCTGAGCTTACAGCCTTGGCTGAAAGTGCCGGCGCAGTTGTCATAGACAGGTTCCAGCAGAAAATCCGCACGATAAACCCTTCCACGTACATAGGTAAGGGCAAAGCCGACCAGCTTGCCGGCAGAGTCAGGCGTTTCAAAGCCGATGTTGTGATATTTGATAATGACCTTTCCCCCGGCCAAATTCGCGAGCTTGAAGAGATTATCAAAATCAAGGTGCTCGACCGCAGCGAGTTGATTTTGGATATATTCGCCACCAGGGCAAAGACCAGACAGGCCAAACTCCAGGTCGAATTGGCCCAGCTGGAATATACATATCCCCGGTTGGCCCGTATGTGGTCGCACTTGGATAGCGTAGCGGGGGCAGGCGGAGCAACCGCTGCCGGTGCGGTCGGCGGTATCGGCACCAGAGGCCCGGGCGAACAGCAGTTGGAAATCGACCGGCGATTAGTCAGCAAAAGAATCACCGAGCTAAAACGCGAGCTTGTAAATATTGACAAGCGCAGGATTCGCGAGATTAACGCTCGAAAGGGATTGTTCAAAATCTGTCTCGTTGGTTATACCAATGCGGGCAAAAGCACGCTCCTGAACACACTTACCGAGGCGGGGGTCCTTGTCGAGGACAGACTCTTTGCAACGTTGGACACGCGAACAAGAAAATGGACACCAGCCAGAGGCGCTGATGTGCTGGTGAGCGATACAGTTGGTTTCGTGAAAAATTTGCCGCATCAATTGGTCGCCTCGTTCAAGGCAACGCTCGAAGAGGCCATCAATGCGGATTTGCTGCTGCATATCGTGGATGTGGCCAGTCCTGATGCGCTGCAGCAAATCGAATCTGTAAATAACGTTTTGAAAGAGATTGGCTGCGGCCAAAAACCGATTTTGGAAGTGTTTAACAAAGTCGATATTGTAAGAAAGATAGGGGACTTTGAGATGCTCCAAACGCTTTTCCCCAATGCGGTATGTATATCAGCCAAGACCGGCTACGGCCTGGAGGAATTAAACGAAGCGGTCGCCGCAAGGTACCGAGGCACTGAAATTTTGCTTCGGGTTGCCAGCAGCCAGTCGAACGGCAAGGTTCAGAGCTTTCTGCGGGCGCACGGACAAATTCTAAACGAACAATATCAGGACAGCTCTGTTCTTATTGACGCCAAGCTCGGCCGAAACCAGCTCCCCGACCTAAAACGACTACACCCTGAAAACATCGTTATAATTGACTAATGACGATTGAATATTGATTATTGATAAGTTCGTGACCTGTCGCTCGTATTTCGTGACGCGTAATGAGTATATCGTATTGCGTGAAGAATTTCACTACAAGATACGAATTTTGCTCGTGAAGCCCTTCAATCCATTCGACCCATTCGACTACGCTCAGGGCAGGCTACGCTCAGGGCAGGCTGCGCTCCCACCTTCGCAACTCTACTTAGCCGGAGGCTATGTAGAAACCATTTACGGAGGACAGGTAGAGCAGGCTCTGTATGAAATAGAAGGAGCTTATCGAAAGGTTAGACGCCGAACGCGATAATACTTCCTGACTAATGAAAATAACGAATATTATTCGAGATTAAATTTCCCTTTTTCTGAGCAAAGCGAAGAATCTCAATCCCCAAATAACCAATAATCAATTAAAGTGACCATATCCTTTTAATTGAAGCGGAGGTATCAACCCCAAAGCTATATGCACATCGTCAAAGCCAAGTATCCAACGGGAGATGATATCTTCGATGGCACCTGGCGATGCATCAGTAACAGGTTCAAAATCTTTCGTCCATTTTCTAACTCTGTCACTGAGGCATCCACATTCATATAGTTCTCGCTTGATAAATTCCCAGAAAACCAAATCTGCGACAATATTGTAAGTTATCCACTTTTTATACAGCAGTTCCTCTAGTTCGATCTTATCGCCATGGACAATTCGATTTCTCAACTTATAGAAATCCCATGCCCACCATCCAGCCTTACTCCGCTTAATAAGCTTGTTCTTCCTATTCGGCCGTTCTTCCATTAGGAACTCGTCTGATTTGATCGTGTTATCTATTTTCTCCGCAAAAAAGTTACTTTTAGAGGACTCAGGAAATTGTAACAAGATTTCAAATGCTGTTGCCATCATAACCAATTTTGACAAACTTGCTATCGTATCTGGCTGATTTAATCCTAGATCCACCTCTGTATGAGTAAGCCGAAAAAACTCAAGGCTTCTGAAAATGCGCTCACGTACATCCGATGGGAATTCGTTGCTAAACACCTTATCAAAAGCATTGATAAATTCCTCATTTGGATTGGCACCAAAAGAACCACCTGATCTGACCCCGAATTATGTACCAACCTCGATTAGAGAGTTATCCACGTTCTTT
>CAYUFX010000121.1:0-13539 GCA_964444135.1 uncultured Pirellulales bacterium | reverse complement strand
AAAGGGCACACCGGTTTTCGAAACCGGCTCGATAAGCCGCTCCGACACCTCTCCAAGTCCACGGCAGATAACCGATCTAAAAGAAAAAAATGTCCCGACAAATTTCCTTTCACCTTACATCCATAAGGCCAATATTGCAAGAAGATTAGTTAACCAACAAGCTATTTAAATATAATCCCGGCAGAAAAACATGCCCGGGAACTGGGGTGCAATAGGTGTCCTGGAGATGTGAGAACATAAGAAGCAAAAGTTACATTAAGACCGTTGCAATTTGGGGATGTTTTTGGTATTTTAAGACGTTGATAGTCTCAGGAGTATTGGAGTGTTGCAGAAATTGCCATTATGTACCAAACCTCGATTGAGAGGGAAAATTAAACCTATTTTATTTTACCCGTTTGAAGGAGGTTATTATGAAACGGTATAGACTGTTGATTATGGTTTTGTTTGTTGCTATGGTTGGCTTTAATGTAGTTCTGGTTTACTCTGGTGAGCAGAATAAAATGAGCAATGAGTTTCGCAAGCGGTTTATCAAAAACTTTCAGCGCACTTCGCTGAACACGACGGAAGGCGACGCCATGATGCTGCGAATTCTGGCCGAAAGCGCAGGTGCCAAGCGCGGGGTCGAAGTTGGCTCAGCCAACGGCTTCGGAGCCATCAATATGGGAATAGCCTTCGAGAGGACCAGAGGGCACCTTTACACACTGGAAATCGACTCGCGGAGTGTAAAAGAATGCCGGGAAAATTTGAAGAAGGTCGGCTTAGAACATACGGTTACCTGCATAGAAGGAGATGCCCTTAAGACACTGCCAAAACTTGAAGGCGAGTTTGATTTTGTTTTCATCGATGCTGTTAAGCACGATTATTTAAAATATCTCAAACTTATTGAGCCAAAACTAAAACCCGGCGCTGTTATCGTCGCTGACAATGTCATCCAATCCGCCAGGGCAATGAAGGATTTTCTTGATTATATACAGGAAAGCCCCAATTACGATACGGTTATTATCCGGGCCTCGATGGAGAAAAACGATGGCATGTCGGTCAGCTACAAAATCAAATGACCGGCCTCCTGGCACCCGGAAAAACTTAGAAGAGTATTATTGTGAATAACAAGAAATTATGAGGACTAAAAATGCAATTTAAAAGAAAAAAGCAAGTAATGTCAGTTTGTCCAAAGATAGATAAGGAGGATAAAAGGAAACATCATTGGCTTACGTGGATATTTCCAATTGGGGGTTTGCTGGCACTGATATGGTTTTTGATTCGTGTGATACCAAAGCCTTCACGTGCAACGTATCCGTGTCAGCGGGTGGCATTCCCGTTGGCCTCAGGCTTTGTCGTTTGGCTTACAGGAACAATCGGCTCAATCGCGGCCTTTCGAAAGGCAAAACACTGCTTTGCACAGTCGCGTTACGTATTATGCGTAACACTCATCGCTGTCAGCGTTGGTTCTATCTGGTTAGCTCAAAGCATCACGACGGAGGAGGTGGTTTTAGCTGATGAGCCGGTCGCAAACGCTCCAATAGGGATTGCCAAAGGGGTTCATCCGGGACGTGTTGTGTGGATACACGACCCTGATGCGACCGACTGGGACGGGCCCGGAAACGGCTATTGGTGGGAAAACAGCCACACAAACCAGGCGGTTGTGAACCAGATGATGAGCCGGGCAATAAGAGAGCTTAGCAGGGAGATAACCGATGCCGGCGCCTGGGATAGTCTCTTTAGGTACTTCAATGAAACACACGGCAAAGGAGATGCTGGATACAAATCAGGAGAAAAGATTGTTATCAAAGTTAATTATGTAGGCTGTATCGCGGTTTGGAGCAGGCGGCCGGTAACAAACATCGAAGACTACAACCTCAGAAGCATGGATTATATGCATACGTCTCCACAAATGATAATTGCCCTGCTCGGTCAGCTTGTAAATGAAGTCGGTATGAACGAGGAAGATATCACGGTTGGTGATACGTTATGTTATTTTCCCAACGAGTTCTATAATATGTGCCACGAGAAATTTCCGAATGTGCGGTATCTGGATTACTTAGGAAAATTCGGCCGAACACAGGCAAAGTTATCCTCGGTTCCATTTTACTGGAGCACGCCGGAGGCTGCAGGGAAAAATACCGACTACGTACCTGCTTCTTACGCCGAGGCCGATTATCTAATTAATATGGCGAATCTTAAAAGCCATAACGACCAGGCCGGCATAACCCTCTGTGCGAAGAACCACTACGGTTCCTTAGTCAGGAGTCCGGCCAGAACCGAGGGCTATTACGATATGCACAAAGACCTCCCATATACCACACCGGGCATGGGGCGTTATAGACCTCTCGTGGACTTGATGGGGCATAAGCACCTCGGCGGTAAGACTCTGCTATATTTGATTGACGGGCTTTACGCGGGAAAACACGCCAAAGAAAGGGCTCCGAGGAAATGGAACACCCATCCCTTCAATGGAGATTGGAGTTCGAGTCTTTTTGCCTCCCAGGACCCGGTTGCGATTGACTCTGTCGGCTTCGATTTTCTGTGGGCAGAATGGGACGACGCGCCCCACAGGTCCGGCACAAGTGACTACCTGGTCGAGGCAGCGCTGGTGGATGACCCGCCTTCAGGGACATTCTATGACCCCGACCATAAAGGAAATGTAGTTCGTCTGGCAAGCCTGGGGGTTTACGAGCACTGGAACAATCCGTCGGATAAGCAGTATTCTGGCAATTTAGGAACAGACCAGGGCATTGAACTAATAAAGCTCAGTGGTTCAGCCAACATCACGGTGACTTCAATAGATTCTACACGCAAGAAAAATAAAGAAATTTGCCTTGTTGCTGGGATAGCTGAGAATTAGCCGTATACCCTGATATGCTCCGGCCAGCAGTGTGTCTTAAAGTATAAAGCGCAATTTCGCTCATATCGTTAATATATAGACAAGGTAGAGGCCTATGAAACGGCGTTCATTTCTAAAACTTATGGGTTGTGCCTGCTCATCAGCATTCCTTGGAAACAATGTATCGTCTGCTGGAAACTCCGGTGCCGACGCAACTGACAGTGGTGTCTTTGTCAATCAAGATTTACTTCAAAACAGGAACCAAAACCGTTCGACGGTTGTCTGTCAAAATGGAATTGTCTGTTCCAGTCAGCCTCTGGCCAGTATGGCTGGTGTCGATATTCTCAAGGCCGGCGGCAATGCTGTCGATGCGGCTGTTTGTACCAACGCAATGCTGAGCCTGGTGGAGCCGATGATGTGCGGGCCTGGTGGTGACCTCTTTGCCATTGTCTGGAACGCAAAAGAGCAGAGACTGCTTGGCCTCAATGCAAGTGGCCGTTCACCATACGATTGGAGTCTGGATAAAGCGCTGGCATTGGGGCTTAAGGAGATTCCTATTTACAGCCCGCTATCCTGGAGTGTGCCTGGTTGTATAAGTGGATGGGCGGCACTGCAGAAAAGAATAGGGCGGTTCGACCTGGCAAGGATTCTGGAAGCGCCCATTTATTACGCACGCGAAGGTTTTCCAGTTTCGCCGGTCATTGCCAGCTCCTGGTCATCGGGTTCGATAAGAAACTCTACCCTCACCGGAACTTTTATGCCCGACGGCAAACCTTTGCATTTTGGGGATATCTTCAGAAATTTGGGATTGGCGCGATTTTTCGAGATTATCGCTCGGGAAGGCGCAGAGGCTTTCTACCAGGGCCAGATTGCCGAAAGGATTGTCAAGTTCTCCCAGGCCAATGGAGGCCGGTTTTCAATGCGTGATTTTCGAGACCACACTGCCAACTGGGTTGACCCGGTCAGTACAAACTATCGGGGCTATGATGTCTGGGAGCTTCCGCCAAACGGCCAGGGAATTGCGGCTCTGCAGATGTTGAATCTACTGGAACACTTCGATATTGCCTCTATGAAACCTAACTCTGCCGAACATCTACATCTTTTCATAGAGGCGAAGAAACTGACTTTCGAGGACCGTGCTGTTTACTACGCGGATATGGATTTTGCCGAGGTCCCGCTGAAAGACCTCATCTCCAAAGAGTACGCTAAGGAACGAGTCAGGCTGATTGACCCCAAACAAGCTGCTCAAAAAGTCGAGCCCGGCAGGCTTAAAGGCTCATCGGATACCGTTTATCTGACGACTGCGGACAAAGATGGCAATATGGTTTCGCTCATTCAGAGCATTTACTATCCGTGGGGCTCGGGTTTTGTGCCGGATGATTTGGGATTCTGCCTTCAGAACAGGGGGCAACTGTTCGCGCTCAATCCCAATCATCTCAATAAACTGGAGCCTCACAAACGACCTTTCCACACCATCATACCGGCATTCTTGACCAGAGACGGAGGGAACCCGCAAGGCGGGAACCCAAAGCCGGTTTTTTCATTCGGAGTTATGGGGGGTGATTTTCAGCCACAGGGGCATGTGCAGGTGCTGATGAATATAATCGATTTTGGAATGTCACCTCAACAGGCTGGTGAACAGCCTCGCGTCCAGCACGTTGAGAGTTCGACGCCGACCGGGCATAGAATGACCGGCGGCGGCTCGGTAGGTTTTGAACGACACATCTCAGAAGATGTTAAGCTCAAACTTGCCTATATGGGGCACAAAGTGAGACCCGAGGTCGGCACCTTTGGCGGTTATCAAGGAATATGGAGAAAATCAAATCCAAGACGTTACTTCGGTGCTTCCGACCCTCGTAAAGACGGCTGCGCAATAGGTTATTAATCTGGATACTTCGTCGGACTTCGGCGAGCTCAGTAGAGTCGTATCCTCTTCCGAAAGGCTGCTCGTTCAGAAGCCATAAATCAGTTGTCAGATGTATTCTGTTCTCTGTCTTCCGACTTCTTAATTCTGACTTCTGATTTCCAAACCAAACAGCACCAATTGAGCCTGTAGCGGCCTGGCTTCGACAAGTGAGCCAAGACGGGCAGCCATCCGAAACAAAATGCTGTCCCACTGTCACTGCGAGTCGACCGAAGGGAGGCCCGGCAGTCTCAATCTTAACGACCCGAAAACCGTCTATTTTCTTAGGAGGCCGCAGAATGTGGTCGGGGCAATCTCCGGCTTACAAACGATTGAGATTTCTTCGCGGAGTTTATCCTGAGCAAAGCGAAAGACTCGCAATGACACAGAGAGCAAGCCCTGCCAAAAAAGATGTTATGTGGTGCCAGAAAAATTAACCATATCCAATTGTTGACTTTTAAGCCGTTATGCCTTAAAACGCGGCATAGAAGGTCTAAGCGTTCGAGAGTTGCAACCTAACAGTGACCAGTGTGTAACAAGAAGATACCGGACAATGCACAGAGGTAACTAAACTGCGGGTGGGACTTCGACGAGCTCTCGTCTCGGCGGAGGCCGGAGCCGGGCAGTCGAGCCGCGATAGGAAAAAGCCTGCGGTTTTGGGAGGTTCCCTTTATGAAATCTGATAGCATGAACCGACGGCAGTTTTTGAAGAGCTTGTGCAGCAGAGCATTAGGAATAGCAGGTTTTCCATACATCGTTCCGTCATCGGTGTTGGGTGCAAATGGAGCTGTGCCGCCCAGTGAAAAAATTGTGATGGGCTTTATCGGAGTGGGCAGTATGGGCGGCGGACACTTGAGGACCTTCCTGGGGTATAAGGATGTCCGCGTTGCTGCCGTTTGCGACCTTCGGGAAATGTTTCGCCAAAAGGCCACGGATAGGGTCAATCAGCACTATGGCGATAAGGGATGCCGAACCTATCACGATTTCCGTGAAATGCTCGGCCGCAAAGATATCGACACCGTAGCTGTTGTCACTCCCGACCACTGGCACTCACTAATAGGCCTCGAAGCCGCCCTCAACGGCAAAGATATGTACTATGAAAAGCCTTTAAGTATGTCTGTCAGCCAAGATAAGGTCCTTCGTGATACGATAAATCGCTATGGCATCATATTTCAATTTGGCACCCAGCAGCGCTCAGATGAGAGATTCCGCTTTGCCTGCGAATTAGTTCGCAATGAAAGAATCGGTAAACTCCACACGATTATGGTAGGCTCGCATCCCAGTATCACCTGCCCGAATCAACCGACACAGCCGGTGCCGGATAGCAAAGAGTTCGACTATGATATGTGGCTTGGCCCGGCCCAGTGGTCAACTTACACGTATCAACGTTGTGCCTCGCGGGCCATGGGAACGTTGGGCATGTGGACCTTCATTCACGATTATTCCTTAGGCGGCTTGAGCGGTGCGTGGGGAATTCATCACGTTGATATCGCCCAGTGGGGCAACGGAACAGACCACACCGGTCCGATTGAAATAGAAGGAACCGGCGTACTTCCCGAAGACGGACTCACTGACACCGCCGTCGCATGGGAGATTGAACACAAATATGCCAACGGCGTCAAAATGATACACATGAACACTGCGACAGCTCTCAAGCGGGCCCCACAATTCTCGCTTCACAGAGGCGTGGGCATTCTCTTCCTGGGCAGCGATGGGTGGGTTTTTGTCTGCCGTGACCTGATTGAAGCCCACCCGAAATTGTTGTTGACATCAACTATCGGCCCCGATGAGATTCGCCTGCCTCGAAGTAATAATCATCGCCGTAATTTCATAGATTGCGTTAAGACCAGACAGAAAACGATTTGCCCAATCGAAACCGCTGTTCGCTCCGACACCATCTGCCACCTGGATGATATTGCCATAAGGCTGGGCCGAAAACTCAGATGGGACCCCGAAAGGGAAGAATTCATCAACGATGAAGAAGCTAACAGGATGTTGACGCGACCTATGCGGAGTCCCTGGCATCTGTAATTGCCCTACGGGGGTAATTTTTATATTCGTAACTATAACCTGGTACGCTGCAAGACATCGTAAAATCTGTGAAAAGGTCATAAGGGCAGGAAATGAGACGGAAGTCGAAAAGTATCAAGATAGCTTTACCTGCCATCTGGTGTCTCTCGCTGCTAACGAGCGTTTCGTTCGCGGCCATTTCACCAGAGGAAAGAAAAAAATAGAAAACGCCATACCAAAAAAGGCATCCGCTGTCCCGAAACAATCTCGAAAACTCCTAATTTTCAATCTGGATATTTGGAATGGCGCGGTGAGAAAAGGCCATACTTCAATCCCCTATGGCAACCTGGCGCTTGAAATGATGGGGCGAAAGACAAAGGCTTACGAAACAGTAGTTAGTGATGATATAGCTATGTTCAGGCCCCAGAACCTTCGACAATTTGATGCGATGTGCTTTAACAACACCACGGGTGTGCTTTTCCAGGACCCCGAACCGAAGAAAAGCCTGCTATTGCACAAATGACGAGACCAACAATATAGATTGCTGTACGTACAATTCGTGCAACGCACAATGATGGTCGCACAGAGGAACAGCAAGATGTTTACCGTAAGTGTGATGACCGAGCCCATATTGTCGTGTGTGTATGAAATAAATGTCGCGCATATATTGTAATTGTCGTTACCGAGGGCTCTTAGTGTGCCTTTTAACATATAGGTGGCTCGCTGACGAAGTCCAGGTGTTGGTTCACCTGTTTGGTAAGGTTAGCGGGAGTGTACGTTGATTCCACTCGCGCTCAGTGAATGTCTTGGACAACGAAGCCTGCTTCGCTTGGAGTTCCGGCTCAGATGGGAGGTATTTTATGTTTTATTGCAGGCACATACCGGCGATTGTCTTGGCAACCTGTTTGATGCTTGTTAGTCCGGGTTTCTCGGAAAGCGCTTCTTCTTTCACCACTGAAGACATCCTCAATATATGGCGCGACCAGGAAGGAAGAATGAACGATATCTACATTGATTTTGACTTCGAGGAAACGCGCGAGGCCGAGGACGGCTCGATTGTGCGCAGACATGAGAACATCACATACCTGGCAAAAGACAATCTGTTCCGAACCAGAAAACGGAACTTTGATCCGACAGCAGTTGACGGAGTGTCTAAGGACTGGGAATTCTCTGTCAACGGGAAAACCAAATTCAGCTACAACAGACTTGCCTTCGATGGCCAGGTGAAGAGTTCGCTGCCGGAAAATGGCGACATCAAACAGAGCTGGGTAGGCCACTACCTGACCTTTACGGAAAGAATGCCCCGAAGGCCCCGAAGCAAGGGTCATGCCGGCGATCTGATTGGTGCTTTGGAGGCGTATGGTGACCGTATTGGGGTCTCAGAAGGGACTTATGAAGGTCGCAAAGCCGTAATACTTACTCGTCCGGGTTATTCCAGGATATACCTCGATCCAAAGCTCAACTTTGCTGTCCTGGGAAGCGAGGCAACAGGGCAATTCCATTTCAAATGGATAAATTCCAATTTCTTGGAAGTAGCAGAAGGCATCTGGATGCCCTTGCAGATATTGCACACGACCAAAGAAGGCTCGACACGGATAACCAGGAGGGTGAAAGTCAACAAATTGACAGTAAACAACAACTATACCGAAAAGGACTTCGAAATCAAATTTGAGCCTGGAACCAGAGTATTTGATAGAGATTTGGGCACGTACATCACCCCATCGCCGGCAGAGATGGACAGGATTTATTTGGATCAACTTGTGGATATAGCTGAAGAACCCGAACTTATCGATGTCTACGATGTTAATGAGCCAGGAGACCATTCAGAAACGACCGATACCAATAGCGCGACATTAACACATGAAGGCATATCTAACCCTTCTGTGTTAGGTGATGCTGATACTTCAGACAGCCCGCATTTGTTGCAGCGGGTCGTTACATTTGTATGCATAGGTCTGACCGCAGTGCTGTTCGCATCCTTCTGGCTGATGAAGCGTAAAGCAAAAGCGTAGAAGGATGCCCAATATCAGTTGTTTCTTGTATGAGCGTACTCTCTCGTGAAGATGCCAAGCAAATCACCTTACCGTCCATAATCGTCCCCCTTTCTTTCAAAGCTCAAGATGCGCAATTAAAAGAAATGTTAAAAATCTCCATTACAATGAACAAATTTTTCACCTTTAGACTGCGTACCTTATTCGCTAACCTTCGACCGAAGTCAACTCACAAAAAGAAAAAACCCGCACGATGGAAGACAAAAATCAATAGATCTTACCTATTCATTATATACCAAAATAGACCTCTTCCTGTCAAGAATTACATTTCTTTGAAATGGGATGTCATAGGTCATACCTATCAGTTCGGGGCCGGTTGGTTTGAATTTAGAAGCTATTGAGCGAATTATATACACTCTTGTAGGCGCCCAAAAGCACAGGTGTGATTTTGCAGTCTCTACAGGCCCAATGAAATAAAATTTCCTGCTCTTGGGCTCCAAGATTATTCGGAGCGTAGGGCTTGCGTATATACTCTTTTACGCAGCATGGTGGATAGCCGAAGAGAAAGCCTTCGAATCGCCGGGTTTGGGCTGACTTGTCTATCGGCCTGTTTCCAAAGCGCTGTTCATACAACCCAAGGTAAGCAGGTAACTTGCTGAAAATAGTTTCAACAACTTCCTTGCCGGTCTTGACTGTTCGCCGGATTTGTTTTGTAAGCAGACCCATTTGCCGCAATAATTCAAGACCGTCGCCAGCCAGAGGTTTTTCCCATCTGCTTAACGGCTTGAGACCCTCACGCGTAAGCAATACCAGATATGCTAATTCAAAGTCGATTTCTTTAAGAACACGGACGCATCTTTTAATCTCAGATGATTCGAAATTCAAATTTGCGCCCCTGCATTTACTCTTCATCACATCAGCCTTGGTTTGGGTCAGTATGCTCGAGCCATTGCTCGAAAAACACAGTTAGGTCATCAATATCCACCCGGCAGTCTTGATTTAAATCTCCAGGCGGATATATAGTTCCCAAATCACCACATCGTCGCGGCATTTCTAAAATTTTTACCAAAAGGGCCACATCAATTCTACCTTTTTCGTGAACGTCACCCCAATAGCTGAAAGAGCCGTGTTCCATATAATGGTTGATAATTTCAGGCACTTCGATAGATTGGTCCAGCTTGGCATTCGTAATCTTCCAGTAACCCATATTAACCGTCACGCCGCATACTTCGCACGTCTCAAGACCACGCTGTAAAAAGCTTTCCTTATACACAGAGTATAAAACTTCCGGCACGTTCGGATCAAGTACAGGCAGCTCATTGATAACCTCCGCACATTGCCTCGCAAGCTCAACACCATCAGCGGTAAGGTCTTCGTCCTGGTCGGCATTGTAGAGGTTGTAGCCTGCCGCTAATTCTTCATCGTCCGTCAACAAATCTCTATCAAGGTCGTTTCCATCTAAGGCCAACCGGTGCTCGTTAGGGTCATAAGGAAAACGAAGCTCGAGTGCTCGTAATAAAGCAGCTACACCAAGCCTTCCTGTATGCTCATCACCTTTATAACCAAACGAACCGTGCTCCATATAATGTATAGCGATAAGGGGGCAATCTACACGCAAGCCCAGCCGTGGATTTACTATTCCCGCCGGCCCCATATTAACTGTTGCTCCGCAGATATCACAGGTCTCCAGGCCAAACATGGGGGTCAACCACTTATACGTTTGGTTTGGGTCTGTTACCTTGTCTTCCCAGGGCAATTGTTCGATAACAGCAGCGCAGCGCTTGGCTAACTCCACTCCATCAGGTATTTGATTGCGATTCTGGTCAGGCTTGAATACACAGTAACCAATAGCAAGCTCTTCCATGTTGGCGAGAAAATCTCTGTCCGCATCTTGACTAACAGACAATTGGTGCTTATCAGGCATATCCCCGGCACGTGCTTTATTTAAACTTGACCCTATTCCCAAGGCAATTGCCGCTGCTGTACCGGCCGCAATAGCCCGTCGTCTGAACTTTTTGTGTTTCTTTGCTTGTCTTTGCTGAGCCCTTCTTAGTCTTTTCATTTCTTTCCCCTGATAAGCCTACGCAGCAACCACTTAAAATTATAACAAATCAACCGGTCTTTTGTCCAGTAGTTTTGCCGACAGGGTAGTCACCACCCACCTTTTCTTTGGTGGTGTGTTTAGTATGTTCGGCAAACACGGCTCAGTAAGTGCTCCACTAATCAGCGTAAAAATTGTTGCTGGTTTAGTTGCTGTACGGCTAAACCCGACGTTTTGACCATCCGGGCAATGCGATTCGTAGCAGAAATTTAGAAAAACAAAAAATTCGTAAATTTTTTTAGTCTGAATTGGCTGGCGCCCAATGTGATTTTATTGGACAGTGAAAAATGTAATAAAGCCAGTGAGATCATCCAGACTATATATGGTAGTTAAAGCACAAATGTCTCCACTATATGGTAGTTAGGGTTATGGGGCGTAAGGCTGTTCGCCGTATGCTCAGCTAAAGAAAAATTGAGCGCTCTGTCGATATTGCGTAGGTTGATAAGAAATTTAACCAGTTTTGAAGGACCTGTAGATATGAGTAAAAGGGAGTTGATAGACTACATTTGCGAAATCAACAAAAGTGCCAAGCCGGAATTTCTCTCCAATTTTTCAGAAGAAGAACTCAACGCTTATCTTGAGCACTTGATGGAGCTGGATTTGGACAAATTGGTTGTCTGCAGCTAAGGGTGTATATCTTAGGCCAAAGAAACTTTAGGCCAATATGCTCGCAGTCCACAAAATGCCTTGCGGCATTACCCGATTTTAAGTTTGCCAACCCGACTCCGTCCTTGAGACCTAAAGCAATTTCGGCCAGAAAAAAACCTTGAATTGCCTTTACCCTCCACAATTCACACTTTTGATGCCTGCCGGTTCAGCAGATGGGACGACTATTCTTCGTCGGTACTGTCACCGATAATAGACCTGCTTAAACCACTGGGTTTACGTTGCCTGGAACCAGAGCGAGTGCCCGGCTGTCTCGTGGGGCTGGATGACGGTCTGCCGGACGTAGCAGAGCCATCCTCGCTTTTGGATGTTTGGGTAAAAAACTCCGGTGGCGGCGCCTGGTCGGCCGTTACAATTGCCCTGGACGGTATCTCGACAATGCTGTTTTGCTTAAACTCGAGCAGTACCGGCACAAAATCCCTCGGGATGCAAAAAACAAAGTCAATAAATTTTTCCCTGGCTCCATCTTTGAAGTCGTTACGACTATCTACTTTTATCTCGGTGCTTACTTGTATCTCGTCCGCCGCCTTCAGATGTCCGATAGGATAAATGTTTATTCCCGTACCAGCGAGTGGGTCGTCGCCCTTTCCTTTTCGTTTACATATTAACCTTAATTGAGAAAGTATAAATACGCCACCATTTATTGTTGCTTTTGGTCTCAGCGCACTGCTTTTTATTCCCACCCGCACTATTGTGGGCTGATAATCACTGCCGACCGGTCCTGGCATAGATATTGACTTACCGGTTGACTCATCCTTAAGTTTGCCCTGACGATTCAACTGCGAAACAATTTGACTCACCTGCTCACTAAGGCTTTCGGGGGCCGGCCAGACAGCCTGTTTGGGCAAGCTTATCGCTGGTGTACTGCTGGTAAGGGTGGAAGTACCAGAAACCAGCCGGTTCAGGTGGACCTGGTCAAGGAAATCGGGATGAATAGTGGCAAAACTTCTTTTACCGCTGAGGCTGCCCTTGCTTATTATGCTGAACAGGCCCGTCGCAAAGCCGTCGGCATTGAGTAAAGCTGTGCTGCGCTTCCCGTCAAAACGCTGATAAGGATACTTGTTTGATAAAGGTGCCATCCCAAGAGCGGTAAGCAAAAAACCGGATAGCAAAAGACCTAATAAAATTCCGCATACGATCCGCCCTATACGTTCAGGCATAAACCCCAAATCAACCGGCTGGCGAGTTAGAAACATCACACCTGTTTGCAACGCTCCAAAGACTACAATGAATAGCAGTGAAAAACAGAGCATCTGGGCCCAGGGCACAAGAGAAAGGAAACGACTATCAGCACCTTTGCTGATAAAGACATTTGCCAAAACCTCGAAGAAGCCGTACGCAGCTACACTTGCACAAATAGCAATTATTATCGTTGCGAATGCCTTGATAAATGTGCCTTTGAAATATTGATAAGCAGCACATCCCAAAATTATTAACACCACTGCTAAGCTGGCCATTACAATATCTCCCGTTTTTATAAAGTTTGAAGTCTCTAAAGGGCCTAAAGTTTGGAACTCACTTTAGCCCGACTATGTTGGTTTTTTCGTTCTGGGTTTTGAAAGCACCCGAATCATTTCATTTATTGCTACTGTTCCACTGATAACTCTCCTTAGTGCTTGTTCCTGCAAATAGAGCATTTTGGCACGTCTGAATTGCGTGCCGATTTCCGGCAGCGACCTCGTTTGTATTAGGGCCTTTCTTAACTCATTGTTCAGTGTGATAATCTCGAATACGCCCGTCCTGCCGAAATGCCCTGTCCCCTGGCAATTTTCGCACATAGAGGCTTTGCCGCGTTTGTCGTACAGCACCTTACCGGCACGGTAGAGCACTTTGGTTTTTTCTGCGTTGATGTTGAACTTTTTGAAAAGTTCCTTATCCGGCGCGTATGCCTGTTTGCATTCACCGCAAAGTTTTCTCAGCAACCGTTGGTTACTTATGCCCAGAAGGGTACCGACGGTCAGATTCCTGTCACCGACAAATTTCAGCCATTTAGCAAATGCCTGTATCACACTATCTGCTTTGAGCGTAACATACATCAGTTTCCCAT
>CAYUFX010000120.1:0-13708 GCA_964444135.1 uncultured Pirellulales bacterium | reverse complement strand
CACAAACACCAGGTTTCGCACCATACCTCTGTCCGAGCCCAACGGCAGCCAGTGACCGGTAAGTATTATCCCAACCAGAGCAACTGCAGCGGCATTGGCAATCAGAGGCAGCCAGCCGTTTACTTTTTTTGGTATGTAGTCTCTTGAGAGATGGTAAAGTGCGATTGTGCCGATAAGAGCACCTATCCACCAGGCAAGCCGGAAAGCTGCTATAACGGCAGCAACAACTAATATTGCCCCCAATACGTATCGTTTAATCTTTTTGAGAGCGGATTTTCTTGTAAAGAGGATATGGGCGGCAGGCGGAATTATAGTTAAAGCCACTACCACCGAAGCTATCAGCGCGAAGGTCTTGGTAAACGCCAGCGGCTTAAAGAGCTTTCCTTCGGCCCCCGTCATCGTAAAGACCGGCAAAAAGCTGACCACCGTGGTCGAAACCGCTGTCAAAACTGCACCGCCAACCTCGCTGGCTGCTTTGAAAACAACTTCGAGCTTATTATCGTTGGGCCCTGCTTCATTGAGATGTTTTAGAATGTTCTCACAGATTATAATCCCCATATCCACCATTGTGCCGATAGCAATCGCAATGCCCGAAAGCGCCACAACATTAGCATCTATCCCGCCCACCTTCATCGCAATAAAGCACATCAGCACCGCCAGAGGAAGCAGGCCGCTGATGAGTACCGAGCTTCTAAGATGCACCACCAAAACGATAACCACGATGATTGTAACCAGTATTTCCTCGGTCAGAGCGGTGTTTAATGTGCCCAGGGTTTCGTAAATAAGGCCCGTACGGTCATAAAACGGTACAATTGTCACTTTTGAAACCGTGCCGTCGGGCAAAGTCTTTCTGGGCAGTCCTGGCGATATCTCTTCGATCTTGGCTTTTACATTTTTAATGGCTTCAAGTGGATTATACCCATAGCGGACAACTACCACTCCCCCAACCGCCTCGGCTCCGCCCTTGTCCAGCGCCCCCCGCCGCAGTGCAGGCCCGTATGACACCTTCGCTACATCTTTGATGTAAATCGGGACATTATCGTTAACCTTTATTACCGACCTTTCTATATCTGAGAGGTCCTCGATAAAGCCCAGGCTGCGAATTACATACTCGGCCCTGTTAATCTCAATCGTCCTGGCCCCGACGTCAATGTTGGACATCTTTACCGCCATAAATATCTCGTCCAGGCCAACATCGTAGGCCCGCATCGCATCAGGGTCCACGTCTATTTGATATTCTTTAACAAAGCCGCCCACGGAGGCCGCTTCGCTTACACCCTGGCTACAGAGAAGGGCATAGCGGACCTGCCAGTCCTGGATAGTCCGCAGCTCATCAAGGTCCCAGCCACCTGTCGGGTCGCCGTTTTCATCTCGGCCCTCAAGTGTATACCAAAAAATCTGCCCCAGGCCTGTTGCATCAGGCCCCAGTGCCGCCCGGACTCCTTCGGGAAGAGTGCCGGTAGGAAGCGAGTTGAGTTTTTCGAGGACCCTGCTTCGCGACCAGTAAAAGTCTATATCACCCTCGAATATAATGTATATCGAGGAGAACCCAAAGAATGAGTAACTGCGGATAGTCTTGACCCCGGGAATGCCCAGAAGGGACACGGTCAGAGGATATGTTATCTGGTCCTCTACGTCCTGGGGCGAACGTCCCATCCATTCGGTAAAAACTATCTGCTGGTTTTCACCGATATCCGGAATGGCGTCCACCGGAACAGGGTCCCTCGGCAGCCCCCAAAGGTCCCAGTCGAATGGAGCTACCATAAGCCCCCATCCGACGATTAGTATCACTAAAAGCCCGACAACCAGCTTGTTCTCAAGACAAAACCGTATTACCTTATCTATTGGTGAGTATTTCTGACCAGGTAGTCCGTCCATAACTTCGTCCACTAAACCAGACCCAAAAAACGAAGTGCCTAAAGTTTAGAGTGCCTAAAGTGACACATAAGTGTCATCCTGAGGCGAAGCCGAAGAGCCTGCCCTGAGCTTGCCGAAGGGATCTGGCCAACGAATAAAAGATTCTTCGCTTCGCTCAGAATGACAGCTTCGCTGTTACTTTAGTTAGCTTTAGCTCACTTTAGCTCACTTTGCTCACTTTAGCTCAGTGCTGTACCCACAATGGTATTACTTCGGCGTCATTATGTTTTCTGCCTCCCAGCTTACTGTTTGAACTGTGGCAGCTTGGCAATGTATTTCTCCGGCTCCTCTTCAAATTTTTCCTTGCAGCCTGGACAGCAGAAATACACTTTTTTGCCCTTGTAAACGGTGTAGTAATCTTTGTTAATTGCCCCACCCATGACGGGACAAACAGTTTGTTCTTCGACTTTGCTGTCTTGATGTTGTGGCATGTTTCGTTCTTGATTTTGTCCGTGATGGTGGCCGGACGACGCACCACCGCCTTGAGGATTCATCATACTTGGTTTGGCCTGTATCTGAAGGGCCGAATCAATCTTAAAGTTACCCTTAGTAACGACAACCTCTCCTTCGGCGAGCCCCTCTATAACCAAATAGTAATCTTTTGCCCTTGGACCAAGAACGACCTCTCTACCCTCGAAAGTTGGCTTATTCGCATCCGGTGTCCGGACATACACAACCGCTCGTTTGCCCGTTATCAAAGGTGCGGTTGCAGGAATTACCAGAGGCGGCTCATTGGGCTCACCCGCTGTTGTATATAGTGACTCGGTGGTCACCAAATCCATTTCACAGATATCGCAGGTGCCCTGCCGGTCTTTGACAACGGATGGATGCATCGGACAAATCCATTTGCCCGCCAGCTCCGGGTCCATTACGGCTCCGCCCTGAGCGACTTTTGCCCGCAGCACGCCCCTGACAAACATCTCGGGCTTGAGCTTGCCATCAGTATTATCGACATTGACCCGCACCTTGACCGTCCTGGTCTTGGCATTGAGTACGGGATCGCGGAAGCTTATTTTGCCTTTGAACACCTGCCCCGGATATGCTTCCGTTGAGAATTCAACTTCCTGGCCGTACCGAATCCAGGACAAATCGGATTCGTAAGCATCCAGCTTGACCCACAAACGCGAAAGGTCTGCGAGAGTGTAAATAGGTGTGCCGGTGTTGACGTACATACCTTCCGTGGCGTTTTTATGGATGACTATCCCACCCATAGGTGAATAAATCGTTATGTGAGTGACCGGCGCGCCGGAGTTTTCGATTTTATCTATTTGAGCACGGGCAAGGCCAAGTAGTCGAAGTTTATCTCTGGCTGCCTCAAGTGTGGCCAGGGTGGTTCTTTTCATGAGCTCAGAAGTATTGTCTTTGATACTGCCGGCAGCTTTCAGGGCCTGAAGTAGCTCGGCCTGTGCGCTGATTAGCTCAGGACTGTAAAGATCGACCATATGGTCGCCCTTACTAACCGTGATGCCGGTAAAATCCACGTAAAGCCGGTCGATCCTGCCGGGCACCCAGGCGGTGATATTTTTTACGCGGGTCTCATCATAATCGACCTTGCCGACCATGCGGATTTCGGCCTCGACAAATTTACGCTCCACAAGTGTGGTTTGAACCTCCATCAGCTTCAAGGCCTCTTGCGAGAAGGTAATTTGCCTTTCACCAACCACGCCGTCCTCAGTAGCTACTGGTATCAAATCCATAAAACAAATCGGACACTTACCGGGTTTGGGCTGACGAATCTGTGGATGCATCGAGCACGTCCACACCGTCGGTGCCTGCGCAGCAGCCTGTCCGCCGGGATGTTCATGCTCCGGGCCGGCGGCGGGTCCCTGCAAAAGTGAGTTAACAAAATAACCCGCAAGAAAGATAGCGAGCCCCAAAACCACCAAAACGGTGGTTTTGAACCATCGATTCGGCCATAATGATTTGGCTTGTGTCATTTTCATATCAGCCACCTATAATCTGTTAATCATACCATTCCCGTAGGATATAAGTTCAATTAAATACAGCTTTTTAAGAAAATCCAATGAAGGATTGACTCACTTTTCCTCAGTTTCCCTGTTAATTGATGGCTCAGCTATTGATGGCTCAGCCATAGATGGCAGTTCCGTCCCAACAAGCATTTCCAGCTCAGCCAGCTTCTGCTGATTATTGGTAACGGCTCTTTCGTAATCTAACTCGTATTTAAGCAGCATGCGTTGAGCATCTATCAGCGAGAGGAAATCTATCGTACCTGCCTTATAGGCGGTTTCAGACGCCTGAACAAGCTCTTCCGCCTTTGAAACTAAAACGTCTCCATAAAGATGCGTCTTTCTCTGGCTGTCTTCAATATCGTAAAGCACCTCGAATACTCTTGATAATATTTTGTTTTCGATATCTGTTCTTTGCTCCTGAATTTTCCTGACATCGGCTTTTGCCTGTTGCTCGGCTGCCTTATAGTTGTCTTGCCACAGGGGGATATTCATTGAAAACATCAAAATCACAGGGTCATTGCCGCTACCGCTGAGGCCTGGAGAAATTGCTCCGTCTGTCTGAATCCAATCTAGGCCGACTCCTATATCGGGATAGAATTTCTTTTTTGCCAGCTTGACCCTGCTTTGTGCTGCCTGAATTTCCCAGCTAAATTCAGCAAGTTCAGGATTCGCTCTTTTTAACGCCTGAACAATATGCTGCCGGTCAAGCCGGACTTCTCTTGGTGGTTCTTTTTTAGGCCAGACCAATTCCGCGTCAATCGGCCGATTAAGCACCGAATTGAGTTTTGCAACTGTTGGCTCTCTGAGCTGCTCCAGACTTCTTAAGATGTCCTCAAGCTTAGCTAATTCTACCTGGACACGGATGATGTCGGGATGTATTGCCGTAGCGGTTCTGTATTTGGTTCGTGCGACTTCTTCGAAATGCTGCAGTAGTTCGAGATTCTGTTTTGCAATATCAATGGCTGTGGCCAGATATGCGAATTCGTAAAAAGCCACTTTTACCTGCCGGAAAAGTCTCAGCTTGGTTGTTTCGTATCTTTGCCTTGCAGCTTTTGCTTTTGCCGCGGCTATGTCGGTCCTTGCTTCTATTTTGCCAAACCACGGGAATACCTGCATTATGCCGAACTTTTGTCTCTGCGGCCCGACCCGTGTCTCGACTTCCTCTATGAAATAACTGTATGTAAATTTCGGGTCATCTAATGCTTTGGCCTGTGGAATCTGCTCTAACGCCGCCTTCCATTCCTCGAACTTTGCTTTAAGCTCTGCATTATTGAGTGAGGCGTAACGCAGATAATCCGCAAGTGTTTGCAAATCATTTGAATCGCCTGGCTGCTGCGAAGCTTCCGCACACTGCATAAAAACAAGTACGATTACTCCCGCAGCTAAGACAGCTTGTTTGTTCATATCAGCCCCCTAAAACTATTCCATATTAATATCATTATTACTGCACAGCCGGAATAAAAATACAAAAAAGACAAATCCAAAGTTTATTTCTACGACAATGTTTTATGCCCTGCGGGTCTGATGTATCAATTTTAGAATTTCATTTAACTTTTGCTGTCTTTCCTTTTCAGAGCTTCCCTCGACGGCCTCAGTTACGCAGTGTTGAAAGTGCTTTTCCAAAATTTTTTCTTCTACACGGCCAAGAGACCCCTTGATAGCATATATCTGGTTTAGAATCTCGATACAGTATTTGCGGTCTTCGATCATCCTTTGAACGCCGCGAACTTGCCCTTCAATTCGCCTTAAGGCAACCAGATTGTCCTCATGACTCGGATTTTTCTTCATTTCTTATCCCTTTTGTCCATCACCAACTGAGCTTAGATAAAAGCCTGATTGGCGCTGGCCTATTATACCCCCCAGGGGTATATCTTGTTCAGTAAAAAACATACTTTTTTCGGAGATTCGGGTCGTAGGGGCAACCCAATGTGGTTGCCTTGGGCAGGCACATTGACCTGCCCCTACTTGAAGCGGTTATCGGACTTATTTAGGGTATATCGATTCTCGACGAGCATCCAGTATCGAGAATCGAGAATTTTGTATCGAGATTGTCATACGTAAAGCGCGTACGCGCTTTACGTATAAGCTGTTTTTAACACTACTTCCAGTATCGAGAATTGTGTATCGAGCATCGAGTATCAAGCATAAGCCTTTATGCCATCGGCAAAATCAGAGCCAACAGGAACGAGACGACGACCCCTGTGAAACCGACTATAGCCAGCAATGGCGTCCAGGACTTGAGTCCTTCAGCTTCGGTCAGCCCGGTCATTTTTACGAATATCCAGAATCCGCTGTCGTTCATCCACGAACCTATCATCGAGCCACCTCCGATGGCGGTGGCCAGATAAACAGGGTGATAACCTAACGTCTTTGTCGATGTCACCATCGCGGCAATCATCGCTGACGATGTTATCATAGCAACGGTGGTCGAGCCCTGAGCTATTTTCATCAGCGCAGCGATAAGGGCACCCAAAATCAACAGCATCATACCACTTGCCGGTTGGCCGCTATCGCCCTTGAATATGTTTTCGATAGCCGGGCCAATCTGGGCGGCTTTAAGCATTGCACCAAAGGCACCTCCTCCAGCCGTTATCAGGATAATCACACCGCCGCTCATCAATGACACTTCGACAACTTTCGCCAATTGTGCGTTCGTTAGAGCACGTTTGCTTTTTAGCATCCACATGGCAATTGCAGTCGACATAAGCATCGCCAGATTCACATTGCCCAATACCGCGGTTATGCCAACGGCCCGGCTTAAGCCCGAACCCTCGGCAGCACCCTCGGCCATCGTGCGGACAATTGTATTGGTCGAGACCAGCAGCACAGGTAGAATAATCGGCAAAAGTGACACCAATAGCCCCGGCAATTGATGGTCTTCGAGCGGCTCCGGCTCAGACACATCGCCTCCAAGCGGCCTCATTGGTATATCCATTCGACGGTCCACCCAACTTGAGAAGAACATTCCGACTATGGCGGCAGGAATCGCCACCAACGAGCCGACTATAATCATAACGCCGATATCAATTCCAAGATTGTCAGCCATGACGAGAGGCCCGGGAGTCGGCGGAACAAGGGAGTGGGTAATTACTCCCCCGGCCACAATTGCCATCGCGTATTTCAGGTAATGTTTCTGTGTCCGTCGATACATGGACCGCGCCAGCGGCACGAGCAGATAGAAAACCGTGTCGAAGAATACCGGGACCGAAAGCACAAAACCGCTGGCCATAAGCGCTGTAGAGCTGCGTTTTTCCCCAAGCAGTGACAGGAAACCTCTGACGATGCGGTCCGCTGCGCCGCTGTCCATCATGCACTTGCCGATGACCACAGCCAGAGCGATGACAATACCGATACTGCTGGCCGTGTCTCCGAATGCCTCGGCCACCCGGCTCATCTTTTCAGCCAAATCCCCCGGACTAAGCAGACTAACAACCACGGCTGAGGTAATCAATGCGATAAAAGCATTCATTCTCAACCGCGTAATCATAAGGATGACGGTCAGCATGCCGACAACAAGAATTATGAGCGGGTGCAGATTGAACATAATAAGGTTTTTCCCCTCAAACAATAGGATAACAGTCTAAAGTGAGCTAAAGTGACAAAAAAGAATATCCAATATCGAACAAGGAATAATGAAGGAAAATAGATTAATTCGACATTCGATATTCCTTGTTGAATATTCATTATTTATTCTTTTTAACTTTAGGCACTCTCAAGATATTTTTGACCAAGCATGGCAGACCCCTTCATAGACGACTGCTCGTTATGGACATATTCGCAATCCCTCATCCACTTTGATTTTGCCCGCATCAAAGCGGGATTTGTCGCCCCCCCGGTCACGTGGATTACATTTTGAAGGGTCACGTTCTTACCAATCTCTTCCAAGTGTGCTTTCTGATATTCGCATAGTCCCCTGACAATCCCAGCTAATATCTCCTCACGGGTTGTCTGCTGGGTCAATCCCAGCAATTGAGCTTTAAGCGGCTCCTGGCTGTAGCGCGACCCCATAAGATATGGCACATAAGTAACATCGCTTTGGCGCTCGAGCCAGGTATCAATCACCTGGGGAAGGAAGCTATTGTAGAACTCCTCAGCGCTCATTTCGCTGCAGAACAAGCTTTTGTACCAGTCCAGTGCCTTACCCCCGGCGTTCATAACATGCAATGTGAGCCACCTATCGGGTAGCACGTGAGCCCGGATGTTGTAATTAGCAGAGGCCAGACATTTATCAAGGCATACGAGATTGATTTCACAGGTTCCGTTTACATTGATGATGTCCCCCGGCTCGTTGATTCCCATCGAATAAGCCGCAAGCACCGCATCATTACCGCCGATGAGTACGGGAGGCTCCTTTTTGAAACCCAGCTTTTGTGCGAGTGACTTGTTTATTCGACCGACACTTTCATACGCCGGAATTATTTGCGGCAATTGGTTAAGTGAGAGGCCAAAGGTTACGGCAATATCCTCATTCCAGGTAAAATCGTTGTTGACCGTATTGTACAGGGCTGTCAGCGATGCGGATGAGGGGTCGATAGCGAACCGGCCCGTCAGCCAATGAGCAATATATGTATTGGAATGGCCAAACTTGTAAGTTTTGTCAAAGACTTCGGGACAATTATCTTTGAGCCAGAGAATACTCGCTAACGAACACCCACCCGTGACCGGCATATTAGCCGTGGTCTCTAAAAGATACTCTATTCCGATGGTCTCTATTATGAATTTGGCCTGCTTGCGGGAACGCTGGTCGAGCATCAAGATAGCCGGGTAAAGTGCCTCGCCATCTTTATCCATAGCCGTAAGGCCGGGTGTAGTCCCGGAAAGGCAAACAACATCGACATCGCCGATAAGGTCCTCCATTTCTTTGCATCCGGCGGCGAAGGCACTCTTCCATTTGTCCTGTTCAATGTCACCAAACAAACCATCGTTATAAATATTCACTTCGTACTCTTGCGTGAATTGTCTAACCAGACTCAGCGTATTATCGACAATCCGAAATACGCCCATTTTCATACTGGTCGTTCCGATATCAACCCCTAATATCGTATTTCTGTTTGCTGTCTTTTGTCTTTCGGTTTGAGTCATCAGGACCTGCTTGAGAACAACCTAAATTATATTTTCACAGGAGACCTTCTTATCGTATTTAGGCGGATATAAAGCCTTCATTGATAATCGTCCGCCTGACTTGTTCCCTGGCTTCATCGGTAAGACCTTGTAGTGGATGCCGCGGCTGGCCTCCTTTGAATCCGATTATGTCCATAGCGGCCTTGACACCCGCCACACCCCACGCTCCTGAAACAGCCTGATTGAGCCTGGCAATTCTGAAGGAAAGCTCTTTGGCATCACCGTATTCGCCTTGCGTAAATAATCGATATATATCACAGCATGGGCCAGGCAGAGCATTAGCAAGTGACAACACACCACCGGGAGCTCCCAAATGAAGTGAGGGATAAAAGAAATTGGCAGAACCGGCAAGAACATTGAAGTCTTCGGCCGGGTCAAGACGAGCGAGGAGTTTGGCCGGCCCTGCTGGGGAGGAGTCCTTCATGCCGACAACATTAGGATGCCGTGAGAGTTCGAGAATGACCTGCAGCGGTATTTCTATTCCACCTGTAAAGCCGGGTGCGTTGTAGAGTAATACGGGAATATCAATCGAATCTGCTATTCGCTCATAGTAACACTGTAGAGTAGCGCCATCGATCTGTCTGGCGAAATAGCTCGGTGTGAGGATGCTAACGTAGTCAAAGCCCATCTCTAAAGCCAATTTTGATTTCTCAATCGTTTGCCTTGTGGATTCACAGCCGGCTCCGACCAAAACAGCTTTGCTGCCTTTTTCTTCCGCGAAAACTTCGAGAATCCGATTCTGCTCTTTGTCGCTCAGACTCTTGAATTCCCCATTCGAACCGAGTGCGAGATAGCCGGCAAGATTGGTCTCGTTGAGTTTTCGCAGGTTGAACCTCAAGTCATCGAGCGCGAGCTCATCGGAACGAAACGGCGTCACCACCGGAGCGAAAACCCCCGAAAGATTCCTCTTGTTTTGTCCCATAGTTTTATCCTTAATCAAAAAAGGAACACGCCTCTCAGAAGTCTGCCCCAGGCGGATATGGATACATACGCTTCTTACAGGCGGATAACCGCATCACAGTATAATAATCCTGTGTCACTTCGACAATGCTTCTTTGCCGGCTTTTAATGTTTCGACGATTGCATCGACGTCAAACACGCAGCCGCCCCGCGTGCCTCCGCCAATCTCCTGCATAGCGGCCCACAAGCGCGTGTCATCCGGAAGACCTGGATGAGGAGCCAGGTCGGGCCGCAATAGGCGTTCACTTAATATTCGCGTGCCAAGCTCCACACTTCTCTGACTCGGCGAAGAGTCGGCGTCTCCAATCAAATCAACGCTTCCTTCCATCTTATTACAGTCAATGATAATTTGAATGATGTCTCCGTCCAGGACCTTTCCGACGGGCCCACCTGCCAGTGCTTCCGGTGCTATGTGTCCGATACAGGCGCCGGTACTGACGCCACTGAACCGGCCATCGGTAATGACCGCAACATCCTTTCCCCAGGAAAGATGCTTCAGCGCACCCGTCACTTGCAGGATTTCCTCCATTCCGCTTCCCATTGGACCTGCACAAATAAGCACAATGACATCACCAGGCTGAATAGCTCCTGCTTTTATGGCCTGGATAGCGCTGCGCTCTGAGATGAACACACGAGCAGGGCCAATCTTGTGATATAAACCTTTAGCATCCAGCAGCGATGCGTCAATGGCAGTACTCTTAATGACCGAGCCATCCGGAGCAAGATTACCCTCCGGCAGTGTCATAGTGCTTTTCAGGCCGCGTTCACGGGCTCTTTCAGGACTCATTATCACTTCATCCGGGTCGATACCGTCTTTTTGATAAAGCAGCTCCCGCAGCCGCTTTCGGCGTTCAGACCCTTCCCACCAGTCGAGCAGCTTGCCTAAAGGCTCACAAGACACCGTCCGGCAATCCAGGTCTAAAAGGTCCAGAGACCGCAATTGCAGCATTACTTCGGGTACACCGCCGGCCAGAAAGACGCGTACAGTCGGATGTCCTACCGGCCCATTGGGCAGAACGTCAACAAGCCGCGGCACCTCTCGAGTAATCTTCTTCCAGTCTTCGAGCCCCGGTCGTCTCAATCCTGCTGCGTATGCAATCGCAGGAATATGTAACAGTAGATTTGTCGAACCGCCAAAAGCCGCATAAACAACCATCGGGTTACGCACCGATGCATCGGCTAAAATATCTTTCATAGTCAAGCCGCGTTTGTACATCCGCACGAGCGCTTTGGCTGAACGATGCGCCATGTCCAGCCATATTGCCTGCCCGGACGGCGCAAGCGCGGAATGCGGCAGGCTCATGCCCAAAGCTTCGGCGACAACCTGGGATGTCGCCGCTGTCCCAAGGAACTGACAGCCGCCGCCCGCGCTCGCACACGTTCGGCAGGTCATCTGCCTTGCGTATTCCAGCGTCACCTCGCCATGGGCAAAACGCGCCCCGATGGATTGTATCTTGCCCAGGTCCTCACCTTCGGCAGGCGGTAGAGTCACTCCCCCCGGCACCAGCACAGACGGCAGCTCGCCCATAGCGGCCAACGCCATCATCATTGCCGGCAGGCCCTTGTCACAAGTCGCTATACCAAGCACTCCTTTTCGCCTCGGCAAGCTGCGGACCAGACGCCGAAAAATCATCGCCGCATCATTACGGTAAGCCAGACTATCCATCATCCCCGAAGTGCCCTGTGTTCGGCCGTCACAGGGGTCCGTACAAAAGCCCGCAAACGGAATGCAGCCGAGATTTCGCAGCTCTTCCGCCGCCGCCTGCGCCAGTAAACCAAGCTCCCAGTGTCCGGTGTGATACCCTAAAGCCAAGGCAGTGCCGTCACCTGCACGTATCCCGCCCTGGGTACTTATCAGTAGAAACTGCTCCTGGGTCGTCTTGGCCGGCTCCCACCCCATGCCCGTATTCTGACTCATTCCAAAGATATCGCCGCTCGGAGCATCGACGAGAAGACTATCGGTTAAAGGAAGATATCCTTTTGGCCCCGCCGCGTTTGTGGTAACCTCGTAGATGCCGTCGTCTTTGCTATCCAGAATATCTTCGAGCCTTATCTCATTTGGCATAAAAGGGTCTCCTTTCAATAATGAGTAATCTATGCGCATAGTCTAACAGTTATAGTTACATAGTCAAATACGTCTATGATGGCGGCCACGTTATCGCTGAATACGATGACAGCGGCCTCTTACGCAAATACATCTACGGTGCCCGCGTTGATGAGCCGGTCTGTATGATAGACGTGGCCGACAATAACAAGGCCTACTACTATCACTTCGATGGTCTGGGTTCCGTGGTGGCCTTGAGTAATTCTAACGGCGATAGCTGCCAGAGCTACGAGTACAGCGCCTATGGCCAGGTGGCGGCCTCAGACCCCAACCATCCCAATCCCTACATGTTCACCGGCCGGCGATTCGACATCGAAACAGGTCTTTACTACTACCGCGCCCGGTACTATAATCCACACATCGGCCGGTTTATGCAAACCGACCCGGTCGGATACGGCGCTGGTATGAACTTATATGCCTATTGTGGAAATAACCCAATTGGACGGGCGGATCCCAGTGGGCTTTATTACACTTTCTTAAGTGAAGACCATGAAAAAGCAATACATGGTAAGTTAACGTTTGCCTGGGTCGAAGGCGTCACTGTAGATGATGAACAAATTTGGGGTTTCGACAACGTAGATAAATTTTGTGACTGGGCCTTAAATAATAACGATCGCTTCAGCGATGCATGGAGGGAAGAGCAAATAGGCTACCTTCTTTCAACTTATTTCACAGAGGTAGATGAAAGGAATGAGGAAGGGGAAGTTATATACACATATACGCAAGAGTGGTTTTTCTGGAGAATAAAAGCACTTATGTATTATGGTGGAAACAGCACGATTCCAAGCTTAGAGGACGCTATGAGAAGAGAAGGTAACAAGAGGACGGTGAACATCAGACTCAACTTGGAAAACTTACCAATGCAAGAATGGGATGGGACCACCGGTTACATAAAAGAACCAGGCAGTAATAACATCAGGATCTATTGGAATCATGAATATACGGGTCACGGTGCATATCATACACTGGTTCCCTTGGCTCACGAATTAAGCCATGCTGCCGATTGGGTCTGGGACGGGATCTGGGATGGTGAGAGGACAGACATACCACATTCAAAGACAAAAACCCATAGACAAGCAATACAAGCTCATTTATCTGTAGCTAATATGATATGCAAAAAAGACCCCAATTGGGGTTGGGTTCAGGTACTCCCCGACTAACCGAGGCGAGGTCTTGTTGTTAGCGCTTGCGTACTGATATAACTAGGGATCCGTAAACTGGACGGGTCACCCTAAGATATGCTCGATATGCTCTATGCCTTACTGAGTTACACAGAGCAAATTTTCGGAAGGGATGATTGTTGAGGCGTTCAAAAATCATGATCCAAAATCTGTTCTCAAGATAAGACGGATTGAACTATCTACAATATTGGCAGAGAAATATGTGAAAAGTGTCTCGTGACTGTTGCAATTTAAAGATGATTTTGATATTATAGCGAAATTGGAAAGCGGAAACTTATTTTAAAGAGTTCTAAATGGGAATTTCAACTTTTTTCGATTGTGTAAAACTGAGAGATTAAATTTCTTTTAAGGTAGGGCTGAGCTTTATTTCGGGGAATTATAGGCTTAATATGGCAATCAGAGATTAAGCAAATGTTACCTTTGCTATTTTTTGTGCCTTATATATTTGGGGACAC
>CAYUFX010000119.1:0-13956 GCA_964444135.1 uncultured Pirellulales bacterium | reverse complement strand
ATCGCTTGCGTTGTGCCGCTGATGGTCAGAATCAGTGTCGTTAGTACACAAATTGCGATGAACTTTTTTTTCATAATTTTTCATCTCCTCTTTGGGATATCTCTATCCTTGCTTTGCCTCCTTGTCAAAGAGTAGATTTCAGTTCATATCTGCACTTTACGGCAGAGTTTTTACCCTGCCATTAGTGCTCTGTCAAAGCTCAAATGATGGTTTGTCATTCCCGCGAAAGCGGGAATCCAGACTTATTGATAGTACTGGATTCCGCTTCAAGTGCGGAATGACAGCCCTCAAAGAACTCCTGACAAAGCATTAGTTGCTTTTTGTACTTCTTTTACAGTGTACGACGTCTTCGCAGCCAGCCGACAAGACCCACGCCAATGCTGCCTAACAGAATAGCACCCGGTGCCGGAATGGCCGATACAATTACCAGTTGAGAAGTCTCAATCTCAAATCCCCAGTAAGGCTCGGCTCCGATCTCTACGTTCAGTGTATGGATGCCCTCTAATAAGGATAGGTCGAAGTATGTGCCCAGGTCGAACACAGTAGTGGTTATCTCACCCTCAGTGCTGTTTCCCGGGCCCGGTTGCCAATTAAAGCTGCTGTAGTCAGCCATTTCTTGTAGGTAGCCAAGGTCTATCCAGGCACCACCGTCGATATTGATTCTGACTGGGTCCTGTTCACCGTCCTTGCCATTACCAGGGCCATCCACATCGTCGGCAACGATAGTAAGCGTAGCCGACCCGATTACCGTACCCCACGTACCAGTATACACGAGCGGGTCAACGGAACCGTTGTACGTATGAGGTGGGTCATAGGTGTAAGAGGCGCTATATGGGTATACCGACGCGTTTAACACTTCGTAAATGTCGAGCGCTTCATAATACGTCGGATTTGCAGCTACATTATTTGTGATTGAGAGCAATCCCACTGCTATACAAAAAATTATTAACTTCTTCATCTGTTCATCTCCTCCTCTCAGATGTAAATAGTGTTTTTTTAGTTATGTTTATCTTGATTTTACTTTTGCTTCATATTCGCATTTTTACAATTCTTTTTTGCTACCATTCCTTTAGTACTTTTCTGTAAAAATGGAAAACTTAACTACTAAGAATCCCATCAACCTCCACCCAGAAGGGCCTGCGCGCAATGACCCTCCGCATAGAAAGGAGGTTATAGTCATCAGGCCGGGTTAGGAGGGCCGCGGGCCAGATGAGCAAAAGTAAATCCTGGCGAAAAATGAATATACTGCTTGGCTCCGGGAGCCGGGCAGTTCGTTGCCTGGATTAGTAAAGATGAAAGATGCGGTATCGCGAATTGAGGTGCTGCGAGGTTGCAATTGGTCCGCGCATTACTCTTAAGCGCCACGAATCGGTAGCAAAGGTGTACTATTTTTATTCTGGATTCCTGCTTCGGCAGGGCCTGTCCCGTACTTGATACGGGAAATGACATTGGACTTCGTGTGGATGACATTGCGTCGTTAGGTATGCCGGCTAAATGGTGAAGCAGGCCTATGTATTTCGTGCCTTCAATGTCACTGCGCAGACGCAGAGACTCTTCAAACTGATGTAAGCGAACAGTATTAGTATGAGATTTTCGCTGAAGATGTTTCTTTGAGCTAATATGTGCAGCTAATTTTGGGATGGCTTGAATACCAGTCTGTCCTGCCCATAACAGGCCGGCCAAAGCTCCCAGCCAGACCCTGCGGTCCTTAACCAATGAAACACAAAGGAATCCTGTCAAAACCATGAAAAGTGCTGCGGGTACGGGCGGCAAAGACTGTGCACCAATAAGTGGAGAGTTCGTAAAATCAGCGGGTGGCCTTAAAAGCTCTGCGCCGATATTGGCCAGGTGAGAATTGGAAGGTTCGGTGATTTGGCTTGTTTCGCGTACAAAGATGATATGTGCTTCCGAACTCGGTGACACAACACCGGCAGGGAAGCTCTCGTTGCAATTGCACATCGTTGGCCCGCCTTTTGCCGCCGTGGCCATAACGAGCAACAGCAATACGACCGATAATCTGCTGCTTTTGTACACCACCAATCCTCCGCCTCCTCATAAATATCAAGGCGTCTGAATATAAATATAAAATAGACTGTATCAAGACTTCCCCCCTCATACTCATAGTCAGAAGATACTCTTACCCATTTTAAATTAATTTTACGTTACCAGTTTACCAAGATTCAAATTCCAGGTCAAGTAAAAAAAACCAATAATGAGAATTTTTAAAGAAATGCACTCTTTTTCAGGAGTTTTGGATTTTTGTGGTGTAAGTGTGTAAGAATGGAGTGAGGTGTTTCATTACTCCTTTTGGGCTATCCCTAAAGTAGTATATTGGCTTGTTACAAGGTATTCTGGCCCGCTTTTCTCTGCAGGATGGAGTCATCGCAGGTCCTGGCAAGAACCAAGACTCTATATCAAAATGAATACGACAAATAAATACCTGCTTGATTCGGTGATTGAAATACTCAAAGCCAAATTAACCCAGAGCCAGGTTATACGGATGTAATTTTGTAAGCTCGAACTCGCCGACTGCTTGTTAAGTGGTGGGTAGTGAGTGGTGAGTAGTCAATTAACCATTTAACCACTCACCAATTAACCATTTAACTTAGTGGATTTTTTATTTTGACGTTGTCGTCGTTTATGGATATTGTATTACCCGAAGGCTAAACGCGGAAAGGATAATTTAAATGTGGTATGCTATTTACATTGCCGGCATTGTAGTTATAGGACTGTTAGCTTTTTTGGTAGGGAAAAAATTGTCCGCGACGCCCAGGACTGAATCCAAAACAACTACATTTCTGATTAAATCCATCCAGGCGATAGCGGAATTAGCGGTTCTGGAATACATAACCGAAGGTGTCACGGAGATAAAAGAAAAGAAGGCCAGCCTTATTACCGTTCGCTGGAAAAGGGGCTTGTTGAGATATACGGCTAAGCTGAAAGTCGGTTTTGAGCTGGACCAAATGGATTACACTATCAACGATTCACAAAAGGTAATTCAAATCGCGCTGCCGAACCCAAGAGTCTTAAGCTGTGAGATCTACAACAGAAAGTTTTACAAACTACCTTTGGAAAAAGCGGAGAATGTCCCCTGGAAGTATGACATAGTCGAAGATTTCAGCTCCGATGAAGTACTTGCACTTGACAATGAGGCCAGAAGTAATGCCCTTAAAAATGTGAATGAATTCTTCGTCCTGGACCTACTTCGCGACAAAACCAAACTTACCTTCAAGAAGATTTTCTCTCTTTCTTATCCCGAATACACCACGGATATATCTATTATGGATGAGCCCGCTTCCCAAACCATTGCCGAGCTTCCCGGAGAGGCAGCTTCCGAAGACCAGGCTTCCAACTCCGACAAATAGTGAAATACAGCCGGTAAAGTTTTTGACAAAACAAACACTTTGTGGGATTAAGCAGAAATACCGCTTTGCAAAGTTCCTTTTTTTTATTTTAACTTGTCTCTTATTCTTTTAATATACCCTTATGCTGGAAAAAGGGCTTGTTCAGATTTATACGGGGGATGGAAAGGGCAAAACCACCGCTGCGTTCGGATTGGCACTACGTGCAGCCGGCCAGGGAAACAAGGTCCTGATATATCAATTTTTAAAGCCGTCGTCTCTTGATATCGGCGAGCGGTTCGCACTGCAATTGGGCGCTGTCAGAATCAGGACCGAGGCGCTTGATACACCCTGGGATATGTCCAAATCTTTTCAGGATGAAAAAGCTGTCGCCCAGATGCAGGCTGCAATCAGCGAGGCCCTTGAAAGAATCGCACAGACGGCGGAGAAACGGTTTTACGATGTGCTGATACTTGACGAGATTGTATTTTGCCTTTCAAAAGACCTGGCTAAATTGGAAGATATCAAAAATATAATCGACAGAAGAGACCCTGTTGTCGAAATTGTTATGACCGGCAGAGGTGCAACCAGGGAATTGATAGAATTAGCGGATTTGGTGACGGAAATGAAAAATATCAAGCACCCGTTTGATGATGGCCTGCCCGCCAGACGAGGTATCGAATTTTAAACCACCCGGCTTGTTTGGATAGGCAGGCTGAGTTTGCTCGGGAAATGCTGGATTAGGTGTAAGGTATGATAGAGGTTGACAGGATAAGTAAAACTTTTCGACATCGCAAACGCAAGGGCAAGGCCCCACATCAAAAAGACAAACGTGAAGATGGGAAACTGTTTTACGCGGTGAGGAATGTCACTTTCCGCGCTGAAGCCGGGACCATTTTAGGACTCCTCGGCCCCAACGGGGCGGGCAAGACGACCCTGCTGAGAATGCTCTCGACCGCACTGAAACCCAGCGAGGGCACGGCCAGGTTTGATGGCGTGGATGTAGTTGAAAGACCTCTTGATGTCCGAAGAAGAATAGGTTTTCTTTCCGACAATACGGGGCTTTATGGTCGTCTCACCGCACGCGAGATGATTGAATATTACGGGAAATTACATGGCCTGGAGCAGGCAAAAATTGACAAGCGTATGGATGAGCTTTTCAGTCTTTTAGAGATGACCGCTTTTGCCGACAAAAGAAATGAATCACTATCTTCCGGTATGAAGCAGAAAGTTTCGATTGCCCGCACACTTATTCACGACCCCGAAGTCATCATATTCGATGAACCGACCACCGGGCTCGACGTTGCTGCGGCTGAGGCCATTTTGAATTTCATTGAATCCTGCAAAGTTAAGGGCAAAACAGTCCTCTTTTGCACACATCACATGCACGAAGTGGACAGGCTCTGTGATTTTGTTGTGGTACTTCACAAAGGCCGGCTCTGTTTCGAGGGAAGCATTGAACAAATGCGGTCCGATACGGGACAAACACATCTGGACAAGGCCTTTTTGACTTTGATTGATTCCAGTGAGGTAAATCATGCGGCTTAATATTCTCACAATATACCTCAAGGAAATGAAAGAAGTATTGCGCGATAGGAAAACCCTCATATTTATGGTGGCCTTACCAACACTCGTAGTGCCTGTACTGATGAATATTATGATCGGATTCATTGTCAGGGCTGAGAAAAAAGCCCAGACGGAAATCCTCACTTTTGCCATCTTCGGAGCTGAACACTTACCTGACTTGGCCAACGCATTCAGCGAAGAAAAAGGATTCGAGAAAGTGAATCTCCTTACACAGGAAGCGATTGCATCAGCCATTGAAGAAAACAAGATTAAATTCGGCTTGGTTATCCCTCAAACAGCTCGCGAACAGATCGAGAGGGACGAACAGGTTGCTGTCCGGTTTTATTACAACAATGCCTCCGCTACCAGTAAAGTTAAGAACAGGGCCGGTAAAGTAATTCGTGAATTCAGTGAGAGATACCGCTCGGAACGTCTGGCCGGCCTTGGTTTGGATACGCCGCAAGAGCAGGAACATTTGCTCAATCCTATCACTATTGAAGAGCACAACACAGCCAATATGCGAGAGGTGCTCGGTGAACGCGTGGGTGGGATTCTTCCCTACATGTTCATCATCTTCTGTTTTATGGGGGCCATGTATCCGGCCATAGACTTGGGGGCTGGTGAAAAGGAACGCGGCACACTGGAGACCCTTTTGCTGGCGCCGATTCGGCGTTATCAGATAGTGCTTGGCAAATTCTTTGTGATTTTCACCACGGGTGTAACGGCGGCTTTGCTCTGTCTTACAAGCTTTGGCGTTATGTTGGCGGTAAAAGTACAGGAGATTACCGGGGAATTGGGTGAGGTCATTGCCTCTGTGAGTGTGGTTGACTTGGTGTTAATCGCAGCAATGTTGATTCCCACAGCCGCAATGTTCGCCGCGGTATTGTTGAGCGTATCCATTTACGCCAAGAGTTTCAAAGAGGCCAGTGCCTACTGCGGCCCGCTCAATTTCCTGGCCATTGTGCCGGCTTTTATCGCTATGCTTCCGATGGTAAAACTTGATTGGTACTGGGCCATGGTGCCGGTTACCAATATCTCGCTTGCGATCAAAGAGCTTATCAAGGGCACTATGAACTACGAGATGTTTACCGCCATTCTCGGTTCAAGTGTCGTTATTGCAGGTGCTTTCCTTTTCTTCTGCTCCAGGTGGTTTGAGCGGGAAGCCGTTCTTTTTCGCCAATAAACGCATCCTTTTTAACTACAGACATGCTTGAATCGTGCAGCTAATATGAGTATTATAACGGGTGGAAGCCCTGTTTCCTGCGCACAGGGACGGGTTATATGGATTAGTAAAACAATAGCATAAAACAGGAACTTTCACTATGAGTCAAAATGTTGCTGCAATTATTTGTGCCGCCGGGGCCAGCAGCCGATTCGGCGGGAAAAGAAAGAAAGCATTCGTTGATGTGGCCGGTAGGGCTGTCTTTCTGCGGAGCGTTGAGCTTTTCGCAAACCGAGATGACGTAAAACAGATTCTATTAGGCATCGCGCCCGAGGACGAGGAGTTGGTGAGTGTCAAATGGGGACCGAACCTGAAGTTCTTCAACGTAAAAATCTTTTTTGGAGGTTCTGAGCGTTTTGATACCGTTAATCAAGGCCTCGAACTCATCAAAGATGGTATCGACCTTATTGGAATCCACGATGCCTGCCGATGCTGTGTGACAGGGAAATTGATCAGCAAAGTTGTCACTGCCGCCGCTAAAAGCGGTGCAGCGATACCGGCCTGTCCGGTTGCAGCAACGATAAAAGAAGCCAAGGATCATACAATAATCAGAACCGTTGACAGGGCAGCTCTATACGAAGCTCAAACTCCACAGGTCTTCGCTGCCGAATTGCTCGAAAAGGCGTACGAAAACCTCAAAAATCTGGACCAAAGCAAAATCAGCGATGACTCACAATTAGTCGAAGCACTGGGTCATAAAGTAACGATCGTGGAGGCGGACTCTTCGAATATTAAAATTACCCGGCAAAGTGATATTGCAATAGCAGAAGCCATTCTCAAGTCTATGACTAAGCTTGGACCGAAAGGCCCCATAGGGCCTTATGTTGAAGCTCAGTGGTAATATCTCAAGGGACCGGATGTAACTAAAAGGAATATTTATTAAGAAGGGGACTAAGCGATGAAAACAGTAATTTGTTGGAAAGCAACTGTTGTTTTACTGATCCTGTTAGCTGGGGCGGCCGGGTGTAACGGACTGGCTGGTATAGGCGGCGGCGAGAAAATGACGCTGTTGTTCGAGGCGGACTTTGAGGACGGTAGGCTTGGCGAATGGCAGGCAACCGACTCATTCGCGTGGCGAATCGAACCCGGACACGATGGCAAGGTGTTGGCCCTGTATCAACAGAGCGAATATGAGCCACGAGTCCGCTCGCCTTTCAACATTAACCTTGTTCGGAATTTCGTCGTGGGTAGCTTCGTGCTGGAGGTGAAGATGCGCTCTACGACGAAGGATTACGGCCATCGGGATATGTGCCTGTTTTTTGGACATCAGGACCCGTTGCATTTCTATTACGTGCACATTGCCAACATAGCCGATGCTAACGCGAACTCGATATTTATTGTTGATGCTGAGCCGCGTGTCTCGATTGCAAAGACACAAACCGAGGGGACAAAGTGGGACGATAACTGGCACACGGTGCGCTTGGTGCGCAATGTTGAAGAGGGCACGATCGAGGTCTTTTTTGACGATGGGCCTGAACCGATAATGACTGCCGTTGACCATCGCTTCGAATGGGGCAGGGTCGGCGTTGGCTCATTTGACGACACCGGCCAATTCGACGATGTTAAACTCTGGGGCGAAGAAAGATAAGACCCTCCAGGCACTTACTCTAAAATTAAAGTAGTAGCTTGAGCAAGACCACCGTTTCTGTTAGATTGTTGCCTGATTGGAAAAAAGAAATCTAATAATCGATAGTAAATAATCAATAATCAATTGATTTTGGGTGGCAGATGAATGTACTTTTAATTGGTAGTGGCGGACGTGAGCATGCTATCGCCTGGAAACTGGCTCAGTCGAAAGACTTAACCAAACTTTACATAGCACCGGGCAATCCCGGTACAGCACAATGTGGACAGAATATTCCTATCGGTGCTGATGATGCCGACAAGCTTCTGGACTTTGCACGTCAGAATGATGTCGGTCTTGTAGTAGTAGGCCCGGAGGACCCTCTTGCAGCGGGCTTGGTCGATGCGTTTGAAGCTGCCGGCATAATGGCATTCGGCCCAAGCGCCGATGCCGCTCAGCTCGAAGCGGATAAAGCATTTGCAAAGCAGCTGATGCGCTCCAGCTCCGTCTCCACGGCTGAGGGCAGAACCTTCGACAGATTCAGCGATGCCAAAGCATATATCGCAAGCAGGGACGAGCCGGTGGTCGTAAAAGCCGCAGGCCTTGCGAAGGGCAAAGGTGTTTTTGTTTGTGATGACCCTGCGGATGGAATCTTAGCGGCTGAACAGATAATGTGCGACAAAGTATTCGGCCCGGCGGGTGACAGAATTATCGTCGAAGATAAACTGCTCGGCGAAGAGGCCTCGATACTTGCCTTTGTGGACGGGCGCAATATCTATGTTATGGAATCGTCGCAGGACCACAAGCCCATCGGCGACGGTGACACCGGGCCCAACACCGGTGGAATGGGCGCTTACAGTCCCGCACCTATAGTTACTGAGGATTTGATGAATCAGATTACGCGTGAAATTCTTGTGCCGGTGGTCGACGGCATGAATCGAAACGACACGCCATATAAAGGCGTGCTATACGCAGGGCTTATGATTACCGGCGGAGGACCGAGGGTGCTGGAATTTAACGTGCGCTTTGGCGACCCCGAAACCCAGCCGATTCTTGCTCGGCTGAAAAGCGATTTGCTGGAAGTTCTTCTGGCTGTCTGCGACGGTACATTAGACAAGATTACCCTCGAATGGGACCGGAGGCCGGCGGTTTGTGTGGTTATGGCTTCAGGCGGTTATCCGGGCGATTATCAAAAGGGCAAAAAAATAGTCGGACTTCAAGAAGCACTACAGCTCGAAGACGTTATCGTATTCCACGCAGGCACCAAAGATATGGACGGGGATATTGTTACCAACGGCGGAAGAGTCTTAGGAGTAACCGCCCTGGGGGATACAATCCGAAATGCAAAGGCGAACGCATATAGAGCGGTAGATAAAATAAAATTCGACGGTGCTTATTGCCGTCGGGATATTGCGGATAAGGCGATTAAAGGAAGTGATGATTGATTGCTGAATAGAGTTGGTAGTTGGAAAGCGTAGGGTGGGCTTTAGCCCACCAAACAGAGTCTTGGTGTGGCAAGCCCCACCCTGCGGCTACAAACCCAAAATTATTTGCGTACTCTATGGCCCAGTTCAAAATTCAAAACTTGAAATTCAAAAGTGTCATTCGCTGGCTTGTGGAAGTGTTGATTCTGGCCGCTCTTCTATGGCTTTTTTTTATCCTGGCAGGCCGAGCTCTCTGCCACATCGCTTTATCTCAGATTGCCGAGCTGACCAACACGAAGATAAAAACCGAATCGGTTAATTTTCACACCGACGGTTCGGTTATCATCAAGGAGCTCGTAATCAGCCCATACAAGAATCGAAGTCATGATGATACTATACTTAAAGCAGAAACAGTATATGCACGTTTTAGTCTAAGCAGCTTATTGTTACTGCGGCCAAGGTTAAAAGTTATAAATGTCAATGATTTTATTTTCAGTGCACAATACGATTTGGATACGGGCTGGTGGAATTTATCGGCACTTAAAATCAAACATCCTAAAGGCGCCTCCGGCAGAATGCCGCGTATTCATCTCAAAGCAGGTACACTGCAATATAGCAAGATTTCAAAGGGGCAGGTGAAAGTTGCTATATCAGTACCTTTTAATGCGAGGTTTGGATTCGATGACCAAACGCAAGACGGCTACAGCTTCGATATAACGACAGCCACGATGGCTTCCGGTTATGGAAAAAGCCGCTTGAAAGGATTTTGGAAGCCGGGGATTGTTACGATTGCAGGCGGAATTTCCTCCATAGATGTCCCTGAGCTTGAGATGGCGTGGATAATAGACGCCTTGGATGCTGAGTTGAAGTATGGCAAGGAAAACACCTTCTCGCTGAAGCTCAGGATACAAGATTTGCAATCCAAACGTAGTCCGGCGCTGGACAAATTTGCATTAGTTGGACCGGCTTTTTTAGAGAGGTCCAGCCCATTTGCTGCTCTGCAAAGTTTTTTCAACCGGTACCAGCCGTATGGACGAATAGATATTGACCTTGAGGCATCGGGCAATTTAAACCGGCTGAGCGAAAGTACTTTGACCGGCAAAGTTTATTGTAAGGATGTTGCGTTTTGCTACTATAAGTTCCCGTACACGGTAGAGCATCTCGTTGGCCAGATAGATTTTACTAAAAATGGTGTAGAACTGAACAATCTTAGCGGTAAGCACAGAGACGTTGAACTTTTCTTTAATGGCCGGAGCCGGGACTTTGGCCCTGATTGGAAGTATCAAATCCGGATTACGAGTGACAATCTTGCTTTAAATAATGACCTTTATAATGCACTAAGCGCAACGCAGAAAGAATCTTGGTCTGCTTTCTCACCAACTGGGTTTGCAGCGATAGATTACCAGCTCAGCCGACGCTCACAAATGGACAAGGAAAAAAAATTGGCGGTCAAGCTGCACGACGCAGAAGCTGCATACCGGCATTTTCCTTATCCGTTAAAAAATCTTACAGGCCGGCTCTTTTTCGAACGTGGTAATATAATCTTTTCGGATGTGGTTTCAAAAGTGAACGAATGTAAAATCACCTTGAACGGAGAAGTGGCTACCCAGAGCGCTGATGGCTCAATATATGATATGTCGCTCGAGGTAAACAATGTTCCCCTTGATTCTACACTGGAGGCGGCACTGCCGGACAGGCAAAAGAGTTTATACAATCGAATCCAGCCCACCGGTCTGGCCGATGGCTGGGTAAAGGTTTCGTCACAGGGCTCGGAACCCGCGACTTTTACAGCCGATTTGTCTTTCAAAAAAGCTTCTTTGAAGTCCGACAAATTTTCGTCGCTTGTCTCTGATATATCGGCCAATGCCGTTTTTACACCTGATTTGATAACTGTCAAAAACTTCTCCGCTCGGTACGGCGATGGTTTGGTTTCGTTGACCGGCCGAATTTCGCCGGGCCGGAAAACCCAGGAGTTCCGCTATCGCCTGTCGCTGGATTTTGAGCAGGTGCGGTTAAGCAATGATTTATTTGTTCTGTTGCCTGAGTCACTGAAAGAAATCGTCGCCGAATGGAAACCACAGGGCAAACTAAATCTCACCGCCGATTTGAACAAAGAGAGCCTTACAGACCCCCTTGATTACAGGATAACTGTGGATTGCTTAAATGACAGTGTCAATTTCCCGCAGTTCCCCTACCTCTTCAGAGACATCACCGGAACCTTGTTGATAACAAAAGACAGTATCACGTTTAAGGATATTACTGCAACTTTAGGTGATGGTGTTCCGCTAACAGCAGTTCCAGGGACTCCTTTCGGAGAGGCCTCGACCATAAAACTGAACGGCCAAATAGCTTTGTCTGACAATGTTTTCAGTAACGCCCTTTTGCAGCTCTCGGCTAACGACATTTACCTCGATGAGTGTCTCGGCACGGCCTTGCCACAGCATGTTCAGCAATTATACAGCAGTCTCTCGCCCTCCGGCCGATTTGATATGGATTTTGAGAATATCCGGGTTTTACTCGCAGATAATGGGCAAAAGTCCGTTGATTTCGCCGGCGATATCAGATTCAAGAACTGTAGTTTCAAATTATCCGATGCCGAAATTGAATTGGATGCCGTATTGAAAACGAAGGGCTTGTATAAAACCGGCGAAGGTCTCAGTGATTGCCGGGGTGCTCTCGATGGCGGCACGCTCAAGATTCAGGGCAAATCACTCACCAATCTGAAAGCGGATATCTTTTATGACCCTGACCTGCATAGCTGGTCTACAGAAGGTTTAATCGCTGATTGTTACGGCGGAAAATCGACAGGAAAATTCGAGTTCAAATTCGTAAGTCCTAAGGACTCCTTTCGGAGAGGCGGAGCGGAGGGAGCTTCAGAGTATCTGCTGCGGTTAGGTTTTGACAATATTGACTTAAAACAATTTCTGTCGGACACAAAAGTCAAAGAGACTCCTGATAACGATTATACGAGTGGAATAATGAATGGCTCATTGAGCGTCAATGCCCGCCTTGGCGACAGCTCCTCGCGTATCGGCACTTGCAGACTTGCAATCAGCGATATGCAGGTCGGGCAACTTTCACCCCTGGCTAAAATCTTGCAGGTATTGAAACTGACCGAGTCGAAAGACTTCGCTTTTGACCAGATGTTCCTTGATTCATATATCAGGCGCAATGACCTGCTTATTAAGAAGCTCGACCTCTCCGGCCGGACAGTTGCCTTTTACGGCTCCGGTAGGATTGACCTGAAAACACGAAATGTCGATTTGGCTCTTATCGCACGAGGTCGGCGTCTTGCCACCGCAGACCCTTCCATTTGGCAATCTCTTACAGAAGGTCTTGGGCGGGCCGTTGTGCGAATGGATGTAATCGGCGATTTCTACGACCCGAAGGTTACAACAAAAACCTTACCGGTTATTGGGGAAACTCTCCAAATCCTCGGAACAAAACAAAACAAACGCTAATTGGTGATTGGTTAATTGGTGAGTTGCGTACTCACCACTCATTACTCAGCACGCTCTGTTGAAAACATCGGGCCAGAGCTCGTCATTGCGAGCGAAGCGAAGCAATCTCAACGGCAACGATGGCTTTTTCTGTCCGTTACGAAGGAGATTGCCACGGCCCTTCGGGTCTCGCAATGACACTTCGCAAAGGTTTTCAACATATCATACTTACCACGGACAATTATATCTGCGAATACGATTCCGGTCGCAGGATTATGTCGGTAACATTGGAAACAGTGTCCGTATAAGCGGGGTTGGCCCTGAGTTTTTTCCAGTCCGGGTCGGCACTGAAAATGCCCCATTTCTTGTCGCGGTCGGCCATATTGTCAAAGACCAGCATGTAGGTCAAATTCGGCATTTGCGGGCCTATTAACGTCTCACCGAAGAACACCGGCTGCAAACCTGTCTTTTTGAAAATTGCTATCTCCCCGCCTTCATTAAACATCTCAATCTTCTTCTTGGCCGCCTTGATGCTGTGACTTTCGTAGGTCCGAAGCTCGAAAATCCGACCTCCCTTTTCCGGAACTTCCAGTCTCGGCATATCTTTAAAAGCCACCATCAGCGAGCTTTCCATTCGCACGTACGTTGGCTCAGACAGGGGCGCATTGATAAAATCAGTCCCCGCCTTTAGGTACTCTTTATCCGCCATCAAGAGCGAAGCTGAGCTCACTACCGAGTCCAAAGATTTGTGTACGAGCAGAACATAAAGCGTCGGACTGTTGGGCCCATATATCGCACTGAAGACGCCGACCGGCTTAATCCCTATGCGATTCATTGCGGGTATTCCTACTTTGCGCAGAAAATCACCGAGAAAATTCTTCTTCGACCCAACATGCAGATAATATCGCCTCATCTCAAAATATTCTCGTTTTCCGTCATCGCCCTCTGCGGCCGCCGCCAATGAATTCATACCTGCTATTGTCGGCAGGGCCGCTGACGTACCTATGGCACCAGTTAGAAACTCTCGTCTTTTCATTTCAAAATTCTCCTTATTAAAGTAAGCACAGTTTTGATTTCATCTATGTCTGCTATGTACAGTAACTAAAATTTTCAAATCCGTCAACAGGCCGGAGCGATTTTACGTTCATTTTGGCCTTTGAAGAAATTGGCTTTGAATTGGCTTTGTTTTTCTGGGCCGGAAAGCGGTTTCATTTTTATAATCCTCTATAACATATAAGTTTACGTTCATTTTTGGCCTTTAACGAAATTGGGTTTGTTTATTCGGACTGCGAAATCATCTTTTTTTCTGTAATCCTTTGTTATAAGTGAGTTTACATTCATTTTGGCTTTTCGGAGATTGGGTTTGATTGGGTTTGAATTGGGTTTGTTTTTATATCCG
>CAYUFX010000118.1:0-14132 GCA_964444135.1 uncultured Pirellulales bacterium | reverse complement strand
TTCCAACCATATTGTTATTATAACCTTCCGACGGTGCCTGCACAAATAAAAAGCTGTAACGAAGCAACCGTATAATCCAATCAGCTTGCAAAAGGAGCAATTCTGCCGTGCTTTATATCGTGCTGTGCCATCCGCTCTGCTTTGTTTATTACTTTACGAATAAATATTTTGTCCTTTTTTGTGAGCTTGCTTTGTCCGGTGTATGCCATATAAAAACGCAGCCGGTCGGTCTTCGAGAAATGCTTGCCCGGGGCCGAATAATAAACTTGTGCAATATCTTTTATCTGAAATCGCCGGCGCAGGACGATTGGTCCAAAGACGCGTGCCAGGTCTATCAGATAAAATTTCCCGGTATCACTATAGAATATGTGCGAAAGGTAGAGGTCTCGATGGCGATAATTTGTCTCGTGAAATTTTTTTATAAAGGTTGCCGATTGAACGATAAAATTTCTTCGCAGTTTCAGGTTTTCAGTTGTAGTCGGGTTGTGGAAACAGTCGGGCAATTTGCGTTCTAAGGATTCGGCTTCCGGAATTTTTTCAGTGATTATAAAGCTTCTTGTCTCAAATAAGGTGCCCCATTGTTCGCCGTAAGAGATAACTTTTGGTGTGTTTATACCTGCTGTTGTTAGTTTATTTGCCGCCTCTAATTCACAGAGAGCGCAGCTTCTTCGGTTGTGCTGTGAGAGCCAGTTCCTAAGCTGGACTAAGACCGGCGGCCGGTCATAGCGCTTCATAAATACTTTAGTTGAAGATGGCCGCTGCGGCGAATTTATTGCAAATTGCAGGCGAGTGCGGAACCGGGCAAGATTGCTTTTGGTTAAGTTCTCCGCTGCATCAAAAGAAAAGACCTCGTCGATGGAAGTTAAGCCTGATTTACTGAACGCCGTTTTATAATCGCTGTCTATGAAAAATGATTCCTTCGCTTCGCTCGAGGCCTGTCCTGAGCACAGTCGAAGGGACAGGTTTGAAGTTTCAATAAATTCTTGCTGGCTTAGAATTTTTGCTTTTTGAAGGTTATTTTCGAGTAACTCTTTTGCAGCCTCGCAAACCATCTCCACAGTGATTGTCTGCATACACGGATGTCCGCTCTTTTTACATATCGGTTTGTCGCAGGGTGAACAGGGGACATTGCCGATTATTTGAATCTCATTTTCATAGCCGGTATCTGTCCAGGCCGGGTTGTTCGGCCCGAAAAGCGTGATGACTTTACGCTCTAAGGCTATTCCTATATGTCGTGGACCTGTATCATTGCTTATTACCAAATCCGCAATGGAAAATAGTGCTTTTAATTCACCGAGGCTTATGGGAATTTCCGCTAAGTTGATAAGTTTGTGATTGCTTGAGGTGCAGATTTCTTTGGCGATTTGTTTCTCAAGCCTCTCAGGCCCAACGGATATAACAATCGTTGCGTTGCAGTTGGTAATCAGCCAATCGGCCGTTTGTGCGAACCTGACACTGTCCCAGCACTTGCTCGGCCCATAAGCCCCACCCGGCACAAGAACCACAAGCGGGCCATCCAAATTTGATACTTGAGGCAATTTATTACAAAGCTGCTGTTCATCCTGCGCCTCGATAAGCAGTTCAAGGTCTCTGTCGGCTGTATCGCAGCCTAACCAAGATGCAATCGCAAGGTAGCTGTCAATCGCAGAAACAGGTTTGAATTTGCCCCCGCTGCTTCGTTTTAGCCAGGCAAAACGGCGGGGGGGCAGTTTCGGTGGATAAAGCTTGTCGGTCAGCAAAAAACCTCGACCTTCACGGGCATAGCCGATACGTGATGGTATCCCTGCTAAAAAGACCGCTAATGCCGAAACGAATGTGTTCTTAAAAAGGATTGCCTGTTTGAATTTATGTTTTTTGAGTTCTTTTGCGACCGCAAACGGATTCTTCTGCTTTTGGTCCAGCCATTTGTCGTTAAAGCTGCAGGGCGACAAAACACTGCGAACAACTGGTGTAGCGAAAAACGAAATTTTGCAACTTTTGAAATGTTTGCGAATGGCCCGCAAGGCCGGCGTGCAAAGAATTGCATCACCCATAGGCGAAGGAAGCCACACCAAAATCTCGTCCCCACTGTTTCGTTTTTCACCAGGCGAAACGGTGGGGGGAAGTTGTGATTCAAGGTGTGGAATCTGTGATTCGCCGTTTGCTTTGCACATCGCTATTTTCGCCCGTGCATTATGTAGAAAGTTAATGACATAAGCTGTAAGACCATAGCAAAGCCGAGTGCAATGAAGACCGAATTGTCCTGCCTGTTTGGACTCATCAGGAACCATATCGTCATCAACAAACAAAACAGAACAAGAATTTGTACAATCCCGGCCATCAGTCTCATTATGGAAAACTCACCGAACATATCGGTCCGCTGCATACTTTTTAGGTTTTTGAGAATGCTGTTTAGCAACTGTTCGGTTCTGTCACCGGCAATGTCCTTTTCTGTGGGTTGTGTTTGCGGCTCTTGTAGCGCTGATTGAAGTTGTTGTTCCTCGGTGTGCGAAACCGGTTCGGCGACCTCTGGAGTCTGTTCAGTGGTTTGCGAAGCCGATTCAATGGCATCAGGAGTTTGTTCAGTAACTTGCGAAACCGGTTCGACGGCCTCTGGAATTTGTTCAGTAGCTTGCCGAACCGGTTCAGTTTGAACCGTGGGGGCCGACTGAGCTTGCACTTCCACCTCAGCGGACGAACGGTGATGTTTTTTTATGATATTGACCACCTCCTTAATATTTACAGCCTTGTAGTCCGGCCTGGGCTGGCCCGGCTCGAGCTGTTGTTGATGGGAGGGAAGGTCTATCAATATCGTTTTGCAGCCGGCACGTAAACCGGCCTCTATGTCGCTGATGCTATTACCAACGCACCAGGATTGGCCAAGGTCGATATCCATCTCCTCAGCGGCTTTCAGCAGCATTCCCGGATTCGGCTTTCTGAAGTCACTTTCTTTACGGTATTTTTTAACTGCTCCATCCGGATGATAGGGACAGTAATAAATCCCGTCTAAAAATGCGTTCTTTTCAGCTAAGAGTTGTTTTAAGCGGTTATGAATTGCGCCAAGGACTTTCTCGGTAACTATACCACGTGCCACAGCCGATTGGTTCGTGACAACGACCAGCTTATACCCGAGGGCTTTAAGCTCGATAAGTGCCTCAGCAACGCCGTCTAACAGCTTTACCTGCTCCGGACTATTGATATAGCCGGGGTCTTCAATCAAAGTGTCGTCACGGTCTAAAAATATAGCTTTCTCAGACATTTCTATTAAATTTTATCCTTAGAACATATAACAAAATGAATAGCTGGCTTCAACCGTCATTTCGAGCGGAGCCCCCGTTCTTGCTTTTGCAAGAAAGCACGGGGGCGGAGTCGAGAAATCTGTTAAACAATTTCTTCCTCTTTATTCTTTTCAGCATTCTGTCTTTTTGTTAAATACTCACAGCTTAACTGTTGGCGAAACTTTGTTCCACAAGGTCACAGATTATATGATAGGCAAGCTGATGAATTTCCTGGCTGCGCGCCGTTGATTCGGAATCGGCGCAAAAACAAATATCGGCAATTTGTTCGAGCTTACTGTTATTCGTGCCGGTAAAGGCTATTACATAAGCACCTTTTTTCTTTGCTGACTCAGCGGCTGCAATCACATTCGCCGAAGTGCCGCTGGTCGAAAATGCCCACAGAATATCACCTTCTCTGACCAGCGCTTCTACCTGCCGCGAAAAGACGTTCTCATAAGCGTAATCGTTGGCAATGGACGTGATTATGGAAGTGTCTGTCGAAAGTGCCACCGCTGCTAAAGCCTTTCGTTCCCTGCTGAATCTACCCACCAATTCGCCGGCTATGTGCTGGGCATCCGCCGCTGAGCCTCCGTTGCCGCAGAGATAAACGGTGCCGTTGTGCTCTAATGCTTTTGTTATAGCCTCGGCAATTGATACGACCTTTTCGATGCCGCTTGTCTCGAATTCAGCAGTCATCTTTTTGTGTGTTTCGATGGTCTCTATAATTTGTTTTCTTATATCTTCGTTCATCAGGTTTTTGCTTCCAGTGATTTCATTTTCTCGATCGTTACGGTTGAGCTTTTGCCTTCCACTATCGGCGCAAGAACGACCTTGCCGCCGAGGGATTCGACAAATTCACGACCGACAACGCCTTTCTCTGCCCAGTCCTCGCCTTTCACTAACACGTCCGGCTTTACTTTCTTGATTAAGTTAAGTGGGTCCGGCTCATTGAAGAGCGTAACATAATCGACCATTTCCAATGCAGCTAAGACAACGGCCCTGTCGTGCTGATTATTTATTGGCCGTTCAGAGCCCTTTATAATTTTTACCGAGCTGTCACTGTTTAGGCCCAGAACAAGGATGTCACCCTGTGACTTGCAGAATTCCAGAAATTCGATATGACCTCTATGTATAACGTCAAAACAGCCGTTCGTAAAGACTATAGTCTTTTTCCCCCTGCGATGCCAGGTAAGTTCATCCAACAAAAGCTCAATCGAGAGTACCTTGCCGCTTGTACCTCGCTTCTGATTAACAATCTCATTGGCTATTTCTTCAATGGTTACCGTCGCAGTGCCGAATTTTTCCACTTCAATCCCACCGGTTATGTTGGACAACTGCACAGCGGTTTCGTAATCACAACCGGCAGCCAAAGTTATTGCAAGCGTCGCCAGGACCATATCACCTGCTCCGGTAACATCATAAACACTGCGGCCCCTCGTGGGTATGATTTGACTTATATCTTCTGTTCTAAGATATGCCCCTTCCCTATCAAGCGTGATTACCACAGCATCGATTTGAAACTTTCCTGCAAGCTCTTCTGCCGCCTTGGAAGCAGTTTCTGCATTTATTATCTCAAATCCTACTGCCGAGGAAGTCTCTTTGCGGTTCGGCGTAATGACGGTGGCACCGAGGTATTTGGAATAATCGCTTGTCAGTGAAGGGTCAACGAGGACCTTTTTGTCTGCTTCACGTGCCAATTCTATCATTTCTTGACAGAGCGACGGACTAAGCAGACCCTTGTCATAGTCCTGTAGGCAAACAATATCTGCCGATGCTAATGTTTCTTTGTAAGTCTGTAAAATCGTCTCATTCACTTCGTCAGCGAGTGGCTCTGCGGATTCATAGTCCATTCTGATTAATTGCTGCTGATGGATATGTTGTGCAAGACCTATGAGTCTTTGTTTACTGATGGTGGGGTGGTTGCTTACTGTATGAAGGCTGCTGATATCAGCCCCGATTTCTGTCAGCTTTTGTTTAAGGATTTCGCTGTTCTGGTCGTCTCCGATAACACCCAGACAAAAAGGTCTCCCCCCCAAAGCGGCGATATCAGCCGCTACGGAGCCTGCTCCGCCGCAGCGATATTCATTTTTGGTAACTTTCAGTACCGGCACAGGCGCCTCCGGACTGATTCTCAAGGCATCGCCGTAGATATAGACATCGAGCATAAAATCGCCCACAACCAAAACTTTCGGCGAGCCGAGATTCGTTACCGTTTTGAGCAGGTTTTCATACATAAGAACACAAGTCAATAGTTAGTTCCTGTTGCGGAAACAGTATTTGTCATTCCCGCGAAAGCGGGAATCCAGTTTTTTGCCCCCTGTTTTCGTAGGGGTGACATCGTCAATTTTCGTTTTCCACAACAGATACTATTTAATTACTTTTGGAGAATTTTACCTGCTAACGTCTTTTCAATCAAGCCCCTTAATTTGTCCTCCCCAGCCAGGAATTTTATCTCAATGCCTATATATGCCAAAGGCAGTGAAGATTCAAAATCTGAAATCTGAAATCTGAAATCTGAAATAATTTTTGTCCAGTCTTTCTGCGTGGTCAGTATCAAATCCGCCTTGAGAGCTAAGGCCTGCTCATAAATATCGGCTAAACAGTTGTTTGTGTAGTGATGATGGTCGTTATAGACCTTTGAGCCGACCAAATCTGCTCCGAGTCGTTTGATTGTGTTCAAAAAAGCGTCTGGATTGCCTATTCCGCAAAAGGCAAATATTTTCTTGTCTTTTAGTTGGCCAAGACTAATTTCCTTTTTGTCTTCTGATTTTACATAAGCGGGGGCGTGTATCGACCTTGCAATTATCATATCCGAGTTGATTATTCGCAGTTTTTTTTCAAGTTCGCTTAATTCGTTCTCGGTGACTTGGTCGCACCTGGTAATGACAACAGCATCAGCCCGCTTAAGTGACGCGATGGGCTCTCGCAGCAGTCCCGCTGGGAGCATTTTACCGTAGCCGAAAGGTTGTGTCCCGTCAATTGTTATAATGTCCAGGTCTCTAACTAATCGCCGATGTTGAAATCCATCGTCCATAATCAGTACTTTCGCGCCAAACTTGTTAATGGCTTCAGCCGCTCCTGCAACGCGGTCCGGATTGACAATAACATTGACCTCCGGACAGTTTTCAGCAAGAATCGCCGGCTCATCTCTATAGTCTTGAGTCTTGCCTCTTGTGTCTTGCGTCTTGAGTCTTGCGTCTTTTATTGCTTTATAGCCGCGTGTAAGTATCGAATACTGAGAATTTAAAATCTGAAATTTGGAATCTGAAATTATCTGTTTGCACAGCCAGACCACAAGCGGTGTTTTACCTGTCCCGCCGACCGTAATATTGCCGATGCTTATCACGGCTGCATTTGCGCGATGTGCTTTCAGCCATCCGTTGGAATATAAAAAATTGCGCAGCCGAACAGCAATTGAGTAACCGGCTGCAGCGACCCCTAAAAGCAAACGCAATAGCGCTGCAACAAGCCCTGCCTTTTGACCCGAAATCAATTTGCGATAAGCATCCTGATTCAATTATAAAGTCTTTCAGAAAATCCTCTATTTCTGTCATTCCTGCGAAAGCAGGAATCCACGCTTGCCCATTTGTTCCTAAGCCACCCAGTTTTTCGCAAGTAGAACTCGGAATATACTTGGACAAAGTAAGGTACTCAGTCATAATACATACATATGAAATTCTTTCAACGGATAATATAAATATGAACGAAACCCCAAATCCTATAACTGTCGATAGCATTGATAAGATTTTGAAATTCCTGCCCATTTTTCAGCAGGAGGGATATAAATTCTCTGAGTGGGACAGCCCGAAAAACTTTGAAGACGGCGTTCTCTGTATACCCTCTTGCAACTACAGCAAGGAAGTGATTGAGTTTGAGAAGACCCTTTACGAAGAAGTATTCATAATTCCCTTTGAATGGGTGAAGTGGCAGGATGAAGCAGAGCGATTAATGTCGGATCCTAATGCACTGAGGACTGCTGACCTCGAAACTTTAAAAAAACTGCTGACAACTCATGTTCGCAAGGAACGCTTTTGTGAAGGGCACCTGGCTGCAATGCTAAGAGAACATCATATTACTGCCATCTTACATAGACTGAAAGAGATTCGTGAGGAAATGTCTGATTCATTGTGATTCATTCAAATTTCAACTGTTTCTTTATCATTGACAATCTTGATCTTACTTCGAAAATATTCAAAATACTTTTCAGGGTAAAAAGTGTGGTTAGGAATTATATATTTTGGGTTAATCGCTTTCACAAATTTTTGTAATTCTTCAATATAAGCGTGACCACTGGAATGAATCCTTACAATCGGCACGTTATGTTTGTCCCAAAATGGCCTTACTTCTGCCAAATATCCATCCCACATAGAATAAATAAGTGTTGAATTTACCATATCCTTCTTTTTCCCAAAAATCCACCGAGTAGTATAGGAATCCTTGACTAACAATTGATTCCTGATGCTTTGCATTTCCTGGTAAGTTATCTTAGCTGACTTAAATTTGAATAAACTTTTATCTTCCGCCATTTTTTTTGTATAGCAATTAGGGACAAAAAACAACCTTATGTTTTTACCCCAATCAAACTGAGGTATGTGTCGAGAAATCTTTTTCAACTTGTGCAAAATAAGAGCCGTATAAGGGTCAATCACGAAAATTCGGTTACTCTTCACACACGCTCGATAAATAGATACGAGTCTGTCTATATTCTGTGAAGAACACGCTATGAAGAATAGAGCAGCCTGATTTCTTAAAATACGGGTTAATTCATTTTCTATGTCCGTCTCAGTATGGAATCGGCCCTTGTCTCTACCTAACATAGAGCCTTCGAGAATTAAATAATCAATCTTCTTTGGAGGATTTTTTAAGATGTTGTCAAATAAAACGCTCTTTCTTCCGTGCCCTCTGAAATCCCCTGAATAAAAAATCTTCTTACCTTCACTCTCTATCAAAAATGCCAGCGCATCAAAACCAGAATGGTCAACCAGGTATGGCGTTATTCTAAAATCCCCTTCCTTAAATGGCTGCCACATTTTTACTAGTTTGACATTTATAGCCTTAAAATCGGTTTGCCCAAAAAAGTGAGAAACTTCAACAAGCTCTTTGCATCCTTGACTGAGATAGACCGGAATCCGGGGATTTACGAAGGATAGTAAGCCATAGTGGTCCTGATGCGGATGGCTTAACAAAATTGCGTCAAAGGCACATTGCTCGCCTTTATACAATCCTTTTATGTCCGGCAGAACACCACTTTTGATTAAATCCTCTTTTGACTTATTTTTGATTTTCCTGGAATCAAACCGCTCCCTGTTTTCATCAACCAAAGGCAGCCCAAAATCAATCAATATCCTTGAGTTTCCTGATTCAAGCTCTATGCAAGTCCCCCCAATCTCTTTGGCACCGCGATGAATAGTTGCTTTCATACTAAATCTTGTCCTCAAATCGCCTCAGGAAAGAATCTAAGGTATAGATATTCTGGTCATAAAGACCGTACCCCATAAAATTGCTTACTGCAAATTTTAGTTCTGCATATGGGCAAGGAGGCAAATTATTCAGTTCTTTTCTCAGATTTTTCGCGGCAGGGTCGTGATTAACCAAAGCTAAAATGTATTCTGGTTTATTATCATTGAAACTTTCGATAGCTTTCTTGTTATTTATTAGCCCCAGATCCTGCTTTTGGTTAAATACTACCTTCATCTCTTTTTGTATATTTTTCAGATTGTCCTGATTTTCAAGGAAATCGTTTGCGTCTTTAATATGTTCCTTTAATCCAGCTTTTCCGGTCAAGGCATCGTCCAGATACTTCATTTCAATAAAAGCCAAGCCCAAATTCTTATCATTTTTTCGTCCTGTTGGCGAAGATGGCCAATGAACCGCTATAAGGTCGAATCTTCCGTTAGGACTTTGGTATTCTATGTCACAGATGAAATAATCCGTGCTTTTGGCTGACTTTCCAAAGTTGTTTTCCCGGAGCATTAGTTGCTGGAATTCCCTTTCGTTCTTGGAATGTTCCCCAAACCATCTATCCATTTCATGTTTCAAGAAAGGCATGGCATCAATCCATTTCTTAACATCATCCGAACCGGCTAGTCGCGAGGGAAGTTCCTTAGGAACCCTGGTCGAATCTTCAACAAGGTATTTTCTGTCGAAGCTGACGTTAAACGAATCACCCCTTTCGTCAATCTTTAATATAACTCCACCACGGTAATAGATTTCCGCGCATTTTTGTCTAATTTCAAGACATAGCGTGGAGTCAAGTATAACCAGATTTAACACGGGTTGCAGAAACCCCGATTTCAACGTACTTATAAATGTCTTTGATAAGCCTCTCATAAAACTCCCTTTCACCCAATTCTGTGTACCTTGGTCCTGACAAACAATATGCTTTGAACGCCAGTTAATCTGCTGATTCTGAACAGATGTATCGAAATCTGACATTTATCTTCCTATTTTATTGGCCAGCCGACTTAGGATTTATCCAGATTTCCTTCCCATAGAGCTCCATTTGTGCCAACATTCGTTGCAGTGCCACTCAGGGGAATCATTGGAAATACAGCATCCGCCGAGAACAATTTTACCGGCATCCAAATCGCGTTCCATTTGCTCATCATAGGCTACCAACCCATATATAATTTTAGCGACGCTATTGGAGTCACACTTAGGACATTTCCTGCATTTTCTCGACACAAACCACTCCTTAAAATGTCAAATTATTTTATTGGCCAGACGCTCCTCCTGAGGTGAGTCTACGGCATAGGGCGGATAGTTTTTGGTGGTTTGTGGTACGCTTCACGGGATACGAGTTCCTATTTTTTCAATAATAGCGTCAGCCATTTGGCTTGTGCCGACAGCGCTTGGGTCATCGCGGTGCGGTTTCATATCATACGTTACACTTTTACCCTCGGCTATCACCGTAGCGACGGCATTTTCAAGCTTCTCCGCCTCTGCCATTTTGCCTATATGTCTTAACATCAGCACGCCGCTGAGTATCAGGGCCGTCGGATTGACCTTGTTCTGCCCTTTGTATTTCGGTGCACTGCCGTGTGTCGCCTCGAAAATTGCTCCTTTTTCGCCGATATTTCCGCCTGGCGCTACTCCAAGGCCGCCGACCAGGCCCGCACACAAATCGCTGATTATATCGCCATAAAGGTTCGGCAGCACGAGGACGTCGTAAAGCTCCGGCTTTTGAATCAACTGCATACACATATTATCAACGATGCGGTCCTCAAATTCGATATCCGGATTTTTCTTTGCAACCTCCCGGCTTACCTCAAGCCATAATCCATCGGTAAACTTCATAATATTCGCTTTGTGAATGCTTGTTACCTTTTTACGCCCCATCTTACGGGCGTAGTCAAATGCGAATTGAACTATACGCTCGGTTCCTTCGACCGATATGGGCTTGATGGTTATTCCGGAATTTTCTCTTACCTTTTTCTCACTGCGTTTGTTTATCCAGTTTATCAGCTCATCTGTGTCATCTTTTCCCCGTTGGAACTCGACACCTGCATAGCAATCTTCAGTATTTTCTCGCACAACCACAAGGTCGATATCGGTATATCTGCTGCGTACGCCTTCATAGCTTTTGCACGGCCTCAGGCACGCATATAAATCGAGCGTCTGGCGAAGATGAACGTTTATACTCCTGAAGCCCTTCCCGACCGGCGTGGTAATTGGGGCCTTAAGGGCGACGCCGGTTTTCTTTATCGCCTCGATGGTTTCATCAGGCAGCGGTGTACCTTCCCGTTTCATTACATCGGTACCGGCCTCTTTAATCAGCCAGTTGATATCCGCACCCGTAGCATCGATACATCTTCGTGTCGCTTCTGCAATTTCCGGCCCAATCCCGTCGCCGGTAATCAAAGTTACGTCTGTCATTTACAATTCTCCAAAATCCTAACAGAACCGATACCCTATCTGTTTATAAAGGAATTGTCAACGATACGCTTTCCAAATTTGTGGACCTGATTAGTGCAATATTTCATCACTTCCGCGAATATACCTTCATTTCATCCTGAGCACACCCACTTTTGTCATTTCGACCGATGCCCCCCTGCTTTCGTAAGAAAGCACGGGGGCGGAGTGGAGAAATCTATTCAAAAAACAGTTTTCGCGGGGGATGGTCGGTACCTCATAAAAAGTTGTTGGATTAAAGGATTGTGCTATAATAATTCCACGAAAATTCTGTCAAAAGGAGATTCGAAATGAAACTATATCTTGTCCAGCATGCAAAGGCGGCCTCAAAGGAGACCGACCCGGAACGCTCACTGACCGAAGAAGGACGCCGGGACATACAAAAAGTCGCTGCATTTATCAATCCCTTGGACCTGTCCGTCGATTATTTATGTCACAGCGGTAAAAACCGCGCACAGCAGACGGCCGAAGTTCTCGCTAAAGTAATCGAAGTCAGAAAAGAAATGGCAGCTCACGATGGCCTTGCACCGAATGATGATGTTTCGATATTAAGGGACGAAATAATCTCAGACCAAAAGGATATTATGATTGTCGGGCATCTGCCTTTTTTGAGCAAGTTGGCGTCATTGCTTTTAACCGGCTCCGAAGCATCCAACACGGTGGCATTCAAGAACGGCGGTATCGTATGCTTGGATTATTCTGACGATAATCAATGGCATCTCGACTGGATGATAATACCGGAGCTTCTTGCCTAAAGTGATGTGCCATCAATTCGATGTCAGTATTTTATTTGGGTGCGTACCAGTATCTTTTTCCTTTAAGGAAGGCGGCGGGACCTTGCTTTTTAGCCATAACATACCACTCACCGTATGAACAATTATTGTCTCTGATGTAGTATAGCAGGATTGTTAGTGAAATCAAAGTTCGGCAGGTTAGAAATTTAATAATCAATAATCAATTACCTTGCCTAATTTTCGAATAGGTTCACTGATTATCTTTACAGCGGGGGCAGAATAGAATATATTCAAAAGTGAATATTTGACAGCCATAGTATGTTTATATGCGTATAAGAAGAGTAACCGTATGCCCCAGGAAGAGCAGGTACTGGTTATCGAACGAAAAGTCCTTGAACAGGTAGGGATGTTTCAGGGTCTCACGTTTGACGTGGATAATTATCTCCGCGAGTTCTTTGTTCAGGGCGTCCCCCGTTTCATGCCTCGCTCGCAGGTGGAAGAAAATCCCGCATACAAGCAGCTCATTCCCTACGTGCTAATGAGCTACCAGGGCAAGTACCTTAGCTACATTAGGGGAAGGCGGGCCGGCGAGGCTCGGCTTGTCGGAAGCAGGTCCATTGGCATAGGAGGCCACATAAATCCGATTGATGCTGATAATAGTTCTTTGTTTGCCTACTTATACGATAATTATCTTACTGCCGTGCAGCGCGAAGTGGCCGAGGAAGTGTCCGTAGAAACCAGCCATACCGATCGCATTGTTGCCCTGCTCAATGACGAGTCCAACGAGGTTGGAAGTGTACATCTCGGAATAGTCCACCATTGGGTTCTGGATGCCCCGAAGGTCAGCAAGCGCGAACAGATGATAACCCAGATGGCCTTCATGTCACCTGCCGAGCTGCACGAAGTCCGGGATACCTTGGAGACGTGGTCCGGCTTGTGCCTGACCCAGCTTGCCGAGATGACCAAGACTCTCTCCTGATAAATCCCCCATCTTCTCGCAAATCCCTCTGCCTTCTGGCCTGGAGTTGTTTCGAGATTGGCCCGTTCGACTGCCCCTTCGGCTGCGCTCAGGGCTTTGGCTAATTCAGGACAGGGTTTGAATTGGGTTTGAATTGGGTTTGTTTTTTTGGGGCCGGAAGGCGGTATCATTTTTATAATCCTCTATAACATATAAGTTTACGTTCATTTTGGCCATTTCTGAGATTGGGTTTGTTTTTTGGGCGGCTAAACAATCGTTTTTTCTGTAATCCTTTGTTAAAAGTGAGTTTACGTTCATTTTGGCCATTTCGGAAATTGGGTTTGTTTATTCGGACTAAGAAATCATCTTTTTTTCTGTAATCCTTTGTTATAAATGAGTTTACATTCATTTTGGCTTTTTTTAGATTGGGTTTGTTTGGGTTTGAATTGGGTTTGTTTTTTCCACTTAGCCAAGTGTCCAGTTTTTCATATTTACTTTTCATATAAGAGTTTACGTTAATTTGAGCGGCCTTGACATTGGGTTTGTTTTGAATAAAAAGGTCGATTTGTAGAGGATCCTCTACATTTGTAGAGGAAAAAGGGCATATACACAAAGGAATTAAGGCACAAAGAGAATTTGACCACGAATTAACACGAATTTTCGTAACTATATTCATAATCTTGTTTTGCTTGGCTTTATTGCCATAGAATGCTTTTTGGCGTGTATCTGCTGATACGATATCCCCGACTAAGACATTCGAGGACAAGCTTTGCGGTTCTCCGCTATATGATGTAATATATCATATTTGGGTGGCATTATACCATAAAACAGGTTAAATTTCAAGTCAATTCGTAAAAAATGTCAGAGACAAGGCACTGGCTACGAGAGAAAAAGACTACAGACTCAAGACGAAGAACGGTAACCACGGATTTACACGGATTTGCACGGATTCAGTCGGCTTGTTGTTCTTGGCAGATTCTATTCTCAAAGCAAGCCCATTCGACTGCGCTCAGGACAGGCTTTATCATAGAAATCTGCCTTCGTCCACACGGCAGCCTGGCGCTGCCTACTTATGATTAAGCCGACCGGCTGATATGTTTAGGATAAGATAAAGTTGGGGGGGATTTTTGGGTGTTTTTGGGGGAAATCTGCTTGATTTTCGTTGGTCGGGGTGGTAATTTTTAGTTTTTGAGAGATTTACAGAAAAAAAGGGATAATTAATACTACAACGCCACTTCGGTTTTCAAAATGCAACAACGTATAGCCTTTAAA
>CAYUFX010000117.1:0-14135 GCA_964444135.1 uncultured Pirellulales bacterium | reverse complement strand
ATTTAAAGGCTATACGTTGTTGCATTTTGAAAACCGAAGTGGCGTTGTAGTAATAGGCAAGCGCCTTAATTGAGCCAAAGGGACAATCTGTTAATTCTTTCCGAGCCAGCCGCTTGTAGCATCACTTTATCTTTTCTCTGGCTCAGCAAAGATCATATAACCATCCCGAATGTTGAAGGTCACTATGTAGTTTTGCATAAAGCTGTTGCCAAGCAGGCCGTCCTTGATAGCCTTCTCAGGATTCAATCTTGGATTATCCATCCTGATTTGAGGGCAGTCCAATAGCGAAAGTGATACGTCCTCCGGATTTTTCTTGAGCTGATGGAGTGGGATTCCTCCTGTCAATAGGGGTACATCTTACATATTGAACATAGAATTGTAACGGCCGGTATCAACCGCCCACTGCCGAACCCATTTATCATTGAATTGCACGAGCACGTAAAAATCGAGACCCCACTGTCGATAGCGCTCTATCGATACCGGCACGATGGCTCCGGCTCTCCGGCGATATAGCAACGATTCATCATTTTCAAAGTATATGGTTTTGTTAGGGAAATCTATTGTGATGGTGAACTCCTCGAAGAACAGACCTCCAATGATGCCGTCAATGCCGCCTGAGAAGTTATAAACTGCCACTGTAGGATTATTCATTCTCTGGGCGCCTACGGTGAAAGAAGCTATTGTAGATAAAGTAGCGGTGTGTGCTTCACCGTCGGCCGAATGCGCCGTGATGGTTCCTATCATCTTCAGGCCCATCTTTTCAGCAAGGTTTTTGTCCAGCGCGAGTATTCCCTGACAGGTATCAAACAAATATCTTCCCTTGTGGGTATCATTGACCGTAGCCTCAACGTAGATCTTGCCTTTAGTGTACTCGAATCTCAGGACCTGCGACGGGGCGTAGGAATACGTCGCAGACATCCGGCCAGATTCTGGGTTTTTGCCGGCAGCTAATGTAAGGCTGGCAAAGCCCATTATCATAAAAACACAGCAGATTCTTCGTAGTTTTCTCAACATAACGGTCTCCTTTCAAAAAAAGATTAACAATAATTGTTAAATACATCGAGCATACCTTAAAGCTCAAATGTTACTTTTTTGTTACGGTTTTGTTATTTTTTTGTGATTTTTTGAAGCGTATTTGCGCCGAGAAGTGACTCGACCAATACTATAAACGCAAGGAAACCAAAGCAGAGAACCTTGATATGATAATCGCCAACACCTCTGCTGCAATCGGCGCCGAGAAATCAACGATTCGGATAAAAATCGCCGGGCACGAATGGCTAAAACTTTCGAATGCAAACAAAGCAATAATCGCTAAAAATTTGTTTTTCTCATCGAAAGTATTTAAAAGTCCGATTTTCCAGTTTGGATTTGCTCAACAAAACTCAAATGTGATAATATAGGAACTATGGAAGATTTTAAATTATCTACTAAAAAAGGAGAAAAAAATGAAGATGACGATTAAGAGCGTTACTTTATTAGTGCCATTGTTGTTGATATTTGCAGTAAACGCGACGGCTGAAGAGCCGGTTTTCCCAATCAAGGTAAGTGATAATCGACGATATTTTATAGACCAGAACAATTATCCCGTCTTCTGGTTAGGCACTACTCAATGGCAAATCTTTCGGGAATATACTCTGGACGAAGTCAGGACTACTCTTGAAAAGATAAAAAGCCATGGCTTTATCTTTGTTCAGGCGATGCTCATGGGTGTTGGTGACGGCACCAAACCCAATGTGTACGGGGAAAAGCCCTGGATTAATGACGACCCCCTCACGCCAAACGAGGCGTATTTCAAGAATGTGGATTCTGTTATACAGATAGCCCGTGAAAATAACCTGGTTTTTTCCGTGACCCTTTATCATCAACGGTACCGTAAGTATATAACGCTAAAGAATGCCCGCGCGTGGGCGAAGTGGCTTGCTCAGCGGTATAAGGATGTGCCCAATATTGTCTGGTCGATGACACCTGAGGCCAAACAGGAGTTTGTTCCAATCCTTCGGGAGCTGGCTGCGGGTCTTCACGAAGGAGATGGAGGTTACCATCTTATTACCTTCAAGCCCGACCCTGCACCATACTCATCCAGCTTCATTCACAATGAAGATTGGCTCGACTTCAATTCAATGCAAACATGGAATGGCGTTAAGCTGATTTATCCTATGGTGACAAAGGATTATAACCTCAAGCCGGTAAAGCCCGTTTTAATGGCCGAAGGTGCTTATGAAGCAGGCTCTGAATATGGATTTGATGTAACTCCCCTGTGGATTCGCAGGCAGGCCTATTATTCGTACCTGGCCGGCGCTCATCACACCTATGGCCACAACGATAGCTGGCGGGTTCTGCCTACATGGAAGAAAGCACTGGACGCGCCGGGGGCTCGTCAAATGGGCGTCCTTAAGAAAATATTTTTGGGCCGAAAAGAGTGGTGGTATCTCGTCCCGGACCAGTCTATTTTTGCAAGCGGTGGCCAAACCAGTGGAGATGTATTGAACCTGGCGGCACGTCATAAAAACGGCAAATGGATAATGGTTTATTTAGGCAGTAAGAGCTCATTCTCCATCAACATGAATAAAATTACCGCAGGAAGTAAAGTGAATGCATTTTGGATTGACCCGAAAAACGGCGATTCGGTCCCGATTGGCAGTTTTTCGAATACGGCAGTGGAGTCCTTTTCGACGCCTGTTGGATGGGAAGATGCTATATTGATACTAGAAACATCTCGTGGTTAAGTCCCGCCCCCCAACACCTGCATCAAGAGGTTAGTATGATGACCTCGCCAGCCGTAATATCTGTGTAATACCAATTCGCTTTATTGATTGCCGGTTACCTAACTTTGTCATTCCTGCGAGAGCACGTACGTGTTTAGCCTGCTGTGGAAGTTAATGGCAAATAGGAACACAGATATTCTACAAAATCTATCATTTGTTGCTGACATGTTACACCTATGCTCGACAGAATCTGCCAACAATCTCGACCACGCATAGTCTTGTTGCCGCAAGAAACCTTTCGAGCTCTTACCGCAGGACGTAATGCAGAACTGCATTGAGCAGCTCGGCTATTTTGGTATTGAGCCGGCGGTTCGTATAATCTCGGCGCACCATACGCCGCAGATAGCTACTGAATTTGCCCAAAAGGCAGCGCAAAACGGGATAAAAGTAATCATTGCAACGGCGGGTATGGCCGCACATCTGGCCGGTGCCTTGGCAGCGAAGACGACACTGCCGGTTATCGGGGTGCCGTTGATTTCAAGTTCCGGATTAGAGGGGATCGATGCACTGGTGAGCACATTACAAATGCCGCCCGGCGTGCCGGTGGCAACTGTGGCTATCGGGAAGGCAGGGGCGAAAAACGCCGCTATATTGGCTGTACAAATCCTGGCATTAGCTGATAGTAATCTTCGCGAAAAATTAGCTGATTTCAAAAAGGCCCAGGAAAAAAAGGGCATCGAAAAGGACTCAGCTCTGCAATAAAATAGACAACTCAAATCAATAAAATTCACATCAAAAAGTGTCCGAAATGTGGGGAAAATGGAGTTTTTCAAGATTTTTATGATTTTGGGGGCAAATCCTTGTATTTGAGCTAAAAATGGGGGTAGGTGCATCAATATACGGAACTTGGGTTTGATTGGGTTTGAATTGGGTTTGTTTTGTTCGAGCCTGAAGGCGGTTTTATTCTCATAATCCTTTTGTGAAAAAGCGTTTGCATTCATTTGGGCTTTTTGGAAATTGGCTTTGATTGGGTTTGAATTGGGTTTGTTTTTTCCACTTAGCCAAGTGTCCAATTTTTCATATTTACTTTTCATATAAGAGTTTACGTTAATTTGAGCGCCCTTGACATTGGGTTTGTTTTGCATAAAAGGGCCGATTTGTAGAGGATCCTCTACATTTGTAGAGGAAAAAGGGCATATACACAAAGGAATTAAGGCACAAAGAGAATTTGACCACGAATTAACACGAATTTTCGTAACTATATTCATAATCTTGTTTTGCTTGGCTTTATTGCCATAGAATGCTTTTTGGCGTGTATCTGCTGATACGAGATCCCCGACTAAGACATTCGAGGACAAGCTTTGCGGTTCTCCGCTATATCTATCGCCTGCTGGCGGTTTATGTTAACCTGCTGGCTAACATAGGTGTATTATACCATATTATCATTGAAAATCAAGTAAAATCAAAGAAATTGTCCATTAGACGGCACCGTTTAGGATTCAGGGCGGGATTCTGAAATTTTCTTGCTTTTGATGATGTGGCCGGGCATAATTTCATCGGTAGATGCGGGCAACTTTGAGACATACGAAATAGCAACCGCGGATTAACACGGATTTATTAGTTTTGACCCCGGCTTGTGGGTGCGCAGGAGTTCATCCTGGGGGCAGGTGGGAATTGTGGTTTTAGGTAGGTCGGTTAATGGAGAAAAAATTTCAGATAAATTTAGCTGACTGTATTGTGGGACCTGACGAGTTGGATTTGCTGTTGAAAGAATGGCGAAAAGACCCCCAGCCAAAGAACATGAACAAACTTGCAAGGATGTACTTGGCTCACCAGTGGAAGCTACAAACAGACTTTTTGCCGTACGACTCACGGAAACGCTACAAAGAGGGGGATAGAATACTCGTGCGTGTGCGCTCGATGGATAGACCTGAAGACAGACCTGAGCTTCAGCCAGCAGAGGTAATTGCAGTATCAATAGGTGGATATACTAAAGACGGATTTGTGGGGGACAAAATCACTCTGCGGCTTTTATACCAAGAGGCAAAACTATCCAGGAGAGACATTAAGGAGTACATAGCAAATTATCAAGGAGAAGAAAGATTCGATTCTGCTGAGGTAATCCCACATGTAATAAGAGAAAAGGATGAAGAAGAAGTCATACCTAAAATTCTTATGGCTATTTCTGATGATAAAAGCTTTGTCGAGTTTGAGGGAAAATGGTTACCTAAAGAATTACTTATAGACGTTTCAGGTAAGATGAATAAAGTCGAAAAAATTATTGCAGAAAGCAAACAAGCGTTATCAACAGATGTTATTCTGGAAAAAGTACAGGCCATTGATAAAGAAGAAGAATTGAATCAATGTTTGGAATTTAGCTTGAACTATTTTCTAAGCAAAGATAAAAGATTTATTTTTGTTCAAGATTCAGGAAAGAAGTGGAAACTGAGTAAAGCCCACAAACCAGACTCGGTAAAGGGATATGAAAAAAGAGAATGGACTATCACTGTTCAAGAAGAATGGTTGGAGAAAGGAATATTTATAGTACCACGCAAACTAGGCGAGAATATGGTGAGTACAAACGAAGTTTATGTACTCTATGACCAAATTGAAGAAATACTGCCTTATAAAGAGAATAAAAGAGTGATAGAAAAATTTCATAAATTTTATTCTGTTAAGGCAATTGCCGATGGTGATAAGGTGCACTTGCAACTACAAGGACTTGAGCCAACAAAGTTATTTGTGAGCTCCAGATGGCAAAGACGGCTCGAAAGATTGATACGACTCGAACCTGTAGATTTGCATTGGGAGCAGAGTTCATTGCGTGATTGTATCATTGTCGTGTTGGCAAAATTTAAAGAGCCAGCGCATTACCGTGAGATTTACTCAGAGATAGCCGCTCACAAGGACATATCATTGGGTGCGATAATTGGAACTCTTTCACGTTATTGTCCGTCATTGTTCGTGCATGCAGGTTCAAGCCAGTGGTGGCTTGGTGGTTTGGCTGTGCAGAAAGTAATATCAAAACATGGACAAAGTGATAGTCCTGAAACTATTGCGATAAATGATGAAATTTGGAAAGCCGTCGCGTTTATAGAAGACAATGATTATATCTATAAGCTCCTACAAAGAACATTAAGATCCTTGAGTTTCGATGAAATATGTAGAAGGCTGGCTGATTATCTGGGAGTTGATGTCAATGGGTTAAGAGCCACTGGGTTTCTAAAGGCGGATGATCAACGTTTGAGAAGATTGGATGATGGAACCTGGGCACTGGAAGAATGGTTTAGGCGTGAAGACAAAGTCCCAATCAAGAAGACTCCCTTAGAAAAACCCCCAAAATCTGGCCTGTTTTGGTTGCTTGCGATTATCGTTATAATTTTACTACTTACCGGTACAGCAAGTGTGCTAATATGGATATTTATTTATGGGAGGTAATAGTGAGCGCAATTGACAATTCATATTTGATCCCATTGATCAAAGGCAGGAGTGACCTCCTGAGAATACCGGAAAAGATGGTGAATGATTTGGGTATTAAAGACCCCATTACTATCATAGCTAAGAAGCCTGACGGTCGTAAGCTGCCTGTGCGATACAATCCTATTGACAGAACGATATGTGGTTTGGACCCTTGGTTGAAAAACTGTAATGATGAAGATGTACGGTCGGTACGTTTGAAAATACTGAGCGAACATCCATATAGCTTTGCCGTTGAGTTCTCTGAACAAGCACCCGATTTAGCGGGGAGCAGAGAAAACGTGAGAATCTGTCGGCCCGAGAAAGGTTTATATTTAGGTGGTCAGATTCTACCGGAATTTTTAGAGCTTATTAGGACAAATGAACCTGTTGCGATAGATGAATCCGATTTGCTACGACAAGCATTTATCTGCGGTACAAATGGAAGCGGCAAGACAGTTCTTGCTAAAGTTATGATTGAAGAAGCAGCCCTCAAGGGCATTCCTGTTATTGCTATTGACCTTAAGGGTGACATTTCAAGTATGGCAATATTATTCTCCGGTGAAGATCCTACTGAAATAATACCTTGGGTAACACCACAAAGGGATGAGAGTCGAGAGACTAAAGCGGCATCTGTTGCCGAGCACCATAAGGCGAAACTTCAGCATTGGGGTGTGACCGATAGAGATGTTGATAACTTCAGGAAGAAAGTCGTAATAAATGTTTTTACACCTCGCTCTAACGCAGGCTTCCGACTTGCTCTTTCAGCATTCGTAGAGCCACCTGAGGATATGGAAGAGTTAAAGGAAAAAGACCCAGATTCATTTGAAAACGTTATTCAGTTTATGGCAGAAACTTTCGTTTCTCGGCTAGGTCTCAGTAAAAAGAAGGCTGAGAAGGCCAAGGGATATATTTATGAAATAATCAAAACTTGCTGGAGTCGAGGTATAAGTTTGCGGGGTTACAATGGTATAAAACAAGTTATGGATGAGGTCTGGCAACCCCACCTTGGTATAGAGCAGATAGGAGGTATGCAGACTGACGAATTTATATCTCAAAAAGATAGAGAAGATATTTCCCGTTCTATAAATACTTTATTGACTGGTGCCCAAAAGTTATGGTTTCAAGGTTTTCCCTTGGATATAGAGAGTTTAGTGAATCCGAGTAAATACGACGGGAAAATCCCAATTACAGTTATTAATATAAAACACCTGGGCTTTAAAGATCAAGCATATGTTGTTGGTTATATAGCGTATCTCATTTGGTTCTGGATGGGACGACGCAAAGGCAGTGATTACCCAACATTACTCTTTTATATCGATGAGATAGGTGGTGGCGGATCCAAGGAGGCCTTTTTCCCACCCGTTGCTATTTCACCTTCAAAGCCCGCTTTAAATTTGCTTTTACGTCAAGGCAGGGCATTTGGGGTCTGCTGTATGTTTGCCACGCAAGAGCCTGGAGACATTGCCCATAAAGCTTTCGGTGAGTGCGGCACTCTGTCTGTTGGACAACTTAGGTCAAAACGAGAACGCCAAAAGATAGAACAGGTCGCAAATATTGCTGAAGTGAATTTTGAAGCAGCCTCACAACATCTTCCAACTTTGACTACTGGGCAATTTTTAATAAGAACACCTTCAATTCCGTGGACTATCTTTGAGGAAAGATGGTTGATGCATCTGCATCGAGTTTTATCACAAGAGGATATCGAAAGGTTAAAAGAGAATTATGAAAAAGAGGTATATGTACTTTTCGAAGAAGCAAAAAAATCAATAAGGGCAAAAAAACAATCCTCCGCTAAGAACATTTTGGAATCAATAATAAATGGCTATCGCTTTTCGGATCTTTGTGCGAAGGCATACTTGCTGTTGGGCATAGTGTTATATGACATGTCAGACTATGAATATGCAATTAAAAAATTAGAAGATATGATTAAGCATCGGATGGAAGCAGAAGAGATTGGAGAGGCGTATTTTCTCATAGGAAAATGCAAAGAACAGCAAGGACGTTTTGCCGATGCCATTTCGGACTTCAGTAGAGTAGCCCAGAGCGGAGCGAATGAAGAAATTAAAACAAATGCTTTGAATCATGAACAATACTGTCAGAACAGAGAATCGTGGCCTGAATTAACAGCGGTAAAAAAGTTGGTCTGGTGGGTTATCGGCAGAAAACCAGATGATACGGCTTTAATAAGACTACAAATCAAGGACAAGGACTTGCTTGAGAAACAATTCAAGACAATGTTGCACGCTCAAGATTTCTTAATTCCGAAACCTATAGATTTTCAGGAACTCATAGAAGCAGCCAAAAAAGCCGCTAACGAAGAACGTCAAAAAGATGTTGAACAAATAAAAACTGAGAAGTGGGCTGGCGATCAAGTTCCAAAAATTGAAGCTTTCCTAGACCAAGGAGCATTAAACGAAGCTTCTTCGATTTGCAAAAGAATAATTCAGCGTCTGAACGATACTGGTGCTATTGCTCCTTCGTCTATTATCTCCATTTTTGAAAAGTGCAATAGATATAATGAGGATAAGTCCCAGAAGCTGAATAAGAAACTTATGATGCTTGATGCAAGACAATTTGAATTTGAAATTGCAAACCTTTTCCGCCTAAAAGGCTACAAATCATTTACAACTAGACTTACCGGCGATGATGGTGTAGATGTTTTTGCAAGTAACGATAATGAAAGGGTAATTATTCAATGCAAACGGTGGAAACGTCCGGTCGGGCGTGACAAAGTTGATGAATTAACAGGTGTAAAAAACCGCTATGGACCAGACAGGACTATTCTGGCGACAACGTCGACCTTTTCTGAGGATGCAAAACAGGCTGCGCGCAAAAACCATGTTGAGCTTTGGGATTTTTATCGAATAAAACTAGAATGGAGAGCGGTTTGGGAAAAAAATGATAATTGACCTGGGCAAGATATGAAGAACGACTTGTAGAGTTTCTGGAACAAATAAGTAAATTGCCGAACGACTATGAAAATGTAGAAGATATTCTGAATGAGGCGGTAGAGGTGGCCGATTTGTATGGGAGGCTTCAGCCGGACAAATTCAGGGATATTTGGGAGAAACTTAACGACAGATTAAGAGATAGCAAGGTATAAAGAAATAAGGGATAGGTCCCCGGCAGAGAGGGACACAGGAAGACAGGAGCTCAGGATATCCGGAGAATGGAGAATTTAGGATTGGGAAGCAAGAATTAAGAATGATAAAGCGGTGTTGAAAAGGGGCTGCATAAATCGAGGGATTTTCCTTGACGGGAAAGCGGCTGATTTGGTATAAATGAAAATAGTAAAGCTTGTGCCCGAACAATTCGGCATTATTGGATTCGAGGTCATACAGCGAGCGCAATACCTGTTGTTTGTCTATAGAGTTATGCAAAATTGAGGTTAGGCATATATTATTTAAGAAAATCAGGTTTTTGGTTTTCTTTAATAATCAAATAACCGCTTGCTTCACAAGAATTTACTGTTTGAAAAGAAAAAATAAAAAGACCAATTTTTTCTTTTCAAAGTATGCCTAACCTCCATTTTGCAGAAGCCTTTGGTTTGTCTATTTAGAGGAGGAGTTATTATGCAAGGCAAAGAGCTGCCACGAGAGCGTTGTACCTGGCGGTTATGTTTTTTACATTTCAATTAACAACCTATATTTATTTTTTGAACCCCGCTCGTCGTCCGCAGGATGCCTTGCGGCAAAGACGGGACAGTGTGAAGGAGGACTATTATGTGCAGGAAAGTATTTCTTTTGACTTCTTTTATTTTGCTTGTGACGTTTGGAGTAACGACGCCGGTTTTAGGCGTGCCTTTGCCCAGTGGGTCACTTAAAGTTGGCACGGTCATCGACATTGGAAAGGAGCTTGTCTCCAGCAGTTCTATGTACAACCCGCGCTCGTTTGGCGGGAAAAACTACATTGTCCAGATCAACACTCCTCAGCGGGGGGTTGGCTGTTATGCGGCTGGCTCAACTATCTATGAGGCTCTGGCCAATATTGGAGATGGTGCCGAGCTTCGTATGGCTGGCCCGTTCCAAGCCGCCGACTATGTACTATTCTCTGGGGGTGCCGACAACGACTACTTTTCAAGGATCGATCCCAACCTCAACCTTGACACTCGGGTTCTTGCGACGAATCCGGACGTCAGACCCAGTTCTTACGACTGGGTGGACGATGACACGATCATTCATAACAGCTACAAGAGTGGACTGAGGACCAACTTATACCTGACGGACGTCAATCCAGACCCGTTTCAAGTTACCGCTAACACGAGCTGGAACGCCAACGGCTATGTAACAACGGGGGCAACCACGCGCATTCGAAACGTTCGGGTGGGAGATATTTACAGCGGTTGCGCCTACTACGGTGATGCCGGTACAAATACCGCGGGATTCTGGGTAATCAACCTTGCTACCGGTGTTTCCACGCAGTTAGGAACTCTTAACGTAACCGGTGACGGCAGTTGGGGACTCTGGACTGTCAAGGAAGTGGACGGATTCCTGTATGTCCATACGACCCATGACGGTATCTATATTTACAACATGACCGATGCGACCAGCCTGGGCACTCTACATACCAGATACACTAAGGATGGACTTGATGCATTGGCTGAAGATACCAACCCGAACTGGGGTTTTGACGTGGTGGATGATGGGGCTCGAATGCTGCTGAGCGCCGGGCTTGGCAGAGTAATTGAAATCATAGACTCCAGAATCGCCTGCGCCCCCAACCCGGCTGGTGGTGCTGCAGATGTAAAGCAGACACCGCTTCTCAAGTGGGGTGCCGGAGACCAGGCCCTTTCGCATCAAGTCTATCTCGGCACTGATGAAGAGTCGGTACGCATCGCCGATACAGGTTCGCTCGAGTATATAGGTACCAGAGAGCTTGGTTCTGAGAGTTATGACCCTGGGAAACTCCAGTGGGATACTACTTACTACTGGCGGGTTGATGAGGTCAATGACACCAACCCAGAAAGTCCATGGGTAGGCAGCGTCTGGAGCTTTACGACTGCCAACTTCCTTGTCGTGGACGATTTTGAGGACTACAACGATTATCCACCAGATGAGATATTCGGTACGTGGATAGATGGATACGAGGTCGCGACAAACGGCGCCCTTGTAGGTTATGCTGAGCCGGATTTTTACCAGGGAGAACATTACGTTGAAACTACGATTGTTCACGGTGGTGCTCAGTCGATACCATATTTTTACGACAATAGTGGTACGGCAAATTACTCAGAAGCAGAACGCACATTTAGTCCTGCGCAGGACTGGACCAGAGAAGGTGTGAAAGTATTGTCACTGTGGTTCAAAGGTTATCCGGCGTATATGGGCAGCTTCGTGGAAGGACCAACCGGCACTTTCACGATGACCGCAGAGGGAGCGGATATCTGGGATAACTCAGACCAGTTCCATTTTGCATATAAGGAGCTTTCCGGTGCGGGCACGATTATAGCAAAGGTTGAGAGCGTGGAGAACACAAACGAATGGGCCAAAGCCGGCGTTATGATTCGCGATACTCTTGAGCCGGATTCAAGGCACGCGATGGTGGCCATCTCGCCCGGTAACGGAGTCTGGTTCGGGCGTCGTGAGACGGCTGGTGGCAGCAGCAGCGATAACGAAGCCGGGATCACAGCACCCCAGTGGGTGAAAATAGAACGCACCGTAGGCGGCCTTGTCAAGGCCTACTATTCGGCGGACGGCACTACGTGGACACAATTGGGTACGCCTGAGCCGGTCACTATGAATACACCTATGTATATAGGTTTGGCGTTAACCAGCCATAACTCCGGCGTAGTGTGCGAGGCCAAATTCTCCAACGTTAGCTTTCCCGGTACGACTGTTGGTCAGCAGTGGACCAATCAGGATATCGGCATAACCAGTAACGATGCGGAGCCGATGTATGTTGCTCTCAATGGCAGTGCGGTGGTTACCCATGATAATCCTGATGCAGCACAGATAGAAGAGTGGACCGAATGGAATATCGACTTGCAAGCATTTGCAGACCAGGGTGTGAACCTTGTCAATGTTAATACGATTGCTATTGGTTTTGGCGACAGGAATCCCGATATCTCGGGACAGGCTGGCGGTTCAGGTAAGATGTGCTTTGACGATATCCGTTTGTATCGGCCAGTTCCAGAACCGGCACCGTAAGATATGATTTAGCTGACAAGCAGATTTGTGCCACTTGTACCTGCGGTTACACAAGTGCAGGCAATTCGGGGCTTATACTGATAGATTCAGTATGGACTCCGTTTTAATTTACTTTTGGCTTTAGAGCCTATCCCAATAACCCGCTCTATTGCGGCCGGCTGCAAAGCCCGATGCCTGCGTTGTCGGCCAAAAATGTTCTCAACGTGGAGAAAACCACTTCTGGCGAGCATTTTTGGCCTGCCGCCTTGGCCTCGAACTTTTCGCTCGGCCTCATAATTACCCGGTTATCCGGATAAGCTCTTATTGTTTTAGGATTGCTTCGATGCAAAAACGTCAAATAAATTTGTTGGGGGGCATAAAATAATTCTCAAAAGTAGTAACACAAAATCCCCCTAAAAGTATAGTTTATCCTTGACGAGAAAGTGTCTGATTTGGTATAAATAGAATCGGTAAATATTATATCCGCGTATGAGGGTATCTGCGGATTTCGCTCCTCAAAGTCGCGGAATCATCGTAGTTTATCGAATAGTCGTCGTTATCGTAACCTTTTTATAGGAGGATGTATCATGAGAACTCGAGTATTCTGGTTGACAGCAGTTTTGTTGATAGGATTCATATTATTTGGTCCAAGCCACGCACAAGACGAGGTCGAGAATTTACTGGCTAACGGTGGCTTTGAGGACGGTGTTACTGCGCCGTGGGGCACATGGGGCAGCGTTAATATAGAAGTGGTTGAAGAATTGGAGGACGCAGCGGTTCGCGAAGACCCAATTGAGGGGAACTTTTGTCTGCATGTTATGGTTCCTGAACCACCTGTAGATTACTGGAATGTTGGTCTGTACCCCTCAGGAGTTGTTTTTGGAGAAGGCAAGAAATACACTTTTTCCGTTTTTCTCAAATGCAAGGAAGGTGAACTGCAGATCGAGCTCAAGCCGGAACTGAATGAAGATCCATGGACGGCATATGGTGTGGAGACCTTCACCATGACTGAAGAATGGACCGAATTTAGCGTAACAACTCCTGTTTTTAGTGAGGACGTCAGTCCACCGACCGTCTCACTCCACATAGGTTTTGCAGTTGGTGATTTCTGGATAGATGGCGCAAGATGGTACGAAGGCGACTATGTCCCACCTTACCTCGGAGAGAAATCTTTGGCTTCGAGACCCTTCCCGGAGGATGGCGCCCTACATCCGGATACATGGGTTAGTCTTGTCTGGAAGCCGGGAGATTTCGCCATCTCGCATGATGTGTACTTCGGCGATAATTTTAACGACGTAAACGACGGAACCGGTGAGACATTCAGAGGAAATCAAGCCGCGGCGAATTATATTGTTGGTTTTCCCGGTTTTGCTTTTCCGGACGGCCTTGTTCCGGGCACGACTTACTACTGGAGAATAGACGAGGTCAATGATCTGGAACCAAATAGTCCCTGGAGAGGCCCTGTCTGGAGCTTTAGTATTCCACCCAAGACCGCTTATGCACCCGCCCCGGCTGATGCTGCCGAGCAGGTAGTGCCGGATGTGAGACTTAGCTGGACGGCAGGTTTCGGCTCGAAATTACACACCGTATATTTCGGAGACAATTTTGACGATGTGAACAATGCAACTGATGGACTTCCCCAGGGAGCTACGAACTATACTCCAGGCCCACTTAAATTGGCTCAGACCTACTACTGGCGTGTCGATGAGTTTGATATTATCGAGACGTATAAAGGCGACGTCTGGAGCTTTACTACTGAGGGCGCCGTCGGGAGCCCGGATCCGGCTAATGGCACTGTGGATGTAAAGCAGACACAGATTATTACCTGGTTGCCGAGTGTCTTTGCTGC
>CAYUFX010000116.1:0-14332 GCA_964444135.1 uncultured Pirellulales bacterium | reverse complement strand
TACTGACGGGGAAACGCCTGATCCCATTCCGAACTCAGAAGCTAAGCCCGTTCAGGCCGATGGTAGTCCTTACGGGCGAGAGTAGGCTATCGCCAGGATTTATGAGCCCCTATGGTGAGAATCATTGGGGCTTTCCTTTTGCGCGAATTTTGTTTGACACAGATTAACACGGGATGTATACTATTTATATGGGCTTAACAAAGGTAACAACGAAAATATCGGCATTCAGCAACAGACGGAGATCCTACGAGGCTGTCTTCCTTGTGGACACGGGCGCAACGGATTCGTTAGTGCCCGGGGCTGAGCTTGAGAAGATTGGCGTAAAGAAGGAAGGCAGGATGTCCTATGAGCTTGCCGACGGCACGGTCAAGGAATACCCGTATGGGCTGGCGCGAATTGAATTTATGGGTGAAACCACGGCAGGCCGGGTAATTTTTGGTCTGCCCGATGCAGAGCCGATTCTCGGTGTCACAGCCCTTGAGTCAGTGGGGATTATCATTGATCCCGACAACAAAACCTTGAAGAGATTGCCAGCGATACCGTTGAAATAAAAGTATGGGCGAGTCCGTCTAAAGCCAGATATTCGAGATTTATGAGGGCCGCGTGTTAAAGCGCTCGGCCTTTTCCTTTGCGCATATTTAGCCACAGAGAACACAGAGCTTAGAACAACATTATACTTAAATTCTTTTGGCAGTAAACTTATCCAGCAAGGAGTTTTAAAACCTTTTCCACAAGGCACATGGACTGCCATTACTGTGAATATTAACTGGCCATGATTCTCTTTGTTGTCGTTCTACAAGTCTGCCTTCAAAATTCGCTATCTGGTGTCCTATCTGCAGATGAGCAGTAAGCGTTGGCTCTTGACTATCTCTATACTGTGAAGTAAAACGTAAATAGTCATCCGAATGATTTTTTTAATGCGCGGTCAATTATGTAATGACTATCAAAGAAACAAACCGCTTCATAGGTGTCCGAGTTCAAATCTTTGCATAAGAACCAAGATGAATGAAATCGATGTTCAATAGCTATTTTGTATCTGCGATCTTAATGATGGCGTTTCTCATTTGCCAGACAACAAAATAAGGAGATTAATCACATAGATGTTTCCATCGAACAAGGTCACGGATCGGTTTGAGGTGGAATCATATCAACTGGAAGAAGCCACTGTTGAAATTAAAGGTGATAATGAGTAAAGTAGTTCAGCATGTGAATTGCCTGGGCAGCTATGTAGACAGTTTTAATATTTAGCATACGAGGACAACGTGAGGTCATACAATATGAAGACTTTGTCGATCGCGTCAAAAATCGTGCTAATCCTATTGATTTTCAGCGTATGTGCTGGAGGTTGTGCCAGCGTTAAACTGAGATCGCCTACCAGGGTTGCAGTCCTGACCTACAACATCTATCACGGGGAGGATGCCAACGGCAATTCAAATTTGGATGCTGTTGCCAGGATAATAAATTCACTCGAAACCGATCTCGTTGCGCTCCAGGAAGTGGACAACAAAACGACGCGTGTCAAAGGAATCGACCTGACGACCGAGCTAAGCCAACGTACCGGAATGCGGGGAATTTTTGGAAAAGCAATGGATTATGCCGGAGGCCAGTACGGAGAAGCCGTTCTCTGCCGCCATCCTGTTGTCAAGATAAAGAACAATCCGCTTCCGCACGCCCCGGAAGCAGAACCACGAACAGCACTGGAAGTCCACGTTGAACTGCCGACCGGGGAAAGAATAGTCTTTGTGGGCACGCATTTAGACCATCTGCGAGACCAAAAGAACCGGATGATGCAGGCAAGCCGAATCATAGACTTATATCAGGATTGTACTCTACCAGCCATCTTGGCCGGCGATCTCAACGCCGTTCCAGGAAGCGGTCCGATCAATCTTCTTTGCCAGGAATGGTCCTATGTCAGCCAATCTGATCCAAAGCCGACATTTCCTTCTATCGGGCCCAGTCGGAAAATCGACTATATCATGTACAAACCAGAACGTCGATGGAGGATATTAGAGACACGGGTCATAGATGAGAAAGTCGCATCGGACCACTGTCCGGTTTTTGCGGTGTTTGAATTACTGTCGGATGACGAAGATACGAGGAACTGATAAGGGCTATGGTTGTGAGGCTTCCAACAAATTGAGGACCGGCCGTCATGGGTCGGGATGGGGTGGTTATGGCCCCATCAGAAAAAGACCGATGCACTGAAGTCCCAAAGCACTACAGGTGGTTACGGAAATAATGAAAGGCTGCGGAGGTGATTCACTGCCTGATTCTTGTTGGTTCTGTAGCTCGGAAGGTGTATAATGATATAGCTGCTACCAATTACAGTTAAAAATTGACGAAAGAATTGCATATAATACACATAGAGAGACTGGATTCCTGCCTTCGCAGGAATGACAGAGTCAGGTAATCGGCAATCAATAAATAGAATTGGTATGCCTTGCCGGTTATCCGGCGGGCAGAATGAGAGCATGAACACTAAATGGCGAGTCGCCGCTAAATAAGAAAGGTGTTTTTTGCCATAGGTGAAGGAGGCGAGACATGGTTGAGCGAAAAGGTTTCACGCTCATCGAACTGTTGGTCGTTATAGCGATCATTGCCATTCTCATGGCGATATTGATACCGACACTACATAGAGCCAGAGAGCAGGGACAGCGTGCCACGTGCTTGAGCAATGTCAAGCAATTGACCCTTGCGTGGATATTGTACGCGTATGAGAATGATGATAAGATCGTTAACGCAAGCACTTTCTTCTCACGACCGGGCGAGCCGGCCTGGATCGGCGCGCGTTGGCAGGTTGACGGAACCGCTGAAGAGCTGCGCGAACACCTCAAAGACGGGATCCTCTACGAATACTGTAATGATGTCGATATTTTCAAATGTCCCACGGGGATCCGCGGAGAGGTGCTGACATACGCGATCGTTGATGCGATGAATGGCGCGACAAGCATACCAGGAACCAAGGATTTGATGATCAAGCGGTTAAGTCAGATCCGCAGGCCGCCAGAGCGGTTCGTGTTTATTGACGAAGGCAAGATATCGCCCGACAGTTGGACCGTGTTCTACGACCAGGAAAGCTGGTGGGACCAGCCGACGGTTCGGCACGGGGACGGTACAAATTTCTCATTCGCCGACGGACATAGCGACTACTGGAAATGGAGAGACCCACGCACAGTACATCTTGCTAAAATGACAAACCCTCAGGCAGGCGATAGTGTACAGCCGGGAAACCCGGATTTGCACGCGGTCCAGAAAGCGGCCTGGGGGGAGCTCGGCTACGAACCCAGCGATTAAGTTGATTACTCATACGATTATTACTATATATCCCTCATTACCTTTTACCATCCCCAAAGCCTTTTCTTGCATGGCTATGCGCTGCATGCCCACTACTTGAAATTGACCTGCTAAATAGTATCTGTTGCGGAAACCAACCTTGAACCTCTGCTGGCCCTTGCAAAGCTGAAAATGCTTTGGCTCCCCGCCACGAAAGTACGCAGCCTTGAAAGTCTAAAGAGCCTTACAAGTTTACAGAGGCTCTACCTTTGGAACACGGAGGTGAGCGACCTTGAACCTCTAACGGCCCTTACGAGCTTGCAAGTGCTTGACCTTTCCCGCACGAGGGTAAGCGATGAGGAGGCGGCGGAATTGCAGAAGGCGCTACCGAAGGTGAGGATTTATCGATAACAGGCCAACTGTCCCTCACACATGCTTTGATAAGTTATTAGTCCACACTCGATGCAGAATCCAGTACCATCAATAAGTCTGGATTCCCGCTCCTTCGATTCATTCGACTGCGCTCAGAGCAGGCTTTGCTCAGGACGGATTTCGCGGTAATGACAATCCATCATTTTAGCCTTGACAGAACATTAGGATAAATCGGCAACGCGCAACGAGGCCTCAGTATTCCCGCTGTTTAGTGATACCCGGCTGAGGAACGGGATATTTTCCATCGGGCCCGGCCTGCAGGGGCGCAGGAGAATCCATCGTCAACTTGTCCAGGTCAGGCGCCATCTCGTGGTCGCAGTTTAGGATCTCGTCGTAGGTGATTTCCTGGCCGGTATGCGCGGCCATACGACCCAGGCTCGTCACGAGGCTGGCCCGGACGCCACGCTCGGTTTCATTGTAGGGCTTGTCGTTGCGAATGGCATCCATCAGGTCGTTCCATTCGTTTTGATATGGATTCGCCTCGTCCCGGCTGACTTTAGATTCCCAGACCAAGTTTGAGCGAGTCGGATTCTGGCCCTTGTAAGTGCTGGAGGGCATTCCATAATCACCGCTCTTTGAGACGATTGCTATGCCTTTGCTGCCGTGAGCATAGCTGGAGTAGATATCGTTGCAACCCATAATGCAGCGTCCATCCATGATGAATTTGCTGCCGTCGGCGTACGTGTATTCCACCGAATACGTATCGAAATTCTGGTCCACATAAGTGATGCCTTCGGGACTCTGACGATAATGGCGACCGCCCAAGGCCTGGGCCTTAATCGGCCAGGCGTTCTTCATCCAGCATAGATGATCGATGATGTGGATGTAAAAGTCGCTGAAGTTCCCGCCGCTGGCCCAGATGAAACTGTGGAAGCGCTGCACCTGGTAAAGTAGTTCGCTGATACCGGGTGGCTTGGGCAGCGAGGAGAAGAATCCGATAGGCCCATGCATCCGGTAGCCGCGTTGCAAAATGATTTCGCCGATTTCGCCGTCCTGGATGCGTTGAAACAGCGCCTCGAACGCCCGGCTGTGACGGGACATCAATCCCACTCCTACTTTGAGGTTCTTCGCTGTTGCCTCTTCGGCGAGCTTGAACATCCGCCGACTGGTCGGGCCGTCCACGGTGACAGGCTTTTCCATAAAAACATTAAGGCCTTTCTTGATTGCGTAGGTGAAATGCACCCAGCGGAACGCCGGAGGCGTTGCAAAAATCGCGACATCGCCCGGACTCAGACAATCCATCGCGTGTTTGTAAGCGTCGAAGCCCACGAACCGGCGATCCCTGGGTACATCCACCTGGTTGGCGTGAATTTTCTTCAAATTCCCGTAACTGCTGTTAAGGCGATTTTCGAAGACGTCGCCCATGGCGACGAGTTTGATCGGCCCATTATTTACGGACAGGGCGTCCGAGGCTGCGCCGGTGCCCCGGCCGCCGCAGCCTATCAAGGCCACCTTGATAGTGTTGCTCTGCCCAGCGTACATACGTGGAACGGCCGCCGCCATAAAAGCTGAGGTAGCGGCGATCCGACCGGTGTCCTTCAAAAACTCACGACGTGACGTGCTTTTGTTAGTAATGTCGCTCATAATGGTTTTCCTCCTAACTGAATGGTTTCAACTTCAAATGCATATTTGCTCCGGGAATTGCTATTTCCCTTCGGCCTAAACATCGTATAGGCCACACTATTCACTATCATAGCTATCGTACAGCACTTTACAAGTGTGTTTTTCACGTCGTAGTATAAAAATGTAACCGCCGATTCTCGGGGATTCCCCTTAACCAACCCCACAAGCCAATCAGAAGCGCACTGAGCCTCGCACAAATGTCGTAAAAACGGCCCCATTTTCGCGACTTCACGGCTACAACCGGAGTGATAAGGAACGACCCAACAACCCGTTATCCACCAATTCGACATAAATGTTCATTTCATAAATTCAGTAGTCTCAGTGAGTTAACTTTCGCACTTTTTGAATTGTGTTAAATTGGGTAATTTTAAGCTTATGAGCCATTTCACGACAATATAATTATTTTTGTAATGTTCGAGCGATTTACCGAACATGCATAAATAACCAAATTATTTGTAAGTCTTTATTTCGTAAGGGATTCTTCTAATAAAAAGTGCGAAACTCAACAGTGAGTCATAGAAAACATGAAATTTGTAAACATTTTCAATGCCCGCAGGTTACTTCACATCGGTCAGAGAGTAAACAGGGACTGCATTTCCCCTTGAATAGCTTCAAGAATTGCATAGCTCATAGTCTTTGGCATGGTCTTTGCCTCCTATTGTTTTTCAGTTTTTATGGAGAGGAACGGCACCTTCGGAAAAACGTTCGACAGGCCATCTTCAGGTTTAGGAACCGGCTGAACCTTAGCAAATGCAGCAGCATCCTCAACTGCTTTGGTGACTTCAGCCACGATCTCATCGGCCCGCTCTTCGGTGAGGACTTTCTCGTTCACTAAGAAGCGTCTGAATCGTGGTATGGGATCTTTGGCCATCCACTCCCTTAGTTCCCTGTCGGAGCGATAGCCAAGACCAAAAGCGCCGTCCCTGCCGATTTTGGAACCACTAAATCCGTAATGGTCATACCATCGGTAAGTTTTGCACTCAATGACAGTTGGTCAGCCTCCAGCACGAGCCTTTTCCACTGCGTACTTTGCCGCGTCGTAAACGGCCAACACGTCATTGCCATCCACTACTCGCCCCTCAATACCATAACCGTCAGCCCTTCGGGCAAGTTCCTCGATGCCGTATACATCTGAGCATCGTACCCAAATCTGGAACTGGTTGTTTTCGATGATGCTAATCCAGGGTAGTTTATAGGTGGCAGCGCTGTTTGCGGCACTGGTGAAGAAGCTTCCCTGTATGGAACCATCTCCGCCAAAACTTACCACCACCTGGTCAGTTCCCTTGACCTTGATTCCATAAGCGGCCCCAGCGCCGAACAGATGTGAAGCTCCCACGATCCCGTTCATACCCAAAATTCCCAAACCCATATCCGTTATGTGCAAGGAACCACCATAACCTTTACAGTACCCTGTGGCCTTGTGGGTAATTTCGGCCAGCATCAGGTTCAGATCACCGCCTTTTGCAATCAGGTGGCCGTGGCCACGGTGAGTACTGGCTATATAGTCGTCTCGCCTCAGGGCACTACAGACACCGACAGCGATAGCCTCTTCTCCCACATATAAGTGGGCTACACCACGGAAGCCCCCCTTAAGTGCCAGGTCTTCGATGTTCGTCTCCTACAAGCGAATCTTTAACATTTCTGTGTACATAGTTCTGAGCTGTTTTGTCGACAGACTATCGATGTAAGTGGAAACAGACTGGGCTTTTGCTTCCTTGGCGAGGCCTGTAGAGAAGAAGATAGATCCCATCCCTATCGCACTTAGGCCCTGGAGAAATGTCCTGCGTGGGATTTCTTTTGGGTCTTTTGCTCCTATGGAAAGTGCCGCTTTGTTCTCGTTGTCCCTGCCTTGCCCATTCATTTTAATCTCCTTAAAAAAAAGCCTTGCTGCTTGGATTTGATACCCACAGTTTAATCAGCAAAGAAATGAAAATGCAAACTAAATAACAAACATTTGTAGGAATCAGGCAAATATAAGTAGGAATCCGGTGAGCTTAGAATCTGTCCGCTAATCTCCGTCAGCCGAAACGTTGCCTTATTATAGCAGTAATGAAGGTCAGCCCATTGACTTGCCACCGGCCGTTCCATATCCATCTCAGGGTATGGCATACGCCTTCTCATCTCTCTGCGTTTTACTACTATTAGTCAGGTTGACACGAAACGCGAAAGCAGTCTCTTTGCTCTTCTATAATAAAATCGACGGGTAAAAATTTCTTTATCACTTCCATATTAGTATTAGTATGGGCGGAAATCCGGTCGGTGGTAAAACAGCCACCATTTGCTATCGCCATATAGAGCAAAAGCTGGTCTGCAAGAAAATGATCGACTGCCGCACCACTTTCAATAAAATGCTTTGCTAAATCAATCACCTCACTAATTACTTGTTCTGACGGCTTGCCCCGCATTCCAAATGCTGTAAATACTGTGGTCCGCTTATTACAGCAAAGTCGAATACATACAGCATTTCCAGGGCCTTGCGAATCTCTCACTTCAGTGTGCTCGATATTTTGGATGTTCAGTCCACTTTGGAGCAATAGTTTCTCTTGGTGATGAGCGATGCGTGTGGGAAGCTTCGCTGTGTATATCCGAGCGTTAACGCGAAACTCTCGGCGTGGGTCACAAAAGTCGATAGTCTGATTTGCATGCACCCCCGTGCTTTCTTGCGAAAGCAAGAACGGGGGCGGCGCAGGCACAGGTGATTGTTTTTGCCAGGGTCGAACACGAAGAGTTATCCTGCCGCCCCCAGCCGGAAAGAAGCCGTGTCTTAGCAGCTTGCAATCGCCCTTAAAACCGGCGGTTTTTATAGCCGGCAGGAAGGTTTCGGAAAGGAAGTCAAATGGTGGTGCCATCGGATTATGTGTTCCACCAGTAACAGTGACTGTCGAAGGTTTGTCAGCCAAAAATAAAGCAGGTAAGAGGGTTTGGATTACCAAAGATGCAGAGCCTGCTGAACCAATATCAAAACGAAAATCGCCACTGTGTACAGGACTGGGTTGAAAGTTTAGTACTTTAGAGCCTTTTGCTGCTCCATTAGATTTTGCATTGCAGATCTGAGAGGCGGCGCGAACACAACTTAGGTGCTGCTTAGCCAGTCCTGGATTTCGCCTTGCAGAGCGAATATTTTCAATGTGCAGCCGTTTGCCGGTTATGCAGGATAAAGCCAGGCTCGTTCGCAGAATTTGGCCTCCCCCTTCGCCTATACTGCCATCTATGAAAATAGTTTCTATGTCATTCATCAGCAATATTTATTGTAATGTCCCCAACAACAAGACAGCGAATTTGCTGAATATCAAGCTGAGGGGACCTCACTTCTACAATATCATTATCGCGCTGCCAATTCGTTATTAGACCGATGGACAGATCTTTGCCTTTTCCGTCGCTCAACGCAATCAGCCGATTGATGAGGTTCTTGCTGCTCGAATTGCGACACATCTGTACTGCTACATCACTCAACTTGATATTATAAAGACAAGAATGTTGGAAGTATTTATTAAATTGATTTTGCCGATAGTTTCGCCTTTCATGCGGTGATTTAGTTGGTAGTTGTGGTGGACATTTAATTAGTTCAGACTTAGAGCTGCAAAACTGCTCGTCTGGGCGAAGCCCGCCGTAACCCGGCAGGCCACTAAGAATATCACTCAGTTCATCATCACGCTCGACAGCCAAGATTAATTCAGGTTGTAAAATCCGCTGCACCGTCCACCATAAAATCCAAGCTGCTGGTCCATAGATAAAACCAGGCGTGTCGATTATGATTAGTTCGGCGACTTTAGATGACTGCTGAACGCATTGTATTATAGCTGCAGTCATCTGCAGAAGATGACCTGTAGGCGCAATATCCCCTACAAAGCTGATACCGCCGATAGCAAGCTGTGAAAAATCCGCTTGTGGCCCATCTACTATAGCCCAGCCGACAGTGGTAGGCGGCCCAATATGGGATTGGCCAATATCCGCGTCGACAATGCCGATGGGCCGGCTCGAAGCTGCGTGCTTTGCTATAGCCGCTACAAGAGCGGTTTTGCCGGTATCAGCAGAGCCGAGAACCAGACAAGTGCCTTTTCGCATTAAGTCCCGGTTGAGAAGCTGCTTAGCAATCTCTTGGGCCCAATCTTGTGACATTGATGTTTGCATTTAGTAACTAATTACGGTAGTAGCCGACTGTAACCATATAGAGCGGCTCAAGAAAATCCGGCAATGACAACACTTTGCTGACGGAAGTATCATCAAAAGCACCGACGGCAACAGAACCGAGTCCTAAAGCCTCAGCTTGGAGATGGACATTTTGCGCTACATGGCCGGCCTCCATATAAACGTAACGAATGCCCCGCTGGCCATAGGGTCCGGTGGTTCTGCTAAACTGTGCTGCAAAGACAAGAGTCAGCGGCGCATCGGCTATAAATTTCTGTCCCCAGGCAGCCAATGTGAGTTCTGCACGCAGGTCCTGGTTTGCGAGTCTCTGGAGTGAATGTTTCGCAGGCAAATATTGAAACAAACCATCGCAGGTCACAATAAGAAGCTCCAGAGGATATGTTGCCCCGGCTGAAGGTGCGTTGCGATAGCGACTGTGGGCTTCCTGGCCTTGGGCTGCCCAACATAGTTGTGCTATTTGCTCAAAGGTAAGAGCCTTCGATACAAACTTACGCCGAGACCGCCGCTTGGTGATAGCTTGTTCTAACGATATCGAACTATCCTGATTCGGCCCGGGAAGATTTATTACCGTGCTCATCTTTAATCCTCATTTTTTCCTTATCTTGAAGATTGCCAAAATTCATGCGAATTTTACAGTCTTGCAAAACAAAGAGCTGCTGTTGTCAGATTTTACCGAAATTGGTCGATTCTTTCAATGATTTCATGTTGGTCGTTCGGGGCAAGAGTAGGCTATCGCCCCCACACCAATTAAGATTAGGCTTATACCTAAATTGGTACGGGGCAGGCAGGATTCTTCGACTGCGCTCAGGATGAAGATGGAGAATGGCTCCTTCGATCCATTCGGCTACACTCAAGACAGGCTTCGCTCAGGATGACAAGAAGAAGCCCCATGAGATAGTAATGAATTATCTCACGGGGTAAATTTTTGTTGGCTTTTTGCTATTAACTTTTAGTATAAAATGCAGGTGGCCAGTTCCGGTAGAACTTCGCCGAGCCGAGCAAGCCCCACTCTACGTTTGCTATATGGTTTTTATATGAAGGACATTCAACGCTATGAATAACACGAGCAGCCATACCGTCCACAGCGTGAAATTAGGTTGGACCCGGTGCTTTCTATTGAAGTGCACTGGTGGCTATTTGCTGATTGACACTGATTATGAAAAGTATTACGCGCGCTTTGAGAAGAAGCTTGCCGGGTTGGGGATAGCGGCCTCAGATATCAGGTACCTGCTGCTGACCCATCATCATGATGACCACGCCGGTTTTGCGGCAGAAGTGGTTCGGCGTACAGGTTGTCGAATCATAGCTCACCGCAATGCGGTATCGGCCTTGGAAGAAGGTAAGTCAGAAGAGAATATTAAACCCGTCAATCGGCGCATCAGAGTAGTCTTTTCGTTTTATATGCTATTTCATAAAGAGTTCAAGTTTCCGCCGGTGAGATTAACCGAGAAGGACATTCTGATTGAGGGCGATAACGACAGTCTTCTAAAAGGAATTGGCATTGACGGGGTCATCCTGCATACGCCCGGTCATACAAGGGATTCGATCTCAGTTTTGCTTTCTGACGGAAGTGCCTTTGTTGGCGATGCTGCGATGAATTTCCTGCGGTGGACCGGGGTTGGGCACAGGCCTATTTACATCGAGGACATCAAGACCGTGTATGAAAGCTGGCGGAAGCTCCGAGAACACGGAGCAAGATTCATCTATCCGGCTCATGGCAGGCCTTTTTCTGCCACAAAATTAGAGACATCCATCAGTAAATTGCGGAAGAAGAAAGCTCCCCTGTACAGGCCTAGGGCTAAACATCGTGTGTGAAATTTAAACATCCAAATTCTTTGAACAATTTTTTGCTGCTCTGTCGTAGGCTTTCGCGGCGTCTATTTCGTTAGAGAAAGAGCCAAGGTATGTTTTTTGACCGTTGAGCTGAATTCTGGCTTTTCACTTTCTTTGAGTTTTGTCCCATTCAAGCCCCTTTAGAAAGGGATTAAAATTTTTCAAAAATTTTGTTTTTTTGTTGTTAGACACTTGTGGGAATGATTAAGATTCATCTCAAACAACATTCAAAATTTCTACATTCTTATTGATATTTTTCATTATTTTCGTATAATGGAGGAGATCTGGTGGCACTGTTTAATAGTCGCAGAACTTATGAAATGCTGCATTAGTTGCAGTATTCCGGTGCCGTTTCTAATTTCATATCTATATATCAAGGAAAGAGGGTAAGAAAATGAGAAGGGTAATATTAGCATCACTATTAGTTCTTGTATTGTGTGTGATGGCATCCGGTTACGAGCAAGAGATATCCTGGATTCATGGAGAAAACCCACAGCTTCCGAGCAGATATCCGGGCGAACCCACTATTTCAGATATAATTCATTTCACCGTGCCTACGGACGTTTTTGTCAATCAATGGTCTGCTGAGCAAGCCTTGGGCGGAATCCCGACGCTTTCCATCGACCCTGTGGAAAGAACCATCGAACTATGGATTCAAGAGCCAGCTCCTAACATTCCCGTCCCGATAGACCCTGACCCGGTTTGCGGCCTTGAAGGTCATTATGGACCGCTCGGAGAGGGTAGGTGGCTTTTCTATGTCCATTTCCAGGGAACTCTTTGGCTGGACGGCTTTGACGTTGCTCCTACTCCTCCATTTCCGAGCATTTCCGGCTACGTTCGGACCGCCGATGGCTCTGGAATTAGTGATGTGATATTGACTTTCAGTAACGGCGGCGGCAGCGCTACTACCAATAGCAGCGGCTATTACACTAAGAGGGTAGGGGATGGCTGGTCAGGGACGTCCATGCCGAGCAAGAGTGATTATACTTTCGACCCGCTGTATAGGTCATACTTTAATGTAACCTCAAGTATATCAGACCAGGATTACGTGGGTTTTGGAGCGCCACCGCCAAGAGAAGGACGAATTAAGTTCGTAGGAACTGCTGTAAAGGCTGATGAGAAAGATGATGAACTGGTTGGCCACGGGCATTACTACGTTCCGGTTACTATTGATGAAGTTCTCGCTGATGCAGATAATTTGTTATACGACGTAGTGAATGTAACCGTATGTTATGAAGAGCCATTAGATATTCAGCCAGACTTATATGGAAAGGTCTACGTTTACGGTTATTACTGGAAAGATGACGGTCCGGTACACTATCGCGGGCGAGTAGATGCATCTAACAGTCCATATTATATTATTCGTCTTGGTGATGTCTCAGGCAACGGAGAAGTCTCATACGACGATGCTTCCTTAGCTGCCTGGTATGCTGAAGGTCTTTTGTATTTGGAGCCGCAACAAATATGGGCCGCTGACGTAGATGGGAATGGTGAAGTCAACACGAACGATGAAAATTTGATTTTGCAGTATGCTGCTGAGCTGATTGATAGATTTCCGGCAGATGGCGGGGCGCTTGATTATTTTACCGAGTATTTTTCCTCCGGTACAGATAGCTTCGACCTGTCGAACAAATCAATAATGTTCACTCCTACTAAAGACGGCACTCTCTATAGTGCTTATCTAAAAGAGATTGCACAGTTACCAACCGACCCTGCCGGAGGTACGGAACTGGCGATGTACGATGACAATTACCAGATTGTAAATTTAAGTAACACGGCAACAGTTTCTATTTTCGGCAGTATCTTTTCGAGCTTCTATGTCGGCAGCAACGGTTACATAACTTTTACCGAAGGAGATACGGACTATTCTGAATCGTTGTTCGAACATTTTGATACGATGCGCATATCCTGCTTATTCCATGACCTCAATCCGGCCGGAGACGGGCTGGTAAGCTGGAAACAATTGGCAGACCGCGTGGTTGTGACGTGGGAGAACGTTCATAAATACGGTGACAGTAACTCTAATACATTCCAGGTTGAGATGTATTTTGACGGGAGGATACGGCTTTCCTGGCTTGAGATTTCAGTTGAGAACGCTATTGTAGGTCTATCAGAAGGTCTTGGTTTGCCGGAAGATTTTCAGGAGACAGACCTCTCAGATGCGTATCCACCGCCGTCGCTGTCACCTGAGTTCTTTACCGAGCAGTTTTCTTCCGGCACAGATACCTTTGACCTGTCGAACAGCACAATTATGTTCAAGCCTACTATAGATGGTACTTCCTATATTGCTTATCTACAAACGATTACACAGTTACCGACCGACCCCGCTGGAGGTATAGAGCTGGCGCTGGGTGATGACAATTACGAGCTTGTCAAGTTAAGTAATCAGGCTACAGTGTCTATTTTCGGCAGCAGCTTTTCGAGCTTCTATGTCGGCAGCAACGGTTACATAACCTTTACCGAAGGAGATAACGACTATTCTGAAAGTTTGTCCGACCACTTTGATACGATGCGCATATCCGGCTTATTCAACGACCTCAATCCGGCCGGAGACGGGCTGGTCAGTTGGAAACAATTGGCAGACCGCATGGTTGTGACGTGGGAGAACGTTAATGAATACGGCAGCAACAGCTCTAATACATTCCAGATTGAGATGTATTTTGACGGGAGAATACAACTGTCCTGGCTTGGGATTGGAGCTGAGAACGGTATTGTAGGCTTATCAGACGGTCTTGGTGTGCCGGAAGATTTTGAGGAGACGGATTTTTCAGAGATATAATTACGCCCACTGGAACCGATGGCAGTACAGTAGTGAAATCAAGAATCAAAGTTCAAAAATCAAAAGAATCCTTCAACAGTCTCAGGACAGGTTTATAAAGTCTGAGGGGTGGGGCTAATTTTTCTGTCAACACGGGGTTGTTTGCCCCTCAATCATTGTCCCCGAACGTAGGGGCTGTTCGCGAACCACCCTAACCCGAACCATATATACACGATACGCTTCTGAGTTTACCCTGAGCGCAGT
>CAYUFX010000115.1:0-14919 GCA_964444135.1 uncultured Pirellulales bacterium | reverse complement strand
AAAATACATCTATTGGAGGGTTATTTTTACCTACAAACTTGACGGGCACCCAAGGTCGTTCCATATCAGGAAGAGGCTTGCCGCACTAACGTGATGCGAGTACTATATAGGATTATGCAGAATTACAAACGTGCCGAGTTATAGTAAAGTTACAGTTGCCTACAGTAATATGAAAGGATCCCATTATGAGTGGAAAAAGAATCACTCGACGTCAATTCATTAAAGGTACGGCTGCATTGGCCGGTGCCACCTTGTTGTCATCTTGTAAAGTCGGACCTTCGGCCATAGGACGCAAGCCGACGGCTGTGGATCAAGTCCCATTAGGCAAGACAGGATTGAGGCTGAGCCGGCTTGGCGTTGGTACCGGCACCAGAGGCGGCAGCGTTCAGCGAGCCTTGGGTTCTGATGGCTTTAACCGGCTGATACGGTATGCGTATGATAAGGGGATTACGTATATCGACACGTCTGAGAGCTACAGAACCCACACATTGGTCCGCGAGGCGATCAGGGGTCTTGACCGCGAGAAGCTGTTCATCCAGTCCAAGATGCCCGGTCTTCCCGAGAAGCCCCTGGAGGTACTCGACCGCTATCGTGAGGAGCTTGGTGTTGATTACATCGACAGTCTGCTGGTCCACTGTGCGGTCAGGGCCGACTGGGATGAAGGACGCAAACGGCTGGTGGATGCCTTCGAAGAGGCCAAGGCCAAGAAGATTATACGCGCCCACGGTGTCTCGTGCCATTCGCTGCCTGCATTGACGAAAGCAGCCCAGCTGGACTGGGTTGACGTCAATCTGGTGCGAATCAATCCACAGGGTGTGCTCATTGATACCCCAGCCGAGGACTGGAGAACCAAGAGCGATGCGTCCCATTTGCCTGCGGTGATGGAGCAAATTAAGGTCATGCGTGAGAATCGCCACGGCATCATTGGCATGAAAATCCTTGGGGAAGGTGATTTCACAAAGCCCGAGGAACGCGAGAAGTCTATACGCTTCACCATGCAGTCAGGTTTGGTGGATGCGGTTGTGATAGGCTTCAAGAGTACCGCGGAAATCGATGAGGCCATTCTGCGTATCAATAGTGCTCTGGCGGAGATTGCTGAAAGCGCAATTCTTCAGTAATAACTTGTAACGAGTTTTCCTAACCAAATGACCCCCGCCGGAGAAATGCGGGGGTAGGCGGCAAAAAACTATCCTTTGATTACACTCAGGATAGGTTTGATGGGCACATACAAGGCGGGTTTATGGGCGAGAGTCCACTGCAGGCGAATCGCCCCGCCACACGGATGATGGGAGACGGACGCAGGAGTGATTTCCGATTTGCCAATTCGGCAGGATACATTGTAAAATAGAGGCCGGCAGAAGATACAGCTTCATCCGAACAAGCGGAGCGAAGCCAAAGTATATAATCAGGAGTGAACGGGGATGGGGAGATTGTAAGCTAAGGTGAGATATGGAAACCAATAACCGTAAAAAAGCAAAGCTTAGCGGAGGGTTCCCGCCTTGCGGGGTCCCAAGTCAGCAGCATCCCGAGGACGAGCTGAAAGAATACCAGGCGAAATTCAAGGCTCTGTTCGACAATGTCAGCAGCGGAGTGGCGATATACGAGGCGAGAAACGACGGGGAAGATTTTGTATTTGTGGATTTTAACGCAGCGGCCGAAGAGATCGATCAGATTACAAAAGAAGAGCTGATAGGTAAAAGTGTCACAGAGGTCTTTCCCGGAGTCAAGAAGTTCGGCCTTTTCGATGTTTTCCGACGTGTGTACAAAACGGGCATGCCGGAACATCACCCCGTTTCAGTATATAAGGATGAAAGGATCGCAGGCTGGCGAGAGAACTATGTATATAGATTGCCGTCAGGGCAGGTTGTGGCTATATATGACGATGTTAGCGTGCGTAAACGTACAGAATTAATGACTCGGATGACTGACCAGTGCTTCCGCGCTATCGCAGACTATACTTATGGCTGGGAGGTATGGGTCGGTCCGACCAGCCGAGTTCTGTGGACGAATCCGGCGGTAAAGCGTGTTACCGGCTACAGCATAAAAGAGCTTACGGCTATGTCGGATTACCCAACTTCGATAGTTTACGAGGAAGACCGTAGTCGGATGGATAGAGCTTTTCGCTCGGCCCTTAAAGGCAGTACGGGCAACGATGTCCAGTTCAGGATAGAGCGCAAGGATGGTAAGATAATCTGGGCGGCGATGTCCTGGCAGCCGATATATGACGACAAAGGCAATTCGCTGGGACACCGCGAGAGCATTCGGGACATCACCGCACGCAAAGAGGCTGAACAAGCCCTGGAAAAGGCTGAGCAGGAAAAAAAGAAGGAGGTTCCTAAACAATAATGAGGAGAATTGAATAGGTTCTCAACACTTGAAGGCTATTGAGCTCACGCTTTAAACTCGGCTCGATAATGAATGTAGATACTCTTCGATGTTTGTGTAACCATCTTCGTCAAGGTCGCCGTTTCCGTCGGAAGCTTCCCCGGGATCCAATCCCATCTCCAATTCCCAATCGTCCGGCATACCATCATGGTCAGAATCAATTGGCGGGCTCCCACTTGCGAGCTTGGGATAGCCGCCGACGTCGTCCGGGGAATCGATAATTGAGCCGCTCTCCTTCTTCACATCGTTCACCACGCGGCGGTCAATCGCATCGCGTTGTGGTGCTGTCGCCCCCGCTCCTGCCAGCACCTTGTCCAGTGACACGGCAGCACTGTCCGTAGTAATAGGGGCAGTTGTGAATTTTGTGAAGCTGCGATACTTTTTTGGCGCGACACCTTTCTCTCCCCAGCCGAAGCCGACAAGCGCCCACTCGTCCATGTTCGGTTCGGGACGATGAGGGCCAAGATTGCCTTGCACATAAATTCTGGGATTACCTTCGGGGAAAAGGATTTCATACGGGCCTCTCTGAGTCGATGGCCCTGGAATGAAGTAGTTCCCGATGAAGTTCAAAAAAGTATTCGAGTCGTAGTCACTTATCTCGGCCGGCAGCACTCCCCAGTTATAGATGACGTTGTTCACTATGTCATGGGTGCCTCCCTGGGAGATTAGCGGATTGCGGAAATCGTTGTGCGCCAGAAGGTTGTGATGCATCGATACGTGGTAGGAGCTGTCCCCGATAAGCACTCCGGCACTGTGTGTGCGTTTGTGGTGACGGCTTCTGTTCAGAGCTTCGCTGATGATACACCACGAAATAGTAATATCGTGCGCCCCGTACCAGGTGCTGACGGTCTCGTCTTCTCCCCAGCTCGCTGAGACATGATCCACCACCACGTTGTAGGCCTCGTCGTTGCCACCGGAGTACTTGCCTAAAATACTAATCGCGTCGTTTATATCGGCATCGACCGGACCTTTGTTTCCAGGCCGTACTCGGATATGCTGGATAAGCACATCATGGGTCATTATCCCAATGCCGGCACCCTTAATACAGACTCCACCGCCCGGAGCAGTCTGGCCTGCAATGGTTACAAACGGCTGGATGATTTGCAGCTCCGACTTAAGCTCGATGATTCCTGAAGTACGAAAGACAATGATGCGAGGGGGGAGTTCGTTGAGGGCTGCTCGAAGTGTCCCCGGCCCGTCGTCCGCCAGCGAAGTTACTTCTATCACCTTACCTCCCCGTCCGGCGATGGTCCGCGTGCCAAAACCTTCAGCGCCGGGAAATACAGGCAATCCAGCTTGCGGCTCAACAGGTCTCGGCGTGCTTGGGTTCTTTGGAGTTTCCGGCTTCAAAGCCTCGTTGACCAAGGGAATGCCGATGAGCAAGATAAAGGCCGCCAGAAGGAATGTACCCGTCGCCGTAAACGCTCGTCCCATGAATTTACTCTGCCGCGCGCGAGTCATTTTCACACCAAGATAAATTGCCGCTATAGGACAAAGGGACATAGCTGCCCATATAACAAGCGGCCCGGGGAATTTCATCAGATAGGCATCGAAGATGTTGGCGACCCTGAAGTAAAAGAGCAGCAGGATAATCCAGAGAAGCAGCGGGATACCGAGCAGTAAGAGACCTGTTTTAGTTTTTTTATTTTCGTTTTCATAAATTTTCAACATAATTTACTTTTGCCGCCTAACGGTTCGCACTTCACCCATCGCAGGGGATTGAGATGAGGAAGTATATAATACTTACAGAAATTCGGTCGTACACACGCACTTTATAAAGCCATCGAGTCCCTGCTGTCGGGTGCAAGCGCTGATTAGTAGTCAGCATTGACTTGAGCAACACCGAATCTCTATAGACTGTTGTATCATAATGTCGGTCACGGCAGCCCGTCCGGAGTCACTGTTCTGGCCCCTGCGTTTTATACGGTTCAATATCGTACGGCAGGTATTATGTCAAACAGAAAATGACTTGAGCGAGGCTGGAGCATTGGGGTATTAAAGTAATTCTGGAAAATATTTATAAATTTCCCTTGACTGTATGGTCAAATGACCATATATTGTAATAAGATTGTTTGAAAGGGCAGTTATGGAACCCCTAACAGAAAGACAGCAAAAAGTGTTCAGGTTTGTTGAGGAACGGCTGCAAGATAATAGGCCGCCAAGTCAAAGGGAAGTGGCGGAGCACCTTGGCCTTGCTCAAAATGCAGCTTATCAGCTTATCAATTATCTCAAAAAAAAGGGATATTTGGTGGATTTAGGTGGCCATCGAGGGCTTAGATTATCGAAGGAGTATCTCGAAAATAAAAGACAAACTGATGGTATTCCGGTTGTAGGCAGAGTGGCAGCGGGGGAGCCGATATTAGCTGAAGAGAATATCGAAGGATACATAGAGTTGAAAGACTTGTTCGGCCAGTCTAAGAATAGATTTATTTTAAAGGTAGTCGGTGATAGTATGGCTGATGAGGGTATTATGGATGGCGATTACGTAGTGGTGCAGCCCGGACAAAAAATTGAAAGCGGCCAGATAGGGGTGGTTTTACTGGATGATGAAGCCACCATTAAAAGAATACATTTGGTTCCCGCGAAGCGGGGTCCCTTCCTGCGGGGCCGAATAGCACTTGAACCGGCCAACAAAGCAGCAGGATATAAAACTAAATACATAAGACAGGGTGATAAAAACGTTCGTATAATTGGTAAGGTAACAGGCTGTTTCAGAATGCTGTGAACCCCGCCCCTCCGAGGGGCTGGATGAATAGGAGCAACAATGCCCGGTCAGATTTACATAGGCATAGCAGGCTGGTCCTATCCGGACTGGAAGGGAATTGTGTATACAAGCTCAAAGGTTGACCAGCTTGAGTACGTGAGCAAGTTTGTGGACTGTTTGGAGATTAACAGCACTTTTTACCGGCCGCCATTTGAAAAAACCACAAAATCATGGCTGGAAAAAACCGCCAAACACCCGGATTTTTTCTTCACTGCCAAGCTGCACCGAAGCTTCACTCATGAAGGCAAGGTCGATGCGGAAATCGTAAAATATTTTCATAAAGGTTTTGAGCCTTTCCTCGAAGCGGGTAAGCTAAAGCATCTGCTGATTCAATTCAGATATGACTTTGATGATACTAACCACAACCGGCAGCATTTAGCCGAGATAGTAAGAAATTTTTCTAAAGCCTTCAGTTTGGCGGTAGAGGTAAGGCACAAATCATGGCAAATGCCGAATGCTTTGGAATTTTTGGAAGGGCTCGGTGTTTCGGTCTGCAACCTTGATTATCCGACTACCTGGAACTCGTTTGATATGCAGCAATGTACCGTAGGAAAGAATGGTTATTTCAGGATGCACGGCAGGAATGTAGAAAAATGGTTTAGCAAGGCAGGTAGAGATGAAACCTACAATTACTACTACAACGAAAAAGAACTGGACCAGATAAAGCTGCGGATAGACGAATTAGCCAAAGCATTTAAAACACTCACTGTTATTACCAATAATCATTATCGAGGTGCTGAGCTTGCCAACGCACTTGAGCTAAAGGCCCTAATCACCGCCCAAAAACAACCCGTTCCTGAAGGACTTTTGCGAACGTATCCGCAGTTGGCCAAAATTGCCCTGAACCAGTGATAGATACAGAATGGCTACCGAAGCGAAAACAGTTCATGTGCCGGATTTGTCGACAAAGTATCGACAATCTTTGTTTGAGGCGGTGGTGCCGGCGGGGTTCCCATCACCGGCCGCCGACTATGAGGAAGATAAGCTCGACTTAAACAGATATTTGATTAGAAATCCGGCAGCAACATTTTTTGTAAGGGCCATCGGCGATTCTATGATGGGGGCTGGAATTCATTCTGGCGACCTTCTAATAGTTGACCGCAGTCTTGAACCGAAAGACAAAAGCGTAGTGATTGCGGTCATAGATGGTGAGCTGACCGTCAAGAGAATCAGAATAGGGAACAAGAGAATAGCTTTAGAACCGGAAAACGAAAACTACTCTGTTCAGCAAATCAGCGAGGATACCGAATTTGAGGTCTGGGGAGTAGTAACCAATGTGATACACGCATTATGAAAGGGTTCCCGCCTTGCGGGGTTCCAAAGAGATATTTGCCTTAGTTGATTGTAATAACTTCTATGCCTCCTGTGAGCGGGTATTTAACCCAAGATTGGAAGGCAAGCCGGTAGTTGTATTATCAAACAACGATGGTTGTGTTGTGGCCCGCTCAAATGAAGCGAAGGCATTGGGTCTAAGTATGGGCGTTCCGGCATTTGAAATTGAGGAGATTATAAGAAAAAATGGTGTTGAGGTCTTTTCGTCAAACTATGCCCTTTATGCCGATATGTCCAGTCGTGTTATGGAAACTCTATCGGCCTTTACGCCTGATATAGAGGTATATTCAATTGACGAAGCATTTCTGAACCTTGCTGCCCCCGCTTGTTGCCGGCGGGGGTGCTCTTTGACAGATTATGGCCGAAAAATATGGAGAACTGTCAAGCAGTGGACCGGCATGCCGGTAACTGTGGGTATAGCCCGAACGAAAACTCTGGCAAAGATAGCTAATGGGGTCGCTAAAAAATCTGCTAAAGCAAACGGAGTATTGGACCTGACCGATTCTGCTTATCTGGACAAGGTTCTGGCTGAAACACCGGTAGAAAAGGTGTGGACGGTAGGCATCAGAACAGCCCTGAAACTAAAAGGTGCAGGAATCAAAACCGCTCTTGCCCTTCGGGATGCGAATATTGGCTGGGTTAGACAAAAATTCGGAGTGGTAGGGACAAGGACTGTTTATGAGTTACGTGGTATTAGCTGTTATCCGTTAGAGCAAAATCCTCCTGTTAAAAAATCGATTACCGTCTCACGTATGTTTGGAAAGCCGGTAGAATCCGTTGAAGAGTTGAAAGAAGCCATTGCAAGTTACGCATCAAGGGCAGGGGAGAAGTTAAGAGAACAGGGGTTGGCTGCAGGTGTAATGACGGTTTATGTTACAACCAGCCGTTTTATCGAGAATAGATATTTTAATTCTCATACTGTCGAGTTTGCTGCTGCTACCAGCGATACGATAGAGTTGATTCGCAACGCCTGTCGATGTATTGACAGGTTATATCGTAAGGGCTGTGCATTCAAAAAATGCGGGATTATATTCAACGCCCTTGTGCCCGAAAACCAGGCCCAAAAGCTCCTGTTTGATAACGTTGACCCCGTTAGAGGCCCCCCGTTAGAAGTAAGACGTCAACTTCTAACGGGGGACCCAACGGAAAAAGCCTCTAACGGGGTTGACAGATTAAAATCTCAGCGGCTGATGAGGGTGATAGATTCCATAAACACCAGGTTAGACAGCCCTTTGCAGTGGGCGGCGGAAGGTTTAGACCAATCGTGGAAGGTCAAATTCAAGAGACGTTCCTGCCGATATACGACCCGCTGGGATGAGCTTCCTGAAGTAGCTTTTGCCGTAAGGCATCCTGTGGAGTGCCCATCAACAATTTGACGCAGGGCAATCCCGCACCAAAAGCTCTGGGGCAAAGCCATTTTTTCCTGGCGAACAGGCAGTCCAGCGAGGTGAATGCGGATTTTGGTGCGGGATAGTTTCCTAATTTGCTAAGCCAAGTTGCCCCCTTTGTTTCGGTTTGCCATCACCCCCTTCAATGGACCGACTCGTCGAGATTGATTTAAATTAGCCGGGAATGTTCCTCTTCATCCGACGCTAAGTGTCTCGCAGCGCCGCGAACTGTCGCGTATAACCGGCGTTCTGTCGGATTTGGTCGTGATACCGAGGGTACATGCCGACAATCACGCCATCGGTCGGCTTGAGATGCTCGAAGGCGAATTTGAACGCCGCCTCGACTTTATAGTCGCGGCCGCACATCCGACCGGCCGCCAGGATCTTGAAGCCCAGACAAGGCTGGTCGAGCTGCCGGACCACTTTCGTCATGGCGAGGGGGTCCGAGGCGAAGAACGGATAGCCGACCTGGACAGTGACCACCGGCGGCATTTTTTCCAGCTCCTCCGGAGTCCTGGTTAGGTAGTAAAAGCACGTCATAAATAGATCGACCTGCCAGCCTTCGTCGGCAATTTGCTTGATGCAATCGGGATTGTGTGCCGAAACGCCCGCCAGCACACCGGCGTCTTGGACATGTTTTACAAAATCGTGAACCTCCCGGCTCTTACCCTCCCGAAACAACCTGTCGGTAACCCCTCCGTGGTGGACAATGGCGATGGGCTGAGTGTCCTGAACCACCTTCTCGACCGAAGTTTGCCCCGATGCGCCGGAGTGAAGGCAGATGAACTTCATCTTCGATCCGCGCTGACGGAGTGTTCGCAGAACACCGGCCATTTGTTCCGGGCGACTGAACTGGTGGGTATTGATGCCCTCACGTTCGCACATCCAAAGGAATTCGACTATTCGCTCGGGTGTGAAATACTCTTGCATGTGCCGGTCCAGCACGGGACCCATATATGAGTATCCGTTGATGGGATTCGAGCCGGCGATCAGCCGGGTAACGCGGTGGTCACCCAGACGTATCGTGGGCAGCGGCGGCGCGGGCGAGGCCCGCCCATCGGATGGGCTGGCCGAGGCGGCCTCTGCAGATGGGGTATGTTCTGCCCGGCACGTGTTTCCAATAGCCAGCGCCGAACCGGTTGCAGCCACCGAAAGCCCCAAGAGAAACTCCCTTCGCCCGATCGCTTGTGCTTGGTTCCCGCGAAGCGGGGTCCCTTCATGTATGTCTGAATCCATGTTAATCTCCCAAAACCTTGAATACGGCACACCTGTACCCGCGTTTTCTGTGCCTGCACCTGTGGATACCTCGCCACAGGTGGCGCAGGTACAGGTGCGGGCAGCACAGGTGCGGGCACGACCGCCAGATACAAACCTGCCCCCGTAGGTCGAAGCACTGAGACTCCATCCCTGTAGCTTGTTCTTTATTTGAGTGGCAGTCGCCCTGGAAAAATCCTTCCTGCTTGTCATCGCAGGACTTACATACAGTTAAAACGCTGTGCCAATTGTACTATCTTACCGGTCTAAGTACCACAAGAAATCTTCGTTGTCGTAGTGGGCAAATACTCATCAGGCGCTAAACTGTTATGTTCTCAAGGTTTTAGCAGTAAAGTTGACTCTGGTTTTCGGTAGCGGGTCAGTTTGAAAATAAGTAGCAGATTTTCTGCTTGATTTTTGATTCTTTGACAAGTAAAGATGTTCGCAAAAAAAACGATTTTTTAAGTTGACAGCACTTTTTTGCCGATGTATAATGCTATTATGCTAAAGCGGTCAAGCAAAAAGAGGATGGATACGAACTTACTTGCCAAATCTATCGTAGATGAAGCTACTCTTACAGAAGAATTGTTGCAAAAAGCTGCTGAAAATGGTAAAAATCCTGCTGCTGTGATGTTAGGACGGTTAGGTGGCCTTAAAGGCGGTAAAGCGCGTTCTAAAAAATTATCTCCGGAACAGCGAAGCCAAATTGCTCAAAAAGCCGCAAATGCGCGTTGGAAAAAACAGTAAAAAACTGACTGTAGGTGGGCAAGAAAATGGCTAAGACGAAAAGAAAATCCACCAAGAAAAATGTCTCTAAAGGAGTCTTTATTAAAGAAAGCCCTTGGTCACATGTTATGGAAGAAACATCGCAAGGCTGGGAATGCCGGAAAGAGCTTATTGAGAAGATTGAAAGAAAACTAAAGGGCAAAGTTGTTGTTTATTTTTCATCATTTTATGATGAAGATGCAATGATGTCTGATAAAGACGCCGAAATGATTGAAAGCATTTTAGCGGTTGAGCATTCAGGGGGAAAGATAATATTGATTTTGAATTCAGCCGGTGGTTCTGGTATGGCAGCCGAAAGAATTGTGAATGTATGCCGTTCTTATTCTAATGGGCAATTTGAGGTAATAGTACCCCAAAAGGCTAAATCTGCCGCAACAATGATTTGCTTTGGTGCTTCTCGGATTTTAATGAGTCCTACCGCTGAACTTGGGCCAGTTGACCCTCAAGTTAAGTATCACAATGATGCAACAGGTGAAAAGGAATGGATTTCTGCCCAAGAATACGTCCGTTCTTATGAACAATTGATGGAAATGGCTGTATCAGGAAAGGCCAAGCGAATAGAAACGTTAATTCAACAGTTAGCAAGATATGATGCAAGATACATTGAGCAATTAAAATCAGCGCAAAAGCTTTCAGAAAGTATATCTATTAAATTGCTTAAATCCGGAATGATGTCTCGTTTAACAGAAGAAGAAATTAGTGAGAAAATATCAGCGTTTTTAATACAAGAAGTAACCAAATCTCATGGACGAATGATTACAATGGCTGAAGCCAAAAACAAAGGATTGAGAATTGAAGAAATACCATTGCAATCAGAACTGTGGAATTGGTTATGGGAATTATTTGTAAGAGCGAATTGGGCTGTTACGATGCATGCACGGAAGGTCTTGGAAACAGCTCTTTCGGGTATAGCCACCTAAAGGAAATATAACTATGAAAAAAGATAAAAAAATAGAACAAGCCAAAGAATCATTAGAAGAGATATTGAGACGTATTGGGCCGTATATGCCAAAAACACCCAAATCAGAACCGACAAAAGAACGTCAATGGAAAATGTCTAAAGGCACGATTTATCCAAATCCCAAACATAATCAAGTAACATCCCCTTTCTAAGCTAATAAAAATTTAAAAAATTTTTATTTTTCCCTTGACTTTGCTTGAGCGGTCAAGCATAATGGTCAGTATGAATAGACTGACCAGAGAAAAGCGAATTCAAGTTTTGGGGGCATTGGTAGAGGGCAATTCTATTCGTTCAACCGTTAGAATGACGGGTGTAGCCAAGAATACAGTTACAAAACTACTTTGTAATGTTGGTCGAGCCTGCGAACAATACCATGATAAAGCAATGGTAAACTTGCCTTGCAAACGTATTCAAGTCGGTGAAATTTAGTCATTTTGTTATGCAAAGAAAAAAAATGTACCGGAGCAATATCAAGGCAAATTTGGTTATGGCGATGTATGGACTTGGGTAGCATTAGACGCAGAAACCAAGTTAGTTCCCGCATGGCTTGTAGGCAAGCGTGATGCGGACTGGGCTGAAATGTTTATGTATGATTTGTCAAAGCGATTACGTCATCGCGTTCAACTGACTACTGATGGTCACAGGGCGTACCTGTGCGCTGTTGAGGATGCGTTTGGTAATAAAATTGATTATGCAACACTGACTAAAATGTATTGTCAAGATAAAGACGAAGTTACACATCGCTACAGCCCCAGCAAGGTTGTTGGTTGCCAGTTAGCCGTAGTTCAAGGCAATCCTGACCCTTGTCATATATCGACATCGTTTGTGGAAAGGCAAAACCTAACAATGAGAATGGGAATGCGCCGATTCACACGCCTAACAAATGGATTCAGCAAGAAAGTAGAAAATCTGCACTATGCAGTAGCGTTACATTTTATGTACTATAATTTCTGCCGGATTCACCAAACATTAAGGATAACACCGGCTATGGCTGCGGGCGTAACAAAACGTCTTTGGGAATTAGAAGATATTGTCGAATTATTGGAAAATAAGGAAAAATTTTCAAACTGACCCACTACCTGGTTTTCATCTAAGATGCAGATGAACGACAATCCCTTTTTCTTCGAGCTGGTCGAGCCATCTGTCCCATTGGTTGAGGCCATCTTCGTCCAGCCCCTTTGAGGGATCATGATTGACGAACGGAGTATGTGTGTCATCCCCTTCATTTTTGAAATTGCACCTTTTCATACGGGTCATCAAGAGGTCCGCTGGAGGAGAAACTTGAACCCGAGGAGCTGGAAGAATTGGACTCCGAACTTCTGTAGTTTAGCTGTACATAGTCCAGCTTGCCGTGTTCCCCGGAATTGCCCCGAACTTCCACCACGATTTCATCGCTGCTTTTAATTACGATGTCTTCAATCGTGTGCGTTGTTCATTCTCCACTGTCTTTCGAAGTGTACCAGGGGGAGCCTTTCTACCTGCCGTTAATGTACAGGTCAAACCGGCATCTGATGGGGATTCTGTGAGATTCTGTGCGCCTGACTTAGGTAATGAAAAAAGGGCTGCAAACAAAAGCTCAGGGGCCTTAAATTGAAAAAAAGCAGAAGCTTTATCGGTCTTAACAACAAATCCCATGTCTTTGCATTCATCTATCTATTTCTTAGAATTTAATAGGGGACTATGAGTCGGAACGAGCTAATAATCGGGTTGATTATTTTGGCAGTAGGAACCATTGCTATCGTCCTTTTAGCAATTGGGTGGATATGATGCGTGGAATTGTAGAAGATGTAGATATCACAGCCTGTTTGGCAATCCTCTCGATCAGTGGAACGCAGGGGTGTGCGGAATCCTTAAAGTAGAGTCCGCATGTCTTGAGGAAGGATGGTGATAAAATGCATACGCGTCTGGTTCGATTCGGGAGCCAGTGGGCTCTTGTTGGTGTTATCTTTTTTTATACTGTTGGAACAACCATGATCGCACGGCGTATGGAGAGAATTGTTACACCAACATCTGCGAGAGGCAGCGAATGTGCCACTATACCTGAGATGCCGAACCTGCCGGAACATTTGGTCGGGGAGTACCGGCAGGACAGCGCTGCCGGCCTGATACAGCCTGATAAGGACGGATCTAACTTAAAATTGTTTGGCGATGTCTTTGGCAATGATTGGTCTTCCAAAGGCAGTGATACTACTGAAACACATCCGGGCCAGAACATCGAAAAAACAAGTGATACAGTGAGAGCAAGTGCACCGCAAGTACTAACCAAGGTACGAACTAAAATCAGATGTGTAGAGGCAATATTGAAGAACGCAGTTATTGAACCCTATCACAACAACGGTCAAGTAGAAGGACTTAGAATAACTGGCCTGGACAGAATATTGGCGGCAAGAGACCTTCTTCTTAAAAGCGGTGACATAATTCGCGCAGTGAACGGACACCCGTTAAACAGCAAACGACAAGCTTACGAGATTTTCAAGAAAGCAAGGACAAAGCCAATTATGATAGTTGACTTGCTGCAGGATGGAGAGGCTAAAGTACTCTTGTTTGATTTCCGGTAAGCCGTGTAGTCTCATATCGGTTCCCCCCGTTAACCTGCTAAAATGGCCAAACTTTTCCCTATCACATTAGCAGAGTTCGTCTATTAATGTTAGCCAGCGTAAGCAGTTAAGTTGTAAGTTAAGAGAATGAGCCTGAAGAGGTCGCACCATAGCTCAGAGCTGACATAAGCCAAGGTGCAGGTAATGAGTTAATACTTGGTGATTGAAGTAGCATAAGATTAATCGGCAAAATCGGGCTCTCTCTTAAAATTTTGCTAAATGCGACACATTAGACGATAAGTCAAGCCGTATTATCGGCCTTGCTCCATCCGGGTTGGTTGTAAAACCATATTTTTTTAGTGGCATATAGAAGTTACTAAAAAATGTGTCACTGTACAAAATTTTTCAGGCGTAGGGGAAATAATAAAGCTCCTAAATAAAATAACTTACCTGAAGCGCCGATGCTCTGTGCTCAAAGGTACATTTTTTAATTACTCTGAAAACCCGACAGTAATTGGCAGCGCCACATTGAATTTTGATCGGCCAGACAATATCAAGGTTTCTGCCTGTTTTGATACTCACCGCATACTAACGCACAATCCACTCTCTTATGAGGAGCTTGCCCTCTGATCTTTGGCGGTAACCGCTGGATTCCGGTGTATGACAATTTCCGAATAAAAAATTTGCACGCGAAGGACAATTAACCGGTAGAAATTCGGTAAATGCTGCTTTTACAAGAGAAAACGAAGTAAAAGATAATCTTCAAGTGATGTGAAAATATTTCGATACGGTCCTTCAATAATTTAAAGCCGGCAGTCCTTAATATGGACAAGGAATTTCACGTCCAATATAATGTTTCATGAAATCGCTGATGATATCATCTTTGGTAATTTCTGCTATATCGGCTTGTTTATCGTCCTTCATTATAATCCCTCCACCTTGTTCTTCGTTGCCGTTTTGGTATCTTGCAATATAGCTGGCCTGTACTGTGGTCCGAGTAGTTCCAACATGTACGTTGATAATGTATCTAAATTCTGCACTGTCTTGAAAGCGGACCTCAAGCTCCCTGGAGATTTCACTGCCTCCAAAATTATAAGCTTTTCTTTCTTGTTCTAAGAGTTCTTTTGCCAAGTCGCGAAATGCCGAATCAACTACAGTACACAGAAATTCTTTAGATTGTTCCTTTTTTGCTGATATTGCGGCAGCATCTCTATGTTTTGCCTTTTGATTTTGTTCTTCTTTGTGTTGCTCATGCAGATCGGGCAGTTCTTTTTTCCTGTCTGTCATTTTACACCTTACTTTCTTTTGCTTTTCGGATTTTTATGTTTATTAAGCACATATCTTCGAATAGAAAATTGGGCCTCGAAACAGACCGATAAAACAACGTATTTCACCATTTAGGCTTATTGCTCATATATCTTCTATATTACATCGGCAAAGAGGCCTTTCTTTTTTATATCTTAATACTACAACGCCATTTTAGCTCAAGATTTTTAGGCGGTTAGCCGATGT
>CAYUFX010000114.1:0-15380 GCA_964444135.1 uncultured Pirellulales bacterium | reverse complement strand
AAGAATGCAGATTTGACCTCAACAACCACCCTCCAACTTACAAACATGCGCTAGAGTGGACAATCTCGTCCCATAGGTAATAAGGTCTTGAATGTTTCCTAACGAAAATGATCAGCGACTTGTTCAGAGCAGCGAGTTCGTTGAGCGTGTCTGTGCCGCCACCGGCTGCGTACACAAGCAGGACGTCGGCTTCGACATCTTTAAGGTCACCAACTTGCTGCTTGTTGGCTACTTTGGCAAGCGGTAGTGCCCGTGCACCGAAGTCGGCCGAGCTGCAAAGCTGATTCAACTCCCGACTGACACGGGCCGCCTCCTTTTTCACAGCCTCCTCGGTCTGCACACCACCCCAGGGTCGCCAACTCCTGCGCTCCTGGCGGTGGGAAATGTTGTACATGAGCACAGGTTGCACGACAAGGTCACTCGCGCCAAGACGCATGTTTAGAGCCTGAGCTTGCTCTATCCGGCCCCGAGTAAGAGCCGCATTGTGCCCCAAGGAGCAACCGGTAGTCGTCACAGTTAGACCAATAATCGTACCTGCTCTCAAGAATTGCCTACGAGTGATCTGTGGATTTTGCTCACATGTTCTGGTTGGCCCGTTAATAATGGTTGCTACATCCGTGACGGTTAGTGTTTTCTCTATGCTTCTCATGTCTGCCTCCTTTCTTTTCAAGATGTTCATGATTAGGTTCTGCTACAGTTTGTTGGGTCAGCATCTCTTTCGTCCGTTTCACTTTTACCTGCTTTCACAAGCGTATCTATTGAGCCACCAAAGGTCAACTTTTTTATCGAGAAATATTGTAATCAGGCAAGAACAATAGTCGGCGATTCGCCTGTTATTAAATGTATTAGCGGGAAGACAATGAACTCATCGTCTCGTCGACGCGAATAGAATGATGCCAGGTCAAAAGGCAGCGACTATTCATGGTTGAGTTGCATAACACTCAATATCTCAAGGGAACCAACTCTATATCCATCGCCTGACTTTTTGCTTATAGTCCAGCCATCTCTCGCCGAAAGTCTCTTCAAGCATTTTTTGTTCACCTCTTATGAAGACTACATCCATCAATACTGCAAAAACAGGGATAACCACATATGGTGTCAGAGATCCCATGAATATTGAAATGCCGATGAGAATCAGCACGAACCCTAAGTACATCGGATTTCTAGTAATTCGGAAAATTCCACAGATGATCAAGACCGTTGATACTTCAAATGGTTTGACTATCGTTTTGTGCTTTTTGAATACTCTGTCAGCAATGAGGTTCGCCACGAGACCTAATGCAAAAGGGATGGCTCCCAACAGATTCCAAGGAAAAGGTATGATTTTCGAAACTGGAAATAGGAAGTGTAGGGCTACCATAACCAAAATGGACACAAATAAATAAGTTGGTGGAAGAATTCTTTTTCTTTTCACGGGTGCCCCTTTTCCATAGTCACTTGTATGGGCCTCGTAGTGTATTATGGTGGCTCCCTAAACAAGGGACAAGTCCTTCAATTTTTTCTTTAAACACTTGCAGAGAGTCCCGGCTAACAGAGAAAGCGATATCAGGCTTACCTTGGAACCTGGGGGGATTTTCGTCATAAATAGACAGGGATGGTTTGCCCACCAGTTTAGGGGCTCCAAGACTAAGATTAGCCCTGCCGGTTCGCATACATCGGCGCATACTTTGAGGTTTTCAATACAGTTGTCCATAAACTTCAACTGAATCAATTGGGTCATCACCAGCACTATTTTTAAACATCCCAAAGTGCGGCGCATATTTCATTCGGAACTTTGGCCGGTTGGACTTACTTCCCTGGGCAAATGCCCTTTGAACTCCAAGCGTAATAACCGTGCCGGTGGCCACACCTGAAAATATAAATTCTCTTCAATCCATTTTACAACCTCTAAATAAACTATAATTATCAAACTATTATTGTCAGCTTTGAATATACACTGTTCGGTCCCAAAAACCAAGGTTGAATTTGATTCGTGCAGATCAGGGATTAGACACAAACGCTACTTACCAAATCGTCGAGTGGATAATGGCTATCTCGTCTTGCGATAAGAAAATGTGGCGAATGAAGGGAAAGTTGAAAGGTAGATCCCAGATGGCTCTTTGTATGACGATAATTTTGATGTGGGCTTTCTCTCTGTCCCTGTTCAGAACAGAGAAAAAACTTTCGACCGACAGTGAGTTCGACATAAGTCTTTCTTATTCAGCGATATCTGTCCCTTGGTCTTTTGTAGACTCGATCGACATGACCATCCAGGAAGCTCACATTAACACCGCCTTCTGTTTGTCCCGGCTTGCGGCCATGCGGGAAGATACCCTGTTTGCGGAAAAAGTCGCATACCACCCAAATCTCCGCGGGACTCGCATTAGTGCACTGACGATATCGCTCATCCTGGATTGCACTCTTACTTGTTTGGCCAAGCCAATCACGATGAGCCTCCATACCATGCAATGTTAATTGCCGCGGCAGGAAGTAGGTGGGATCACGCCAGGTACCTCCATCTAACTCCTGTTTGTTGGCGCGGTAACTCCAGTAAATATATGTAATATTGCCAACAATGCGGTTTTGTGGCGTGTCAATCACAGAGTCCACCCCCCCAGGAGGCACGCCCCCATCTGGATCGTTCGCAAACTGTTCTAAGAATTTGGCTTGTGGACAATAGAAAGCTTTTATTAAGCTGTCATCTTTATATGCGTTGAGCTTTGCCAGCAACTTGTGGTGAGGATTATGTTCGGTCGCCTCCAGAGGATAACGATTATTTCTGTCGTCGTTGGCATACATAATCAGAGCAACATTTATCTGTCGAAGGTTGCTGAGACAAGATGTTTCATTGGCTCTAAATCGGACCTTATGCAAAACGGGTACCAGTATCCCCATCAATAGGGCGATAATAGCAATGACCACTAATAGCTCGATTAAGGTAAAGCCCACTTTCAACCGATTTTGATTTTGCATTCTACTCATTATGTTATCCTTCTCCTTTTCTGTGTACGTTTGCTTCAGGTTTATGGAATACGACCCAAATCCCATAGTTGACATTTTCACTGCCGGGTGGTTTCGGTCTGTCAATGCAGTAGTCTTTGATTCCCAGCTTATTCATGATATTATACAGTTCATTAGTTTTTTTTTCCACATCATAGTGCATTTTTTTACCCTGTTTCGCGCGTATTTTTTTTGCCGTTTCGACAGGCAGGTTTCTCGAGAAGCCCCGTCCAATGCAAGCCGCCGCGCCAGGTTTGAGCACGCGATATATCTCGCCGAACGCTCGCACCTTATCTTCCCATAAGTGGTAAGATCCCCTGGAAACGATTATATCTGCATAATTATCACGAAAAGGAAGATTATGGGCATCGGCGAAGAGGGCACTCACCCGGTACCCAACGCCGTGTTCTTCCGCTTGCCTGTAGAAATTTGCAAAGTAATGTGGATTGATGTCGGCATTGACCCAGTACATTCGTGTACGCTTGCATAATTCGATAATGAGCGTGCCGGGACCGCTTCCTAAGTCAATCCCGATACCTTCTTTTTCGCCCAAGTCGAAATCTGAAACAATCTGCTCAGCCAAAGGAGCATATACAGGCGCTAATGTCTTACGGCTGGTTCTTATCATACCAAGTGCATTTTGCTCGGTATATTTTTCGTCCGGACGTAACGACAAGGCTTTATCGTTTAAGCAGCCTGCTACGCAAAAGAGCAGTATCAGGGCAAGCAAGTAAAATCGCCGTAACAGTTCTTCCATCAATCTAATCTACTCTCGAAACTTTGGTATAAGAAAATACTCCGAGTATCGGTGGTACATAACAATAAGAATACTTTTCCGCTCCACCTCGACGGGAAACAAGAACTCTTTGACCAAAGCATAAAATCTGACCATCTCTAAGTGTTACTACAGTACAACAATTATCGATAATCGGTCAACAAATATTTTTCGTCCTTTTTTTCGAAATATAGAACAAGTTTCTCTTCCGGGATTTTCCACATCTCTTTACCTGACGAACTACTATGGACTTTCTCAACAGTTCCTTTCTTCCTAGACGCCTTCAAAAGAACATATCTTCCATCCGCTGTCTTAAGTCCTCGAAGGCGCCAGTAGTTTCTTTTGAGCCATCGACCAGGGGCTTCGGGTATCACCGGGCCAACAACAAAAGGGTCTTCTTCAATTGGAACCTCTTCCGGTCGTATTTTGCCAAAGACAAAAAGAAAGCGGTCGCGAGCCGGTCGGGGACCGCGAAACCAAAGAAAGAAGCCCGCTTCGGCCATCTCTTGCTTTACTGTCTCCGGTTGTATCTTCCTGTGATGGCTTGCCTGGCGCCGAGATAGCGGCTTCTGAGCTTTGCGGTCAAGAACATATATGCAGCCGGTTGGTGAGAGCTTTTCATAAATCTTAGTTAGCAGAGTTTTTCCGTGGAAAAGCAGGTGATAGCTGTCTATGAAGAAAACCACATCTATCAACTCAGTTGTCAAATTGGGATTACCATTCTCCGTGAGGACCGAAGGAAGGGAAACACCAAAGGGAAGCGGCGGTCTCTCTTCTTTTTGTGTAGCCCACTCCTCTAATACGATCTCCAGCACTTCGCCAGAAGAGTTTTTAAGGATTGGAACCATCAGTTCACGTGCCTGTCCCAGCGCGACAAAAACAGGATACTTATAATGGCGAGAAAGGGGAAGGAAGAGGTGGGAACACTTTTCCAGTGGAATGGGAAGAAAAGTGTCAGGGTCATTGCCTGGATTTTCCAGCTCTTTTGGACGCTGAAAGTTGAGAACAAAGTCATCCTTTGTATGCCAGCACTGTTCAGCACAGCCCATGAAAGCAAATCCCTCTTCCCTTGCCTCTCTAACCACCGTTGTTTCGGCTATCCAGAAATGCTTCTTCTCGCGGAGCTCCCGAGGAACCCAGTCACGTAGCGACCCACGTTGTTGATCGACCACCACAAGATGGCCACCTGGCCTCAGTGCACGCCAGATCCCTCGCAACATTTCTCGAGGCTTTGCAAGATGATGATAAACGTGATTTAGATAGATAAGGTCAACGGAATTTGAGGGTAAACAGGGGTCATCTGTGCGGCCCAGCACAACGCGAACTTGACTAAGCTCTCTTTTATTGGCCTCTGTCTTTAACGACTCTACCTTTTCTTCTACGATCTCCTCGGCGAAAACCAATCCTGTTTCTCCGACAATCTTCGCAAAGACCCATGTGTCTCGGCCTCTCCCTGCCCCGATGTCGGCAATAACCGATCCTTTTCCCAAGCCAAGGTGGGAAGCTATGGCACGAACTGCTTCCGCTCGGTCTTTTGGTTTAGTTAAGTGCAATGTGTTAGGCTCTCCGGGAACCTCCGTCGTGCTGTTATCGATAGATCCAAGAGACGCGACTGGCCTGGCGGCTCGGTTTTCATCAGCAGATGCCGAAGCAATTAAGTGGGTCGTCGTTTGCCATATCAAAAACACAAATGCTACTGTCACCAAGCAAAGATTAGGGACTTTTCGATATTTCATAATATTTCTCCAAAAGCAATAGCGAATATCTCCGACAAATCGTGCAATAATTGCGATGAGTATCAATTCGCCACCGAGGAACAAAGCAATAGAAGGTCCAATTGAAAAATCAAGATAATACGAAAACAGCAGGCCTGTTATCGACGCCATTGTTGCTACAGCCCATATGATTATCAACTGCACGGCCAAACGCGAAGAAATAATCACCGATATTGTGGCAGGTATTATAAGATAGGCAAATACCACGACAACGCCACCAGTTTGAACGGATAGCGTTATTACAATACCAAGCAGCAAATAAAAAATAAAATCCCAAAATATTGTCTTAATACGCTTATCAAGAGCCTGCTGATAACCATTCGAGGCGTTGGTCAACGGCTTTCGGATAAGATAGAAGCAAAATCCTACTGCTGAAAAAGTGAGCAGAATCACTGCTACGTCCCTCCAGCTTGTCCAGAGAAGACTGCCGGAAAGTATGTTCTGAACATGTATATGACCACCGGGTGCGATGCCGACCAGGAAAAGAGCTGCTGCTGCGGCAATGGCATAGGAAATACCGATGATTGCTTCAAGCGAGATCTGAAAAATTTTGCTTCGTATCACAGCATAAAATATGGCTGTAATCAAAACACAGCCGAAGGAGCATACATACGCGAGCAGAGAATCCCCATGTACTTCGAACGCAAGATGAGCAATAATAGAGCCGACTGCCGCAACTTGAGCCAGGGCAATATCTATGAAGATGACTTCCCTTTTAAGCACATGTATCCCCAAATAACCAAGAATAGAGCTCATCAGGATACATATAAGAAATGGCAGGCCAAGAATTTGAATCATTGACAACTTTACCTATCCTTTCATATCAAATAATCTATTACGAGAAAACAGACACCGAATAACTATGGCAACAGCGAAGAAAAAGCCTAAGCAAAGGACGAGACTTGGACCGTAGGGCAGGTCAAAGAAATATGATGAACAAAGGCCAATCACACATGCTATAAAACCAGCAGACCATCCTATTATTACAGCCCCAGCCCATCTCCTTGTAAACATAGCTGCGATAGCTGCCGGAATCATCAAAAATGCATAAGCTAAGAGAACACCTGCGATGGGAACTATTAAAACTGTGATAATGCCCTGGGTTGTGAAAAGCAAAAAATCCCAGAGTCTCTCATTCTTGATGCAGGAAGGATTTTCTGCCAGATCTATGAATTTGTGGCGAAACTTACAATGGAACGCTAATAAGATTATATATACAAGTGTTGTTACGCAAACGAGGGGCCAGGTTACCCACAGCATAGAACCTGCAAGCGTTTTTGTTACGTAAGCCTCGCCTCCGCGGAGCTTATCGGCTAATAAAAGCGAAGCAACTAATGCAAGTGCATACATGATGCCGATCACAGCTTCTCTTGGTATAGCCCGGGTTTTTGGTTTTATCAGGGCCAGCAATAGTGCGCCGAAAAGCACAGCTATCATCGAGGACAAGTAAGATTGAGCTGTGCCGAATTCTATTCCAAGACCTATCCCTGCAAGAGCACCAAAGGCTGCCAATTGATCCAAGACCAGATCAGAAAAAATCAGGGTGCGTCTGATTATATGAAGCCCTATGTAGGTATGTAAAATCAATACGACAGCCAGTAAAGCTATTTGAACCGAAAAGAATCTTACTGTTTCTGATACCATAACATCATTTCCTAAATTAGTGCTTGCTTGGAAGACCTTTCTTTTCCGCTGCTCTTAAAATCCCGTTAATCCAATAGTCAACAAGCTCGAAATAATCATCTACACCAGCAGCGCCACCAACGTAGATGGGGACAATAACAGGCTCTGCATTTGTTCTTGCTGCTACTGTTCTTATCTTCTGCTCATCGAAATAGTTTGCAGCCAGAATGATGCCGATATTTCTTTCTCGCATCAGGTTAATTAAATTAGCTACATGCTTGGGAGAAGGCGGTATGCCAGGCTTGGGCTCAACCGTACCTGCTTCTTCCAGCCCGAAGAGTCTGATAAAGTAAATCCAGTTCTTGTGATAAGTAACGAGCGGTGTGCCACGAAGCGGGAGCATCGTTTTCATCCAGCCATCTAAATATTCAATTAGCGGCCTTCCTTCAAATTTTTGCTCTTGGAGAAAAGGTATTAGCTTATCCTGCTCGGCAAGATTGCATAATATATCACTGCCAAGCATGTCCACAAGTTTGGAGCCAAACAACCGCACATCAATCCGTCGATGTAATTTTTTTAGATTTTGCAAATATATTTCCTTGCCCTCCGGGTCATTCTTAATCAATCCGGTGGCTATATTGCGAGCAGCTACCTTCATCTGGATAGGACTGCATGTAACATGTGGGTTGCCGTAAATATGAACACCCCCTTCGGCTCTCGATAAGGTCTTTGGTTTTTCCAGAAGGTTCATTTCAGCAGATGCAGATACATAGCCTGCCTGACCGCTTCGAATCTTTCCATTGCCGGAATTGTCTATCACGGTTTGCACCCAAAGCTCCAAGTCCAGTCCTGTAGCGACCAAAACGTCCGCGTTTCGCAGCGCAGTAGCAAATGAAGGCTTAGGGCGAATAAAATGTGCATCCTGGTCGCCTCTGACGATAGATTTTATAGATATACGATCACCACCAATAAGCTTTGCAAAATATGCATAATCGGGCAATGTTGTTACGACATTCAGATGCGATTTGGCATATACGCCCGTAATTGGAAAAACCGAAACGAGTGCGATTATGACCAATATCTTTTTCATAGTAACCTTACTCCCTTCTATCAATAACGCTCATGCTTGTGCGGCCCGGCTGAGAATATTACCTGAAGCCAAATGACATGTTCAGGATTCTCTATTCCTTTCCCGTTACTATAATCATACTCTGCTCGAAACTTCACAAATGGACTTTGCCACCAGGTAATATATGGACTGATTTGCCACAGATATGGATTATCACTTGTCACAGCCAATGGCGAAAGCGAGAGCGGACCGGTGAGATTAGCGTAACTTTTGGTATCGGGCACATAGAAATCACCCCTGATGCCAATATCGGTTGTACGTGAGATTTTAGTTTGTAGATAGCTGTATATACCCCAGGCTCTGATAGTGTCGGAACCTGAGCCGTCCGGTGCCAAAAGCTCTTTGTTTAACCAATATGCTTCGCTTCGCCATTCTACGTTTCGGTAACGCATTTTTTCGGCCGGCTCCCACAGGACCGACAAATCTGCGCCAAGCACAGTTGTCATTTCACTGCTGTTTTGTACGGGGTCGTCCTGTATATCCCATTCGTCGTTCCAGCCTACGAGGCCGGTTAAGCCACATTCCAAGTAAGTATCTTTTGACAGATCCCGGTAGTTCTTGTAGTGTGCAAGAAGGCTGGGCCTATTACGGGCGTTATCACCAAATAAACGACTATTCGAGCCGTCCGTAAGCTGGAACGTTAACTGCTGCGATGCATCACCCGCAGGGGGCATTAGCCAATCCAATGACAAGCCGCTCTGATTAAGACCTCCGCTGCCAAAAATCTGGCGAAGAGCCAGAGGGAAATCAACCTGGTCCAAACCATGCTTGTGCCAGCGGTTTACGACACCGAATTGCTGACGGAACTTGCCGAGTGTCAAATTGAGATCGTCGGCAATATCGTACAAAGTCATGTATCCCTCACCAAGCTCAGTTCCACTCTCGGTTACCGGTATCGCTGCCTTAAATCGGGTGTATGGATCCAACCATGACTCGATATGGATACCCAAAGTTCGAAAGTCAAAATCGCTGCTCTTGTCACTTGTCGTATCTTCTCTTGAAGAGAAGAGGACATCGCCGGTAACACTGATTTCCGGATTCAAGGCCTGTAAGCCGAGACCGCCGGATTCAAAAGTTGTTTCTTCAAACTTCTCTTCAGCGATAGCTTCCTCTGCTGCTTTGGCCTTTGCTAATTCTCGCAAAGCAGTAAGTTCATCCTTGGCTCTTTGCTTACCGGCTTCAGCAGCAAGTTCATTTATCTGTTGTCTTAAAACATTGATTTCATCATTATGCTTTTTCTGCATTTCACTAATCTGCTGCTGGAGTTCTAAAATCTTGGCATTTAGTTGTTCAATATCAGGTTCCTTATCTTGAGCAGTTGTAACTTTAGCATATAACATCAGAACGGAGAGCATTAGAATAATGAATATTCTTGGCATTTCTAATCTCCTTACAACGTCCTTTTTGAAATTAAGCCTTTTGGTTAAGACCAGAAAATAAGCAGCACAATGCTACTATTTGCTATTATCAAGTATGGACTTTTCCGGTAGATTGGGATGTAGAGCGGAGTATTGTCACTCCGCAATCACCTTAGGAGGTGACAATTGGGGGTGCTCTTAGTGGAGCTGAAGAAAACCACTCGAATTGCTTTGTGAAACTCAAATGGTATATAAATCGAACTTTTACAACAGCCTCAACTGAGACCAGAGAAGTTGCTGAATTTAATTTAAACAACTTTGAGGTAAGCGAGTATATACACGCTAAACAATACTTACTGTAAGATAAAACTGTGCTGTTGGAGCTTTCGTGATTGAGCTTAATATTAAGTCGTGTTCTGGCGCAACCCCCGTCGGTGAATTGGCAACTTGGGTGTGCTGAGTGGCAACCATACGGCTCTTCCTTGGCTGAGTAGCACGTATGATTTAGATGTACGGTGAAGTTAACAAGCCCATACAATAAAGCGACAATTACTCGCATGCAAAGGGAAGCATTGAACCATTTTTTCAGAAGAGTAAACATGACTTTCTGATTAATTACATCGCTTTTGAAATTACACCGTAAATCCGATAAAACTCAGTAAAGTACACGTTATTATATTATACAAGCAGTGAACTTGAAAAAAACTACATTTTTAGGCCGGGCTCAAAAAAATTTGTTAGATGTCGGTCATAATAGAAGGTGAAGATAAATCCCAGAAAGTATGTTTACTGCGCATCCGGGCAGCAGCCACAGCGGCCTCTTTGGCGGGCCTGCTATTTTCATATTTCTTTGATATTTCCATTGGGCCAGCCATTGCCTTATTCCTGGGAGCCTTCTTGGTCATCACCGCACTTTTCAGCAGTTTCGCCAAACTTACTCACTCAATACGGTTAAATGAAATAACTCAAACTGACCGTTTTGATTGTAAATAAGACAGCTTGTCATTCTGAGGCGCAGCTCTGTCCTTGAGTAGAACGAAGGAATGACAGCAAAAATCGGTCAGTCACGTTTGCGCATTAAAGCTCTGTACGAGGCCGAAACGGCAAAAATAATCGCACTGACAATTACAATGCAAGCCCCGGTCGGCAGGTCAAGATAGTACGAAACCAAAAAACCAACCACTGCACTGGCCATCCCGAAAATAGTCGCCGCAAAGATGACCGACCTGTGCCCCGTACATATTTGATACGCCGCCGCAGCAGGGCACGTGATCAAACTGAATATCATCAGACCACCAACAAGGGGAAGATTGACCGCTAATACCAGACCGCACAGAGCTAAGAAAAGACAGTAAACAAAGCTCTCATGCACCCCCGTCGCAGAGGCAATAGTTCGACTGAACAGAAGCACTTTCAGTTCTTTATTAAATAAAACGGCAAAGACCACAAAAACCAAACCGGAAATCGTAATAATCAACACGCTGCTCTTCCTCACAAAAAGCAAACTGCCCCAAAGCAGCCCGAGCACCTCGGACCGGCTGCCGTGCATCAGCCCTATCCCTAAAAATGTAAGTCCGAGCATCAAGTTGAAAAATATCGCCAGTGCCACGTTGGCATCCAATCTCGACCTCCCGGGCCTGACCAAGCCAAGACTCATCGAGCTTATCGCCGAAAAAACTACAGGCCCCAAGACCGGATTAACACCTAATAGTATCGAATAAATAGTCCCTGCCATCGCCGAATGGGATATGCAAATCCCGATAAAAGGCATCCGCATACCAACAATATAGACCCCCAACAGCCCGGTACTCGCACCGGCAACGGCACCGGCAAACATCACAAGGTAAAAAAAAGAATCCATAAACCAGCAACCTCACGCTCGGCTCTTATTGACGGTGTACCTTCGACCTGCGAGCTTGAAGCTCTCAATCCGACACTGATAGGCCCTCTCAAGCACCTCGGACTCAAAGACCTCCTCGATATCACCATCAGCCAGAACGTTGCCTTCATGCAAGAGAACCACCCTCTTGCAGGCCGAAGGCAGCAGACTCGTCTCGTGCGAGACCATCACGACAGTTACTTTTGTCTCACGATGCAACTGCTCGATGATTTCCGTAATCTGATATTTCCAGTTGAAATCAAGATTGGAGCAAGGCTCATCAAGCATAAGTATCTCAGGGTCCTGCGCCATCGCCCGCGCTATAAGAGCCTTTTGCTGCTCACCGCCGGAAAGACTTCTGAACGTTTGAGACCGCCGCTGTGACAAACCCAGTCTATCAATCCAGTTATCAACAATCTCATAATCCTCTTTGTTCAACCGGCGAAGTAAGGCCTTGATACTCGTTCGGCCCATCGCCACCAGCTCACGAAGGGTAAAAGGAAGCTCAGCATTGTACTCAGCCGCCTGCGGAATATAGCCGATATGCTTTCGCAAATTCGCCTTTCCCCAGCCGCTAAGCTCAGCCAAATCATAATCACCAAGCTTGACCGTCCCCCGATTTGGCCTTATCAAACCACAGCAGACCTTCAGCAATGTCGTCTTACCCGCCCCGTTGGTTCCGATGATACCAACAAACTCTCCTTGCCGAATTTGCACATCCTCAATGGTAAGTATGGTTCGACCACTCCAGCGAACCTCAACGTCAGAAAGACTTAAACATCCCCCCATCATTGTATTGCCACCTCAAGCGAATCCTCTACGTTCGCTCGAAGTAGTTCCTCTACATTCGCCCGAAGTAGTGCATTGAAACCGGCTGCCCTGCCACTAATCTCCGGAAAGTTGCTGAAAACAACCGTCCTTGCCCCCAGTCGCTCAGCCAGCGCCTTCGCAAGCGCCGTACCTTCCTGCTTATTCGCAATGACAAATCGTACATCTTGCCCTTTTGCCTTTTTGATGCAGTGTTCAACGCCGGCGACCGTTTCAACATCACTGCCTACAAACGTCGCTATCGGCTCTAAACCCAGCCAGCTCACAAAATCAGCCTGATGATTGGATACCAGAACCTTGGCCGTTGATATGCCGGCTTGACGTACTTTTTCTAAAAGCTCCTCCCGCAAATGCTCCAGGTCTTTTTCTATGACCCCCAGTCTCTGCTGGTACCGGGCGTTCATTTCGGGATATTCGGATGAAAGAGCGTCACTAACTTCCCGGCAGACTGCAAGGTAAGTCTCAGGGACACACAAACCACCCGTCTCTTTCACTAAAGACGTATTCAGCCCTTTTTCCTTCATCCGAGACAGCGTCTGCTCAACCTGCTTTTGAAAATCGAAAAGCAGCAGCATCCTGCACCTACAGAGCTGCTTGACCTGTAACGGCGAAATATCAAAGTGCCCCGGACACATACCCGGCGGCGCTAAACACAGAATCTCTATATCATCGCCGCAAAGCTCCCGAACCGCACAACCTAAATACGAATTGGTAACAGCAATCTCTGCACGTGTTTCCTCACCGAGCTTGTCTTCACACCCTACCGAAAGCAGGCCACACGTCACCGAAAATACTAATATATAACTAAACACTTTGTTCTTCATTTGCTACTTCTCAAACGACCCTATCTGTGCCCCGCTCTTCAAACGCATCCGAACTATAACACCATCATTAGTCTCGGGATTATACCAGGTTTGCTTCGGCACAGGATATTTCGATTCTTTCATACGGTCCAGGTCAAATTTAGGTCCTTCGCTGTAAAGAACCCAGCTTACCGGCGAATCTTTCAGGTTGTCATACGTATCCCCTTCTTCTTTTTCATTGTCGGGAAATCCATCTGGAACCCAGAGATATGCCCCGTCTTCAACAACGAAGGTTCTGTTATAAATTAGTTTCCCTACCGACCTGTATTTATATGTGTATCCTCGGTTAAACCTGTCTTCTATGCCGGCAGCCATAAAAGTGTCGCTGCCTGGCTCAGGAAGGTATCCACTCTCAACCAGCTCAACGGGAAGCTGATAGAAATGGCCTCCAAGCATACAGTCCACGCGAGTTGGCGGATATTTATCGTTGTTATCAAATGAATAGGCCTCAAGTGCCATTCCTATCTCACGCAGTTCGGCATTGACCGCAACAACTTTTGCCTGAAGACGAACCCGCCCCATTACAGGAAGCAAAATCCCCATTAACAAAGCAACGATTGAAATAACCACTAACAACTCAATTAGAGTAAAGCCTCGCTTCACAGCTTACCACCATTTTTACAAATTTCCTGCTTCAGTTTCTTCCTTGAGCCAGTCCTCGACGAACTCGGCAAAATCAACGGAGTCAACTACGCCGTTCAAATTAATATCACCCGGTCTATCTGCCTGACGGTGTTCACGACTGGCTAAAACAGAACCATTTCCGTCATAGTTCATCACATACAATCGATATCCATCGATTAAATACGGGCTTTCCTGGTCCATAATCCCAATGACATCGAAAGGCTCGGTCAGATTATTTGAGCCGGCATAAATACCGTTGCCGCGCCCCAGTTTTACATCGAGCGTCTTCGTGCCATCGGTTATTACTAACTCCCCATGCGGACGCCAGTCGTTTGCATCCAAGAAATAAACATCTTCAATTTTTATCAGCCGAGCCTGATAATACTCACAGCCACTTTGTCGATTAGGGTCAAAAATGAACTCGTCATCACCGTCTTTTAATTCGTCCAGCGTAACAACTTCCGGACGAGGCAAACCGACACCTCGCTCCACAAGCTCAATGATAAAATCGTGGTCGGGATTCTTATTATGCTGCTCGTTGATATTTAGTTTCCCATTGTACGACAGATAATAGCCTGTTACTCGTATTCTATCTCCGGGACTAAACTGGGCAGCGTTCAAACGGCTCAACTCTGCAACGAATTCTTCGTTTGTGTACCCACCGTCAGGCGCGATCCAGGGCAGATTGTTATAAAGCTGCCCTAACCAGACAGCCGTGCCTGCGTGGTCGTCTCCTTCACCCTGAAAGTACATTTGCCACTCCCCGCTAATGTTAAAAGTCTCCATTATAGTATCATCCGGCGTTGGGTCTAACATGTCCGCAGGATTGTGCAACAAAATCCCCTCAAGAATAACCCTATCGGTCGCGTTGTACACGTGTTCACCGCTGGCATCTACGGCCTGAAATTCCGAATGTGTTACCTCGGCGATAGTGGGGGCGGCTTTTACGATGGCGCCGAGCGCCAAAGTCAAAACTGCTGCTAAAACAATAAACCTTTTCATGACCAATACCTCCAAAAAAAGTTGATAAATTATCGAACTTTGCACATACAAAGTTCACGTTTGCTCTGCTGCGCATAAAAATATCAGATTCGTGCTACTTTGTCAAAAAGAAATTTTCAAAAAAATAAGACTGTAGTAAGATTACCGGCTTTGTTTTCCACAACTCTATACATAGCAAGTAGTTGGAGGTAAGACCGCTCACCTATTTCTACTATGGCCCAGTATCAAGGTTCTGAACATGCGTTTTCTCTTAATTGTGAGCTCTTTTGCCAAAGCTGGCAAAGCTGATAGCGCCACGAATTTGCCGGTAAATTTACTACAGTGTCAATTTTTCCAATTAAATTGAAAGCTGAGGGGCGTTCTGTGAGAACTTGTCCCACCCATAGTTGGAGGTTGAAAAAAGCAATGACTGCTCCGGCCTGATTTTTAGATAATATCACACTACTGTCCGGTTGTTTGATTTGGAAAGCATTATAACGATTTTAATAACATTAGGTTACAAGAAAAATTGACTGTAATCGATTTGAAATCACTTTTAGACTCAG
>CAYUFX010000113.1:0-15714 GCA_964444135.1 uncultured Pirellulales bacterium | reverse complement strand
TCGAGCTTGGGGCTGGTGACATCAAACGCAGGGGAAACGATGTAACGATTGTCGCCTGGTCCAATATGCTGCTTCGGGCGCTTTCGGCCGCCGAAAAACTCGCCCGGCAGGGAATCGAATCCGAAGTGATTGACCCCCGGACACTGGTTCCTCTCGACAAGCGGCTCATTCTTGATTCGGTTAAAAAGACCGAGCATCTGGTGATTGTTCAGGAGGCCGTTCGCAGAGGTGGGGTGGCCTCCGACATAGCTTCAATCGTCCAGGCTGAGGCGTTCGATTTCCTTGATGCCCCTATTGAAATTGTAGCGGGCAAGAATACACCAATACCATTCAACGTTCATCTCGAAAGGGCCTCGGTGCCGCAGGAAGGTGATATTGTAGAAGCAGTACGAAAAGTGTTACATCTATAGAGAATTTCAGGTAGGGAGAAAAACGATGCCACTTGAGAATATGACAAATATGCTAAGTAAGGCAGCCGATGAGGGTTATGCCGTCGGCGCCTTTAATATCCTTGATTATAATTCCACTAAAGCGGTCATTGGGGCTGCAGAGGAAGCAAACGCTCCGGTAATCATTCAGACATCAGCCAAGACGGTTATATTCTGGGGCGCTGCGCCCATCATCTCCTGGGTGAGGGAACTTGTCGGCCCATCGAGTGTACCGATTGCTTTGCACCTTGACCACTGCAAGGATTTGGACCTTATCAAAGAGTGCATCGAATCGGGGTGGACTTCGGTTATGATTGACGCATCCTCAAAACCATTTGAGGAGAACCTTGCTTTGAGTCGGCAGGTCGTACAAATGGCGCGACCCAAAGATGTTACCGTTGAAGCCGAGCTTGGGGCCATCGTCGGCGTGGAGGACGACATTCACGTCAAAGAGCAGGAAGCCCATCTGGCTGACCCTGAACAAGCAATCAAGTTTTGTTTGGAAGTCGAGCCGGACTGTTTCGCGCCGGCCATTGGAACAGCTCACGGAGTTTATAAGGGCGTACCCAGAATCGCTTACGAACTGCTCGAAGAAATCGCAACAAAGACAGCGGTTCCCATAGCTCTGCACGGCGGGACGGGCCTCGCAGATGACGTGTTCAGGAAGTGTATTTCGCTTGGTTGTGCGAAAGTAAATATATCGACCCAGCTCAAATACGCTTTCATCGACGGATTTGTTGCCTATTATAATGCGCACAATACGGAATATAATCCGCTGAAAGTTATCGACGCTCAGTTCCATCAGCTTAAAACGGGCATTATTGAGAAGATAAAGCTATTTGGTAGTTCAGGAAAGGGCTGATACTTGTACCTGCTTCTATCTGTGCAGCCAAGCACAGGTACAGGCAGAGGAGAGTATGCAATGGCTAAAGCAATCATCATGCCTCAGGTGGGGCAGGACATAAAAACAGGTATTATCGTCGAGTGGTGCGTAAAAGAAAATGACTATGTGAACAAAGGCGATATAGTCGCAATTGTAGAATCCGATAAGGCGACATTTGAGGTGGAAGCGTATGAGTCAGGTGTTTTACTCAAAATTCTATATGATGCCGGGGCCGAGGTGACGGTGCTCGACCCTATTGCATATATTGGAGAGCCGGCAGAAGATATAAAACAGTTAAAATCGGCAGATACAGTTACTGATGAAACAATTGAAATAGCACCTTCAGAAAAAACAAAAGTTGAAAAAGAAACTGAACAGCTCCGGAAACAAAGCATCGCTGTATCACCTGCGGCGAAACGAGTCGCTCGAGAATACGGTGTTAATTTAAACAAAATAACTGGCAGCGGGCCGGATGGACGGATACTTAAACAAGATATTCTTGCAGCGGCATCTTCTACTATTTCTGATATTAAGGAACAACCTGCCGCATATCATACAAAGGAGGTCGTAATGAAAGCCATTATTTTCGATTGTGACGGCGTTCTGGCTGATACCGAACGGGATGGGCACAGAGTTGCTTTCAACAAGGCATTTGCAAAAAAAGGATATGAAATAGAGTGGGGTGTTGAGCTTTACGGAGAACTGTTGGAAGTATCCGGCGGCAAAGAGCGAATGAGACACTACTTCGACAGCTACGGTTGGCCTCGTAATATCGAAGATAAGGATGCTTCAATCAAAGAATTGCACAAGCTCAAAACGGACTTTTTTATGCAAATTATAGAATCAGGAGAACTGCCTTTGCGCCCAGGCGTGGCAAGACTTGTTGATGAGGCTATCGCTGCGGATGTCACCTTGGCCGTTTGCTCTACATCTCACGAGCGGGCCGTCAATCTCGTAGTAGAGAAGCTGTTCGGCCATGAGCGGAAGGCTCGTTTCAGTGCCATCTTAGCCGGTGACGTTGTGTCAAAGAAAAAACCTGACCCTGAAATTTATAACCTTGCTTCGGAGAGACTGAGTCTTGAGCCATCCGAATGCGTTGTGATAGAAGACAACCGTAACGGTTTGCTTGCGGCAAAAGCCGCAGGTATGCATTGCGTTGTAACCACAAACGGCTATACAAAGGATGAGGATTTCACAGAGGCCGACCTTGTGGTATCCGAACTGGGCGATCCGCCGAACGTTCAGGTAACGTTGGAGACTATCAAAAATATCATTGAGAAAAGCTAATGTCCATCGAGGAAGAACTATGAAAATATTTTTAGACACAGATGATTATGAAAAAAACGATACTTGCCTTCGGTGAAGTGCTCTGGGACATACTGCCTTCATGTACTGTTCTTGGTGGGGCCCCATTTAATTTCGCTTACCGGGCGAATTCGCTCGGCGATTTGGGTCTTATGATAAGCCGTCTCGGCAGAGATGAGCTTGGCAGCAAAGCCTGCGACCAAATCGTTCAACTTGGCCTTGATACAAGGTTTATCCAGTGGGATGACCAATTCCCTACGGGTACCGTTCAGGTCAGCTTTGATGAGCAGAATAACCCGGACTATTTCATCACACCAGAAGTTGCCTACGACAGGATTGAACTGACTGAAGAGCTGCTTGAGGCTGCATCAGCAGCCGACTGCCTGTGTTTCGGAACTTTGTCTCAGAGGGCCGGAACTTCACGCAAGACCATCGAGCAGCTCCTGGAAAACGCGGATGGGAGTATCAAATTCTTAGATATAAACCTCCGAAAAAAGTGCTATTGCTTAGAGACCGTGACTTTCTCTCTTCAACAAGCAGATGTTCTTAAATTGAACGAAGATGAGGCTCACCAGCTTGGTGATATGCTGGGTATCAAACGCCGAAGTCTTCCGGAATTCTGCCAGGAAGTGTCAAGTAAATGGTCTCTTAAATACTGTCTGGTGACGCTCGGTGAAAATGGGGCTTTTGCCTCTTCAGATAACGGGCAAAAAGTCTATGTTTCAGGATATAAGGTGTCACTCGCGGATTCTCTTGGCTCCGGAGACGCCTTTTCAGCGGGATTCGTGTATAAGCTTTTGCGAAATGCGTCAATATCTGAAGCATGTGAGTTTGGCAATATATTAGGCGCGCTGGTCGCTGCGAAGGAAGGCGCGACCTCGTTAATAACGTTGGATGAAATAGAGAGGTTTTGTAATCAGGATTGTCAGCGAATTGTCCATCCCGATTTGAAATTATTTACGGAATCTTAAATTAAGTATGTAGGGAGATTAAAATGAATAAGATATGCATGGGTATATGGGGGATGACAAATCTGCGGGACCGCTTCAACGTAAATGGTTTCGGAGAAGAAGTGGCGGTTATCGACCGAATCAAAAATATTGGCGAAACAGAAGGCGTTGACGGCATTGAGCTTCACGTCCCAACGGAGATTGACGAGAAAAACGCCGGGGAAATCGAGAAGGTGCTCAACGATTACAATCTTCAGATGGTTCAGCTTTGCGGCCATACATGGACAGAGAGGCAATACAAATTTGGTGCCCTCGGTGACACCAATACAAAGGTGCGCTCTGCTGCAATTGACCGGGTCAAATGGGCACTGGATATGGGTGCGAGGTTCGAAGTACCTATCAGCGTTCTCTGGCCCGCGACCGACGGCAATGATTTTCCTCTGCAAACGGACTATGTTGCTCTTTACGACCGTTATGTGGATTCCGTGAATCAGATTCTGGATTATCTTCATAAGAACAAATACACCACCAAAATATGCATTGAACCCAAACCGTTCGAGCCCCGCTCCTGGATTATGATGGGGACAACCGCCGCCGCACTGAGTATCGTTCAGGAGGTTGACGACCCGAACTTCGGTATTAACATCGATGTAGGCCATAGCTTGATTGCCAAAGAAAATGTCGAAGATATGTTTTCTCTTGTCCTCCGGGCGAAAAAACTGTTCCACACACATTTCGACGATAACGACCAGCAGGCCGACTGCGATATTCCGCCCGGCTGCGCTAACTTCATTCGTCTGGTCAGCATTATTTATGTTCTAGACCAAATGGGATACGATGGCTGGTTCGGCCTGGACCTGTTCCCCTATCGGGATGACCCGGTAGATTTCATGAAGCTATCTGTGGAGAACCTTAGATTTGCGCAGAGCGTCGTTGACTTGATGAACAAGAAGGGAGCCAAAAAATTACGGGCCAAAGGTACAGACGGCCCGGCAATGTCCAGATTGATACGCGATTGTATCAGGCAGGCAAAATAGGAGGTTATTATGAGTAGGATAAAAGGCTCCGGTATTTTTCTGGCCCAGTTTTTAAGGGATGAAGAACCTTACAACAATTATAGCTGACCATACAATCGAAGCCACCGAAGTAGCTTTTGACGACTTCGCCGGCGGCCAAACAGACGTCGAGCGGAACAGGAAAATTCTCGGCCTAAGTTAATGTAAACCCCGTTAGAGAACTCCATTGCCTAACAGCCTGTGCTAACGGTGGCCTTCCCTAACGGAGTAAAGGAGATTTTCAATGAAGCGAATTTCAATAGTTATCATACTTTTATGGATGGTTTCTCCGGCTTGGGCAGAGCCTGGACCCGGAGATGTCTTTCGTGAATATAAGTGGCGGCCTGAAGAAAAATGGCAGCGGGTAACCGGTCCCAATGCAACGGCCGAAGGAGCAAAGGAATTTCTGCCCAATTCCGTAAACACAATTCGCATCGACGACCTGGACGGTGCGGTCAAGGTCGAAACGTACATCGAAATGCTGCTATGTCACGGCGGAACTGTGGACAAAAAAATCCGTATTAACACAAATCCCTGGATACCCATTCCTGAACCATCTCTTATTCCGGGCAAGGCGGGACAAGGTCCGCCTAATTCGGAATATCAGTATATGCGCTATCCTTGCGTGCGGATTCCTATGAAGCACTTGCAGCAGGGAAATAACACGTTTGAATTTATATGCAGCCCAGGGACAGCATTGGGCGGGTGGTGGCCCCAGTGGATTCTTTACGGCGTAACTTTCAGGCTTTACTATGACAATTCCAAGCACCATCCGACCGGCACAATCACAAAACCATCTGGTGGTTCGACTATCAGCGAATCACCTGTTTTGGAGGCCAAGGCCACGGGGCCTCATCCGATTAAGCAAGTCGATTTCATTGGTTTCTATGAGGATTTCAACTGGGAAGGCGACGGCAACTACCGCCAATGGCACTATCGTTATTTATACAACGAAATAAAAAGTCATATTGGTACTGCTACGAACAAACCCTACAAAGTTACATGGGACAATTCCTGGATTCCCACTCAGGACCGACCCATCAAGATAATGGCTCGAATTGTTGACGCTGCCGGAATGTGCTATATGACGACAGCGGTGGAAAATATTCGCCTTGTTCGCGACAAAACAGGCAGGATGTATAAGCCGTATGACGTTCCTAAAGGGTGGTCAACCCGGGTGGGCAATACGGACAAGTGCAAAACCGATGTGAACGATGACTTAAGCAAGGCCGTAGCCGCAAAAATCATTATGTCCAACTGGAATGGAGTTGCAGCGGACGAAATTGGAATCAATGACAAGAAGGTAGTAACAAATGTTGGCAAGAACCATGATTTAAGCTATGACGAATTTGAGGTTCCGCTGAACCTAATCAAGTCCGGCACGAATACTCTATACACGCACAGCTCAACTACTCACCACGGTATCGAGGTCCAGTGGCCCGGTATGGTCTTGATAGTAAAATACAATGAACCTGAACGTTGACGGCGTTCAAACTGGAATAAACTTATCTCGTCTTGAATAATCAGCGCAAATATCCGTTCAATTGTAAGATTTTGGAGGTAAAGAAAATGCGTGCAATAAGGTTTCTTACAAACGTAAAGAGAATACCGGTTCTGGCAAGTTTTTTCTGCTTTGTTCTTCCTGCCTTTTCCGGACAGATACAATTCGAGCATGTTGTCATTGACAAAGATGCTATAGGGCACAGAGAAGTCGGCGACATCGACGGCGATGGTTTCAATGATATAGCAGCCGTGAATACCGGAACCGATGAGCATTCAGTGGTGTGGTATAAGTATCCCAACTGGAACAAATATACTATCGCCGACATTAGCGAATTCAGCGATTACAAAGCCTATCGTTCCTGTGATATGGAGCTGGCTGACATAGATGGCGACGGGGATTTGGACATTGTGGGAAGAATCGGCAGGCCGGAGGATGATAAGTACGGAATCAATTGCTGGTTTGAGAATCCAAAACCGAGCGGAAACCCGGCAGATAATAATTGGAAACGCCACGATATGGGCGAGAGTTATTATGCAAAAGATTTGGAAGTAGCGGATTTGAATGGCGACGGCAAATTAGATGTGGTCTCGCGAGCTCTGAACGCCAAACTTCATATCTATTTGCAAGAGGGTTCTTCCTGGAAAGAGAGGGTGCTTGATATAACTCATCACGATGGTATGGATTTGGGAGATATGGATAGGGATGGTGACCCTGATATAGTGCTTAACGGCTACTGGGTCGAGACACCAGATAACCCATTGGCCGGAAGATGGGGCAAGCACGACTTTGATAGCAAATGGTACACACAAAAAACGGGAGAGAACGGACGATGGTATGACAACAATTGCAAGGTTGTCGTTGCCGATATGAACAGGGATGGCTGCCTGGATATTGTTATCGCTCAGGCCGAGGACAAGGGCTATCCCGTTTCCTGGTACCAGGCTCCCGTTGACCATAAAAACGGCAAATGGATCGAACATATCATCTCCCAGGTGGACAAATGCCACAGCCTCAAGGTTGCTGATTTCGATAATGACGGTGATTTGGATGTCTTGGCGGGCGAGATGCCCAATATCCCTAAAGAGGCTCCGCATCCGGTGCTCGTTTTTATCAATCAGGGCGATTCTCTTAGATGGGAACAGCAGGTCCTCGCTAATCACGGCAATTACAGCGCCCAGGTTGGAGATATCGATAATGATGGTGATATAGACATTATTGGTCTTCGCAATCATAATACCGCCCCAATCGAATTGTGGAGAAATAAAACGAGTGATAACAAACTTTCTCTGGATAATTGGACGTACATCGAGGTTGATAATAAGCGAGGCAAATGGGGCGACTGGGATGAGCCGAACTGGCTGAAGTACTTCGGACTGGCTATGGCGGATGTTACCGGTGACGGATACAAGGACATTATTGCCGGGCGCTATTTCTACCGCAATCCCGGCGGTGATATGAGCGGCAGGTGGCAGCGCATCACTTTCGATATCAACGTTGATGGTATGCTCATTGTCGATGTTGATAGCGATTCTTTTGCCGACGTCATCGCCGAAGCTCTGCCGGATGTATATTGGCTCGAAGCCGAAGACAGACCAGGCAATTCCTGGAAAGCGAAAAAAATCGGCACATTACCCAAAACCGGTCACGTCAACGGCCAGGGCTATATGCTTGGACAAATCATACCGGGAGGAAAACCGGAAATCATACTCGCCTGCGGCGATGGTATCTACTATTTCCAGGTTCCCGAAAATCCCGAGAACGGAAATTGGCCTAAAACCAGAATCGCCTCCGAAACTATGGACGAAGGTATCGGTGTGGGTGACATTGATGGCGATGGCGACATTGACATTGCAACCGGTAAAAAAGAGGGAGAAACCTTTATGGTGATGTGGTATGAAAATCCCAGAAACGGCAGTGCCGACTGGAAAGGTCATCTGGTTAGCAAAACCACTTTTGCTCCCGACCGTATTGTTATTGCCGAAATAAATGGTGATTCTCGCCTTGACGTTGTGGTCGCCGAGGAACGCTATCCCGGCCCGGACCCCGACGCCAGTCTGTATTGGTTTGAACAGCCCCGTTATCCAAAAAGCCGGCCCTGGAAAAAACATATAGTTATCACAGAGTACTCCCTCAATAATCTGGATGTCGCCGATATGGACAGAGATGGTGACCTTGACGTTATTACATGCGAACACAAAGGGCCGAAAGGAAAATTCCGACTGCAAATTTTTGAAAACGACGGTAAAGAAAATTTCACCGAGCACATTGCCGACCGCGGCAAGGAAAGCCATCTCGGCGCCAGGGTAGCCGATATGGATAATGACGGCGACCTGGATATTGTCAGCGCAGCCTGGGACAACTATCAGTTCCTCCACCTCTGGCGTAATGATAACAGAAAAGGAGACGAAAAATGAACCCAACACTCACTTTGAAAATCAGATTAGAAATTATATTTTTACTCTTGTTGAACTCTTCGATTCGCCTGTTAGAAGCGAACGTGCCCGTTTCTCCAGCCAGTGACATACAGTTCCATCATGTGGTTATAGACAGAGAAGGGCCGAAGGACCCCTGGGCAAAGATAATCGGAGATATCAACGGCGATGGATTTTTGGACATCATTATTGGGGGCCGTAGCGGTCCTCTCGTATGGTATGCTTACCCCCACTGGACTAAAACAATCGTTGCGGAGGGTGGATATAAGACCGTTGATGGTGAAGTGGGCGATATTGACGGCGACGGCGACTTAGACATCGTCATGGGAGGTTTGATATGGTATGAAAATCCACGGCCTCATGACGATCCGGCTAAGAAGATTTGGAAAGCCCATAAAGTTGCGAATCATCCCACCCACGATGTAGAGCTCGGCGACCTGGACAGTGACGGAGACCTGGACATTGTTACGCGAGACCAGTCCGAGTTCGGTCATAAAGCAGGCAATAAAATCTATATCTGGCGCCAGGATGGAACAAATGCGTGGACTCAGAAGGTTATTGATTGTCCTCATGGAGAGGGTGTCACTCTGGGCGATATCGATAAGGACAGAGACCCCGACATTGTCATCGGCGGCATCTGGTTTGAAAATACCCAAGATATAATCGATGGCCCCTGGACTGCACATCGGTTTGCTCGCTGGCATTCTAATGCAACAGTGCAAATAGCCGACATTAACGGTGATGCCCTGCCGGACGTGGTTCTTTCACCGTCGGAACTAAAGGGCAGTTTTTACAAGATATCCTGGTTCAAAGCACCATCCGATCCCAAGAAGGAAAATTGGTCCGAGCATATTATCGCCGACTCCGTCGAATGCGTTATTCACGGATTGGTAACCGCCGATATGAACGGCGACGGCACCATGGACGTGGTTGCAGCGGAAATGCACCAGGGAACTGATCCCGACGAAGTAGCCGTCCACATTAATCAGGGAAACGGTTTGTCATGGAAAAAGCAAATCATATCCACTAAAGGCTCCCATTTCATCCGGGTCGGTGATATTGGAAATGATGGTGATATAGACATCATAGGTGCAAACTGGAGCGGCAGCTATCAGCCTATCGAGATGTGGGAAAATAAATCTAAAACCTGGGTCCACCTTTCGAGTATGAAAGGAGATATACCAAAACCCCATGTTGGACGGCAGGCCGCTTCGTTAATCCTGGATATTGATAAGGACGGCGTGAACGATTTTATCATTGCAGGCTGGAGTGAAGAAACGAGCATGGTCTGGCTTCGGCACATTTCACGATTGGTTTCTGCGAAGGCTCCCCTTTCGCGGAGGTTAGCAAGGTTATCAATTCGGCATACAACCCGCTGACTATTTCAGTGGGCAATCTGCAGGTAATTAGAAAGTAAGAAAAGAACAACACCTGCCAGCCGGCAACGAGAAAATCTGGGTCGCGGTGCCCCCCGAAATGACTCTGCCGTCAGGAACGTTAAGACAGTTGGAATTGGACAGCCGGAGCTGGTATCGGCTTACGATGGTCCGTCACAGGCGGATTTTGCGGGCGCAAAAACCGCTGCTGCGGTTTGAGAAAATGGCTTCTACAACAGGAACCTTAGATAAATTTTTCTACACGGTATTTTTACAAGGTCTTTCAAACAAAGAGCTTACGTTTTCTTGCACAATCTTATCTAAAAGACATACGTAATTCTGGAGGTTCTTCTTGACGCCAAGGAGGTTAATTTGGTATAAGTGATATAGTAAAACTTGTGTCCGTAGAGAGCCTTAGCGAAAAAGCTTGTCCTGAGCTTGTCGAAGGAGTTCGTCCCGAGTGTAGCAGAAGGGTCGAAGGGACGGGTATATGTTAATTTTTGGTTTCCCATCGGGCGCATTTCTTTGGATTATTCGATAGAGGAGGAGTTAGTGTGTATCACGCAAGGCAGAGAGTTGGAATGGAGAACTTTGTGTCTCGCGGTAAAGATTCTTACATTTCAATGAACAACCTATATTATTTTTTTGAACCCCGCCCGTCGTCCGCAGGATGTCCTGCGGCAAAGACGGGACGGCGTGAAGGATGACTATTATGTGCAAAAAATTGATTTATTTGGTTTCTTTTGTTTTGGTACTGTGCATGGGCCTTTCTCCTGCGCATGGCCAGGCTGACCTCGTCGGGTACTGGAGACTCGATGAATCTTCAGGAACGACTGCGGCGGACATGGCCGGAGGTGACAACGATGGTACGCTGTCTGGAGATGTGGAATGGAGACCCGGTGAAGGCAGAGCAGGGGGTGCTTTATTTTATAGCAGTGAAGATAACATGGCACGTGTGGAGATTCCAACGACGGGAATATCCGCCTCTGAGGGAACGATGATGATCTGGGGTAATCTGGCTGAGCCGTACCCCACGGATCGAGACGACTCATCGTATTTCTTCGGCCATACGACCCAACCCTCATACTCCAATCGTATTCAGCTATACATGAATGAAAACAATACCTTTTTAGATCTCGGACTCGGTGACTCCCATGGCCGCGATAACGATATCGTGGAATTGCAGACGGAAACTTGGTATCATGTCGCATTAACCTGGGATTCGGGAAGATACGTCGTCTATTTGGATGGAGAGGAAATCGCTGCAGGCGCATATACCGGTTTGACCGCTCTCCACGATATCATGGACATCGGTAATGATGGAAATCCGGTGTCGCAGAATACCGAGGCCTTTGCGGGTCTGCTCGACGAATTCCGGATATACGATGGCGCGCTTACTGCCGATCAAATCCGGGCTGCCATGCGGGGTGCGCCGCTTCCCTTAGCGTCGAGGCCCAGCCCGAAGGATGGCTCACTGATTTTGGACACATGGGTGAACCTTTCCTGGTCTCCGGGAGATTTTGCCGTCTCGCACGATATGTATATGGGTGATAATTTCGACGATGTGAACGACGCCGCCCCCGACTCGTCGGGATTCCTGGGCAACCAAGCTGGAACGTTTATTGTTGCAGGCTTTCCCGGATTCGCTTATCCGGATGGTCTTGTTCCGGGCACAACATATTACTGGAGAATCGATGAGGTCAATGACACTGAGCCTAATAGTCCATGGAAAGGTGAAGTCTGGAGCTTTTCAATTGCCCCCAAGACCGCCTACGACCCCGACCCGGCTGATGGTGCCGAGTTGGTAGAACTTACTGCAGACCTTAGCTGGACGGTGGGTTTCGGTGCGAAACTCCACACTGTGTACATTGGTGACAATGTTCACGATGTGAATAATGCTGCCGGGGGTTCTCCTCAGGGAACTACGACCTATACTCCCGACCAACTTAAACCGGGCAAGACTTATTACTGGCGTGTCGATGAGTTTGATATTATCGAGACGTACAAAGGCGATGTCTGGAGCTTTACTACTCAGGGCGCTGTCGTGAGCCTGAAGCCTTCTAATGGCGCTGTGGATGTAAAGCAAACACAGATTCTTACCTGGTCGCCGGCGGATTTTGCCGCCTCGCATGAGGTCTATTTCGGCACAGATAAAGAGGTAGTATGCGATGCCGATACGAGTTCGCCGGAGTATAAAGGCACCAGAGACCTTGGTTCCGAGAGCTATGACCCCGGAAAGCTTGAGTGGGACAGCACTTACTATTGGCGTGTTGATGAAGTCAATAACGCTAACCCAGACAGTCCGTGGATAGGCCCTGTCTGGAGCTTTACGACAGCTAATTTCCTTATTGTGGACGATTTTGAGTCCTACAACGACCTTGACCCCACCGACCCCGAGAGCAACAGGATATTTAATGCGTGGTTGGACGGATACGACGACCCGACAAACGGTTCTTTAGTTGGTTATGACAATCCTCCTTTTGCCGAGCAAACTATCGTTCACAGCGGCAGCCAATCGATGCCGTTATTCTACGACAATAGTGTTGGGTACTCTGAGGCGACATTGACGTTGACTTATCCGCGTGACTGGACCGAAAAAGGTGTTGCCACATTGACAATTTGGTTCAGAGGCATTTTGGATAACGCTACTGAGACGTTGTATGTTGCCCTAAATGGCAGTGCGGTGGTCAATCACGATAATCCGAACGCGGTACAGATAAATAAATGGACCGAATGGAATATCGACCTGCAGGCTTTTGCCGACCAGAGTGTGAATCTTGCCAATGTAAATACGATTTCCCTTGGCCTTGGCAACAAGAACAATCCGCAGGCTGGTGGTTCAGGCACAATGTACTTTGACGATATTCGGCTGTATCCTCCGGCACCGTAAGCGAACAACTGGAAGCCATAAGTGGTAATTTATTGTTTGCGGTGACAGGCGATGGCCAAACGGATTAGCATCGATTCAGGGCTTATACCGAATGATTCGGTATAGGCCCCTTTTGAAGAGGTTTCTCTCCAACTGTATTCAACTGTATTAACAAATGATGAACGGCATAAAAATTTTTCGGAAATCCTTAATTGATAAATTTTAAACGCAATTGACCGAACGTTTTACCCTACGTTTTCTGTTGAATATCTTACGGCCGTCTTTGGTTCGTCCACGAGCTCTAAAACCCATTTTTCGATACCTTTTTATCTTACTCTTACGATGATTTTCCATCAAAAAAATTCTCCACGTATTAATTTATAAATCCATTATTCCATTAACAGGAAAGGACATTATATATAGATCCCTTTCCATTTCAAGACCGTTGATTCTGACGTCCTTATTTGTCAAAGAAAGTAGCTCACGGGGTCCTGATGATAAAATTCCTTTAGTTCGTTATACAAATCAGGGTGATTTTTTTTTAATTCTCCGGGTTTTTCAAAAAAGAATTCCGTGACTACCGCAAAAAACTCAGCCGGATTTGTGGCACCATACTTATTTAAAAAGGTTGGTCGATTTTTGGACGTCGCCTTCCTGAGCTTTTCATAATCTTTCTGTAATATACGCGCCCACGAAATATATCTGGACTGTTTTTTAAGTACTTCGGTGCTGTCGCCTTTGCCGCTGGAGGTGTCTATTTGATGGGCAAACTCATGAAAAACTATATTGTGGCCGTCATCGAATTCTGAGGTATCATGCCTTACATCATCCCAGGACAGCACGACTGAACCTCGACGCCAGGATTCACCAAGATGAACTTCTGGGGCTTCAACCACTACTCCTGAAGCGAGATGTTCGGTTCGATGTGTAATAAACGCGCTGGGATATACCAGAATTGTGCCAAGACCGGGGTAATAATCGGTTTTGCGATGCAAAAGGAGAATACAAGCCTGAGCAGCTATCGTGACCTTTATTTCATCTTTTATTTCAAGACCGCCGCAACCTTCAAATCGCTTTTCACTTATGAATATAAGGATATGACGCCTCAGCTCATCCTTATCCTCCTCAGACATTTTTTTGTATAAAGGCACATTCTTTTCAACAATTCTTAACCATTTATCAGGAAATTGTTTTTGAGAAAGCCGCTTGCGCCGCCACTTCTTGAGCCGGAACATATAAATAAACCTTTTGTAGGACTTTATAATTCATACACCTATTTTAAAAAAAGAAATTCTATCACTTCGGTAAAAATATTGCAATAGATGAGAATTATTATAATCGCCCTGCCACTGTCAGGAAATTTTAATTAATACGCCGGGCCTGCGATATGTCACCAGCGTAAAGAAGAACATCCCCTTGTTCAAATGTCCGCTTATAATTTGGCATTGTATAAATAACTGCACTTTCCAAAAAATAGTTTGTTAAGCAGCCAGTTTTAATAGCTTATAAAAATGGCGTGCGATTTTTCGATTTTTTCGACTATGGCCAAAAGTTTCAAAAAATTTTCTCTTCAAAACCTCCTGACGAAGACGACTGCACTTGTCAGCATGCGACGGACGGCGGAATTGGTCGTCCCAGGGACTATCGCTGTGGTCACAGACAGCCGATGTCTTCTGTCCCCAGGCCCACAACTCAACAAGTGTATGAACCCACATATTCAAGTGGTACACCAAATCCAATCTGTATTTTTAGCTCGGCCAATATCAAATAAAAGCAAGGTTCCCGAGTGGTCTTTTGACAACAACCACTTTTAATGGTAGGCTATCTGTGAGGTCACAACAAATTCTGCTGACGGCGTAAAAAGACGACCAAATACGATAATACAAATCCCCAGCCGAGTACCTGTACTTGGGCCGGCGCTCGTGCTGAAAATTTTGGACGATGTTATCCAACCACAAGATAAACCAAATACTCCGAAAAGCCGGCTTCAACGGCTGTAGTGTTAGTTCCATTGGAGCCGGCCATTATAACGATTCATACTATGTCGATTTGGACAAAGGTAAGTTTGTACTTAGAATTGCACCTCCGGACTGTACACCAAAACTGTTCTACGAAATCGATATGATGAAATCAGAAGTCAATATCCACCGGCTGGTAAGAGAACACACTGACATTCCCGCCCCGCAAATTGTCTATTATGATTTTTCGCAGGATGTAATAGAGAGGGATTATCTCATAATGGAATATCTTGAGGGCAATTCCGGGCTCTTCGACGAAAAAGAGCTGGGCAGATATGTAAGACAGATTCATACCATCAACTCAGACCGGTGCGGATACCCTGAACGCGCAGCACCTATTGGAGAAAGCTGGCCTGATGTTTTTTACACCTATGTTGAGCTGATTTTCAATGACTGTCTTTCGTGCGGAGTCATTGATAATAATGAATACGAACATTTTCTTTCAATATATGAAAAACACAGAGACGTTGTTAGCGAAGTTTCTCCATCACTGCTTCATCTTGATTTATGGACCCAGAACATTCTTACCGTAAACGGCAGGATAACTGCGATACTTGACTTCGACCGGGGGCTGTACGGCGACCCGGAGCTCGAATTTGCAGTGCTCGACACATACGGGTACAGCAGCCTTGAGTTTTTTGAAGGATACGGAAAGCCCCGTCCTGTTGATTCAAAGGCCCAGATACGCCGGAAACTGTATATTGTGTATGAACTTATAAAATACGCATTCATTCGCGTTGCTCGCGGCAAAAGTATGCCAACCGGCAGAAGTCACGTCGCACACTGCAAAAAAATACTGGAAGAGCTTGAGTAAATGACGTGTCATCATTCAGAGATTTGAGACTATGGATTCAGTAATCACAATTCCCGCACTTGGCGATAATTTTATTTACC
>CAYUFX010000112.1:0-15863 GCA_964444135.1 uncultured Pirellulales bacterium | reverse complement strand
TGACCCCTCCCGCCGATGAACGCGATGACCTGCGGTTTATGCAAAGACGCTATCCTGTACTCCCTAAACCCCGAGGTTAGAAGTCAGTCTTTTCGCCGTTATATTTACAAAATGTAGGGTGTGCACTGCACACCGTATCTCTTTAGTTCACTTTAGCTCATTTTAGTCACTTTAGTTCACTTTAGGCACTTTATTTCCGTAGGGTGGCGGCTTGCCCCACCAATTCGATAATTCCTTGGAGCTTACCCCCGGAAGCTCTCACTTGGTATCCTGCCGGGGACCAGGGGGCGAGTGTCATTGCGAGGAGGCCGAAGGCCGACGCGGCAATCTCCACCTTGTGTCATTTCGACCGAAGCCCCCGTTTATGCTTTCGCAAGAAAGCACAGGGGCGAAGTGGAGAAATCTATTAAAATCTGCTTGCCCCCGCAATCCTTGTCCCCGAACGCAGGGGCGGTTCGCGAACCGTCCTCACCCTAACCATACATACCCGAACCACTCCTAATTTTCTAAATCTTTCCTATTCTAACCCGCATCTGCACTTCGGTGGGTGGCAGCCACTGAATGAGCGAAGCGAATGAAGTGGATGGAAAAATCTTTCAAGAAGCATAGAATGTCGCTATAATCTTTTCAAATGGAAACACAGCCGTTTATAAGAAAGACCTGCAAAAGATACAACGTCCCAGGGCATACCCATGAACTTACTTTCAGTTACTACAGGAACCAGAAATTTCTTTTATCTGACAGAACATGTCAATGGCTGATTGAGTCAATTCAAAGGGCAAGGGAAAAGCATCATTTCTCTTTATGGGCTTTTGTCTTCATGCCCAATCATGTTCATCTTCTGATAAACCCAATGGATGAGGAATACAATATTTCCAATATACTAAAGGATATTAAAACTTACACAGCGAGAAAGGCTGTAAAATATCTCAAGGAAAACAAACCTTCCGCGTTGTCCAGGTTAAGCACTGCTCAACAGTACAGAAAGTACAGGTTCTGGCAGAAAGGCGGCGGATATGACAGGAACATCATTAAACAAAACACCCTCATAGAGTCTGTTAAATATATTCATAATAATCCTGTAAGAAAAGCTCTCGTAGATGAGCCGGGCAAATGGTACTACTCCAGTTATAATTGCTGGATGAATGGCGTTGACGAACCTCTTAGAATTGACAAAGAAACCTGGTCGTTGTTTTTATATTTTAACCTCCTCGAATACCATCCACTTCGCTCACTGTGCTCACTCAGTGGCTGCCACCCGCCGGCCGGTGGCTGCCACCCGCCGTCTGGGGCGCGCGGGAGGAATATCAAGACAGAGATAATCTTGAAGGCGGTAAGGGAGGTTGGGAGTTTGACATAAAGCGTGGACCTCAAGGTTATGATGACGCAGTATATTGGAAGCAGTATTTTGAAGAAATTTTTTAAGAGACTTATGAAATTATAAGGAGCTAAAATTATGCGCAAGAGTATCCTAAGAATATTTCGTTTGTGTTTGATGGTTTGTTCCCTGTCTTTCTTCGGTGGTTGTTTGGAAAAGCAAATCCATCATGCTGCGTATGAAGGGGATTTGAAGAAAGTAAAAGAAATAATTGACAGGGACCCCAACCAAATAAATGTTCAAGATGTACAAGGTTTCACCCCATTACACCTTGCCTCCGGTAAGGGACATATCGAAATAGTAGAGTTTCTGCTCAACCATGGTGCTGATACTGAATTAGAAATTTGTACGGGAGATACGCCATTGACGCTTGCTACACGATTTGCAGGAGGTGGGAAATATGAAACTATAAAGGCATTACTTGAGCACGGGGCAATGGTGGATCATAAAGGTTTGCTTGGCCAAACAGCATTGCATCATGCTACAATATACAGCGGTGAAAAAGCAATAAACTTACTCATTTCATACGGCGCCGATGTTAATGCGAGAGGGGAATATCAAATTACCCCGTTACACAAGGCGGCTATGCACAACAAAATAGAGGCGGCAAAGGTACTCGTTGAGAATGGGGCGGATATCTTTGCGAAGACCTTTTTTGATTTCAGTAACGCGACTGAAATTGAAAATCTGAGAATCGTTGGTATAAGAAATTACATGAATAAAACTGCAAAAGAAATAGCGTTGAAGAGGGGCGGCAAAGAACTGGCACAATACCTGCAGACAAAAGAGGAAGAAAAAGAAAAGGAAAAAGGCGATAAATAGCCCTGGTCACCTACTAACGGCGTGGTCGATGCATGTGATACGTTTGCTGATCCGTACTGGCTTCATGTAGAAGGTTTTGGTGCCTATGATGGTAATATTTACGATAGAACTGCCGGTCACGCAGGAACTTATCTGACCATAACGCAGGCAGCTGATGCTGCTGGCACCGCTATCGGCGCTGCGTGGAATATGGGGATCGACAGAAAGGGTTCTATGAGAGTGATCCCTACGGCAAAAGAAGTTGAGGGTATTATTGATGCAGATTGGGATGAGGACCCATATAATAGAGACGAGCACTATTAATGCCTTATCGTGAATGAATATTAGGTAACTTGTGATAAGTCACTTTTAGGAGATAATCAAATGAAAAGCTATTTCTCAAATGAAAGGAGTGCACTCCTTTTTCTTCTCTGCTTTATATTTAGCGGCATTATGCCTGTGGCCGAGCCAATCTTCGGTTCGGGTCCGGCCGGAAGAGCGGGACGCCCTTTAAGTTCTTCAGAAAGGTCTGCTTACGAAGATCGAAAAGCTCTGGAGGCTTACGAGAAAAGGAATGCTGAAATAACTCACTTGGCGGAAGGCATAGGTCAGCCGAATCAGGGTAATGCGGCCCTGCTATATTACCAGGCGTTTCTGCTCCTGCCTGAACTCGACCAGGTTATCGATGCGAAGCTTAGCAAGGTTCGCAGAGGTATAGAAGAGCCTGACAGACAGGTCAGAACATTCCTGGGAAGATGTTTGCCCGCGATAGAAATATACGAAACTGCTTCTCGGATGTCGCAATGTATATGGGAGGTACTGCCTGATAACCAACGCAACCTTGCTTCTTTGCATCGAAAGTTGTTTAATCTTTCATTCGTTCTTTTGGTAGATGCGAGAACACTTGCTGCAGACGGTAAATACTATGCGGCATTGGAGCAATGCCTGACAGTGCGGCGGTTCGCCCGGCATCTCAGCGAAGATCTGGAATTACATAGATCCTCACAGTCTTGCGACAGAATGGCACTGAGTACTGTTCGAAATATTCTTGGTGTCATGCCGCCCGATGCAGATGTTCTTGCGTGGTTTCAAGGCCAGCTTGCTATGTTCCAGGAAGCAACAACTTTCCTGGAAAGAACCTTACAAAGATATTTAGAAGCTAAAATAGATATGGTCCAATCAAGTTCGATTTCGAGTCTCAGAGATATGCTCCTAAAGAGGGCGGCTGATGAACGGGCTAAGCAAAACGTCCGAGACTTGACGGATGAACAAATTCGGGCTCAAGCTATCGAAACTGTGCAAGGTCTTTTCGATTCAGTTTTCGCGATACTACACAGTGATAAGAGTGCAGAACAAAAGCATGCCGAAATGCAGGAACTTGCCAATCATACGGTGAAGACAAATATTCTCGAGTTACGTGTTATGTTTTATACTACTATACTTCATGATGAATTGGGAAAAGATATTGTTGGCCTTATAGTTGGAATACGCCCTGAAATGACGGAAGAACAGAAGCTGTCCAAAATGCATAAGATCATCGATAAGCGAGTAGCGCCAGATGCAATTAGACTATTGACGAAATTCTCTAATGCCTTAGGCCGGGAGATTGACCTTGGCTTTTTGGCAGATAGCGAAATGACTGATGAACAAAGACTTGCCGAAATGCAAAAAGTTCTCTATGAGCTGGGTGAGGCATATCGTATCGAGAGAACATCTGGATTACCATGGCATGTGATTAACGGGCTATTTAAACCTCAAGTTAAGCACACGGCTCAGATAAATAGTATTAAGGCTGCCGTGGATGTCTACCTTGTCTTGGCGAAAACAGGTCGGTTGCCCGAGAAACTTCCCGACCATCTGCCAAAGGACCCTTACAGCAGCAAGGATTTCGAGTATGAGACGACGAAAGAGGGCTTTGTGCTCCGTTGCCGAGTCAAACCCATCGACAAAAATAAGGTTACACAGTACGAATTTAAGGTCCAAAATTAGGGACTAAATCGAATTCAGCCCTCACAATTAATGCACAGCCGGTAGAGAACAGAATACAACTCGTCGGGGCAAAGGCGCCCCGCCGCAGCACGAAAGTCGGAAGCAGAGAGCGGCCAGCAGAGGCAAAAAGGAACACAGGCACAAGTGAAATATCAAAAGTTAACAAACCTGAACTGAGCGGCAAAAGGCGGATAGTCACGAATGTTGCTCCTCCAAAGTTTTCAGGGACGATGTGCGACGCAAATAATGGCACGTAAACGAAAAAAAATCAGCCGGTATCGAGTCGTTATAAACAACTCGGCGAAGCCCGCGTGTGGCAGCCACTGAGCGAACGCAGTGAGCGAAGTGGATGGTAGTTCTCCGAACAGCCGGAATCCATCATCTAACTTTAGCTCACTCCTCACTAACAAGCATCCACCTTTGCATCATTAAAAAGCTCGTAGTCATTTGACTATGGTTCGTTTCCCAATCTTTCACCATACGGAGCATTTAAAGCTCGTAGTCATTTGACTATCCGCAGCCGGCATCTCACTTGTTAAAGGTGGCTAAAAAAAGTGCTTTTTTTAGTCATTTTTTTGTTGACTATATTTGATAATATGTTAAAATATCCACCTGTTAGCTTGTCCCTTAGGGGCCAGCAGGTTAACGCAACCCGCCAGCAGGCGAAGATGACATTTCAGTTCGCATGTCGTAAGCTGCAGCGCAGCAAGGACACTGGTCAGCAGACCAGGGAACGAATATACGGTTGCGGTTACGCTGCTCGTCTCGTTTATTGTCTTTCGGTTACGTCGTAAAAGACGCTTTACACTTAACGCAACCGATACGAGCTGCGCATCCGTTTGACGAAACTCGCAACCTGATGGTCTAATTTACCCAATTTAACTAAATTAACTAATGAACCACGAACCACGCAATACGCGGTACGCAATACGCAATACGCAATACGAGCATCTTTCATCTGTCGTCTGTCAAGTATCCTCTGTCTTCTACATCTGTAGAGAATCCTCTACAAATCAGCCCTTTTTATGCAAAACAAACCCAATTTCCGAAAAAGTAAAATGAACGTAAGTTCATTATTAACAATGAAATATGCAAATTTATCCAATTGGACACTTGGTGAAAACAAACCCAATTCAAACCCAATCAAACCCAATTTGCCAGAGGGTAAAATTGATGCAAAGTGTGTATTTACAAAGGATTATGAAGAAAAATGCGGATAGGGGCTATGAAAAAACAAACCCAATTCAAACCCAATTCAAACCCAATCAAAGCCAATCTTAGAAGCAATGATTGTAAACTTTTGTGCTGCAGGATATTATAATAGTAAACAGAAGGCAGCAGAAAAACCACCTCTGCTGCAAGTGAACTCAGAGCCTCTTAGTAAGGATTGTCGAGATGTTTGATTTTTTTGAGCAGCCCTATACTCTGATCGGTGCAGCGGTCCTCATTCTGTTCGTCGTTCTGACGTTCCGCAGTGTTGTTCCGGAAAAACGCCGCTGGTGGCAGCTACTGTTGCCGGTCTTTGTCGCTGCTGCCGGCTTGTCATTGGATATTCTTGTACAAACCGACCTGGAGAAAGTCAACGCCGTAATCAATACAGTCATAAAAGCCGTCGAAGAGGAGGATTGTAATGCAATCGAGGCCATTATTGCCGAGAACTACCGCGACTCATTTCACGATACGAAAAGGCATTTGATGAGGCATTGCAGGCAGAGGCTCACTCCTTCCCTGGTTTTGAAAAACAAAAAGACCGCTTCTCTGGTGGAATTATCACCGCCGAACGCAACTGCAACTCTGTTTATGCTGACGACCTTTGACAAAAACAGCTCCATCTCTGTGAACTACAAATCATTTCTCCTTTCAAAAATAGAGCTCCGCCTTCAAAAACAGCACGATAAAACATGGCTCATCAACCGGACTGAAATACTTGAGCTCGACAAACAACCAGCCAAATGGAACGACATCAGATAAACAAGGCGTAACAATGAAATGTCACAAACAAATTCAAGACTGTGAAAATCCGTAGGGCAAGTACACTATAAGCCAAGGCAAATAAAAGCACTTAGCTATACGCCAAACGCCGATTAACTCCGGAACCGACAAAACAGTGTCCATACCTTCTTGTGCTCTTACGTTCCTTTCAGACATTTAGCAAAAGTCGCTGCTTGAATCGGCCGATAGGAAGAAAGAGGATACAGGTTCTATTGTCCTGCTCTTGGAAAACGGTTAACAACGATGTTTGCCAAATTGAAAAAAAACAGACTGCTCTTAAAACCTAAGCTGTTTACTATTCGCTGGTATCCCAGCAGCAGAAGCTGTGTGCACCCGGGCAGTCGAAAGGTCAAACCTCAGCAGATGCCGCCGTTAATGGTCCGTAAGGCTGAATGGCGCCGCTGAAATCGAATATTATCCCCCTATAACAATATCTATTCCCGCAAAGTTACAGAATTAGCGTCAACTATCAATGGCCAACAGCCAATTAACAAAGGGGCCTATACCGAATCGGTATAAGCCCCGAATTGTCGCAAATCTGCTATCAACCGCACCCCCATATCTTGCTTCGCAAGAAGCAATGGGGGCCAGATAAATCCTAACTTAATGTACCTACTCTGGCGCCGGAGGATACAGCCGAATATCGTCAAAGTACATCGTACCTGAACCACCGGCTAACGGATTGTTCCTGTTACCAAGACCAATAGCAATCGTATTGACATTGGCTAAGTTCACGCCCTGATCGGCAAAGGCCTGCAGGTCGATATTCCATTGGGTCCACTCATATACCTGTGCTGCATCAGGATTATCATGAGAGACCACCGCGCTGCCATTGAGAGCAACATATAACGTCTCAGCGGCGTTAGCCGAATTGCCCCTGAACCAAATCGTCAACTTATTGACACCTTTCTCTGTCCAGTCACGCGGATAAGTCAACGTCAAAGTTGCCTCAGAGTACCCAACACTGTTGTCGTAGTAAAGCGGCATCGACTGGTTGCCTCCGTGAACGATAGTTTGCTCGGCATAAGGAGGAAGGTCATTACCAACGAGAGCTCCGTTTGTCGGGATTTCATAACCGTCTATCCACGCTTCAAATATCCTGTTGCTCCCCGGATCAGGGGGGTCAATGTCGTTGTAGGACTCAAAATCGTCCACGATAAGGAAGTTGGCGGTCGTAAAGCTCCAGAGGATGCCTGTCCACGGACTATCTGGATTGGTATTATTGACCTCATCAATACGCCAGTAGTAAGCAGTATCCCACTCAAGCATTCCGGGGTCATAGCTCTCAGCACCAAGGTCCCTTGTGCCTTTATACTCCGGCGAGCCGGTATCGGCATTTTTCACGGCATCTTTATCAGTGCCGAAATAGACCTGATGCGAAGCAGCAAAGACACTCGGCGAGAAGGTAATAATCTGTGTCTGCTTTACATCCACAGCGCCATTAGCCGGATTCGGGTTCCCGACGGCGCCCTGAGTAGTAAAGCTCCAAACGTCGCCTTTATACATCTCGATGGCGTCAAACTCATCGACACGCCAGTAGTAAGTCTTAGCCAATTTAAGTGTGCCGGGAGTATAGGTCGTAGTTCCTTGAGGAAGACCCCCAGCAGCATTGTTCACATCGTCAAAATTGTCGCCAAAATAGACTGTGTGCAGTTTCGAGCCGAAACCTGCCGTCCACCTAAGAGTTACAGCCGGGTCTACCTGCTCGGCAGCATCAGCGGGGTCCGGGAAGTAGGCGGTCTTGGGTGGAATCATAAAGCTCCAGACATCGCCTTTCCAGGGACTGTTCGGTTCGGTATCATTGACCTCATCGACTCGCCAGTAATATGTCGTGCCCGGAACAAGACCATCCGGATAAGAAAATCCTGGAAAGCCGGCAACAAGAAACGTCGAAGCCTGGTTGCCCTGGAATGTACCTTCGGCGCCAGCGTTGACATCGTCGAAATTTTCGCCTAAATATACATCGTGCGAGACGGCAAAATCTCCCTGTCGCCAGCTAAGGTTCACCCACGTATCGGCATGTATGGCGCCATCAGCCGGAGTAGGGCCAAAGGCAAACGAATATCCTTTGCTACCTTCCATAGCGGCCAGAATCTCGGTCTCCGTCAGTATGTGGTTGTAAACGCGCACATCGTCAATGATGCCCGTATAGGCCTCACTCCACTGATTGCTGCCGATACGAAACGGTCCCGAGCCCGCATTCATTGCTGAACTGGTTATCCGCTCGGTCTCGACTCCGTTGTAGTAAAATACCAACCCCTCGCTTTGTCCGGGCAGGAAGGAGGCAGCTACATGCTGCCATATTCCGGTTTCAAGAGTGATGTTAGTGCTTCCGTGATCCAGAATGCCAGGCGTAGTGAAGCGAACACCCTCGCCATGGGCCTTGAACGCATACCCCGCGTCCAGGCCTGCAAAGCCCCGCTCACCGCCGAGCTCGGCCGGGTTGATCCAGCAGGTGATGGTAATCGCCTCGGTAATTACCAGCTCGGGCGGATTGCCAAGGTTCACCCAGTCGTCACCGTCAAACTCCAGCGCAGCGCCGAACTTGCCGGCCACCCACTGGGGGTCGCCTTCAAAGGTGCCGTCGGGGACATTACCGATCGCGTCCGCAACGGTCGTGCCGGAGCCTTCATCAAGCCTCCAGTGCGCGACCAGCTCTGCCGAAGCATCACTAATCAGCCCCAGCAACAAAACAAAAGAAATCAGATAAATCAATTTTCTGCACATAATAGTTCTCCTTTAAAAAAGTTAAATTAAAACAATTACAAATTATGTTTTGGCCACACACCAAAATCTCAACCTCTCGTTATTGTTTTCAACAGGCATCAAAAACCTCATCTATGAGAATTACCACTCACGCATCTTATGGTGCTTTTGGTTCCGTCTGTGGCGGAGGATACAGACGAATATCGTCAAAGTACATCGTACCTGAACCACCAGCCTGCGGATTTTTCTTATTGCCTAATCCAAGGGCAATCGTATTGACATTGGCCAAGTTCACGCCCTGGTCTGCAAATGTTTGCAAATCGATATTCCATTGCGTCCAGGTGCCTATCTGTGCTGCATCAGGATTATCGTGGGAGACGACCGCACTTCCATTGAGGGCAACATACAACGTCTCAGGGGCATTAGCCGAATCGCCCCGGAACCAAATTGTTAATGTGCTAACACCATTCTCAGTCCAGTCACGCGGATAAGTCAGCGTCTTCTCCACCTCTGAATACCTGAGGACACTGTTGTCGTAGAATACCGGCATCGATTGGCTGCCTCCGTGAACGATAGTCTCCTCAGTATAAGAAGGAGTATTTTCATCGCCCACGGCTGAGCCGGTCCCATTACCGGCAAAGTAGGGCTCAGTACCCGGCGTGCCAAAACCAAGCCCATCATGCCAGGCGAACCATATCTGGTTCTCGCCGGCATCATAGTCCTCAAAGTCGTCCACGACAAGGAAGTTGGCTGTCGTAAAGCTCCAGAGGTTACCTACCCACGGACTGTCGGGATTGGTGTTATTGGCCTCGTCAATACGCCAATAGTAGGTGGTATTCCACTGGAGTTTTCCGGGTTCATAGCTCTCAGCACCAAGGTCTCCTGTGCCTTTATACTCAGGTGAACTTGTATCGGCATTTTTCACGGCCTCTTTATCAGTGCCGAAATACACCTGATGCGACACAGCATAGACACTCGGCGACCAGGTAAGAGTCGGTGTATGCTTTACATCCATAGCGCCATTAGAGGGGTCCGGGCTCCCGACGGCGCCCTGAGTAGTAAAGCTCCAGACATCGCCTTTATACGTTTCGGTGACATCAAACTCATCAACCCGCCAGTAGTAAGTCTTAGCCAATTTAAGTGTGCCGGGAGTATAGGTCGTAGTTCCCTGTGGGAGTCCACCGGCGGCATTTTTGACATCGTCAAAATTGTCGCCGAAGTACACGGTGTGCAATTTTGCATCGAAACCTGGCGTCCAGCTTAGCTGCACATCCGGGTCTACGGACTCGGCACCATTAACCGGGTCGGGCGTATAGGCGGTCTTGGGTGGAATCGAAAAACTCCAGAGCTCGCCTTTGTGTATCGTAGTGCCGTCGTCCTCAACCTCATCAATCCGCCAGTAGTAAGCTGTGCCCGGAACAAGACCATCCGGATAGGGAAATCCGGGAAAGCCGACAGTAACGAGCGTTGTGTTCTGGTTGCCCTGGAACGTGCCTTCGGCGCCGGCATTGACATCGTCAAAGTTATCACCGATGTACACATTGTGCGAGACTGCGGAAATTCCAGGCTCCCATCCTAACAGCACCCATGTCTGGTTAATCATGGTCCCATCTTCAGGCTCGGGAACAAAAGCCGTCTTGCGTTCGACACGAGTATTGGCTTGGAGCCATTCGCTGATACCTATGATGTCGGCTTCGGTTAGTGACGTGTTGTACACCACTACCTCGGCAATCTCGATGTCCGTGCGTGCGATGGCACTACCACTGGTTGGGGAATTACCGGCGCGCAGGTCCCCGAGGTAGAAATTATCTGTTGAGGTGGTATACACAGGTCCGCCGCCGCTATGCACCTGCTCAAGTGTCCCGTTGGAATTGAACCATTGGTCAATGCCACCGGCATTCATCCTCGATACGCGAATGAAGAATTGATCTTCCGGGTGCTCCGCAGTGGCACCATCGACATAGCCGTTATCCTTACGGATAGTTACGTCAATCGCAAGGTCAAAATTGTCGCCTAAATTGGCTCCTTCACCGGGTAGCGAACCAATACCTACCGGACGAGTCATTCCGCTGTTAGTCTGTTCTATGTTAGAAACCCTGTATACGGCAAAAATGGTAAGCTCGCTCAGTCCTTCGCCATTGTTGAAGTTGGCGGCCCGCAATAACTCATCTGCATCGCGTGCAAACTTGACGGTGCTGAATACATGTTCAAACACACTCGAATTGCTGCCGAACGAGAGCGTCGGCAGTACATAGGTGACGTTAAAGGCAGCTACCTCACCCACGGTTTCGGCGTTGTTGACTTTGCCACTTATATCGGTCCATATACCTGTGGCGGGGTCGAAGTTAACGTCCGGGCTTCTCAGCCAAAGACAAAGATTATCTTTGACGCTACTATCATCGGGGACAAGTGTTACTCCCTGAGCCGCTCCTGCCAGAACCATTGCCAGGGCAAAACAAACCAGACAATATGGTTTCATGTACATAATACTACTACTTTACGACATTTTAATTTGTGGATATAGGTTGTTCCCGTTTGATGCGGAATTCAGCCAATTAACAAACTGGATTCCCGCTTTCGCGTGAATGACAACTCACAAAATCAAATGTCATAGAGTACTACCTCTTTCCTTCAAACGCCTAATATGAACTATTACGTCAATTGAAATGCAAAATTGCAAAATCTTAAGAGGAAAGCAAAAAAAAACCTCATTACAGCTCTGTGCTCAAATAACAGCTCCTCTCACTATCGTAAATCTACAAAAATCCCACACTCCAGGGGACCAATAAACTACAGACCCTACCAATTGTACTTATACCAAATTGCCTACATTACCGTCAAGGAAAAAAGAAAGTTAAAGAATGTTTCTGAAGGAAATTATGCAGGCTTTTTTCGATAAGATCGTGCGAAATGGCGCATTTTGGCAATTGCATCCGACTAATATTTTGCTCTGAGGCAATTCAAGACAGAGTATAGTGTAGCTACAAATCGGGTGGTAGTTAAAAAAAGCTACAGGCTATTTTGGGAAGGTTCAAAAATTCTTACTGTGTTTTTACCTGCCTGCTTGGCGGCATAGAGTGCCTGGTCGGATCGGCTTGTAATGTCCTCAGGGCTGGTTTGTGCATCATACTGACCAAGCCCAACACTAATGGATAGCTGTATTTGCTCTTTGTTCCAGGCAGTCGGAGTCTTCGCAACCGCATCAACCATACGCTTGGCAACAACACTCGCATCGATGAGCGAGGTATTAAGCAAAATGACAGCAAATTCATCACCGCCGTAGCGTGCTGCTGTGTCGATTTGCCGGATGCATTCCTTTATTCTTTTGCTAATTTCCTTGATGACCTTGTCGCCGACCCGGTGGCCATAGTCATCATTTACCTGCTTGAGATTATCAATATCGACCATAATCAGCGAGATTTGCCCACCGTATCGTCGTGACCGCCAAAGTTCCTTTTCCAGGATTTCGTAAAACGTTTTGTGATTCACAAGACCAGTCAGACCGTCTGTAGTGGCCTGGTGTTGTATCTTCTCGAATAATTTTATGTTGCCAATCGACGCACCGACCAACTGGCTGAATAGCTCTATCAATGCGATGTCCGCGGAGTCAAAATTGCCGCCATCCATCTTATCCGCCAGATTGAGCACACCAACGACTCTGTCCTGACAAATAAGAGGAACGATAGCACAGTTTTTGGTCTGGTAATTTTCAGCAAAGGCACGCTGCGATTTTTTAATTATGGGCTTTTTATGGGTATCAATATCCGGTACCAATATCAGCTCTTTACTTCTTATAGCCATAACCATAAGGGGCGTGGGGGTTTGATTCAGCGAGACTATTTTGTTTATAAGAAAGGGGTGATTGTGCTTGTACAGGTGCAAAATATTATTTGTTTCATCGAGTATATAGAGCGAAGCAAACCTTAGGCGAACCAATTTTGGGATGTTTTTAATGCAAACATCAGCTATTCGGTCAATATCGAGGCAGTTTATCTGCCGAGCCAAAGGAGTTACCTGCTCAAGCAGAGAAATGCTGCTGTCAGGGTTGTTATCAGTATTTCCAGAGCTTTGATTTGTTCGACGCATAGTTCAAAAAAGGCCCCGTTTTACCATATCCATATCCATTTCATGCAATTTCGTGTAACAACTCGTGCTCACTCCCTCTTGTATCGGACATTTTTGGAGGGGTATTTGGGAAAAAGCGTCGGCTAAATGCGGAAATAAACCCACGCATTTGTGCCAGAGACCCCGTGAGCAGCAACGGTGTAAGAAAAAGACCGGAACTTCAGAAAAGAAGAAAGATTGGGACCCTGTTTTTACACCCGTGGGTGCCAAATAAAGTACGGCCAGGTCAAAAAAAGGCTAATTTTTTTTAAAAAAATGAGAAAAATGTTGACATCCGATAAAATAGGTTTTATATTTTGCAAAATGTAAAATATATTTTAACTTCATAATATGTCTTAACTGTCCGTGGTTTAACATGAATTAACAAGCTGAATCCAAAGCAAATAACCTTAATCAGAGTCGATTAACTTAGAACCAGAAATGAAACGAATTATTTTTTCTGCAATGTGTATTCGATTATCTCACCCACAACTCATTGTGGCCCAGTCTATAAATTAAGGCAGAATAAATTACTCTTTGAGAAAGCAATTTTGGCTATGCAACCAAAAGTCGAGAATGACACTTTGAGAATACCTGCGAAGCTGTATCGAATTGGTGAGTTAGTTAACTGTACCCCTTTTTCACGACAAACTATTCATAACTACACGATAATGGGTCTTATTCGCGAAATACAATGGACGCAGGGCGGACACCGACTCTACGATGAGTCCGTATTCAAGAGATTATCAAAAATCATGCAGCTTAAGAAAACAAAAACGCTTACAGAAATACGACAGATTTTAAGCAAGGAACTGGCCGCTACCAAACCTTCATCGGCTGAGCAAACAAGCAGCACCACCGGCAAAGAAACAGGCCGAGGCTTACAATCTGTTTAAAAAATAAAAAACAGGACAAATACTTTCTCGCAGAAAAGGTAATAGCAAGAACAATTTTGCAAAAGCCTATCTACTTTTTACCTTGCTGTAAGGATTCAAGGAAGAAATGGAAGGACCAAGGATGAGAAATTCAGTTTCGCCCTTCACAAACTATCTTTCCTGTTACCATTCATTCTCTTCGGCCAAAGCCAAAAAACGTAAGAGGCAACAGGAAGGATTACGTACGAACCTAACATCGCTGATAACGGATAATATTACTGAAATACTGGTTAAGATAATCGAGTTCACACACAATCGCCAAAAGATCCTTACTCAAAACATAACTAACGTGAACAATCCCGGGTTTGTCCCGAAAGAGCTGGCGGTGAACGAGTTTTCCGGCCTGCTGAACAATGCACTCGACGAGCATATCCGAAACCAACGGCTTATCCTGCGTGACACTGAACATATCAAATTCGGCGTCAGTGGAAGCTTCGAGGTTAAACCGATGGTTGATGAGCACAGCAAAGAGCTTCTTGAAGAAAATCGAGATGAATATCTCGAGCTTCAGATAAACAAGCTTTTGGAAAACTCGCTTAACCAAATACTGGCAGCAGAATTTCTCAGACAAAAGCAGAAAACAGTATCAACTGATTATTGATTACTAACTACTGATTATTGCAACCAAGAAAACCAATGGGAAACAAAACGCACTACTTACAACAAATGATGGAAAGTCATAAACGTCAGGCCAACGTTTTAGCGATAAGCAGCGGAAAAGCAGCAAAATTGAGTAATAGTATGGCCGCCCAGCCTGGTGATGAGGGGTTTTTGAAGAAAGTTATTAACTGGTTCTTCTAAAGTTATCGGCCAAAAAGCCGATAAGAAAATTGAGATGGGTGAGTTGTTTGTCTGTACAGCAGCATAACACGCAGACAAAGAGAAAACGTTGTTGTTTATTGGACCCAAAGCCTTGCTCTGGAAAATCTACTAAAATTATAAAATCCGGGTTCCCGTAAAGCGGGGTATCTTTCAAGGAGGAATCCTGTGAAAACCAAGCAAGAACTCAGCATTGACCAGATATGGGAGCATTTCCACAAAAGCCGCGATGATTATTTCCGCAACCTGCTCATGGAACATTACAGGAGCCTGGTAAGATATTGCGCCGAGCGGCTACACAGCAAATTGCCTGACAAAGTCGAACTGGACGACCTCGTCAGCGCCGGCATTTTTGGACTGATAGACGCTATAGATGCTTTCGACCCGAACCGAGGTGTGAAGTTCGAGACGTACTGCTCACCTCGTATAAGAGGCTCCATTCTTGATGAGCTTCGCAGTATGGATTGGGTGCCGCGCTTAGTACGTGCCCGGGCTCACCAATTGACAAAAGCGACACATTCGCTGGAGATACATTTTGGGCGCAAACCCACAGAAAAGGAAATCGCTGAAGAGCTGGATATGGATACGGATGAGTTTAACAGACTGCGGCGGGATGCCAATGCGGTCAGCCTCGTATCGCTGGACACCAAATACGGCGATGGCGACGGCGAAAAAGATATTCGTGAAATAGACATTATCAAAGATGAAAGGAGCAAGAATCCTGTCATCGAAGCCCAAAAGCGAGACCTTAAGAGCTTGCTTACCAAAGGGCTGACGCGGGCTGAACGGCTGATTATCGTCTTATACTATTACGAAGAGATGACGATGAAAGAAATCGGCGCAACGCTGGATTTATCCGAGTCCCGCGTCTCCCAGATGCACTCGTCCATAATTGACCGTCTAAAAGCCCAGTTGTTCAGCCGAAAGAAGGAATTTGCCGTTGAATAGTGCGCAGCTCGTACGCAGCGACCCACACCATGTGGTTATAACCAATTAACCAATTCTCTAATTAACCAATTCTCTAATCCTCTTCATCCTGAGCGGAGTGAGTTTACCCTTAGTAAAATCGAAGGGAAGGGCCAATTAACTAATTCACCAATTAACTAATTAACCAAAAATTCCCTTTGCCTTTCCCCTCC
>CAYUFX010000111.1:0-16161 GCA_964444135.1 uncultured Pirellulales bacterium | reverse complement strand
TACAAAAGCCGCTGGCGGCTTGAAAAATCCACCTACAAACTTGACGGGCACCCGTTCTCCACAGCAGCAATTGTTTTTAGTTGACAAATTGTGCCGGATTGTGGATAATTATACATAGATATTTAGAGCCAATATGCAGGGAGAAAAGCAGATGCGTTTGGTTATAAAGCGAAATGGTCAAACCGTCAACGAGTTTCAATTCGACAGGGGCCCTGTCTATATCGGCAGACATGCTCACAGTCAGATATTTTTGCCCGACAGAGCGGTATCGAGACAGCACGCAGCAATCTATACGACGCAGGAAGGCAAATGGGTGGTCGAGGACCTGGATTCTGCCAACAAAACGTATCTAAACAATAAGGCAATTCACAAGGCCGAAATTAAAACCGGCGACCTAATCCGTATAGGTGATTTTACCATTGAAATCGGCCTCACAGCCAAGTCCGACACCATCGAATCTATTCAACTGGCTGATACGCTCATCCCAGACTCTCACAAATCGGTTGCCGCACCGACGGAACCGAGTCGTGAAGTTATAGTAAGAAAATCGGATGCCGAACGCGCCCCTGATATTACGCTGCCGGCTAAAAGAGTAAAAGATTTTATGGAAGCCACCGAGGCCATCTGCAAAGCCAACGGTCTGGATGCATTGGTAAAGACATTATTGGATCTCACATTAAAACAGTTCAGTGGATATCATAGCTGGTGTGCCTTGAGGAACCAGCCTACCGGCCCAATGACCTGTCATGCAGGTAGAAGCCGAGTCGGCCGCGGGGTGAATTTAAACGATTTGAAACTCAGTGAAAAAATCACCCAGGCTGTTGAAACGAGACAGTTTGTACTTTTGCCGCGAGTCTCAGCCCCAACAGAAGAGGGTAGAATACGTTCTGCACTGATTGGGCCTGTTGTTGACCCTGCCGGGTGTTTCGGTGTGTTATACATCGATAACTCTATGGACCACGAACACTTCAGCCTGAGCGACCTGGACTACCTGATGCTGCTTGCAATCCATACAGCCGCAATCATAGAGAACTTCTAAAAACCATCGTATATCGTATAAATCCGAATCCCCGTTTTCACGAGGACAAGTATCGAAATTCGAAACAATCTCAAAATGACTAAAGTTTAGAGTGCCTAAAGTGACACTTACGTGTCATCCTGAGGCGAAGCCGAAGAGCCTGCCCTGAGCTTGCCGAAGGGATCTGGCCAACGAAAAAGAGATTCTTCGCTCCACTGCGTTCCGCTCAGAATGACAGCTTTGCTGTCACTTTAGTTCACTTGAATTTGTTTCGTATTTATCTTTTGTATTTGCCGACCAACTGTCCCTGGGCGAGGATGTGCCCTTCCATAGCCTTGAGCAACTGGCGTTTATTGACGCCGGCTTCCAGTCCAAGCTCTGTATCGAGCGCATAAATCTTAAAAAAGTATCTGTGTGTGCCGCTTGGTGGACAGGGGCCGCCATAGCCGATCCTGCCAAAGTCACTAAGGCCTTGCCTGGCTCCGTCAGGCAAAATCTTATCAGCAGGAATGTTTTCCGCCAGATATTTGGCATCGCTGGGCAGATTAAACAAAACCCAGTGCACCCACGTACCCATCGGTGCATCTGGGTCATCGCAGATAAGGGCGATACTCTTGGTGCCTTCAGGAACGGCATCCCACTGCAGCGGCGGTGAGACATCCGCACCGTCGCAGGTGTACTTGGCCGGAATCAAACCACCATCCTCAAAGGCCGAACTTGTAATCTTAATCTCCATCTTTTTGCCTCCTTCTGCTCCCAAATCAGCTTGCTCGCTGTCCTTGCAAGAGCAAAAAAATAATACCGGCACCATTATCAAAATAACAACACTCTTTGACATAGCATTACTCTCCTTATTCTAAATTACAAATAAAGTTATCCCTAACTTAGATTTTGCAGAAAACTTTAAGTTACGTAAATTTTCTTAGATACTCAATTATACCGGGTATTTGGTCCATCGTCAAAAACATCAGAGACAAAATTGCAATAATCCACATTGTTGGCTTAACTTCTCTTGCCTTACCTAAGATTATTTTGAGCAGTGTAAATGAGACAAACCCAAAGGCCAGTCCCGTGCTTATACTGTAACTCAAAGCTATCATCACGATTATGATAAACGAAGGAAAGGCCTCTTCTAAATTAGCTAAATCTATCCTTTTGACCTCCTTGGCCATAAAAAGCCCTACCATAATGAGGGCTGGGGCAGTTGCATATTTTGGCACTATTTCTACCACCGGCACAAAGGCCAGCGCCAGCAGAAATAACACCCCTGTGACTATCGAAGCCAATCCCGTTCGCCCCCCCTGCTCAATTCCTGCCGCCGATTCAGCGTATGCTGTAGTAGGTGAGGTTCCCAGCACTGCGCCTACAATTGTGGCGATAGCATCGATTGCCAACAGCTTATCCAGTCCTCTTATTCTGCCTTGCTCGTCAGCCATCCCTGCTTTATAGCAACAAGCCACCAGCGTCCCTATGCTGTCAAACATATCAATGAACATGAACGTGAAGATGCTCCCGAAAAAGCCCCACTTCAAAGCACCAATGATATTCAGCTTGAAAGCTATTGGGCTAACATCAAGGCTTGAAGATATGTACTGCCCGGGCAATGCTACTAACCTGAACACAACAGCCAGAAAAGTGGCGATGACAATACCTACCAGTAGTGAGCCGGTAACCTTTTTTATCTCCAGGTAAACCATCATGAGCAGTCCTAAAAGGCCTATCAGAACCGTTGATGTCACCGGTCCTGCTGTAACCAATGTATTCTCATCACTGACTACGAGGCCCAAATCCCGCAGACCTATGAAGGTAATAAATAATCCTATACCGACTCCAATAGCCGAGACAAGTGAAGTGGGAATCGCTTCGACAATACGTCTTCTCAGCCCCAGCCCGGTCAATATCAGAAAGAACAATCCCGCTATGAATACAACGCCCAGGGCTGTCGGCCAATCCATTTTTTCGGAAACAACCAGATAGGCAAAAATAGAATTAAGTCCGAGCCCCGGCGCCATAGCTATAGGTGCATTTGCTAAAAATCCTACGGTGAGTGTGGCAGCACCGCTCATTATACAGGTAACAGCTATAAGGGCTTCTTTGTCCATTCCGGCCGCACTTAGAATGGCCGGGTTGACGCAGATAATATACGCCATTGTAAGAAATGTTGTAAGACCCGCGACGCATTCAATTTTGATACTGGTTTTTCTTTCACTCAGTTTAAAATATTTGCCTATCATTTCGAATTCCTCAACTTTTTGATTCTTCGGATTTTTCCACAAAAAGTTCCGTCGCTAAAAGCCCGACTAATTCAGCGACCAGGCTGGAAGAGTTTTTAGCGGCCATTATATAAAACGTCTGCTTATCCAGTACCGCACCTTCATCGGCGTTATCACTGATACTGCGTATTACAAGATGTCCAATCCCGCGCTGATAGCAAAGTTGAGCGACCGCTGCGCCTTCCATCTCTACGGCGTCGGCGTTGAGCTTTTTTCGTAATTCAATACACTTGTCGGTCGAGGCGATAAAAGCATCACCTGTAACAACGACGCCTTTGACAACCTTTGGGGTTCTTTCGCCGGAGATTATATGTATCGAGCCAAGCTCGACTTGCTCAGCCGCACGCTCAGCCAGTCTCAGAAGTTGCTCATCTGCGTTGAAAAAGACCGGATTCTCCCAGCCGTCCAGGCGGTTCTTCACCCCTTTATGGAATAGACCCTCAGGCCAGATTGTTCCCATATCATGGTGCGCCGTCTTCTCGGCTATCACTATGTCACCCGGCTGCAACTGCCGGTTGACAGCTCCCGCAATACCCGTAAAGATTACCTTATTAGGCTGGAAGTGCTCTATCAGCAGGGTAGTTGTCATAGCAGCGTTAACTTTGCCTATCCCCGTGAAGGCGATGACAACTCTTTTGCCGCTGAGTTTCCCACTGACGAATCTGATTCCTTCGATTCTCTGTTCCTGCGCGTCTGTCAGCTCATCCTCGAGCAGTGTGATTTCTCTTTCAAACGCCCCCAATATTGCAGTAATCGGCTCGAAACTTACTTCACTTACTTCTCGGATAGGCGAGCTACACGAACTAAGCAAAAAAATAACTGATACGCAAACAACCGCCCCGAGTCTGCCGTGCCTCATTGGACTTTTTCTCCACATTTACACTACTGAAAACTGCGAGCGAGAGGACTCGAACCTCCACGTCCTTAATGGACACCAGGACCTAAACCTGGCGCGTCTGCCAATTCCGCCACGCTCGCTTCTCGTATTGCGTATCTCGTATTGCGTATGTCGTATTGCTTACCTTACTCTATCATCCTTCGTTTTTTCTTTTACCCCTCGCTCACGTTCAGGGCTCTGTTTTCTGTCGTCTGTCTTCCGGCTCTGATATCTTCTCAATTCGTTTTTCAGCCTTATTTAGTATTGTCCTACAGTGCTTAATCAAAGCCATTCCTCTTTCGTACTGCTGCAGGCTGTCTTGTAAAGGTATCTGGCCCTGCTCAATCTTACCGACAATATTTGTAAGCTCTTTTATCGACTCTTCAAAGCTCAAGTCGCCGAGGTCGTCTTTTTGCTTCTTGCCTGCCATTTCTTTCCTCATTATAACTAGTCTGTGTAAATCCGTGCCAATCTGCGAAATCTGTGTCTTATTTTTGTTTGTTAAGGGTTAAGCACCCGCCAGCTGTCAGCAAGCCCTGTAATTATATAACATTGGATTAGACTTTCTGCAATAGAGAAAATTAGCCACAGAGAAGGGGGATATCATAAATACTAAGCTCTAAATTCTAACGCTGTGTACAGGTTTTTTGAAGTGCTGTTCTTAGCCGAAAAATCGAGGTTTCAAACTGAAGTTTTCGCAGCTTGTGTAACATAGACCTCATTATTGAAACAAAAAACAAGGTTTTTCTGAGAAACTTGTACACAGCGTTAAATTCTAAACAATATTGAAATTATAATGTTAGTGTAAATATGTTTCTGTAAATTTGTGTAAGAAACTGATATTTTTTTTACAAATGCACAGATAAAAGATATAATTATAAAAAACTTAGTAATGGAATAACTAACTGAAAGGGATTAGTGATGTTCGAGGGCCTCTGGACAGTTCATTTCAATTCAAATCTTCAATTGTTTGGTAGTGGTGTATTGATTTTAGGGCATGATAAAAGTCTCTTAGGGGGAGATGCCGGCTATTACTATACAGGAAAGTATGAAATTACGGGTTCCAAAATAAAAGGGGAATTAGATGTCATAAGGTATGAGCCTGGTCACATATCTGTATTTGGAAACTTAGGGAATTTCCATCTTAATTTCAGTGGACAGTTATCAGAAGATAACTTTACGGCTGTAGGCTCGATTCCTAATATACCTGGACTTCAGCTCAACGTAGAAGGCGAGAAAAAAATCTAAACTCCGTATAACTATATGAATAGACAGGATATCATAAAGCTATATACCGAACGGCAAAGTCAATTTGAGTTACTTAAGAACGAAGCACATAAAATCATTTCTGACCAACTCAAAATGAGAGGTATTAAATTTCGTCTGGATGAGCGGGTAAAGGAATTAGATCATTTAATAAAAAAATCCAGAAGAAAAAAAATGGAGGATCCTTTCACGGAAATGACTGACATCGTTGGGCTCAGAGTGGTCTATCTTTTTCAGGGTGATATAGAAATAATCAAGGGCGTTATTCGTAATAGTTTTAGAGTGGTCAAAGAAGATGATAAGCCTTCTGAGATAGAAATTGATGTTTTTAAATATGCGGTACCTCATTTTGATGTCAAACTACCGGAAAAATTTAGTAAACAAGATATAGGTGATATGACGTTTGAGATCCAGGTGCCTACTATATGCCAAGATGCTTGGGTAGCACTTTCACACTGTTTCTATAAAGGGGAAGGCAAAATCCCGAGTAAGCTTGAGAAGGACTTTTATGCCTTAAATGGCTTATTTTACGTAGCAGACACGCATTTTGAAATACTAAGACCTCGTATGTTTGATAAAGTTTCTTAGTTTTTTATAAGGTCGAGATTTGAGTTCTCTGTGGCTATTATTTTTACTTTTTTGTTACCTTACTTTCAATCAAATTCTCATCGGTAAGTTCCGTAATCAAAAGGTCTCCGATTCGGACATCCTCTAAGGTTTTTACTAACAAGCCCGTCTTTTTGTTCGTGGTAATGCTGTATCCCCGCTGCAGAACCGATTTTGGATTCAATCCTGCCAGGCGATTGGCCTGCGCTGTTAGCTGCATCCGGCAGTTGCCAACAATCTCACTAATCCTTTTTTCAATTCGATACCGCCAGTTGTTCAATTCGTCTCTTTTGTTTCCGAGGAGCCGATGCGGCTCAATCCTGATAATCAGCTCATAAGCCGTCGAAATCTTCTGGCGTGCATCGGCCAACAGACCTTTTGTCACCTCAGCCAGTTCTGCACCGAGCTCGTCCAATTGCTGCTCGGCATTTTGGACGAGCAAAAGTGGATTTCTAAATAACGCATTAGCCAAAATAATTTCCAGATTCTGCCGTGCCAGTTTTACCATCGCCTTTGTTTGGCCTGTTAATCTGCGTTCTATACCGACCAATTGCCCCAAAACTTCCTGCATATCCGGAACTGCCACAACGCCTGCTTTTGTCGGCGTTGATGCCCTTGCATCGGCCACGAAATCTGCAACCGTAAAATCAACCTCGTGCCCAACCGCACTTATGACAGGTATCTTGGAATCGAAAATCGCCCTGGCTAAAACTTCCTCGTTGAAGGCCCATAAGTCCTCCAATGACCCGCCGCCTCTGCCGACAATCAGAACATCGAGTTTAAGCTCTTTATTGCGCCTGTTTATGTATCGCAACGCGGTGGCGATTTTTTCCGCTGCCCCTTCACCCTGAACCGGTACCGGATAAAAAAACAATTTCACGCAGGGCCAGCGGTGGTGAATGCTCTCAATTATATCGTGCACCGCCGCACCTGATTCGCTGGTCAGTATCCCTATCCTCTCCGGATATGTCGGAATTGGTTTTTTATGCACATCGTCAAAAAGACCTTCGGCTTGAAGTTTTTTTACCATTTGCTCGAAAGCTAACTGAAGCGCCCCAACACCCTCCGGCTCCAGCTTATCGACATAGAGCTGATACTTACCCCCAACCGTATAGACGTCGATATGACCTGTCGCCAGTACCGCCATTCCGTCCTCAGGCGAAAACTTGACACTTCTGAACTTGCTCGCCCACATAACGCACGGCAGTATGCCGCTTTGGTCTTTCAGCGAAAAGTAACAGTGCCCGCTTGTATGATGTTTGAAGTCGCTTATTTCGCCTCTGACTATCAGCCGCGAAGGCAGGTTCTCTTCGAGAGCCACTTTGATTAGTGAATTGACCTGGCTGACCGTATATATTTGTGTTCTCTTCTTCATTTGTCGCATACAGCTATCAAGTTCGCTATTGAACCAGGACCGACCAATAGTCTCGGGATGGGCATCGCAGTACCAGCTTACTTTGGCCTTCAATGCGTTTGGGAGATGACCATTGGCACTTCATTATGTCCAGCCACCGAACTATAGCCGGCTTTTTCAGCGCACTGATATCCAGCGTTACTTCGCCGCCGTTGGGAAAATAGACCGCATATTCGGTGCCCGGATTTGCAAGACAATAGGCTTCGTTTGCTTCTCTTTGTGAAAGCAAATTGTTGCCGGGCGCACATTTGAAAACATTCATCTTGTCCGTAATTAACCGCATGCTCCGAATATTCGCCTGGGCCTTTTCATCGAGCCCCAGTCCCGAATCCGGACGATGAAACCGGGCTGATGCCAGCCCGCCGAAGATATTGCGCCAGAACCGCTCCATACCGTCTCGGTCATTGCCGTATCTGCCGGTATCGGCCCCGTAGATTTTCACATTGTTCAGCGGACGAACGTTACCGGCTATTCGTGCCCGCTGACGCTGCGCATTGTCCCAGTGCGTTTGTCCCTTTTGATGATTGTTCTGCGAGATGTCCACGAACGAATAAGTTTCCGGATGGTCAAATGTTGGATTGTGCTGTGGATGCGCCAGGTCCCACTTGTCCCACATCTCGGTGGTGTGAACTGTAACGCCGGCTTCTTTGGCCTTTGCTTTGATATATTCCGACCAGTATTTGCCCCATTCCGGAGTTACTGATGTTTCGTTGTCCATACAGTAAAGTACATTGCCGAATTTCAGTGAGTAGGAAAGTAATTTGTCAACGAATCGCTGCTGATATTTGAGCACGGTTTTCTGGTTGCGCTCGGCAGGCACAGACCAGAAAAAATTATTCTCCGTGCGGGTAGGGTGAGTATTGACTTGCTCCGGCAGTCCCGTTTGCTCAGCGGTGTAGTTGATGTTGTTCTTCGGGTTGAACGGATTGACAGCCCAGTTGTCGCGATAATAATCAAAAGTCGCCCAGACCTCTATCTGCACGATGATGTCACGCTCCTGCGTCAATTTAAGGAAGTTCTCGAACCTCCGCCAGTATTCTTCGTTCCACTGATTTAGGTCATATTTGTCGTTGACTCTTTTGAACGGCCAGACATTGCCTTTGTCCCGGCTGGACATCGTGTTACGCACATAGTTGCCGCCCACGGACTTGAGCAGGTCCAGGTGCTCTTTCAAATCCGGAATCTGGAACAGGTTGTCATCTTTGGTACCACCTATCAGCAGTACCGGCTTACCCATATACTGCCAGTATGCCCCCCTGCTTTCTTGCGAAAGCAAGAAGGGGGGCTTATAAATCTCTATCCTTGGGAGTTGTTTGCTTCTCTGCGTGGGAGCCTTGAGAACACCTAAACGTTTTTTTTCATCAAAAGGACCCGTAGTATAATATATACCAGCTACGTGGTCGATTACAGCGGTTCCTGGAGGAAAAGATACCTTATACATATCTGGTGTTGTTTCAATGTTTACTCTTAAGGATTGGACGTGAAACCTGTAAAGTCTATACCCGTCTTTTTCAATGATCTCTTTACTGGCTTGCTCAGGGAACCATATTTTGTCCGTATCGGTTTCGACAAAATCGACTTTTGTAATGGTGATCCTCCTGGTATACCTCTGCGTATACCTCTCAAATTTCATTGGCAGTCCGCCTCTATCGGCTGCAAACCAGACAGTTGCGTATGGTTTTGATTTACCAGAAGAGAATGAATCAACAACATGGCACCATTCTCCATAAACTTGCTCAAGTTGTGGGCGCACGCGAGATTTATCTGAAAAACAATATCGTATCAACGGCTCGTCCGGCTTTTCGTACGGTTGAGGTCTGTTGAGTAGCATATAGGACCAAAGCATACTCATTTGTTCTCCGGATAATGATATCCTACCAGAAGTAATGCTCCCAGTTTTAGTCTCGGTGCCATAGCGCATCGTAACCGAACCATCAAAAGCATCTTCTGCTATAATAGCTGTATCAGTAAAACCGTTGGGATTATGTGTCCAGCGGACATAATATTTCTCACATGCTACTTCTTCGATAGTTTCAGTCGTATCGAACCGTACATACCGCTGCAACTCAGGTGAATCACCTTTGGTTTCTTCTAACATGTTAGTATAAAGAACATGCCAATTATGAATTTTAGAATACATGCTCTCATATAGGTCCAGTAGCTCCTCAGCGCTGAGATAAGCTGGTCTCGAAGGTTCCGCTGCCAAGGTGGATATTAATATGAGAAAGCACATAGCCATTACGAAATTAGGTGGGAATTTAGTATTCTTGTTCATAATACAACTCCGTATTTTTAAGGAATTTTCTTGTTTCGTTGATTATATACCCAAATCACCTGGCCAGCAATCCTGAGTCTGCCGCCTGCCAAAGAACCTGAAAAGGCATAAAAATACCATTACAGTATTGAGAATGTGGTGGATGTTGCTGTTTAATGAAAGTAGAGGAAAGTATATACAAAAGGGCTGTTGAAAAACTTTACGGGCTGTTTTGCTTATTTATCGCTTCGCTGCTCTTAGGACTCCTTGGAGGGCTGTGTCGTCTGGGATTCTTTCTCCTGCTGCTCTTGAGCTTCCTTTTTCTTGCTTTTCTCACGCTGAATTGCGTCGTATATTTCTCTTCGATGAACCGGTATCTCCTTGGGGGCGGTTATACCCAAGCGGACCTTATCCCCCCGGACATCAACTATGATAATCTCAACATCATCGCCGATCATAATCGACTCATCTCTCTGTCTGCTTAGAACCAACATTTCTAACTCCTTTTGTCGGCTGGTTTTACTATCATATATGTTACGAAAATTCTGGTCAAGTGTTCGTCCAGATACTCATCAAAAACTTTCAGATATACGCCATTATTATCAGAACTACCGAGTCTAAAAAACTACATCCGGCCGACAAATCTTAACACAACTATATTTCGGCTAATTTCAAGCCCGAAAATAACCATTTTTGTTTTTTTTGGGCAATGAAGATTTATTATAAGACGCTATATATATAACTGCTTAAATTATATAGAGTTATATAAAATGGAAGACTCAAAAAAAGATGTGTTGAATTTGCCAAATACTGTAGATTTTGCTATTTGCTTTCGTGTTTTCGCCAATAGCCATAGCGGACCCCCATCCAATAGCCGGCAATCGAGCCCAATGTTCCGAAAGCCACCATCTGCAGAGGCAGCACAGAAACAATTGTGTTAGAGAAAAAAGTCGGGGGCCATCGCTGAACAAGATATTGCAACACCTCTTGATTGGCATAAGTACTTGCAGCAAAGGCAGTTACCAAGGCACAGGCAATTGCCGGCCAGATATAGCTGACATCGAGAAATTTCTTGACTACGAAAGCGGCGAGTCCGAATGAGACAAATACGGCAAAAACTATCTGTCCGACAGAAGGCTGGGCCATTAGCGAGCCTAAACTGTTATCGAATACTTCAACATCCTGAGCAAATATTTTGATACCAAAATGAGCTATTAAAGCTGAGCCGACTAAAGCAATTATTGCGTTTAAGTATTGAACCGGCTTAGAGTTAGATTTCTTCTTTTTCTCAGCCGGCCTGGGGCTTGACACTATTTTCTGCCCTAAAAGCACACCGGCGAAACCGGCGGCGACAATAACCAGCCAGAAAATGGAATCCCATTTAAACGTGGCAAGAAGCGCCTGGCGCTGTTCAACTGCAGGGTTTAGCTGTAACAAAGCAGCCATACTGCCGGAGCGTACAGCCCAGATTGCCAAGCCGGATGGTGCGGCCAAAATGCCGATTTCTCGGCCGTAGGGCCAGGAAACAAAATAGGCAATAAGACCAGCTAAAAAAGCCAAAATCACCAAAATTATTGCGCCCACGAGACTTATATCACCAGCACGCACAGCACTGAGGGGCTCGGATGATGCTGCTAACGGCCAGGCTAAAATACCTATCAAAACCACACCCGTCACAATCGCAGCAGCGATTCTTAACTTCATTAACCCGGATAATTCCATAATTTAGATTCCTTAATTACACCGGTGATAGAGTAACATTAAAACCGAAACAGGTCAATGACATATTCATATTGCTTTGGGATGTCCAGGGAAATCCCATTTTATCTCAAGATTATGCTTGACGGGAGGATGGATATTTTGATATAAATGAAATTTGAGCTAATATGTGTTTTTTTTCTTCCTGTGGAAAGATTTTTGTATTTTTTGGTTGAATTAGCTTGGTGGGAGGATTAATATATAAGGTACAAAGTAATAACGGAGACCCTGAGGTCGGCCGTTGAGTTTTTTACATTTCAAATTAACTGCTAATATTAGGCTTTTAACAGCTAATATTGGGTTTTGAAGGAAGGAGGTAGTGTCAAATCGAAAAAACTTATCGTGGGCGATATAAGTAAGAATGTAGTGAGTCTGTAAATTGTTATCGGTCGTTTTGTGTGTAGTTGCCTGCACTCCCTTGTCTGCTGTTGCAGACAGCAAAGGGGCTAACGCAGGCGCAGGTGTTCGAGACAGGCACATAACAAGAATTAAGAAATCAGAATCGGAATTTATCTTATATCCTACATTCCGTATTCTGTCTTCTGTATTCGATGCTTGTTGAGAACAACGAGTGTTTTGGTGTGTGGCCAAAGCACAGTGAGTTATTACTATAACTTTTTTAAAGGAGGATTATTATGTGTAAGAAATTGATTTATCTAATTTCTGTATTGGTGCTGGCCCTTTGCCTGATACCGTCGGCCAAAGCTGCTAATATTACCTTGGTGACGGAAAACCACGACGAGGACGCCGATGGTATCCCGGATGACCAGCAGCTGGTGGACTGGCTTGTGGCTGAAGGGCACGTCGTTGATGTCCAGCGAGACTACTGGACCGCCTTCGGTCGCACTACGTCAGCCGAGCTTAATAGTGCCGACCTGATAATTGTAAGCCGTACTACCAGCAGCGGTAATTATATCGATGAGGATGAGCCGACCAAGTGGAACTCCCTCACGGTGCCGCTGATTCTAATGAGTGCGTACCCGGTCAGGAGCAGTCATTGGAAGTGGGTTGATTCCACTTCTGTGCTCGGGGAAGGCGGTGCTCCCATGCTGGAAGCCGTAGATCCCGGCCATCCTATATTTACCAACGTACCGCTCGATGCGAGCAACCAGGTGCAGATAGTGGACGGAGCTGTAGGTTCGGGCCACACCTCATTCATTGATGTCGCCGATGTGGGCAACGGTACACTCATCGCCACAGCGGAACCCAACGACTTGCCCTGGATTGTCGAATGGGACGCCGGAGTCGAATTCTACGCCGGCGCCGGAGAGGTTCCTGCCGGTAAACGTTTGATGTTTCTCGCCGGTACACAAGAGCCCCCTACCTGGGGACAGTGGAACTTAACCGCCGAAGGTGAAATATTGTTCCGCAACGCTATCAGTTATATGCTCGGCGAGCCTATCGTGCCCATCCTGCCCCCGCCCCCGGCATTAGTAGGGCACTGGAAGTTTGATGATGGCGAAGGGGCCGTAGCAGTTGATTCAAGCGGCAATGGGAACGACGGCATCATTAACGGCGACCCACTGTGGGTGGAAGGAATGTTGGATGGCGCCCTGGAATTTGATGGAGATGGTGATTGGATTGACTGTGGAACCGACCCGAGTTTGAATATTAATATTGCAAATGCAGTGACAGTCACAGCTTGGATCAAAGTTGCTGTTCAGGGGCTTGACCACAAAGTTGGGGGCAACCAGGACAATGCCAGCGGTGGCTATAAGATGAGCGTATATTCTGACAAGATCGAATTTGAAATTCGCACTTCCGGTAACTCGGCCGTTCTCAATAGAAGTGTTGAAGGTGGCACTATATTAGAAGCGGATGTTTGGTATCATGTCGCGGGTGTCTATTCTCTTTCAGATGGCTACATCAGGACTTATGTTAATGGGGTGCTGGACAGAGAGTTGCTTACAACTGAGGCGCTTGGCGCTTCACCAGGTTCTTTTAAGATTGGTTGTGAGCCTTTCACGACTGGCTCGTACAATTTCAACGGAGTCATGGACGATATACGGGTTTACGACGGGGCCCTGACCGAAGAAGAGGTTCAGGCCGTTATGATGCCTATACCTGAGCCGGTTGACCCAGGCACCGAAGGTCTGGTGGCTCACTACGCATTTGAGAACAATGCGGATGATAGTTCCGGCAACGAGCTCCATGGTACTTTGGTTGGCGACCCAACCTTTGCAGAAGGGCCGGCTGGCTACGGCATGGCGCTGGACCTCGATGGCGATGGTGACTACGTGGATTGTGGGGCTCCTCCGCAGTTCGATATCACCGAGCAGATCGCTATCACATACTGGATAAAGGTTGTCGCATTTGACAAGGGCTGGAACACCGTCCTATCCAGGGGTGACGACTCCTGGCGGTCATCAAGAGCGGGTGAGAATAACTTCATGGAGGCCGCTGTGAGCGGTACGACTGGGGACTGGACCTACGGGGTAACACCCGTGGACGATGAAAAGTGGCATCACATCGCATGGATATACGATGGCACGATGAACTACATGTATTTAGATGGAAAGCTGGATGCATCTGAAGAGTCAACCGGACTCATCACTGTCAGCACCTATCCTCTCTTTATCGGCAACAATTCTCAAAATACAGATCGCGAATGGACAGGCCTGATTGACGAGGTCATGATATACAACAGGGCCTTGTCTGAGGCTGAGGTTATGTACCTTGCTGGTAAACGCGCGACACCGGCTGACCCCGGCAGCGATGGTCTGGTTGCGTACTACGCACTGGAGAACAACACGGATGATAGTTCCGGCAATGAGCTCCATGGTACTATTTTTGGCGAGCCGGCCTATGTAGAAGGACCGGCCGGCTACGGCACGGCAATGTCGTTCGACGGTGTAGATGACTACGTTGACTTCGGAAACGACCCGCTCTTTGATATAACTGGAGAGGTTACGCTTGCACTATGGGTGAACACCCAAGATATTGGCACCGGTCAGGATAATCCCTGGTTGGGCAAAGGCGACACCACTTATATGATAAAGGGCTATAGGGAAGGTAATCAGATCGAGTTCTTCATCTATGATGGCGGCTGGCAATCGTCCTTTGCTGATGTTGGTGATTCGTTTAATGGTGCCTGGCACCATGCAGCCGGAACCTTTGACGCCGAACAGTTTCTAATCTATGTCGATGGTGAGTTAGAAACCACTTTAGGCTATGAGGGTGTTGGCATAGTGCCCAATACTTACAATGTCGCCATGGGAACAAACACCCAGGCATCCGGCCGTTTCTCCGAAAGTATCATGGATGAGGCCGTGATATACAACAGGGCTTTGTCTGCGGGTGAGATTCGTTACCTTGCCGGTTTTAGGCCGATGGTCGACCCCGGCACTGATGGTCTGGCTGCAGCCTACTATTTCGAGACCGACGCGACTGATAGTTCCGGCAACGGCAACGACGGCACACTCTTAGGTGATGCCCATGTTGCAGATGGCCTCTTGGTCCTGGACGGCGACGACGACGCTGTGGCAATCCCCGGTATCGGCGACGGCCTTACTGAGTTCACCTTCTCAATGAAGGTCTATCCCACCGTGGATGTCGTCCCACTACAATTTTCAGGCGGTATAAACACCGATAGCTGGGGCGGTGGTGTCCACCTCAAATTGAACTATGGTACGGTCAATGTTGGTGTCGAGCCCTTTGCCGGCGGTGACGTTGTAGGTACGTCTATCGCTCAGCCAAATACGTGGACCCACTTGGCATTGACAGTGTCACCTGAGGAGGTGGCTGTGTACTTTAACGGCGTGAAAGAGGGTTCCAGGATAGTCGAAACGGGACTATCCGTCAATGTTGGTGCCGCAACCATAGGCGCATGGAATAACGGCGGTACGGACGTTCAGAGGGAAATGACCGGTCAGATGGACGATGTCCTCATTTACGACAGGGCTTTGTCTGAGGCTGAGATTCTTTACCTTGCGAATAATTAGCAACATCGCCGTTCTCGATTGAGGAAAACCTGAATCAGGACGGGATGATTGCTCTGAAGAGTTATGCTCTTTGGGCCCAGAAGTAGGCTTAATGTAGTGATTTAGCCGAAGCCATAGAGTGTAGCCACAAGGGCAAAGAGACATGGTTGTTGTTTTTAGGCCATTTCGGGGCCTATACCAATTTGGTATAGGCCCCTTTTCAGTGATTATTTTGCAGTCGCTGCGGTGTCCGGCCGGGGGAGATTGCACTGCTCCGCGAAATACTTATTACTCTGCGAAGAACGAATTTTCCGTTCTATTTGAATTTATTGAGAAGAATTAATTATATTCGAAAGATTTTCCTTGACGAAAAGGTAGCTATTGTGGTATACGTGAATATGGAGTAGTGTGTAGATTTAGGCCTTTCGACGGGCCAAAATCCGGTTGTTTTTCATTTTAAAATTTACCGGGCAGGTTGATGAAAAAGATGCAAGGCTATAGGGCTTTGCTCCCCAGGAGATTGTTTTTATTTTCAATTAAAAAGCTCATATTTGGCTTTTGAAGGAAGGAGGTATTGTCAATTATTAGCAAATTTTTTCCTGGGAAAATATAGGTAAGCCGAAGCGACAGTGAAACTCGTTGTCGGCTGCTTTGGTGTGTGGCCAAAGCATAAATTCACAATCATTTTAATTTTTTTGAAGGAGGATTATTATGTCTAAAAAATTGATTTGTCTTGTTGATACTTCGGTGTGTGGCCGGAGCAAAATTTCATATC
>CAYUFX010000110.1:0-16691 GCA_964444135.1 uncultured Pirellulales bacterium | reverse complement strand
AGGTGCTTAGAGTAACTGAAGTGTACGGCAAAAACGAAAATGAAGTTTTTGTCGAGAATGTCGAGTAAAAACCTGATTAGCATAAGAAATGTAAAAAGAAACAGGTTGGAACTTTGAGCCGAATAAAACGGTTATCGATTAAGATTTGGGATTATGCATAAAAAAGTTGTCATTCTTGGTTTAGTGTTACTCATTGTTGGCACCACCATGCTCGGGTGGGTCCTCACCGAAAAAAGAAAGCAACAACAGAAAACTGCTGCCTATAAATCGAAGTATAATTTGGAAACAGGTGAATATCTCAAACAATATACTGAATGGTTTCAGGCGTTCCCGGATGAGCAATCCAAGCTGCCCTTCGTATTGGATGAAAACGGGAAAACCAAAACAGAGGAACAACTAAAGCAAGAACAGCAGGAACGACTCCAGGCTGATTTAGGCAAATTGGCCACGGGCGAAACGGATGTTTATCCCTTTGCAGATATTCTTTACGGCGAGAATTGGCAAAACGAATTAAACAGGTATAAGAAGCGTAAAGAGATGAGTGAGTTTGTTTTTACAAGCTCTATTGTTTGTACATCTATGGGAGGGACAATTTTTGCCTGGTACCTGTTACTATGGTTAGTTCGGTTTTTTATTAGAGTGTCGTCCGGCTTGAAGAAATTGTTACCTGACGTTTTAAGAAGGCAAGGAAAGACCAAAGACGAAAAGCGAGCTAAGATAAATGCTGAAAAGGATGTAAAAAATCAGGAGCAAAAGCAAAAACTGAATCAACAACAAAGCAAGCTCGAGAAACATTCAAAAGGTCTTCGGAATTTAATCAAGCGTAAGCCTAAACTTAACGGCCGCGAGAAAGCTCTCTTTACGAAAAGCGAGTCCCTCTTTGATAACCGCAACAGCAAACGTGCCAAAAAGCGTTTGGGAACTTACTCGGATGACAATGCTGGGAAAATTGCCGTGTTGCTTTCCGATGAACAATCTGCTGAATCTATAGCAAGAATTGAAAATTCGCTCAAAGCTCACACTGAACAGTTGGAAGAACGGACGGCTCAAAGCGTTGAGCAGGCCATAATCGAGCATTCGAAACCGCTCGATAGCACCCTTAAAGACCTTGCTCAGCAGGTCTCGGCTATTCGTGAATATGCTTCCTGCCAGCAGGAAAGAGTGGAAAAACTTCAGGATGGGTATGACTGGAATATTGTCAGGACTTTTTGCCTGCGAATCATTCGCTGTATTGATAATCTGGAAAACCGTATAAGTCGGCTCTCCGGCGAAGGTACTGAGACCGAGCACTTTCAGGAGATAAAAGATGAGCTGGTATTTGCTCTTGAGTCAAGCGGTATTGAGCAATATGAGCCTGAAATAAACAGTGATTATCGTGGCCAGGAGAAATATGCCGAGGCGGTCAAGGAAAAGGAACACTGCGACAAAGAAAAACAAAAAGGCAAAATCGCAAAGGTCATTAGACCCGGTTATCAATATTTTATTAACGAGGATAATATCAAGGTAATACGTACAGCTCAGGTTAAGCTCTTTGGTTAGTTTTATGAGAGGAAACTTGGTAATGAGCTCAAAGGAGAGCTCACAAAAATAAGAGGTGTAAAATGGCTAACATAGTAGGTATAGATCTGGGAACAACTTTCTCAGCGTTAGCAACTCTCAATTCTATCGGCAAACCCGAAATAGTCCCGAATGCCGATGGTGAAAGGCTTACGCCGTCAGCTATTTTCTTCGATGAAGAAAACTCCCATATAATCCGGGTGGGAATCGAAGCTATTAATTCACGGCGTCTAAATGCTCAAAGGTCCGTTCGCTGGATAAAGCGGTACATGGGGGACTCGAATTATCGCAAGCGTATTGATAATAAGGACTGGACGCCCGTGGAATTGTCCTCGCTGATTCTGAAAAAGCTCAAGCAGGACTGCTCAGTCGGTGATGACCGAATCAATGATGTCGTTATCTCTGTTCCTGCCCACTTTGACGAAGTTCGCAGGAAGGCGACGATGGACGCAGGGACTATGGCCGGGCTGAACGTGATTGGAATTGTCAATGAGCCTGTTGCTGCCGCATTGTATTATGCTATCACGCGCAAGGTTTCCGGAAAGGTCCTCGTATATGACCTCGGCGGAGGAACCTTCGATGTGACAGTAATGGATGTCAACGGTCATCAAATGGATATTGTTTGCTCACAGGGCGACCATGCTCTTGGCGGCATTGACTTTGACCGGAAAATATTAGAGCTGCTGCAGCAGAACTATAGGGACAAATTCAATAGCGAGCTGATTAACTCCGATGAGGATAGAGCAAAGTACGAAGATGAGGCCGAAGATATTAAAAAGACGTTGTCGCGGCGTCCTGTTGCCAAAAAGATGCTCTATGGACCTGCCGGTAGTATGAGAGTTGAAGTTACACGCGAGATGTTCGAAGAGGCCATTTCTTCGTTGATGTCTCGTACAGATATTCTGATCGAAGTGGCGCTTGAGGAAGCAGGTATTAAACCTTCCGAAATTGATAAAGTACTGTTGGTGGGCGGCAGCACCCGAATACCACTCGTCCAGCAGCGTTTGGAGAAAATGTTTGGATCCGCCCCGGAGACGGCAGTGAATGTAGATGAATGTGTTGCACTTGGCGCCGCTTTACATGCCGGATTGACAATGCTCAGAGAAAAATCCGATGCAGTACCGGCGGGCATCTCCAATGGACTGAAAGACATTAATCTCACTGATGTCTGCAACCACAGTTATGGTACCATTTGTGCTCCTATTGACAAGGAAACCGGACGACGTGTAATTGAGAATCGTATCATTTTGAAGAAAAATACACCGTTGCCCTGTGAAAGCTCCCAAACGTTCTATACCCTCACTGAGGGACAAACAGACCTTGAGGTAACCATAACCCAGGGGGAAGACACCGCTGTCGAGTACGTAAATAAGATTGCAACGCATAAATTTGAGCTTCCTCCGAATAGGCCGGCCGATCGCCCCATTAAGGTTACTTACAGCTATGACGTCAACCAGAGGATGCACTGCAGGTTCGAAGATGTTGAATCCGGCAAGGTCCTTGAAGTAGATTTTTGCCTGAACCAGGATGGTGAAATGGGCGAGAGCGATGTAAAAGAAAAGGACAAACAATTGAAGTCCTTCAAAATCGAGTAGCGAGCAGAGGTGGGCAGATGAGCAAACTTCTGATACCAATTTTGATTGGAGTGACAGCATCTGCGTCAATGATTCTTTTGAGTTTGATTAGTCGCACCAGGCTCGCCGAATTGGTAAGTCGCTTAAGGTCAGGGGATTTAATCAGTCACTTCAGCTTTTCGGGTATGATTAATTACATCAAGTCATCACTTTCGCCCAAAGCAAATCCCAATTCAAGTATTGAGTCTTCCCCTGAGCTTGATTTGACTTTTCTTAATTGCCGTGTTAAACTGTTGAAACAGCAGTCCGGTGATAGTGATTCTGATGCTTTTAACGTTGAAATCTGCGGCTCAATACATGCCCCGCAGGACGTGAGTTCCGCAAACTTGAACATTTCCATCGCGGACGTAACCGAACCGCGAACTCAAGGCGAACCGGTCCATGCCCTGGTTAAACAGTGGCAAATGCCGGATTCATCTGTTTTCTTTTACAATGCTAAGCTCGGCAAGCTTCCGCACCAGGTCACGACCATATCAGACTGGACGTCCATTGCCCTGTTGCGTCTTGACTGGTTGTCACTTCCCCACAAAGGAAAAAGAGAACTGATGTTCATTACATCAATATTCCCTGCTGAGGGTGGTGAACAGCTTGCTTGTGCCCGTTGCTATTTTTCTTATCATAATCGCGATTTCGGCTATCTTGATTTACAGGAAAACGTCCAACGCGCAAAAACCCTTGCCGTAACGCTGGCATTCGCAGTAAGTGCTGCGGATAGCAAGTTGTATGGCTGTGAGGTTGAACTTATCAAAAACTGGGCAAGGAAAAATATTGAACTTTCCGGGACATCCAACAAGGAACGGCGTAAACTTGAAAAGGCCTTGAATGAAACAATTGCGTTTTTCCGCGATGGAAATCAACTTAACAACCATGATATTTGTAGGGAGATTGTTGGAATCGCACCTCCCGCAACTCGATATGACATATTGAATCTTTGCCTATATGTAGCACAGGCTAACGGCTCAGTTACTGAAGAAGAATTAACTGTCTTGAAAAACATAGCAAACTGGCTCGAGATTGATACGGACAAGTTTCGAGAAATGGTGGAGAAAGTTCTCCCGGTCGATATGCATGAAGTCTTGGATGTTGAAACCATCCTCGGTGTCACTTCGGATATGAATAAAGAAAAAGCTCGGCAACATCTGAATAAAGAATATAGCAAATGGAGTGCACGAGTAACAAGTTCCGACCCCGAAATCCAAAGCCAGGCTGACCAGATGCTCAAGCTCATTGCAGAGGCAAGAAGCCAATACGTAGGATAGGGAACCGAGGCGCAATGAAATGCGTTTAACGACCCTGTAAGACACATCAAATCAAACCTCACACTTCATCAGGTTTAGAATAAACCCATTTTGGTGAACCAGCAGCAGCACCAGCAGCATATATTGCGCCAAGATTTGGGAAAAAACCATCTGAGATAATACAAAGCATCTAATGCGTCCCAAAGGTTCTGTTGCCAGCGCTCAGTTAATACGTTATTATTTGCGCCTGTTTTATCCCGGATTTCCCAAGTAGTGCGTGACAAATGAACAGGATTTTGATATTATGGAGCCTATGGAGACCACTCAAGTTAGTTTCAGCAATTTTGCACAGACCTTTAACCGAAGTTATCATGCTGTGTCGTTTTGCTGACGGCAAATAGTTTTGAGGAGATAGCCCAACCACACTTCCTGAAGTACACCCCTCAAATAAAATGGTAAAAATTTGATTTAACTGAAATAAAACGGGTTCTCCAAACGTCCTTAAATTCGGAAGGTTAAACAGAGTAAGGGGCAGAGTTTTTTGTTCCACATGGAGTATTCTTATCTTGAAAGAAGTACCAAATTTTTTACAACAATTTAAGAAATGATATTACTCCGGATTTCCCAAATAAATTCGTGCAAAAAAGTAATAATTTGATAGATTTTGGTGAGATTATTGATGTCGTACATAGAAAATTATGTTTGTTAAGCGTTCAAATAGGAAATTCCAGATAATAATTTATTAGGAATGAAGGAAATGAAGACTAAAGTAATGATGATAGCAGCAATTGTAACGATAACGACCGGCAGCACTTTGGCCGATTGGCCACAGTATCTTGGACCTAACAGAAACAGTACATCAGACCAGAAAGGTCTGTTACGCTCCTGGCCTGAGAATGGGCCGGAAGTTCTATGGACCGTTACTGTTGGCAAAGGTTATGGTGGACCTGTTATCAAAGATGGTAAAGTCTATTTACTCGACAGAGATGACAAGGTTGGTGATAATCTTCGGTGCTTAGATCTTTCCAATGGTAAAGAACTCTGGAATTTTGCATACGATGCTCCCGGACGTGTGATGTTTCCCGGCTCGCGAAGCGTACCTATAGTGGAGGGCAATAATGTTTATTCATGCGGCCACAACGGCGATGTTTATTGCATAGACATAAATACACATAAACCCGTCTGGAATAAGAACGTTTGGAAGGATTTCGGCGGCGGCAGAATTCCGATATGGGCCATTACTCAGTGTCCTTTGATTTACGGTGATTTGCTTATTATAGCATCCCAGGCTCCTGATGCCGGTGTGGTTGCTTATAATAAATTCACAGGTGATATTGTCTGGAAAACACCCAATCTTGGCAATGAATCATATGCCAGTCCTTCAGTTGTGAAAATAGACGGAAAAGACCATGTTGTAATGGTTATTTCGTCTACTAATCCTTTTGGACATCGAGAATTGCCTCGAACTCTGGGTAATGTTGTTGGAATAGAACCCCTTACGGGAAAAATCCTTTGGGAGTACAAGCAGTGGGAATGTCATATTTCGGTACCGAGTGCTGTTGATGCCGGTGATAACAAAGTACTTATTGCAGGTGGATATGAACTCGGTGCAACTATGATAAAGGTAGAAAAAAAGGCAGATGGCAGCTACGGTACAACAGAACTTTTTACAACAGAAGAATTTGGCGATCAAACAAAACCGCCGATACTGCATAACGGCTATTTCTATGCTCAGTATGGAACCAATAGTCGGCGTGACGGCCTGGTGTGTATGAGCATGGATGGCCAGGTCATGTGGAAAACAAGACGTTCACCTGATTTTAATAAAGGCAGTATGATTCTGGTCGACGGCCTGATTCTGGCTACCGACGGTGCGAAGACTTTATATCTTATAGAGCCTGATCCATCTGGATTTAAGCCACTTGCATCAGCAGAGGTGCTTGCAGAAGCAGGAACAGGATCAGAAAATGATCCTTTAGCTTCAAGAGTTGGAGGTAGAACCCAAAACTGGGCACCGCTGGCACTTTCTGATGGCAGCCTCCTTATCCGAGATCAAAGCCGGTTAATGTGTGCCAGAGTTGCTCAATGATTCCTATAAAAAATATACACATTAATCGATTATAGGAGAAAAAAATGAGAAGGTCAAGGTGGTTATTCGTGTTGATAAGCATTGGTATGGTATTTCTTAACACAACCTCTATTGTGGCTGAGGACTGGCCACAATGGCAGGGGGCCAACCGGGATGGCAAATCGGTCGAAACAGGTTTTCTCAAAACATGGCCCTCCGGAGGGCTTAAGCTCATCTGGAGAACCGTAAATCTCGGGGAAGGTTATGCCGGGGTCTCTATTGTCGGGAACCGTCTCTATGCAATGGGCGGCTTGAGCGACACTAATGTGATCGTGGCCATTGACACAGAAGATGGTGAGATTCTCTGGTCGACCAAATTCGGCGTTGCTGGATTAATCGGTAATAAGAGATCGGGCAACGTCTTTCCTGGCCCCAGGTGCACACCGACGGTGGATGGTGATATGATTTATGCGGTCGATCATCACGGCGAACTCATCTGTGTGACTGCTGCAGACGGTAAAATTCAATGGAGGAGACTTTTTGTGGATGATTTCGGCGGAAAAGTACCGAGGTGGGGCTTCTCCGAGTCACCCCTGGTGGACGGGAATCAGGTAGTGGTAACTCCTGGTGGACCAAGGGGAGCGATGGTTGCCCTCAACAAACAGACCGGCGATGTGATTTGGCAATCCGAAGAATTCACCGATGAAGCCCATTATGCTTCCATTGTCGCAGTGGAGATCGATGGGATCCATCAGTACGTACAGCTTACCAGCGAAAACGTCGTTGGCATTTCACCCAAAGACGGTTCTATATTGTGGAAAGCAACACGAAAAGGCAGGGTGGCAGTTATCCCGACGCCCATCGTCGACGGTAACTATGTCTATGTAATCTCCGGTTATAACATTGGCTGTAATCTGTTTAAGGTGACATCGAATAACGGTATGTTCACAGCGGAACAGGTTTATGAAAACAGGAATATGGCCAATCATCACGGAGGTGTCGTAAAAGTGGGTGATTATCTCTATGGTTATTCCGACAGTAAAGGACTGGCCTGTCAGAATTTTATGACCGGTGAGATTGTATGGGCAGAGAGGGAGAAAATTGGTAAGGGCGCTGTTTCTTTTGCAGATGGTATGCTCTATTTTCGCGAAGAACGAAGTGGTGATATGGTGCTGGTTGAAGCTGTTCCTACAGGCTACTCCGAGAAAGGCCGTTTTGAACAACCCGACCGTGCAAAAGAAATGGCCTGGCCCCATCCGGTTATTGCACACGGTAAGCTCTACATCCGGGATCAGGATAATCTTTTCTGCTATGATGTGAAGGCAAGATAGATTCAAGAAAACTTCAATGATTCAATAGTAAAATAATGTGTTTTAGGCAGACAGTAATAATCCAGCCTTTAAGCCGCTTGCAACAGCAGAGTTGCTTGAAGCAGGCAGGAATCAAAATTGGGCACCGTTGGCACTTGCCGATGGCAAGCTGCTGATAGATAAGAGACCAGAAGCAGATGAAATGCGTAGTCGTCCGATAGGCATCGGACAAAAGAGCAATGGCGTTGTGAGACGCGGGGGGAGGCTTTGCCGGGCTTGCCGGTTTTGAGTGGCAGACTTCGGTGAGCTCATTTGAGCCGTCTCGGGGTGTGCGTGTATGTATGCGTGGACAAAGACCTCTCTTAGCAATGATATATGCCTAATCTCAGTTTATATATTATGACCAAGCGATGAACAACGACGAGAATTACTATGAGAGTAGCAATTAAGGTAACTTTGGTGCTTGTTATTATTGTCGGAGCGTGCGTGATTTTTACGATGATGATAATTAGCCGGCTGCAACTTGGCGACGAGGAAACAGTTGCGGAGCTTGTACAGCCGGAAGCAATGGTTGACAGCCAAGAAAGTTGGCCAATGTTTCGAGGAGGACAAAGGCTTGTAGGCAGGGCGTCAGGCACTTTGCCTGATTCATTAAAATTTGCTTGGAAATTCAAGACTAACGATCAAATCAAATCATCACCGGCAATCGACGACAATGTTGTTTTCATTGGCTCATCTGACGCAAATGTTTATGCAATTGATTTGGAAGGCGGACACCAGGTATGGGCATACCAAACGGACGATGCTGTTGAGGCGACGCCCTGTGTGGTTGAAGGTTCGGTTTTTGTAGGGTCATCGGACGGCTTTTTGTATGCGCTTGATGCGAAAAGCGGCTCACTTAACTGGAAATACAAAACAGATGGACAGATTCTCGGGGCTGCCAACTGGGTACGCTCACCAGACGGCCAGAGGATATGGATACTCGTGGGCAGCTACGATAATAAATTGCATTGTGTGGATTCGGCTAATGGTAAAGTCGTGTGGACTTATGAAACGGACAATTATATAAATGGCTCACCTGCGGTCGATGGCCAAAAGACCGTTTTCGGCGGATGCGATGCGATGATACACGTTGTGTCTCTGACCGACGGCAGCAAAATAACGCAGATAGATGCTGAATCATACATTGCAGCTTCCGGAGCATTTTTTGAAGAGCAGGTGTATATCGGCAATTACGATAATGTACTTATCAAAGCCGACATTGCCGCCGGCAAAATCGTATGGAAATACACGGATGCGGATGCTCCGTTTTTTTCTTCGCCCGCTGTCGGCCGGAACGTAGTTGTATTTGGAGGACGGGATGAGCGTGTGCATTGTGTTAATCGTGACGATGGGAAAGTAGTCTGGACATTCCAGACATTAGGCGAAGTTGACAGCTCACCGGTTATTTGCGGCGACAAGGTGGTTGTCGGCTCCGAAGACGGCCGACTTTATCTATTAAGACTCTCTGATGGAAAACAAGTTTGGTCGTATGAGATAGGCCAGCCTGTTACTTCTTCGCCGGCGATTGCCAACGGGATGGTTGTTGTAGGCAGCGATGATGGTTATGTCTATGCATTTGACGCCGGGCGATAGAATCGGGGCAGAGATTTATGAAGATAGCTCAAATTACACCAAGCGCCGGGGACAGTTTTTATTGTGATAACTGTTTGCGGGATATTGCTTTGGTTAAGTCGATGCAGAACCTTGGACATGATGTCTTGATGGTCCCAATGTATTTGCCAATTCAGTTCGACAAGAATGAAGCGGTCAATGACACGCCGATTTTTTTTGGCGGGATAAATGTGTATCTTCAACAAAAATCGGCTTTTTTCAGAAGAACCCCTCGTTGGTTTGACCGACTGTTAGATTCGCCAAAGCTGTTGAGGTGGGCTTGCCGCAAGGCAGGGGCAACAAGTGCAAGGAATTTGGGCCAGATGACAATATCGATGTTGCGGGGCGAAAAGGGCCGACAAATAAAGGAGCTGGATAGACTTGTCGAATGGCTGGATGCGCAAGATAACAAGCCTGATGTTGTGTGTCTGTCCAATATTCTGCTGGCCGGACTCGCCAGAGGTATTAAGAAAAGACTTGGTGTGCCGGTGGTGTGTCTGCTTCAGGACGAAGATGGTTTTTTGGATGGGTTGTCGTCGCCGTATTCGGAACAGGCCTGGCAAATACTTGCTGAACGAGCAAGTGACATAGATGCATTTATGGCAGTGAGTAAATACTATGCGGATGTTATGAGGCGGAGGGTGGAACTTGCCTCAGAACGAGTATATGTTGTATATACCGGTATTTCATTGGATGGATATGAGTTAAGGCAAACCGAACCTGAAATACCAACCATTGGTTATCTTTCACGGATGTGTCCTGACAAGGGCCTGGATACATTGGTTGACGCCTTTATACACTTGAAGAAAAATGAGAAATTAAAAAATGCAAGACTGCGGATAACCGGTGGTAAGATGACTGATGATGAAAGATTCTTAAAGCGGATTCGGAAAAGGTTAAGCTCTTGTGGTCTGATTGATGATGTGGAATTTCTGCCGGATTTCGACTACGATGCCAAGCTTGCTTTTTTGCGAACTATTTCAGTGCTATCGGTGCCGGAAAAGCAGCCCGTAGCTTGTGGGTTGTATGTGCTCGAATCTCTTGCAGCCGGTGTGCCGGTGGTAGAGCCGTCAAGTGGTGTATTTCCGGAATTGTTGGACATGACTGGCGGAGGTGTGCTGTGCGAGCCTAATAATGCGGCGGCTTTGGCCGCTGCGATGGAACCGTTATTGCTTAAGCCTGATTATGCACGACAATTAGGAAAACAGGGCAGAGATGCGGTTTTTGAAAAATTCAATATTGAGCAAACTGCTGAAGAAATGGTACGTATATATGGAGAAATCACGCAACAGTTTGCGTCAGGATAAATATGCTTGAACTTATTAATGTAACAAAAAGTTATCAATCGCCGGGAAACACGGATGGCGTCTGTGTTTTAAAGGATATAACACTAAAAGTAACAAAAGGCCAGTCCCTTGTGATAGTTGGGCCTTCGGGCAGTGGCAAGAGCACACTACTTAATATTATTGGCGCTCTGGATCGCCCGACTGCGGGAAGGGTATTATTTGACGGCAAGAACCTTGCCGAGCTGAACGATTTTGAGCTTGCGAGGATTCGCAACCGTCAAATCGGTTTTGTTTTTCAATTGCATCATCTTCTGCCTCAGTGCACGGTGCTCGAAAATGTTTTGGTGCCGACACTTGCCGGCAAAAATCACCCGTCTAAAAAAGAGATTCAGCAAAGGGCAACAAATCTGCTGCAGCGTGTTGGGCTCAAAGACCATTTGCTGCATCGGCCGGGCCAGCTTTCAGGTGGACAACGCCAGCGTGTAGCGGTTGTCAGGGCTTTGATTAACAGCCCCAAGCTGTTGTTGGCTGATGAGCCGACCGGCTCACTGGATAAAGACGCCTCGGAGAATATAGCTGAGCTGCTGGTTGAGCTGAACCGCAGCGAGCAAGTGACATTGATTGCCGTAACACATTCGCTCAAGCTCGCAGAGCAAATGGGCCACGTGATGGAACTAAGTGATGGCCTGTTGAGAGATAGGAGCCGGGGATGAGTTTGTGGAAGCTTGCTAAAAGAAGTCTCGGCTTTTATTGGCGAACCAATTTGGGCGTTCTGCTGGCCGTTATGGTAAGCGCCGTTGTTTTGACTGGTGCGCTGGTCATAGGCGACTCAGTGCGTTACAGTCTTAAAATGATGGTTAAAGCTCGATTAGGCAAAACCCAGCTTGCTCTTGTCCCCCAGAAGAGATTCTTTAGAGCTAAACTTGCAGATGACCTCGCAAAAGAGCTTGATACAATCGTAGCACCTCTCTTACAGTTACGAGGGCTGATTGCTAACGGCGATGGCTCAAAGCGGGCAAACAGAATTGAGGTGCTCGGCATTGATGGGCGTTTTTTTGAAATCGGAACGACACAAAATCCCTTCGGTGACAGTCCGAACCAGGCGATTGTCTTAAACAAGCCCTTGGCAGCAAAACTTGGAGTAGGTGTAGGAGATGAAGTTGTGCTGCGAATTGAAAAGCCTTCTCTTATGCCGCGTGACGTACCGTTGACGCCGGATTCGGGTCTGTCTGTTGCATTTCGTTTGGTAGTAAAAGCAGTTGCCGGCCAATCAGACTTTGGCCGCTTCAGTTTACAGGCCAATCAGGTTACACCTTTGAATGTCTTTTTGCCGCTGCAGTGGCTGCAGGAAAAGCTCGACCGCAGCGCTCAAGCCAATACGCTGCTAATCGCCGCGGATGAGGAAGATAGCTTAACGATTGAAAAAGCAAATAAGGCTCTGGAGATATGTTGGAAGCTTGCCGACGCAGATATTGAACTTCGCCGGTTAAAGCACAAGGATATGTTTGAGATGCGGAGCAGACGCGTATTCATTGATGAATCTATTACCGCCGCCGCTATCAATACAGGTGACAAATCTTTTGGCGTTTTGACCTATTTCGTGAACGAATTACGTTCAGGTGACAAAACAACTCCATATTCTATGGTAGTTGCTGTGAGCCAATCAGCGGACGCTGGCGGTCTTATGCCAGAGGATATGCAGGATAATGAAATTCTAATCAACGAGTGGCTCGCTGAGGACCTTGATGCTAAAGAAGGGAATGAAATTGAACTTACCTATTTTGTTCTCGGGCCGATGAGAACACTCCGTGAGGAAAAGACCAGCTTTCGAATTAAGGCAATACTGTCAATGGACAATCCGGCGATGGATCCTAATTTAATGCCGGATTTTCCGGGTCTGGCCGATGCGGAAAACTGTAGAGATTGGGAGCCCGGCATCCCAATCGACCTTGATAAGATACGCCAGCGCGATGAGGATTATTGGCAGCGGTATCGGGGCACGCCAAAGGCCTTTGTCACACTCAGAGCCGGTCAAAAGATGTGGGCTAACAGGTATGGAAATTTGACTGCAGTGCGCTATCCGTTACGCAGTGGTTCATCAGAGGATATAGCCGGCAGGTTATTAAAAAAAGTTAATCCTGCTTCGGTAGGATTGTTTTTTCAATCGGTACGTGCACGCGGTATAAAAGCAGGAGACCAAGGCACTGATTTCGGTCAGCTTTTCCTCGGTCTTAGTATGTTTCTTATCATAACAGCCTTGATTTTAATGGGGCTTCTTTTTGTATTTGGTATTGAAAAACGCAGCGAACAGGTTGGAATATTGCTGGCAGTGGGCTTATCACCTAAGCTGGTACGGCGGCTGCTATTTATTGAAGGCGGCATATTGGCGGTACTGGGAGTAGCTTTTGGTACTGCAGCGGGACTGCTCTATACTAAAACTATGATTTACGGACTTGCAACTGTATGGCAGGCAGCGATAAGCGGTTCAACAATATATTTTTTTGCGAAACCTTCTACCTTGTTTGAGGGGGCATTGGGAGCGGTAGCTGTTTCTCTGATTGCAATATGGTTGACTTTGCGCAGACAGGTATCCCGGCCGGCTCGTGAGCTTCTTGCCGGTGGATTGGAATGGCAATTCTTTACGGCCGGGCCGGTCTCGAAGGGCAGAATCGGATTATGTATAGCGGCAGTAGCAACAGTGGGTGCGGTGTTGCTCCTTGGTATCATGGGCAACGCTGATAGTGCGGCTGTTGCCGGGGTATTTTTCGGAGTGGGGGCCCTGCTTTTGATTGCAGGTCTTGGATTAACTCATGCTTTATTAAAAATTATAGCTGGCGGTTGGAACAAAGCGTTAACGTCGCTGGCTGGTTTAGGCCTACGTAATTCAACCAGACGAAGCGGGCGGAGCTTAGCGGTTGTAGGATTGCTTGCATGTGGGATTTTTCTTGTTATTGCGGTTGGGGCCAATAGACATAATCCAAAAGCTGGTGCCCAGAGACGGGATTCAGGAACGGGGGGCTTTACGCTATTTGGTGAATCCGCTATAAGTATCCTCCATGATTTGAACAGTCAATCCGGACGTCAATCGATGGGCCTGGATACCGATGTACTGCAAGGCGTACAGATAGTTCAGTTGCGTGTACATGACGGGGACGATGCAAGCTGTCTTAATCTCAATCGCACACAGATGCCGCAATTGTTGGGACTACAGCCTGAGCAATTGCAGAAACGCGGTTCTTTTACTTTCACTAAGACAATCGAGACTCAAGACACAAGACTCAAGACTCAAGACCCACGACCTGAGTCTGGATGGGATCTACTTAGTGAAAATCTCGGCGAAAATGTTGTGCCGGCTGTTGGTGATTATGCGACTATATACTGGGCACTCGGTAAGTCCGTTGGAGATGAGCTTGATTATATTGACGAAAAGGGCAGAAGATTTCGGCTGCTTCTGGTCGGAATGTTGAAGAACTCAATTTTGCAGGGAAGTTTAGTTATTTCTGAAGACGAATTTGTCAAACGCTTCCCGTCGGAGGATGGATACAGGGTTTTGCTTATTGACATCCCGCCCCAATTGCCCCTCAGCGAAAGACCAATCCCCACACCTGATTTGCCGCCAGACTCGGCTTCAATTGGTGCGGGACAGGACAGGACCGAGGCTGTGGCCGGTGAACTTTCTTCACGATTGAGGGACTTCGGCCTGGCACTTACGCCGGCCACTCAGCGATTGGCAGAATTTAATGCAGTTGAAAATACGTACCTGTCGATATTTCAGTTGTTAGGCGGTTTGGGTCTGATTCTGGCCTCTGTTGGGCTCGGACTGGTAGTGCTTCGCAACGTGCTTGATAGGCGAGGCGAGCTTGCAATGCTGCAGGCGGTGGGATTTGACAAAGCCGCACTTGGAGCGATGGTGTTTTACGAGCATGGAGGACTTATGGTGGGTGGTTTGGCCTGTGGGATTGTCGCAGCGCTGGTAGCAGTAAGCCCTGCTCTGAAATCACCCGGAGCGCAGATCCCGTATTTTTCATTAGTGTTGACGATTGCTGCTATAGCAATCAGCGGTATAGTGTGGATATGGATTGCGACGGCCTTTGCACTCAGTGGTAAAATGTTAGAGGCGTTGAGAAATGAATAGCTACTGTAAGGCCTTAATGAGAAAAGTATGAAGGAATCTACTATTGCAAAGACATTACCCGTTGGATTGGCCGTTGTTGTAGTAGTATTGCTGTACGTATGGCTTAGTGCCGATGCAGCGATAGACCTCAAGGAGCGTGAGCCTATTGACCATGGTATTACGTTATCCCTGGATGAGGATGGTGTAGATCTCCGTGGGCAGTTTGTCCAATTTGATGGCGTGCCGGCGGATTTGCCCGGTGCCTGGCCTCGGTTCAGGGGGCCAAACCTCGACTCAATAAGCAGCGATGAGAATGTTACTCTCGCAAGAAATTGGCCTGCAAATGGGCCAAAAGTCATCTGGTCTATTGATGTTGGTGAAGGTTACGCAGGTGCAGCGGTCCTGGCTGGGCGAGTGTATGTTTTGGATTATGACCGCGAAAAACAGGCCGATACCGTTAGATGTCTGTCACTTGCCGATGGCAAAGAAATCTGGCAGTATTCTTATCCTGTTAAGGTCAAACGCAATCACGGAATGAGCCGAACTGTGCCTACGGTAACAGATAAGTACATTGTAACAATGGGGCCGAAATGTCATGTAACGTGTCTGGATTCAGTAACGGGCCAATTTCACTGGGTACTGGATTTGGTGAGAGATTTTAAGGCGAAGGTGCCGCCGTGGTATGCGGGACAGTGTCCGCTTATTGAGGGGGACAAAGTGATAATCGCCGTCGGTGGTGAGCCGCTAATGATAGCAGTGGATGCCGCTACAGGCGAGGTTGTATGGCAAAGTCCTAATCCTAAACGCTGGGTGATGACGCATTCATCTGTGGTACCGGCTGAGTTCGTCGGCAGGCGTATGTATGTCTATTGCGCCAGCGGAGGGGTGGTGGGCATTTCGGCAGAGGACGGCAGTATTCTATGGGAAATCACCGAGTGGAAGATTCGTATCGCAAATGTGCCGACACCAGTAGTAGTGGGTGAAGGACTTATTTTCGTTTCTGGCGGGTATAACGCAGGAAGCATGATGCTGAAATTAACTCAGGACGGTGACAAGATAAGCGCGGAACCGGCCTTTCGGCTTGAACCAGAAGTATTCGGCTCCCCTCAACATACACCGATTTTTTATGACGGCTATATCTACGGCGTCGGTGCCAATGGACAATTGAACTGCCTTGACCTAAACGGCAAGGTTATGTGGACCAGCACAAGCACTCACACATTTGGACTTGGGCCATATACAATCGCCAACGGACTTATATATGTTATGAATGACTCCGGCCTGTTGACTCTGGCAGAGGCAACGCCGAATGGATATGTTCAACTTGCAGAAGCCAGGGTTCTGGAGGGCCCGGATTCGTGGGGACCTATGGCGATTGCATCCGGCAGATTGATTTTACGTGATATGAACCGAATGATATGTATCGATGTTACTGACCGGTAGAAAGGAAATTAGAAAATGCCTAACAGCCGTACCAGGGCCACGGCTTGGCAGGAAATGCCTGAAGAGAAATAAAGTTACAGTAAAGCTGTCATTCTGAGCGAAGCGAATAACCTCTTTTTCGTTGGCCAGTTCCTTTGGCTTCGCCTCAGGATGACACATAGGTGTCACTTTAGGCACTCCATACTTTAGTTAGTTTGTTATAATGAAATTTTGGTGACTGTAGCGATTGATAAAGTGCTAAAGTGGATAAGCGATTAGGAACAACGAATATTAAGATTTTTATAGGCGTGCTTATTGGGCTTGCTGTTGTCATTGCCATGGTTGCATTAGTAAGGCTTGATACGACCGGCAAAAAAGGCAGCGGCCTTGGTAAAGAGTATCTCTATGA
>CAYUFX010000109.1:0-16691 GCA_964444135.1 uncultured Pirellulales bacterium | reverse complement strand
CTTGCACGAAGAACATCGCCCAGAGCCTGGCGCTGGCGGATATCTTTCGCCGCACCGCCCGCGTGTTCCAGGCTGGCACACAACGTCGCAGCCTTCCCAACTTTGCCTATGCAATCGAACTGGCCCGGACCGGCAAGCTCGGTCCGCTGCAGACACTCCACGCTCACCCTGGTGGCCTCGAAACCAAGATGAGCGGCTGGCTCCCGGCTGAGCCCGAACCGCTCCGAGAACAGGTGGACTGGGATATGTACCTCGGTCCGGCCGCCTGGCGACCCTACACCCGCAAACTTATGAACGCCTTCCACTTCGAAAAAGGCGGCGGTCTGGTTGGAGGCGGTTGCCTCGAATGGGGCTCCCACTGCGTTGACCTGTGCCAGTTGGCCAACGACGCCGACGACACGGCACCCGTGGAGTACGAGCCGGTCAACGGTCAGTTGCACGCCCGCTATGCCAACGGCGTCAAACTCGTCATGCGTAACGACGGATGGTTGCCGCTGGGCTCGTGTCCGGTCCGTTTCGAAGGCGAAACTGGATGGGTCGAGACGGGCGACGATGCGGAGTTCGGCGCAAGTTCTCAATCGCTGCTGCTCCGCAGAGGGACCAAGATACCGGGCTACCCCGCCGACTTTCACGTGCGTGACTTCCTCGATTGTGTCAAGACGCGGGCCCTGACCCGGGCCAACGCCGACGCGGCGTGCTGGGCGCATATCGCCTGCCATGCCGCCAATATCGCCCTGTTCCTTGATCGCAAGGTCAAGTATGACCCGAAGAAAAATGAATTCATTGATGACGAGCAGGCCAATCGGTTACGTTCCGAGGCCTTAAGGGAGCCATGGCGAATCTAGCATCCGATTTTACGAAAGAAACCACCTAAACTACGAGGACAATCATGTTAATAAAAAAACGATATTTCACCTGGTGTATTATTCTCATCATAGTTGCTGCGTCGGCCTGGACCGTCGCTCAAGATCGGCCGGCCGCGAGCGTGAAACAACGCGACTTGATCGCCGTGCTGCAGTCAGATGCTCCCAAGGGTGAGAAAGCCATCACCTGTAAGCTACTGGCCATCTATGGCACCGAGCAATCCGTCCCCGCCCTCGCGCCGCTTTTGGCGGACAAGGAACTGGCGTCGTGGGCTCGGATCGCGCTCGAAGCGATCCCCGGACCCGTCGCCGACGCTGCTTTACGCGATGCGCTGGGCAAGATAGAGGGCCGGTTGCTTATTGGGGTGATCAATTCGATTGGCGTGCGTCGTGATGTCCACGCCGTCGATACCCTCGTGCAGAAACTCGACGATGCCAACGCCGGCGTCGCATCGGCCGCCGCCGTAGCGTTGGGACACATCGGTGGCGAGCAGGCAGCCAAAGCACTGGCGCAATCCCTGGCCGATGCGCCGGCCGGCGTTCGTTCAGCGGTGGCCGAAGGTTGCATTCTATGTGCGGAGTGGTTCCTGGCACGCGAGAAGGCTGCCGAAGCCGTTAAGCTGTACGACACGGTCCGCCAAGCGGCTGTACCCGACCAGAGACATTTAGAAGCAATCCGCGGTGCAATCCTGGCCCGCCGGTCCGCCGGTGTGCCCCTGTTGATGGAGCAGTTGCGCTCGGAAGACAAAAAGAGGCTCGGCATCGGATTGCGCACGGCCCGCGAGCTTCCCGGTAGCGACGTGACTGAGGCATTGGCAGTCGAACTGTCCCGCTTAAGCCCGGAACGGCGCCCCATGCTGCTGTTGGCCCTGGCCGACCGTAACGACTCTGCTGTAATACCGACCGTTCACAAGGCGGCTCAGAGCAGCCCGAAGGACCTGCGTATCACGGCCATCAACATCCTGATCCGCTTGGGCGATGTCTCGTGCGTGCCGATATTGCTGGAGGCAGCTACCGAGGACGATGCCGAGCTGGAACAAGCAGCCATGGAAACGCTGGTCAGACTGCCTGGCAAAGACGTGGATGCCGACCTGCTCGCCCGCCTGCCGCAAGCGCAAGGCAAGTTGCAGCAGGTTCTCATCGAGCTGGCTGGCCAGAGGCAAATCAGCGAAGCCCTTCCTGCGGTCGTGTCGAGCCTTCACGATATTGATGCCGGGGTTCGCGGCGTGGCCGTACAGACAATCGGCATCATCGGCCAAGACCAGCAGACGGCCGATCTCGTCAAGCTGCTTCAAAAGACCAACATTTCCAGGGAACGAGCGGGCATCAGAAAGGCCCTGCTGGCGATCAGTGGCCGTTGTGGCGTGAAGTGCATCTCGCACCTGCAACCCCTGACGCAGAGCCGTGACAATGAACTCCACATGATCGGGCTGCACGCATTGGCCATCGTCGGCGGACCCGACGCGCTAGCGGCTGTCAAATCCGCCATTGAGAGCGCTGAGCCCCCCGTCCAAGATGAGGCCGTGCGCATCTTATCGACTTGGCCGAACAATTGGCCTGAAGACAGCGAAGCAGGGCAAGCCCTACTAATGTTGGCCACATCGACTGAGAAGATGTCCCATCAGGTGCTGGGTCTGCATGGTTACCTCCAGTACATACGCGGCAATAAGAAGCTCAGCAACGAACAAAAGGTGGCCAAGGTAAAGGACGTACGGTCCCACATCAAACGGCCCGAAGAGAAGCGGCGGGCTATCGCTGTTTTGGGGGAAGCGCCGAGCTCTAGTGCCCTGGAGCTGTTGACGACGCTCGCTGAGGACTCTGCGGTTGCCGAGGAAGCCTATTCGGCCATGGTCCGAATTGCTGGCCAAGATATCCGCGGGGTTTCCAAGGACCAGCGCCGGCAGGTGTTGAAAACGGTGGCTGAGAAATCAAGGAACGATGACATCAAGCGGAGAGCCCGAAAGACCCTCAGTGGAGTTCGGTAAGCAGGCGTACCGAGGGACGCCTTATGTAAAACGACAGCAGCGTGTCCGACTACCCGCTCCTCACCTTATATCGCTGTCAGGCAGTGAGCAGAATGATGAAAACGGACGTAGTGCGCGTGGTACTGATGGAGGTGACAAAATGTCGTGATGCCCGAGAGACTGTACTACCTGTTTATCTGCTATGCGAATAACTTTGCAAATTTGTCAATCAGAAAGAGTTGTAAAATGCCAAAATGCTGCTAAAAGTCACCTCTTTCAGGAGCTGGAAAACACCCTGATTCCCAGGGGTGAGTAGGCCGAGGGAATTTCACCCTCGGCCCCTTCGAGAACCGGACGTGAACCTCTCAGCTCATCCGGCTCCTATCATTCAAACCATAATAAAATGGTTTTGCTACGTTCAATGACTCCTCCTGTTAAACAGTTGGTCAATTGTCGGTAGCTGAATGACCAAGCCCCTTCGCTTGGCTGCCATTACAGCAGCTTCAACGCCACTACGGACTTGCCCGTCCCTGTGCAACGCATCGATACTATCAGCCTCGCAGTTTCTTTGCTTGTGCTTTTCTCTTAACATCGTTGCGACAGGTTCCCGCAGTTCAACGTCAGAGCCCAGACCAAGCTCACGCCACTTCTATGCCGGGCGCCGCCTGGCCAGTTAGCAGGTATCCGCCAGACTCGTCCTGGGAAAACGTCAAGTCCCCAGTTTTGACCCCATCTAAGACTTTCGACAATTAAACGGTGGTTCACTTGTATTCGTCTTCTTAATCCACACCTGATGCTTTTATAGCACCTTTTCCGTAACGCTCACGACCATGGCTCTTAACCAAAGCCGCTTACGGTGGTTTGCAACCTGCTCCTGCAAGCCGATTGCGGGAGGCCTACTCCCATCTCTGACGCCGCTTGCTGCGGCACAGTGACTTCGTGTCTCCAAAATGTCTCCACAGATGTCAAATTTGATGATTGATGGAAGCGCCAAACCTTAAATATTTGCCTAAAAAATGAACATTTTTTGGAAATTTTTCATTTTTTTCGGATTAAGTAGAAGGTGCTTTGATTTTGCATGAGCGGATTCAATGTCCAGTTTTGATGTTGTAAAAAACAGAAATCTTTGCTTACAATGGTGTCAACCGTTATAATGGTAAAGAATTCACCACAAACCACAAACAAGATTGGATGAAAGGAATCATACAATGGCAAAAAAGAAACTTATCAAAGGCTTATGGTCTAAAAGAGAGGTTAGTTTGCTCAAAAAACTTTTCCCAAATAATCCCACCGCCAATATAGCTGCCAGGTTAGGACGGTCAACCGATACAGTGAAAAAGAAAGCCTCCAGGATGGGGCTTAAGAAATCGAAGAAATACCTCAAATCGCCGGGCCGAGCGTAGCTGCCAATACAAGAGCACCAGTGACAAATCAGCCGACTAATTAAAATATCCTCCTATTAGAAGGGAATACACTCTCATTTTCCATCCCAAATAGTTGCTGCAATATAGCGCTCTGGAGACTGTTTATCACAAAAATAATAAACAAAAACAATTTTCCCATCCGAACGTTGGACAGACCGAACATATCCAAGGTCTCTGCTGGCACCATCATCCCTCAAATGTATTGGATTACTCCAGGTTTTCGCATTATCGTTGCTTATTTGTGCACGAATTCCATATGGTTCGGCTCGAAAGCCATACGATAGACAAAGTCTGCCATCGGAGAGTCGTATCAAACTTGGTGGATTGCCTTCACCCAGATCAGATGCTGGTTTGCTAAAGAAGCGCCAGTTATTTCCATTATCTTGGGAAATGTATATCTCTATCCATCTTTTATTACCTTCACGTCGGCGAACTGCGGTCAGAAGAGCCGTTTTCGACAAACGAACAGTCGAAGGCATAATTGAAAATCCTTTTGGCTCAGGTGCTATCCATGAAACAAAATTCCAGCTTTTACCTCCATTATACGTCCTAGCACAAAATGGACGCCCTTCCCTATCGTTCTTCTTTGCTGCTGTTAAGAATAACATGCAGTCAAGCTTGTCGTTAACTATATAATCTGTTCGAGCTGCTATCCCATCTATATTTTGTACTTTGAGGATATACGGGCCGTTCCAATTTTTTCCTCTATCATAAGAATAGTAAAACAAAGAAGGCCCCACATTATTATCTAACATTCGAAGGGTCATCGCGAAATCAGGGTGAGTAAATTCTACTCCTCCCGGGCAATCAAGCGGTGTTTTAGGGATTAAGTGTGGCGGTCGTGTGCCATGCAATGCTGCACCATAAGGAATGATAACACCTTTTTCAGCAGGATTCTCGATGGACCATGTTTCGCCACCATCCAAGCTTCGTGCAAAGAGGTGTTCTTCCGGTCGTTCACGGTCAATAGCATGGCGGTTTGGCCCCAAATCTTTATAATGTCCGCGGCTAAAACCAACTAAGATTTCATTTCCCCAGAACCAGATTCCATGATTGGCTGGCCAACCACCAAAACGACGTTTCTCTCGATAAACAGTGATGTGTTCAATTCCCTTTGGATTATCTGCATGCAAATCATTTGAAATAAAAAAGTTTGAAATAGCCACACACACAAGTAGGGTAGTTATCGAACCACAACGCACACCTTTTCTTCTCCAGCATTTATTCATTTGGCTTCTCATACCAATTAAGATTTTCTATACATGTTCAAGTATGCTGTTTGGCCTCATTTAAAATAAAATATCAATCCTGCCCTGAAAATTCTGGATCTCCGACTATATAATCCCACACATTCTTAAACAATGAACTCATCTTGAGGGGTATTCAATCCAGTCTGAAGTTCTTGTATAGGCAAAGAATTTTGTTCTTTGCCAGCTATCAAATGTGGCAGGCCTTCTTCAAGTTCCATATGTTCGGCCAGATCCTGTCCGATCTCTGTCAGAAAGCGGCTCGGCTTCATCACCACCAAGCTTCGAGACCGGTTTCGGTAAAGCTGTGGAACGACAAGATACAACTCATCCTTAGCCCTGGTCACAGCCACATGGAAAACCCGCCTTTCTTCTTCTACATCCTCTTGTGTATTTATAGCCAGGTCTGTTGGAAATCTTCCATCTGCCAGCCAAGGGATGAAAACTATGGGCCATTCTAATCCCTTTGCCTGATGAACTGTGCTGAGTATGACAAATTCTTGCTCAATTGGCCCGGTTACGACAGTCTCGCTGGAAAACTCTCCCGCCAGAGCAACATCAGCCAATAAAGCCTCAACGGTATTGTATTGGGTGGCAAAGTTCGCCAATGCTCGAATGTCCTGCTTGCGAAGCTCGGCTCCATCGTAATGAGACACAAGATAGTCGTCGTAGTTGCGATCCAGTATTGTATCGATAACTTCTGCCGGGGAATTTAGATTTTTCAACTCCTTGATGAGCTTAACAAAATCCATATAAAAAGGTCTTGCACTGGCAGGAAGCAGACTGGCCGTGTCTGACTCACAAGCAACTTTGAGAGTGTTTTCCGCTTGGCTGATATGATGCCACATTTTGCGAGACAAAATATTACCTACTCTCGGTAACATTTTGAGCAGCCTTAACCAAGCCAACTCATCGTGTGGATTCTGCAGTATCCGCATATAACATAAAACATCTTTCATATGAGCCTGCTCAAAGAAGCGTAAACCTCCCCGAACACTAAATGGAATATTGCGACGCTGAAACTCCAATTGAATCTCAAGTGAATGCCAATGACTTCGATATAAGACAGCTATGTCGTTTAGATTCCGGCCTTCGTCGAGTAGATGAAGAATATACTCTGCGATGAACTGAGTTTGGACGAAGTGGTCTTGGGTGGGAACGATGGCGGGTTTAAGTCCTGACGGCCTTTTCGCTCGAAGCTGTTTGGGAAGCCTACTGCTGTTATGCTCTATGCTGGCATTGGCCAGTGAGAGTATCTCCGGAACAGAACGATAATTTGTCTCAAGTCTATATTCTTTGACGTCTGGGTATCGCCCCTTGAAGGTAATGATATTCTTAAAACTTGCTCCACGAAAACTGTAAATAGATTGTGAATCATCGCCCACAACTGTAATATTACGATGTTTCGAGGCGAGCATATCCACTATTGCTCCCTGTATCGCATTCGTATCCTGGTATTCATCGACAAGAATGTATAAGAACTGATTGGCAAGAGCATTCCGAACCTTCTCGTTTTCGTTTAGAAGCCTTAGCCAGAAGCTGAGTAGATCATCAAAGTCCAGCAATTGTCTTTCCATCTTCCTGGTAGTGTAGAGAACCAACACCTTTTCAATTTCTCCAGCTTCTTGAATAAACATCGGATAGCGTTTGGTAATTACGGCTTCTAATAGCTCAAGAGTATTTTGAACGAAACCGGAAATCGCAGACACCACCAGATTTTGGCAAAATTTTCTTTCTAACACATTCAAACTCCTTTAGGCTTAGGATGCCGATATAACGGCACAAACTTGCCCATTTTGCTGGGTCTATGCCTTCAGAGAGTTCACACCATACGCATGTTTCAGCAATTAAAGGTTCTGAGAACAGGAGTCCTTGAGATGCCATAAGCTTATCTCCTTAAATAATAAATTAGCCTGAATTACTATTAAGAAGGGCTTAGGTTTGACGTGCTGGGCAGAGGTCGGTTTCACCCTTGGAACACTTTATGAGCAAGATAATATATATAGCCAAATAGGTCAAGGGAAAATTACTCAAAATTCAACCTTTTTTGAGACATCTTTTTTAGGACGAACTGGTCTTGATACGCCCTTAGAAATTTACTAATCCTGCATCGTCTTAACTGATGCAATACGATTGGCATAAACTGCTTTTTTGCGGATACCCCATACTACATTTGTTATGGGAAGTTTGTCCAATTCTGGAAAGTAAAATGTTATGATCCCGACATTCCACCACCTGAGAATCACATCATCCGTATCAATCTGGTGTCGAAGGTCATCTCTGTCAACAGAGTCATTGGATTCGGACAATCCATGCTGTAATTCCAGCCTGTTTGGTAAAAAAACCCAATAGAAAAATAAACTTTTGACCCATATTATTCTTAGGAAAACAGACCAAATATATGCCAGAAGAATGTACCCCAACGGCTCGATATTTACTCCCAAGTGCCTGAAGCCTTTGAAGAAGCTCAGAAAAGTTTGTGGCCCATGCAGCAAAAGTATCAGCAGAATGATGAGAAAACTCCCTAATAACAGCCCTAATGTTACGGGCTTAAGTTTAAATATTGCAACTGCCGCATTCAGAGCCCCAAATACTATAACAACACCACCAATAACATCTTGGATTACAGGCACTGTCTCTGATCCTCCAAATATCAAATCTAACAATATACCTATTACACCAGCCACAATCATCAATACCATGGTCGGCAGAAATAAAATCGGCCACCCCCAGTTATAACCGCACAGCCACACTTTTATGTTCGGATTTTGCCTTACCTCATTATCCCGTTCATACCTTGTCTTCGCACTCTTAGTCATTTTGAATATAAGCACAAACACCAGAAGTGCCACGGTAATTGCAAACACACAATAAAACGAGAACATCTTGTTAGAAGCGAATGAAAAACTACCGTCCGATACGTCCTTAATTATGCTGCGTATCATTAAGTAATATACGTATATAAAGATGACAAAAAAATCAGAGAACAGCAACAGTGTTTTAAGCTTGTATTTGTTCGGTGGAAGAACATGCTTTAATGTTTCCTGTCCCTCGCCTTGACCTTCAGTTACGATTGTCTGATTATCTTCATTCATGATATATCTCCAAATATTTCATAAAGTGTTGTCATTCTTTCCGTAGCACCCTCTTCCTTTTTGTGGAATGCAGTATAACTATTCTAATCTTCAATATGTTTTTTTTAGTTTATCGTCTGAAAAGTCAGCTTACGGTCAATAGAATACCGGATGAGCCCAAGAATTGCAAGATTTAGTCTTAGGTTTTACCCCCAAAGGACACGAGCAACAAGGGCTGGTAGAATCATAATATCTGTAGAGACGGATACGATAGTAATAGAATTTAACCCTCGCCTGATTCTTTGCCAGTCGTCTTATGATGAGATACAAAATGTCAGAATTCTTCGACAAATTCGTGACACCATTTTGTCTCCACAGATGTCAAATTTGATGATTGATGGAAGCACCGAATCCTAAATTTTTGCCGAAAATCGAATATTTTTTGAGAATTTTTCATTTTTTTCGGATTAAGTATCCGATTCCCAAAATTGATAAGTCTTGTGATATAAAGGACTTACAAGTCGCTCAAAAAGGCGCTTACAAACCAGCTTACAAAAAGTATCAAGAAACTGCCGGGAATCAGCCTCAAGATCTTCCCACTGAATTGGCTGAAATCGTAGCCCTGTGGGCAGAGCTACCGGCACATATCAAAGCAGCGATTAAGGCGTTAGTACAAATACATATCGAGGAGAAGGACTAAATGGCAAAGAAAAAGAAGAAGAGCAAAACTGCGCGGAGCAAGGCGAAAGGCTCGAAAGATCTCGTAAGCAAGGAACTCACAGAGGAAGAAAAGGTGCGGATGGCTCATTATCGCGAGCGGTCAGAGAGAAAGCCAATAAAGTTCAAGAGTACGAAAAGTGATTCCCGAAATCCAACAATAGCACTAAAAGATCCCGATGACCCTTTAGTTGTAGTTAAGATGTTAGAAGCATTGGGGACGCCTGACAGTGACTTCCAAGGTCACCTACTCGATCAGGTTATTCAGACGTTCAAAGGCACAGTATCCACGGATGGGGCCGATTACGACAAGGTTGCAACGGCGGCCAATAATGCAATGGCTATACTGACTGGCATACATCCTCAGGACGAGATTGAGGGTATGCTGGCCGTTCAAATGATAAGTGTGCATAATCTGGCTATGGTTGCGATGCAACGAGCTATCTTGGAGGTCAGACATTTGAGGGCAAGAAGGCCAACGTAGATTACGCTACCAAGATGCTTAGAACATTCATGATACAGATGGAAACCTTAAGGAAATACAGAACTGGAGTACCACAGAAAATGATTGTTGGGCGTGTGAACGTTAGCGAAGGTGGACAAGCCATTGTCGGAACCATTAACCAAAGAGTTGATAAAAGAGGTGGGCAAGAATGAAATACTCACCTAATGCGGTTTGTTATAAGGAAAATGTGGATTTCGGGCCAGTCAAGAGCAGTCTTCTTGCAGTTTAGAGTGTCGATTATGTGTTGAAGAAGTGTACGGAATCTTTAATGATTTCGGCAGGGAAAGAGGAAATAAAAAAAGATATGGGTAGGTATTATTTTGATAAGAAGGATACAGTTGAAGATTGCAGAAGCGTGAGTATTTCGTTTCTGAAAAAGCACGACTATTTGAGCGAAAACAGTTGCAGGTCTGGTGGAATTTCTTGGAAGAACTTCTATGCAGAAGAAACCAGCAGTATCGGGATAGTCGTATCAACGTTTGAAGACGAAAAATATGTTCGCTTCTACTACACCGTTACCAACCGGAGTTCAGGAGAAAAGACTGAATATGACTATAAGGTTCAGCTAACAACTACGCCGTGTAATTTCGGCGGGGTGCGATATTGGTTTATTTGCCCGTTGAGCAGAAATGGCATTTATTGTGGTCGTAGGGTTGGAAAGGTTTATTGTCAACCCGGGACCAATTACTATGGCTGTCGGCATTGCTACAATCTCTCTTATGAGAGCCGGAACGAATCAAGGCTGGGACGAATCGGTCAACTGGGGTATCTATTGAAGGCGGAAAGGCAAATAGAGCAACTAAGCAGTCGAGTCAAGCGGAGCTTCTATGCAGGCAGACCCACGAGGAAGTATAGAAGACTGATAAGGATGCAGAACAGGCTAAATGCGTATCTGGATAGCCCGGCTGTAAGTGAAATGCTTCGGAAGTGAAGTATCTATCTCAGTATTTACCAGACGAGTTCGCCGTTTGAATGGCTTGTGAGGAGCTTTAAACAAAACCACATCAAATATAGATACCCACTCATAATCCAAAGATTCTCATTGACGGGAAAATTCCTGATTTGGTGTAAATAATATTGGGTAAATGAATTGAATTTGGTCTAAGTGGGCCACATTCCTGTTTTTTTTGTTGAATTAGCTTTTGGGGAAAACTATAATGTATAAAGTGCAGAGTTGTAATTAGAACTTTGTGCTTCGTGCTAAAGAGATTTATATTTTATTAGCACCTTATATTGGATTTTTGAAGAAAGGAGGTAGGATCAATTCATAATAAAGTTTCCCTAAGCAGATGTGGATTAAGTGTAGCGACAGTAGAAATCATTGTTATTCGTTTTGGTGTGTGGCCAAAGCATAATTAGCATTTATTTAACTCTTTTACAGGAGGATTATTATGTGTAGAAAATTGATGTATTTGGTTGTAGTAATGATGTTGGGTTTGGCCCCAATGAATCTGGTCTATGGTGCTGATCCGGATCTTTTAGCTTGGTGGACGTTTGATGAAGGGGCAGGTACCCTTGTGAGTGATGCTTCCGGCAACGGCCACGACGGGACCTTCGTATATGGTGATCCGGCCTGGGTCGAGGGTATCCGCGGTAGCGCCGTGCAACTTACCGGGCCCACTTTGATTGAAATCCCCCCTCTGGATGTTGTGCTAACGGAAGCCACGATGGCGGGTTGGATCAAGACGAACGGTTCGCAGCCTGACTGGTCCTCGTTCATTATGACCCGCACACCTGGTCTTGCAACGGGCTTCAACGTACTCGGTTTTCAGTTGGCCTATCACTGGAATGATACTTCAACGTCGTGGGACTACCGCGGAGGCGACATGATCCCTAACAACGAATGGACCTTTTGCGCCGTGACGATTGAGCCCGACAAGGCAACGTTCTATGTCAATGGTGTGGCAGGCTCCGTAAATGAGATTAATCATGCCCCTTGCACGTGGAACAGCAACATCTACCTGGGTGGTGATGGCAATGATGAATGGCTCGCGCGCAGAATGAATGGCGCCCTGGATGATATTTCGTTGTTTAGCCGAGCACTGACGGCGGACGAAATTCTGGCTCTCATGGAAGGTATCGGCGCATATCCAACTGCCTCGAATCCCACTCCGGCTGACGGTACCATAATTTCGGATACGTGGGTTAACCTTGCTTGGCGAGCGGGAGATTTTGCCGTCTCACATGATGTTTACCTCGGTGATAATTTTGACGATGTGGACGCCGGTGCAGAGAGCACTTTCCAAGGCAACCAGGCCGCGACTTTTTTTGTTGCCGGCTTCCCCGGATTTCCTTATCCGGATGGTCTTGTTCCGGGTACAACTTACTACTGGCGGATTGATGAGGTCAACGAAGCCGAGCCAAATAGTCCGTGGACAGGAAAAATCTGGAGCTTTACAGTGCCACCCAAGACCGCCTACGCACCCGATCCGGCTGATGCTGCCGAGCAGGTAGATCCGGATGTAACTCTGAGCTGGACGGGAGGTTTCGGTTCGAAATTGCACTATGTATACTTCGGTGATAATTATGGCGAGGTGGACAATACTGCCGGAGGGCTTCCTCAGGGAACCATGACCTATACTCCCGGCACACTTGAAATGGCTAAGACTTACTACTGGCGTGTCGATGAGTTTGATATTATCGAGACGTTTAAGGGCGATGTCTGGAGCTTTTCTACTGAGGGTGCCGCCAAAAGTCTGGACCCGTCGAATGGCTCTGTGGATGTAACACAAATACCGGTTCTTACCTGGTCGCCGAGTGTTTTTGCAATATCGCATCAAATATACTTCGGCACAGATAAAGATGCCGTACGCAATGCCAATACTGGCTCGCCGGAGTATAAAGGCAGTAGTGACCTTGGCTCTGAGACCTTTGACCCCGGGAAGCTTGAGTGGAATGCCACCTACTATTGGCGTGTTGATGAGGTAAATAACACCAATCCCAGCAGTCCGTGGATGGGACTTGTCTGGAGCTTTACGACAGCCAACTTCCTTATTGTGGATGATTTTGAGAGCTACAACGACCTTGACCCTGCCGACCCCGAGAGCAACAGGATATTTAATGCGTGGCTGGACGGATACGACGACCCGACAAACGGTTCTCTTGTTGGTTACGAGAATCCTCCGTTTGCCGAGCAAACTATCGTTCACGTAGGCAACCAGTCGATGCCGCTCTTCTACGACAACAGCATTGGTTACTCTGAGGCGACATTGACATTGACTTATCCGCGTGACTGGACTGAGAAAGGTGTCAACAACCTGACGATTTGGTTTAGGGGCAGTTCGACTAACGCTGCTGAGACGTTGTATGTTGCTCTCAACGGCAATGCTGTAGTCAATCACGAAAATCCTAATGCAGCGCAGACAGGCGGCTGGACAGAATGGAGTATCCCACTGCAAACGTTTGCCGACCAGGGCGTGGACTTAGCCAACGTCAATACGATTGCTCTTGGATTAGGTGATAGGAACAATCCGCAGGCTGGTGGTTCAGGTACAATGTACTTTGATGATATTCGGTTGTATCCTCCTCCGACAGGGCCGACACCATAAGCCGTGAGATTTAGTTTTTTCATTGCAACTGCGTGGTCGATATAGCGGATTTGCGTCAATTCGGGGCTTATACCGAATGATTCGGTATAGGCCCCATTTTCTTGGAGCAATATCAAAGCCGTAAGTTAAATGGGCTCAGGATTTTCTGTAGGACGGCCCTGATAGGTGTTTTATACGTGTTTGAGTATATGAAATAGACCAAGTTCTCCAAGTTTCCTTTTTGGGAGTACTCCGGAGTTAAGCTCAGGTTCAGGGAGATAGTCGTATTCAAATCTTGCGTGTAAGCTGTAAGCAAGACATGAACTGAGCATCGGACTAACAATCCGATGCTCTAGAATCTTAACCTATTGTACTATCAGAAGTTATAAATACTCAGAAAGCGCACTTACATACCAGCTTACAAACAGGAGCCCAAAACCAGTTGATAGTGGTTAACAAAAATTCAACTTCTGTTTGACAAAGTAAACATCTTCTATTATAATGAAAGTTCAAATTTAAAAGCAACATGGTTATCACTACTTGCCTGCTAGAATAGAGTTATCTTTCGTTAATCATGCAGGCATTATGTACACATATTTCTATAGGTTTTTCAATGTAAAGGTGTGCGAATGAACGGGAAATAGGAGACGAGCCGTTCTAAAACATATATAAAGAATTTGTCTGTTTGAATGATGTTTTTCACCTAAAAGTTAATGTCTTTTTTTGATTTGTAATAGTCAAAACATTCTGTTGTTATCCAAACTTTATTGGTTGTGAGAAGACTTGTTGGGAATGGCAAGACGCATCAAAGATTGGCGGCAACCTGGGAGAGTAAGGTCTGAGTCAAGTATGCCCACACTATTGGAGATACTTGAGCCACGAATCCTACTTTCAGCGGACGGTCTGCTTAATGTTATCATACCTGACCAAAATCAGAATACGTCCCAGGATAACATGCGGGAGGTTGTCCAATACGCAGATTTGCTGGATACAAACGAACAGGTTGAGGAGCAGATTAGCCATGAACTCACCCCATCCGATACGCTCAATACCGACATTTACCAGCCGATCTTTACTTTGTTCGTAGATGATGATAAGACAAATGGCGAGTCAATCGATGCGGATTTGACTGTTGATAATATTGGTTCTGCTCAGGTCAATGGTGATATCATCGTGCTCTCGAATGATTCTGATTGAGATATAGAAAGCAAAGTTGGCACAACTGAGGACGAGAGTCTGCTGATTTATGTTAACGATGCTGAGATAAGCATTGAGCAAAACACGTCTATAGAGATCAGGGGCCCTCCGGCAAATAAGACTATCAACGGTGAAACAATAAGTTTCTTTGTAGATAGTGAAGATGAATCGGAAATTGACCCTGCTATTCTTAATGAGTATGCGGCAGAGGTACAGCCGTGCGGAACTGTGGAACTTCCGGGTCTCTATCTTGTTGACCCAAGCGTTGATTACTTCGACGGGCAGATTATCTACCTCGACTTTGATGGCGAGGAAGAAGTTACGTATGATGGGCCGATAGTTGTCGAGGGTATCAATGTTCCGGCGTTCTCGGCACCAGACTACCTGGTCGGAAAAGAGCAGGCAATAATCATTGAGGTCTTGGAAGATTTGAATGAGATCTTTGCCGGCTCTGGTGTTGTCTTCACGACCGAAAAGCCGGATCACGGTGCATCTTATTCGACTATCTATGTTGGAGGAGATGATTCTGCATTCGCTGAATACGGCTCATTTCTGGGACTTGCTGAGCGGGTTGATATCGCCAACCAAAGCACCCACGATAAGGGTTTCGTGTTCTCCGATAATATTGGTTCAGATTTTGGGATCACGGGCTCATATTCTGCCGAGCTCTCGCATGTAATTGCTCATGAGATCGGACACTTACTTGGATATGCACATAATAATAATCATGCCGATAGCGGTATCCTTTCTGCAGTAGCTAATGGAGTTACTTTTGGCAGCCAGCAGGTCATAAGCACTCAGACTGACAGTGCATACTCAGTCTATGCCTGTGACTTGGATGGCGACGGTGATAATGACGTCCTTTCAGCCTCTCTATCGGACGACAAGATAGCCTGGTATGAGAATCTTGGCGGAGGTTCTTTCAGCGTTCAGCAAGTCATAAGCACACAGGCGGATGGAGCACACTGGGTCTATGCCTGCGATCTGGATGGGGATGGCGACAACGACGTCATTTCAGCCTCTGTTTACGACGATAAGATCGCCTGGTATGAGAACAGATTGAACGAGCCGACGGCCGATTTTGGCAGCCAGCAGGTCATAAGCACCCAGGCGGATGAGGCAGCCTCAGTTTATGCCTGCGACCTGGATGGTGACGGTGATAACGATGTCCTTTCAGCCTCTATTGAGGACGATAAGATCGCCTGGTACGAGAACCTTGGTGGAGGTACTTCTTTTAGTACCCAAAAAGTCATAGGTACGGACGTGGACTACGCAGCCTCAGTTTATGCCTGCGATCTGGACGGCGACGGTGATAACGATGTCCTTTCGACCTCCAGGTATAATGACAGGATCGCCTGGTATGAAAACGATGGGAGTGGCAACTTTGGCGGCAAACAATCAATAAGTACGGACGCGGACGGGGCGATGTCGGTCTATGCCTGCGATCTGGACGGTGACGGTGATAACGACGTCCTTTCGGCCTCTTGGTATGATGACAAGATTGCCTGGTATGAGAACCTTGGTGGTGGTTCTTTTGGCACTCAACAGGTCATAAGTACACAGGCGGACGGAACATACTCGCTATATGCCTGCGATCTGGACGGCGACGGTGATAACGATGTCCTTTCGACCTCTTGGTATGATGACAAGATTGCCTGGTATGAGAACCTTGGTGGTGGTTCTTTTGGCACTCAACAGGTCATAAGTACACAGGCGGACGGAACATACTCGCTATATGCCTGCGACCTTGATGGAGACGGTGATAGCGACGTCCTTTCGGCTTCTTACAACGACGACAAAATCGCCTGGTATGAGAACCTGATATCAGCAGGAGTAGGGTCGCCGGAGATCGATGTTGAACGGAATGGAACAGACGATGTACACACACACTCGTTTGGTACCCTGAATCCTGCTCAAAGCATTTCGCAGGCCTTTACGGTCCGCAACGAAGGAAATGCCGACCTCGTGGTGACCCAGGCAGCGGGTCTGGTCAGCCCATTTAGTATTAGTCCGCTTAACAGCAGTGGTATTACTGATGACTGGGTAATTCCTGCGGGTGGAATGCAGACATTCACAGTTAGTTTTTTTCCGGTCAATCCTGGTAATTATAGCGATACTCTTGTATTAACCAGCAATGATTCGGATGAAGGCAGCTACCTGATCGATTTTACCG
>CAYUFX010000108.1:0-17148 GCA_964444135.1 uncultured Pirellulales bacterium | reverse complement strand
ATGAAAATAAATCCAATTGGACACTTGGTCAAAACAAACCCAATTCAAACCCAATTGCCGAAAGGATGAAATTGATGCAAAGTGTGTATTTACAAAGGATTATGAAGAAAAATGCGGCTATGGACTATGAAAAACAAAGCCAAAACAAACCCAATTCAAACCCAAACAAAGCCAATTTCCTAAATGCCAAAATGAACTTAAAATTGCTTTCTAAAAAATCCGGCCACACCCGTTCAGCAGAGATAACAAAAATCGGTTGCATACATATACCTAAGAAGTATAATGCCATTATAGGAAGGTTTTGGGTAGTCAAACAAACTTTGTTGTGAAAAATAGATTAAATTAAGGAGGTCTGCCATGAAAAAAGTATTTGTCTTTTCACTCAAGCGAATTATCGTAATCGCCACAGTTTTTACAATCTGTCTTTTCTTTGTAACCTCACCTGTGCCTGCGCAACCACAGGTGCAGGCATCCGTCAAATCCGAAGGTAGGGGCGGTTCGCGAACCGCCCGTACTAGTGTTCTCCGGAAGGAGTCCTCAGGACTCCAGGCCGGTACTGCAAAGGTTGACATAACACCGAAAAAACCTGTTAGGATGGCCGGCTATGCCGCCCGTAAAGGCTTATCTACTGGTGTTCACGACCCTTTATCCGCCCGAGTTGTTGTATTTGAAGGGACACCGCTTCGCGGGAACCAAAATAATGATAAAAGGCTCGTGCTGGTGTCAAGCGATTTGATAGGCTTTTATGATGGAACGGCTGACTATATACGGAAAGCTATTTTAGACGAGCTCCAGCTTGAGCCATCTGAACTTTTTCTCAGTGCTATACATACACACGCCGCGCCAAGCCTGACTATAGATAAGGAAAAAGGTCACCCGAATAATCTCGAATATACTGAACACTTAAAAGTTAAGCTGCTCGAAGTAATTCGCAAGGCCTTGAGTAATATGGAGCCGGTCTATATCGGTGCAGGTATCGGATCTTCACCAGTCGGTGCGAATCGACGTGAGCTGACATTCGATAACTCAGGAAACAGCTCAATAAGACTCGGACGCAATCCCTATGGCCCTACCGACAAAGAGGTTTTAGTGGTGAAAATGACAAAACCTGATGGCAGGACAATTGCCGCACTATTTGATTATGCGACTCACGCTACCTGCCTGGGAGGTAAGAATTATACCATCAGCGGTGATGTCCTCGGATTAGCTGAACAGTTCGTTGAGAAGATTCTTGGCGAAGACATAATTACTGCTGCATTTGCAGGTGCATCCGGCAATATCGATCCGTGGTTTAGAGTGCTTCCTGAATTCAACACCGAACCAGGCTGGATTCCCGAGCCGGTGCTATTAGGGACAATGTTGGGTGAGGAGGTAGTGCATGTTTTCCGCGATATCGGAAAAGTTTCCGGCGGTGGCGAAATTGCAACCGCTTTTGTAACGCTTGAGCTTCCGGGCAAACCACGAAACGGAGATACAATCCAGAAGGGTCACCCCCCTACTGCCCTGAATATAACTGCCGGACGGATTGGTGATATTGCTTTTATAGGTATTGGTTGTGAGGTGCTGACGGAAATAGGTATGGCAATTAAAGCTGCTTCACCTTATAAGCATACTTTTGTGATTACGCACTGCAACGGTGCAGCCGGGTATCTTCCACCGGAGCATCTGTACATAGAAGGAGGATATGAAATCAGAAGCAGTCCCTTCGCACCTCAAGCAGCTAATTTGGTCGTGAAACAAGCCGTCAAAATGCTTCATGAACTATAGACCTTCCACCCTGACGCCAAAGGGAAGCAAATTTCGTTCAAGGTTGTTGATTCTCTGCCGCAAGGCGTCCTGTGGAGTATCGATGCTCGCCCTGGAAACTCGAAGCTCGAATTTCCAGCCTCCAGTTTCGATACCAGCTTCGACAACGCCAAACAAGATTCTACACCGCATTCAATTTCGACCCTGCGCTCAAGCCGACAAGTCCGGCACAACGTACGGCTCACGATAATAACCACGGACCAAACGGTTGGCTTGTTCATTGTCCTTGAAGCAATCGTTTTCCCGGTCGATCTCCAGCCAAGGCCCGAGCGTCACCGTCTTAGCGTCAACGTCGATTTCGTGGGCCGCAAGGTGCTCCAGCAGCCGGTGAAACATGTCGTTGAAGACCGGGATGTGCCGAACCTGGCCGCGCATCTCTTCCTTCGAGACCTTCTTGCCGAGACGGTACGAGATGTTGCCCGTATGGCAAACAGCGGTGGAGAGGTGGCCTTCGAGTACCTGGGCGTTGAGATCTTCCCGGCGGCCGCTGCGGACCGCCTCGATGAAGTTGACGAAATGATTGCCGCCGCCGCTGAACGACTTGACCTGTTTGCCCTCGTTGTCCCAGGCGATGCCGCGATAGAGACTCACCGATCCGCCTTCGCAATCGACTATCACGCCTACACTCTCGCTACGAAACACAGGCATTTCGGTTGAGCCCTTGGCCTTATGGAGGTTGTGCACCTCATAAAGTAACGGGGCTGTCGGAAAGTCGTAGTAGATGATCTGCGTGTTGGGGACATTGCAGGCGTCGTTGAACACGAACCGGCCACCGATGCTCATTACCCGGCGTGGAAGCATTTTCTCGCCCAGACACCAACGGGCCACGTCCACCTCGTGGACGCCCTGGTTGCACGACTCGCCATCGCCGGTGTTCCAGTCGAAGCTGCAGTCATATTGGAGCCGGTCACGATAGATTGGCACTTTCCTGGCAGGGCCACACCAGAGGTCGTAGTCGATGGTATCAGGGATCGGGAGTGGAGTTTTGCGTCTTCCGCATGAAGAACGCGGCTTGTTGGCAAAAGCGGTGATGTACTTGATCTTACCGAGGTTTCCTTCCCGGATCCATTGGATTGCTTGAGCGATGAAACTCTGCGAGCGGCGCTGGGTGCCGCACTGGACGATACGGTTGTACTTCCTGGCCGCATTAACCATCTGCCGGCCTTCCCAGATGTAATGCGACAGCGGCTTCTCAACATAAACGTGCTTGTCGGCTTGACATGCCCAGATTGTGCTCAGTCCATGCCAGTAGTTCTGCGTCGCGTTACCGATTATGTCGGTGTCCTTGCGGTCGAACATTGTGCGCATATCAACGTATTGCTCGACCTTGTGGCTGTACTTTGATTCGATCATCTTAGCTGCGCCACCCATACGTTCTCGATCCGGGTCGCTAACAGCCACAACGGTCACACCCTCCTGGCTCTCGAAAGATGGAATATGAGCCCCTGTGCCCCGGCCGCCAAGACCGACCACACCCACATTGATACGGTCATTCGCTCCTCTTACGCGCGAAAACGGAAGTGTAGCTGCAAGACCTCCGGCAATCGAACTTTTTACAAAATCCCGACGCGTAAAGCCTTTCATAATCTATACCTCCTTTAAGTTCTTGCTTTTTAAGACACCTCTCGTTATATCCGAAGCAGCGCCATACACTCGGTATATGGCAAGATAGTTGCTCATCTTCTCTGCTGCTTTTCTTCTAATGAATCCAGCAATAAGTGGTTGACGGCATGTACTTTTTCAGTCAACTCGGCCAGCTCGTCCGCTGTTTTTGCTGATTCGATAGAGCGTAGAATTTCGGCCAGCTCAGCGGCTCCGTTAATTTTATCAAGACCGTTGTTCTCCATCGTTACCAATACATGCCTGAGCCTGTTTGCTAACCGCCGGCGGAAGAAGTCAACACGCCCTTTTTTTAATACACCCCCTTTCCAGGCCGGCTCAAACTCATGAAATGCAGTGCACGCCTTTTGTATATAAAGCAGGACCATACCCCTGGCCGGGGAGCCTGAGGAAAGAATCCGCGCCCACTGCAGCTCTTCGTTACGCCAGTGTTCGTCTGCTATAGTTGTTTTGTATTCGAAGTTACTTTGAGAAGTCATAGTTTATGCGGGGTCTAAATTCCATATTTTCCATCTAAAATAGTTAGCTGCGCTGCGAAACCTGTCAGTTCAATAAAAATATCAAATATGTTTGGCTGGTACAATAATTATTTCTTGTGTTCGGCGCTCTTTCACACCACGTAAACCTCGCATAGAGAAAGCACTGGGTCACTTTTCAGTTCCAAATTAGTAAATCCTGCCCTTAATTTTCTTGCGATACAGGCCCGTTGGCAATCAGCTTGGATATAATACTCCCGGAAATTCAGACCGGTATATAAGGTGGAAAGCCGTGGTATAATGGAACCTGTAATGGAGGCAATTATGACGAGGCTTCAACAGATAAAGTATAGAGCACGCACAAACAGGAAAAAATTTAGTTTGTTCTGCATTACAGATTATCATAATATTTATCAATCTGTTGGCCGTCCGGCGTAGCAGTAGTGAATTGAGTAGTCGGGCCTTTTTATCCACCTGATAATGATAAGACCTTATACATCTTTAGATATACAAGAAGTTTTTGCCCCAGGGGGATTTATTTCGCGGTCCCTGACCAGATTTGAGGTGCGTCCTCAACAAATTGAAATGGCCGGTGCTGTTCAGCGAGCACTTATGGACGGTCGGCACTTGGCTATTGAGGCCGGCACTGGTGTTGGCAAGAGCTTTGCATATCTTGTTCCGATTATCGAAATAGTTCGCCGCACGGGCAGTAAGGCACTGATTAGCACCTATACCATTACGCTCCAGGAGCAGTTAATCAATAAAGACATACCGTTTATAGCTGATTGTATACCTAAAACATTTGTAGCTGCTCTGGCAAAGGGTAGAGGAAATTACCTATGCAAACGCCGGCTTGAATTTGCCCTACGAAGGCAAAGAAGCCTTTTTGATGATTCCGGTTCTGAGCTCGAACTGATACGCAATTGGGTTAATGAAACCGAGGACGGATCGCTGAGTGATATGCCATTTTTACCAAAAAATCAAATCTGGGACAGAGTTAAAAGTGAACACGGCAATTGTCGCAGTCGCAAATGCCCTCATTTTCGTACCTGCTTTTATTGGCGCGCCAGAAGGCGCTTAGAGAAGGCTGATATTGTTGTTGCTAACCATGCCCTTTTGTTTAGTGACCTCGTACTCAGAGAAGAGGGAGTCTCGATTCTGCCTGATTACCGGTTTGTGGTAATTGATGAGGCACATAATATCGAACATGTCGCCGAAGACCATTTCGGAATCAATATCAGTAATCATAGAATCAGATTTCTGCTGGACGGCCTTTACAATCCACGAACACATAAGGGACTTTTGGCCTATATGAATGCTGAAAAAGCAAATGACATAGCTAGTCAAACAAGAAAAGAGGTTGGGATTTTCCTGAATCATATTCGTCACTGGTACGAAGGCATAAAAGAAGAAACCAAAGGCAGATGCTATAAGAATTTTGTTGATGATACAATCTCAAGATACTTTAAAGACCTTGGGTCGGAATTAACTAAGCTTTCAAAGCAATCAGAAGAAGTTGATGAAAAACTTGAGATTCTGCGGTACATTGACCGTTGCAAATCGTTGGTCCAGGATTTGGAGAACTTTCTGATGCAGAAACAGGCAGATTATGTCTACTGGGTCGAGGTGAATAGTAATAGAACTGGAAATGTACGCTTGAGAAGCGCAGCAGTAAATGTTGGACCGGACGTGAAAAGGTGTCTGTTTGATAAATATGAATCTGTGATACTGACAAGTGCGACTTTGAGCACCGGCATGGCGGGAGAAAAAGCCGGCTTTGATTTCTTTGCCAGCCGAATCGGCTTAGATGATTTTGATGCGGCCGGCCAACGGCCGGTTCGATCCAAAGCGGACTATGTCCGCCTCGGCTCGCCCTTCGATTACGAGAAGCAGGTTACCATTTATATCGAGAAAGACCTGCCGAATCCGAATGAATTGGCTTTTCCTGGAGCTGCTGCTGACGTGTTGAAAAAATATATACTCAAAACTGCCGGCAGAGCATTTGTGCTTTGTACCAGCTACGCAATGCTCGAAGAAATAGCCGGCAGGCTTTCTGACTGGCTGGCTGAAAATGATATTGGGTTGCTCCGGCAAGGAGCAGATGTTGATAGGACTACCCTTTTGAATTGCTTTAAGGCTGAGGGTAACAGCGTGCTGTTTGGCACTGACAGTTTCTGGCAGGGAGTTGACGTGCCGGGCGAGACTCTTTCCAATGTAATTATTGTTCGGTTGCCGTTCGCAGTTCCTGACAAGCCGTTGCTTGCAGGCCGACTCGAGCAGATAAGAGAAATGGGGGGTAATCCTTTTTATGACTATCAGCTGCCCTCGGCGATCATCAAGTTCAAGCAGGGATTTGGACGGCTGATTCGCAACAAGAGCGATACCGGCATCGTGGTTATTTTGGACAGCAGAATAGTCAGCAAATCTTATGGCGCGAAGTTTTTAGCTGCGATACCCAGATGTAAAACTCAAATTATTGCTGGAAGGTTCCAGAATCAATTATAAGAAGAGTTAAACCATGAACTACCGTGCGTTTTGGTTGTTTGGCAGGTGCTTTGGACTGTCGTTGCTGCTGGTTATGTCGGCTTATGGTGGGCAGAAAGCTACCCATTCGGAGACTGCCGCCAAGCAGGTTCCCTGGGAGCCCATCGGTCTGTCCGGTGGAGGCGGTATGTTTTCACCCGCGATCTCTCCGGCAGACCGGAATTTAATGATGCTCAACTGCGATATGAGCGCGGCCTACATTTCCGAAGACGGCGGCCGAAACTGGCGTATGATCAACCATGCTCAGCTCAGAGCCGACACAAGATGCCGGCCGGGCTTCCATCCATCAAATCCCGACGTCATATACGCTTCATCACGCGGTCGCCTACGTGTCAGCCGTGACCGCGGAAGGACTTTTGCGCCTATCGGTAATCTCAAGGAGCCGCTATATGGTAAAATCGCGATTAATCCGTCCGACCCAGACGTCATGCTCGTGGGCACGCGCAACGGCCAATGCCGGTTGTCGCGTGACACAGGTACTACGTGGACTGCGTGCAATGGACCCAATGGCCAGGTGATAGGGTTCCATTTTGACCGTATTAGCAAAGGCCGTGTCATGTTTGCTGCTACGAATAAGGGTATCTGGCGCTCTGACGACGGGGGGCAGATCTGGGGGGAGAAGACCAATGGCCTGCCGTGGAAGGAGATACAGGGATTCGCCGGTGGTTCCGATCCGGCAGACAACGTCATCATTCTTTACTGCACCGTACGCAGCAAAGATGAGAACGGCACCTTCAAAGGGGGTATCTATCGTTCCCATGATCGTGGCCAGACCTGGCAGTGGGCCATGGGCCGGGGCATTAACAAAGATACAAAAAAGGCCGATCAATGGGCCTACGGTTCTATCGCGCAATATAAACAGCTTCTCACCACGGATACGAAACCGCTCACCGTGTACGCCATGAACACAAGCACCGGATTCCATCCCCCCCATCATGACACGGTGTATCGCAGCGATGACGGGGGCGAGACCTGGCACGACACTTACTTCATGGATCCGCGTTTCGAGCGCTACAACGTTGCTCCCAACTACGTCACTGCATCCACAGGACAGTCTTTCAAGGGAGGTGATGCACCTTTCGGGGTTGCCGTATGCAACACCGACCCCAACCGGGTGATTCTGGTGAGGAGTCAATGCTATCTCACGCACGACGGCGGTAATACATGGTTCAACGGCCATACGTATCCTGCTCCCGGCCAGGAGCCCGGACCCGGCTGCGCATGGGTATGCAATGGCCTGGTAGTCACCACTACGTGGCATTACTACGTTGACCCCTTCGAAGCGAACCGACATTACATCGCCTACACGGATATCGGCTTGGCGCGGTCAACCGACAGCGGCAAAACGTGGATATGGTGGGACAAACACTCATGGGCCCCCTGGCGGAATACCTGTTACGAGATCGCATTCGACCCGGATATACCCGGTAAGATGTGGGGCGCATTCTCAGATGTGCACGACATCCCTAACGATAACATCATCTCCGAACGTCACGGCCACAACCGTCCCGGCGGGGTGTGCATTTCATACGACTTCGGCGCTTCATGGAAGCACGAGGCGAAGGGCATCCCACCCAAACCGGTGACCTCCATCGTGCTCGACCCCAAGAGCCCTAAAAATGCGCGTACACTGTACGCAGGGGTGTTCATGGAAGGTGTGTACAAATCAACCGACGACGGCAAGACATGGATACTGAAGAAAAACGGCTTGGGCCACCCACAGAACATGCGAGTCTATCGCGTGATTTTGCACAAGGACGGCACTCTCTTTGCGATGGTATGCGCCAAGCGTCCAGCGTATGGAAAGCCGCTCATGAGCGATGGTGTGGGGTTGTACCGGTCCCAGGATGGCGCGGAGACCTGGAATAAGGTCAATGTCTCCCGACTTTTTTTGTACCCCAAGGACTTTAATGTTCATCCTGAGGACAGCAATATTATCCTTGTTGGCACGTGCGATTCGAATCGGCAGGACAAGTCCGGCGGCTTGTACCGCTCTGAAGATGGCGGCAGCACGTGGCAGCGTATTGGACGCGAAGGACGTCAGACCTTTGGCGGTTACTTTCACCCGAAATTTGACGGGTGGATCTACATGACTCTCACCGAGGGGGCGCCAGGTGCCGGCTTGTGGCTCACGCGGAACAACGGCAGGACCTGGGAAGCGTTCGATGAACTGCCGTTCTCGAACATTCAGCGCGTGGTGTTTGACCCATCGGACCATACCCTGATGTATGTCACCACGTTCGGCGGCAGCGTTTGGCGAGGACCGGTCGTGCCGCATAAGTAACTTGCTCCGTGCCCGCGCACTGGTTCACATATACCGGCAGGACCGGTCTATTATTGCAAAGAAAACGCTCAAACCAATTTGGTGTTTTACTTGGCGCGGATTATCGAAACCGTACATAGAGCTGCGAGCTGAAAACCTTCGAGAAAAAACCACAAAGCTTGAATTTTCAAGACAGACTTGATATTCTATCGCAGATATGGCTCAACATCGTAGATAAGCCAGGGTCACATTGGGAATATCAACCTAACTTATAGAATGAAGCTCATGATAACTGCGGAGTAGTCTATGCGAAAGCTAATTTCGATAATCATTGGTGTTTTGTTTATCTTTTCTTTAGTCAGTCAATCCTATTGTGCCGAAGTCATCCAACTGAGTGAGCACGTGTCATTGATTCCCGGACCGGTCAATGGTGTAAGCATAGAAAGAGACAATGCACACTTAGTCATCTATGGCGATCCGGGGGGCAAAATCAAAAAGGCTGAAATGGTCTTGTTTACCCAAAGCCGGCGTGATGTCGTCTGGGCCGGGCGACAACTCGTTGAAAGCGGGGTAACGGCTGTCGTACCCGAGTCAGATGTGGAAAAGTTCAGCAACGTCGAGCAGTTCTGGAATGACTTTACAACCCGTCGGTTTCACGACTATGCCCAACAGGGAACTAAGATTCTGACTAAATCCTTGAAGATAGGCCGAACCGTCAAGGCCGGCGAAAACTTCTCCTGGAAAGGAATACCAATCGAGGTCATCGATACACCCGGCTATACTCGCCAGGCTCTCTCATACTTCATCGAGATCGACGGCCTCAAATATGCCTTCGTCGGTGACATAATCTACGGCAACGGAAAACTGTTCGACCTGTACTCTCTCCAGGACGCCGTCGCAGAAGCAAAGATCGGCGGCTACCACGGCTGGGCGGGCCGTATGGGTGAGCTGATTAACAGCCTGAAAAAAGTCGCCGACCAAAGACCCGATATCCTCGTTCCAGTCCGCGGACCGGTTATACGCAAGCCCATCGAAGCTATCAATCTTTTGATACAACGGCTCCAGACAGTCTACGAAAACTACCTGTCCATTAGTGCAGGCCGATGGTATTTCAATGACAACTATGACGTCCTCGCACGGCACGTCCTCGGCCCCAGTCCCAAGGTCAACTGGATGACCTGGGCCGAAGTGATTAAAGACAAGCCGCCCGATTGGATTATACCAATCAGCAACTCACGTCTGATTATCTCCGAAGACCGCTCCGGATTCCTTATCGATTGTGGCAGCCGCCGGATACTCGACAGAGTTATCAAACTAAGAGAGGCCGGCAAACTAACCGGCCTAAAAGGCCTATTCATCACACACTATCACGACGACCACACAAACGATGTCGCCGCCTGTCTTGCTGAGTTCAACTGCCCCGTTTACGCAACCGGCCCCTCAGTCGATATCCTCAAACACCCTGAGAAATATCGCCTGCCCTGCTTGACACCCAATCCTATCCCGAACATCAACATCATGCCCGAGGCCCACAAGATGCGATGGAAGGAATTCACATTCACGTTCCACTACTTCCCCGGTCAGACAATCTACCACGATGCACTGCTCGTTGAGAAAGACAACGCCGAAAAAATCTTCTTCATAGGCGACTCCTTTACCCCTTCAGGGATCGACGACTACTGCCTGCTTAATCGCAACCTTCTGCACGAGTCTATGGGTTACTTTTATTGCCTCAACCTTCTGAGAAGAATCCCCTCTGAAACATTACTTATTAACCAGCACGTCATTGAGCCCTTCAGCTTTAACGCCAGACAACTCGACCACATGACAGCAAATTTGACCAAACGCAAAGCACTTCTTGCTGAACTCTTCCCATGGGATGAGCCAAACTATGGCATCGACGAACGATGGATTCGCTTCAGCCCCTACGGCAGCAAAGCCAAGCCCGGCCAGACCATTCAAATCATCTTAAAGGCATTCAATCATTCCAACGCCTCTCGTATGTTCACAGTCGCGCTTAACCCCCCTGCCGGATTTGATACAATACCCACAACTGCTTCAGTCACCATCCCTTCGCGAACCGAGCAACAGATTGATTTCAGCCTTCTCATTGGCGCATCCACTGAGCCGGGAACATACGTTCTCACCGCCGACGTGCAATTAAAGCAATGGAACCTACCATGCTGGACTGAAGCAATCATCGAAATCGAATAAAGGGCTGACAATCGAAGACACTGTCAGTCCTTTTCCCTTTCCTACATTAAGCGTGAGAAGTAATCCCTTGGCGCCAGTGCCAAGAAAAAAAAGCAAAACATAGAAAAAGGTTAGCGACTTATTAACAAATAGTTAACAAGTCAGCTTTTATCAGTTTTATGGAAATTGACGTTAGACCAGTATTGACAAATAGTTACGACAACTGGCCGAGAATCAGGCAAGTACCGAAAATAGCCCCCAAACTATTTGTTAGGGAGCCAATGTCGATATAGCTCCCTTTACCCCATGCTAATAGACTCAAGGCGTCATTTGTAGACCGGAAAAAACAATATCTGCGACTTTACTACGAACGGGTTTCACTGTTCCCTCATCGCTGGGATGGACTCTATTGGTAAGGATAATAACAAAGGTACCACTCACCGGGTCGCAGACTATGGAAGTTCCTGTATAACCGGTATGGCAAAACGCTTTTTCCGGGGCGTAAGAGCCCTTCACTGATGAGTAACTCGAATTCACATCAAAACCATAAGCACGGCCAGACGTTTGGGCTGTAGTCAGCATAGCAACCGATTCTGGCATGAGAACTCTGGTGCCGCTCCAGGTGCCGTTATTCAGCAGCATCCGGCAGTATATCGACAAATCATAGGCATTGGAAAATAGCCCGGCGTTGCCGGATATGCCTCCCATCAATTTCGCCAGAGGGTCGTGGACAGTTCCTCGAAGCAATTGACGGTCCACAATTTGGGCCGCTGCAATATCTTTCTCCCAGGAATCCGGAGGAGCGTAGGCGGTGTGTTTCATGCCAAGGGGGACAAATATGTTCTCCCTGCTAAAATCACCAATGCTCATACCGCTGACTGATTCGGCAATCTTTGCTAACGTAATGTAGCCTAAGCAACTGTAGCGAAACTCTTCTCCGGGTTTGCTTATAGCTTCCAATCCACATATTTTCTCAATTATCTTTTCGGGACAGGGACTCCCGAATTGCTCCTTCAAGTCGTCCGCATTCATATAAGCCGGCAATCCCGAAGTATGGCTCAGAAGATGTTTAATCCGGACCTCCTCCTTGCCGTTGCACGCAAAAGCAGGTAGGTATGCACCCACATAATAATCTAATTCTAATGCTTTGCGGTCTCTCAGAATCATAATCGAAGTGGCTGTGGCAATAGGTTTGGTCAGAGACGCCAGATCAAAAATCGTATTTCTGTTAATAGGTTCCTTAAAAGGTTCAATTACTTCATTGCCAAAGGCCTCCCAGTACAAAATTTCGTCGTGTTTACCTACGAGAACCACAGCACCAGGGAAGTTAGATTTATTGATTTCCTCTTTGATTACATGGTCAATCTGGCTAAAGAACTGCTCGCGAATCTCTTTCTGAACTGGCTGGCATCCTGTCGCAACACACAGCAATAACATCAAGAGCGTTGTTACTGTTCGGATTAGTTTCATATCGGTCAAGCCCACTATCAAGATTTTTCTCTTTTGCCTCGGAGTCGCTCGATGGCTAAAGCAACAGGCGAAGGGGCCTCTTGGCCTTGCCGCTGCCCGGATTCTACTTCTTCCATCGCTTCGTGTAGAGCGATGCACGCCTGCTCGTAACTGTGCCCTGTCTGCTGAGCAATCAGACGCGAGCCACGGTCTATAAGTTTCTTATTGCTTGGCGAAAGCCAGACCATTGCATTACCGATGACCCGGCCCATGCAAACCATTGTCGCAGTAGAAAGTGTATTCAGAATAAGTTTAACGGCAAGATGATGCCACAACTGCAACGGCGAATCGGCGAGACTGCAGGGAAACAGGAATGTCTCGTCGGTGAAGGCGGCAACATCCGCCACCTGTGCCTGCGCCACCTGTGGCGAGGCAAACACAGGTGCAGGCAATCCTACAACTAATACAGCCGTTGTCTTGTACTGCGAGCCAAATTTATGCAGTGCTGTGCTAACGAGATGTTTTGTTTCACTTCCAGCAGATACCACTACCAATGCTGAGTCAGGTGCATCAGTACGTGAAGGGTCTGGTTCGTTGCCTATCATGAATTTGTATATCTCGGAATTATAAAGCTTTGGTGGTTTGGCTTTTAGACTTGAAGGTGCTTTCAATTGTTCATAAACCTCGCGCCCCCACTTCAGACCTCTCGGTTCACGTTGCAACAGCGCATGCCATGCTTTTTCAGTGCTGCGAAATGGATCTTTCACAAATGCCCATGAACGAGGAGAAAGACTGTCGCCATATTTTCGGAAGGCCGGTAACATAAATGTCGGAGAGCGCTCAGTAGTATCTGTCAATACGTCTAACAGGAATGAATCGGCCATATAGGTCACAAGGCCTCGACGGCGATAGATGATTTCTTCAAATCTTGTTGCACGAGCTAACGTATCGACCGCTTGAGGGCTTGAAAGCTGCTCCAGGAGTTCAGACAATAGTCTGAGGTAATCACCTGGTTCCTTCTCCTTAAGTCCTAATTTTGCCAGATGCTTCGGTGACAACCGCTTCCGCAGGAAGCGCACTAAAGCTATTTCAAAGGCACTGCCGATAACGAACAGTTCCGCTGTTGTGGCCTGCATTCTTGTTGAACCGGCAATTGCCATTGGGCCGGTGGTCAGATCAAGCTTGGTTATACGCGGCTCCTCAATTACTTCACGCGAGCGTTTGACATAACGGCACAATGCTTCGGTGGGATTGTTATAGACAAAAAAGACCCTCGCTCCGGCATCGAGTCCCTCCCAGGCTGTGCCAATCACAAAAGGTGTTTCTCCACCTTCCGTGATGGCAACAACAACATCGCCGGGCTGAATCCGTTTCTCTCTTAACTGGTACCGACCGAAGTCAGGAAAGTCTTCATATCCTTCGACCGATTTTATCAAAGCAAAATCACCTCCGGCCATTACACTGAAGACGCGGTCTTCCATCTCGGGAATCTCTAATCCCATTAATGTAGGGGCAACCCTATGTGGTTGCCCTGGGCAGGCACGTTGGCCTGCCCCTACCCTTATTTTGCGCCAGAACCGCCGCCAAGCCGCTTCAAGGAGTATGCTCAACCGTCCCGTGGCTCCGCAGCCGGTGAAGTAAATACGCTTGCCTGCATTCAGAGCTTTGAAAAATGCTTCGATGAGTTCTCGGAATGAATCCTGCTGGAGAACATCCTTCATTGCCGGAGGGATTTCATCATCTACAGACTGCAACAACTTTATAGCCGCAGGCAGGTCAACTTCGGCTGTCTGCGAGAGAGTTATCGTTTTAGGATGAGATGACTCGGTAAGCAATTCACCTAACCGAAACGCCCGTTCCAATCTAAGGAATTCTTCGGCTCTTTTAATTGCATCCGACATTACAGCTTCCTGACATATCAGTAGAATTCGATGCCGGGCTCTGCACTGACAAAACCAAGCAAAGGCGAGGGTGCCTTCGAAAATGATCCCAATGGACTGACTGAATTACCTTATTGGTCATATTTTTCTGGTATAATCTCCCCGAAGTCTCAAACCCTCAACGATTTTTTGCAACTCCTTTTTGTTTCGCTCTAATAAAATAAGGTAAGGTTACCTCATAAATGTCACACGGCTTTGGTATTCCTACTTCGGCATGTTCGAATCCCAAATGTTTATTTGCAATAACCAATAAACACTCTCCCAAAAAATCCCCGAACCACCTTGAGACTTTATTACCGTCCCGAAGCAACTTATCCATTGCGCTTTGTAGGTTAGAACTGCCCGTACACTTTAAAATGCCAAAATTTACTATGGTATTGGACATAGAAAAAAAGCAGTTGCCATAAAATTCTGACATAAATATTTCAAAAATTTCGGAAGCTGGCGCCTCATCAATTAGTTTTGCAATCTCCTCCGATGACGGATAATGAAAGCAAAACCTGTTTCTAACGGAACACATCCAATTCTCGTTTGTGCTAAAATAACGCTTAAGATTTTCAAGACTTTCCTTTGCTGGCTCTGACAATAATGGTTCATACTCTTTGGATACTCGGGTGCCAAAGTAATTCTTTTGAAGTAGCTGCCACCCTTCGGATAATATACCTATTTGGAATCTTGCAAAGCTCAATGTCTGCATATTTTGGGCTGCTCGTACTACTCGATTTTTTGTCTTGCTGTTAGTAGAAAAAATCATCAACTTTTGGAACATACTCAAATCATTTAACAACGCTCCAAACAATATGAAGAATATCCTCTCGTTTTGTGGCATTAGGTAGAGCTTTGACTTTGGTATCACAACCTTAAAGAGTTTCATATTAGGTCTCTCTCTTTGATGACGGTTATTCTTAAAATTCGGAAGTTAACTGTCTTACTGAGGGACTGAGAGTCTCTCCAACCGACTATCTTTGTCTACCTAAATCACACAAAAGTTCATGAATGATTTCGTGGGCTGCCGAATCGGGTAGAACATAGGCGTTCTTTCCTAAAAACACTGAGTATTTTTGTGAGCTTCTGGACGAAGAAATGAAACATTCGTAACTACACTCAGATACGTGACAGTTAATTTGCTCGAAATCTATATGTGGGATAACGTCATCTTCCGATCCCACCACTAAGTGCTTATTAGACAAAGGCAAGTAGACAGCCCTCACTTTGTCATCCTTGTCTGGTAAAGCCATAAATCGTCTTTTTCCTTCGATCTCATATAATGGTCCGAAGTCTCCCAGAATAAAGCCCCCGTTGTTACTCACAACAAGAGACCAATTGAGTCCTCTGAGCGTAGCCAAGCGGGATTCAGGAGCCACCGATTTGAGAAGCGCTTTTACGTGAGCATCCTTTTTGATTTGATCCAGGCGCTCCTTGAGCATACCGATGACCACATCAATCCCTTCTTGAAATTGGGGCCCCATTTCTTCTACCGACTTCGGTAGGTTCTGAAGCGCAAGCTTGTATAACCGACGTCTTTGTTCTTGCGAGAGCGGATAACGGCCTATGGATTCTTCCAGAATTTTAGGATCGTTCCTTAGGGAGTTCAAGACAACTCTGTTGAACACCTCTGGATCCTTCATCTTTTCGAGAAGTCTTTCCACACCTGCCCACAAGAACTGAGATACCATATCTCGCAGAAACCGCGTTCTAACCATCAAGTGCACAATCAGTTCCGGTACTTCCGGCCCAGCAATTCTCATGGAAGATTTGATTTGCCTCAACTCATCAACACATCCCGCTAAACGGGGTTCTATGTTCGTTATTATGCCGTCCGCGCTCAGATCTGCTTCGTCTCCATAGAATTTATTGCAAACCAAGACGCTCCGAATATTTGCTTCAAATAGATTCATTCCTTTTCGAAAAACCCAGCAGTAATATTCCATCTTGTTGACCCTACTTGCGAAGCCCTTAAGAAGGAACCTTGGGAGAATGTGTTGCTTTGAGCCAGACACAGTTTAATTGACCTCGTGTATACAGAATTCTACGATCCAGATATCACTTCACCATTTTAACAGTTGCCTGCCTGAGTTCAAGTGAAAGGTTCGGTTCGACGAACATTCGATAATCTGCACCAAATTGCTTTGGACTCATGGCAGTTCTTTACCAGGTGCTTGTTGTGCTTTTGGGGTAGCAGATATATAATCTGTTTTGTGACGGTCAGCGTCGAAAAAAGTCTGCATTAAAATAAAGGGTAAGGTAGTAGTGAGCAGCCGTATTCGGGAAATTGCAGCCAGGGACAAAATGCGGGTTGCAGGTCTGATGTCAGGTACATCCGTTGATGGTGTTGACGTTGCCATAGTCGATATCACTAAGCAAAAGGTTCACTTGCTGGCTTTTGACGTATTTCCATACCCCCCTGCTTTGCGCAGGGAAATCCTTCGTCTGTGCCACCCGGAATCAGCCCGATTGGACAATATATGCCATTACAATTTCGTCTTAGGCGAAGTTTTTGCCGATGCAATCATCAAGCTCTGTCATAAAAGTGGCATTCCTCTAAGCTCCATTGACCTGGTGGGCTCACATGGCCAGACAATATTTCATAATCCACGAGGCAAGCGCTATAACCGAAAGACAATAGGCTCAACTTTGCAGATAGGAGAACCTTCGATAATAGCCCAGCGCACCAGCATCACAACAGTCGCGGATTTCAGGCCTCGCGACATGGCCGCCGGAGGCGAAGGTGCCCCTTTAGTGCCCTATGCCGATTATGTTTTATTTGGCCACAATCGGTTATCTCGTGCCGTCCAGAATATTGGGGGCATTGCCAATGTAACTTTCCTGCCGCGCGGCTGTAAGCAGGATGATATTA
>CAYUFX010000107.1:0-17604 GCA_964444135.1 uncultured Pirellulales bacterium | reverse complement strand
TTTTATCGGATACCCTCTAATTCTCAATGGTACAGTTTTTTGGGGTCATGCCACTTATCAAAACCCACGATGCGATTTGTGCTATAGACTATGAAAATTCTACTCATGTTGCTTCTCCTATGATTAAATACATCAAAGATGATTTGAGGTATCTTCGAATGTTATGGCCTATACCTGATAGCTCGAAATTGAATGACCTTGAAAATAAATGTTCTTTTTTGTCTGATGATGTTTCAACCGCTACTGATAGTTTCCTGGAAATTATTGATATTATTATACCCGATCTATGTCGTGAACTTGATGAACTATATTTGTCACTTGGAACCAGAACAGAGTCATATGGCCTTGAGGGATTGATTCATCCAAATATTATTAGAAGTTCTTATCGCCAATACAGAGAGGGTCTTTATCGAGATGCAGTCTTAAATGCTATCGTGGCCGTATTCGACCTCATCCGTGAGCGAACAGGTTTGTCCGAAGATGGTGTTCAATTGGTTGGTCGAGCATTTTCAATAGATAATCCAGTTTTGATTCTTTCGACACTTGATACCGATTCCGGACAGAATGAACAAAAGGGATTCATTCAGATTCTCCAAGGTGCATATATTGGTATTCGTAATCCTAAGGCACACTCGTTGAGAATGAACCCAACACAGGATGCAGCGGCTCAGTATCTTGTGTTTGCTAGCTTATTGGCCAGGCGAATTGAGGAATCACGAGTCATAAACCAAAAATCAAAGCCAAAGCAAAAGACAAAGCCCTGAAAAAATCAAGATATCCTGAATATTTGGCATTCTGAGATGTTTCTTTTCAATGCGATTATTATAGTCCCATAATATATGTTATGTTTCATTCAGTATTTTATGCGATATGGGCTATTTTAATTTTTCCGGTTAAATACTGTCAGCCTACAGCTAAAATGGATAATCGGCGTTAATCGCCTGGTCGGCGATATCTGAGAGGTTGTCCCACATAGTAGTTACCCTGTCCAACAGGCCTAAATTCTGGAGGACTATTGAGATGTTAACCGCAGCATCCGGACGGGCGAAATTACTCTCCAGATGACGCTCAAGGTTCATAAGGGACGATGCGAACTTCACCTTGTCGCAATAAAGCAAGGCCGTCTTATAATGCAGCTCAAGCGTATCTTTATCAAGACGGTCGGGACCAGGCAGATGTTCGAGGGCTTCGGCTTTTTGGTTCATTTCAAACAAACAGATGGCCAATTTGCTTCTGGCCCTATTATAATCAGGATTTATCTCCAGGACCGTTTGGAACGATTGAATGGATTCGCTTAGCCTTCCTATGCTCATCATCAACACACCCAGCCTATAGTGCAAATCAGGGTTTTGCGGACGATGGGTGATTTGTTGACGGTGTGCGTCAATTACAGCCCTTGTAAGGTTTGTGGGGTCGTCTTGTACATTATCATATTGATTATCAAAGGGCAAATTCTTGTTAAGGCCGTCCTGGAATCGCAAAGCAGCAGTCTCGGCGAATAACAGTGAGCTGTTTGGCTGAATCGATGCTGCGAGTGATAATGTCCCGAAGGCGTCTGAAAGTTTGCCGGCTAATTTTTGGGAAGTTGCCAAGCCGATGTACGCATCAACTATTTTGTCGTTTATCTCAACGGCCTTGTTAAATTGTTGTGCGGCAAGCCGTACCTGGTGCAGTTGTAAATATTGTGTGCCGAGCTTTATAGTGGCCTCTAAGAAATCCGGACAGATACGGAGAGCCTCTTCGTATTGCGAAGCAGCATCGGTGTCAGCGCCCAACACACGAAGAACATCGGCATATTTCATAAGCAAATCGACACTGTTCGGTTGCCCCTGCAACAAATCCTCAAGCCGCTCAAATGCCTCCTGGAATTGGCCCTCGACAATAAGCTGGTCTATATCATCCTGATTGTGGAAGTTGTCCGGATGTATTAAGATGGCGGTGTTAAACGTTTCGATAGCCTGCGTATATCTTGCGGTGGCAATATACAGATGCCCAAGCGTTACAAGTGTTGATATGTCGTCAGGATATTCATTTTTCAATATCTCATATTGCTCTATGGTTTTTTCGAGCTGACCATTTTTGAAGTAAACGGCAGCCAGTCGCTGGGCGGGAAGCTGTAAATAGCTTTTGAACTTCAGGCAGTCCTGATAAAATTCGATAGCCTGAGACTCTTTGCCGAGTCGTTCATAACAATAGCCGAGAGCATAAAGAGCCATTGTATTAGTCGGCTCGCGGAGATAAACCGAGTTTAGCTCTTTGATTGCCTCCTGTAGATGGTTATTATACAGACAAATTGCAGCGGCTGTCAGACGTCCGTATGTGCAGGAAGGATTTTCAAACAGATATAACCGCATCTGCTCAGCGGCGGCATCGAGCTTCTTAGCACCTATTAGTTCAATGGCTTTGTTTAGCTGACTGTATCGGGCAGTTTGGCTATCGTCTTTCGGAAGTTTGGCTGCATTTAACCAATGCCATATCAAATCGGCAATATCGATGGTTATCGCCCTACCAAGAATTTCCAGTAATTGACTCATACACCCTCCCTCGGAGCCAAATTCGATTCTTGATTTGCAATCAGGTCCCTGTCGCCCTGTTATTATTGTCGTCTTCTTACATTATTCCCGACCCGCATTTTTTCACAAGATTACCGGAATGCGTTGACTAAAATATCGACAATAGGTGTAAGTGGATTAAGCCATATTTTGGTATTTCATTGGCTGATTTTTAATTTTTTCTTTTCGTTGTGGCGATTGTGTGTGATGTGCGGGTTGTTAGGATTTTAGAAGGTGGTTATTGGGATTTTTTACCCCCCTGCTTTCAGAAAATTGGCTTATAAGACCAGCTTTTACTTATGATGACCAATCTGTCTTTTCGTTTCCGCAATGTTCGCAGAAAGGCAGCAGCGAATGGCAAATGTCACCGCATTTATCACATTTTCCGTAAAGCTCAGTCCCGCAGGAGGGACACGTATAAAGCTCCTGCTTACAGGCCAGGCCCACCTGCTGCCCTGCTAAAACTAAACCTCTAAGCTTGTGCCTAATCGCATAACGCAATGGGCCGATACGAACAGGTTTGCCACAAATCGGGCAAATGCCCTTGTCGTAAGCTTCCTGGTGGCGCTTGAGTATCCAGTCCCTCTTCGGAGCGGCAATCCTCTTTAGCAGATAAAGCAACAGCTTAAGAACAACGGCAATGATTACCAATAGTGCTATGTATTTGAAGTACCTGCGTGGAAAATACTCATACACTACAAGCGAAATCCTGATAAATACAGCAATAAACGTCGCATAGATTATCGGCCCGAACATTCCCGAGCGCTTCTTTGTAAAAAACCACGCTGAAATCAGAAAAATCGGCACAATAACAGCCAGCTTCAAGGCCGCAACCTTCAATCTGTGTGTACTCATTATCTTGTTATATTCATTCCGGGCAGAATTGCGCTGCTTGTCTATTTGTCCGGAGACAGAAGCCAATTCTTTTTCCAGTTGATGCTGCTGGCCGGTTAGCCCGGCAATTTCCGTATTCAGAGCTAAGTACTGTTTTTGGTTCTCCAGAAACAAAGTCTGGCTATCGGCAAGGGTCTGCTGCTGTTCGTCAGAAAGGGTGAGATTTCTTTCAATGTTTTGCTTTTGAATAGAGAGCAACTGATTTATTGTATTTTGCAGATTATTAATGCTGTCTTTAAGTATGGCCTGCTGCTCCCGCTTATTTCTGATATTTTCCCTGATACCATCGAGACTTTCTTTGAGCGAGTTTTGTTTGCTGACAAGCTCGGCATCGAGATATTTCTGCTGCACTTTGGAAAAGTCCGCCCCTCGCAAAGAGCCTATGTCCTTGGTCAAAAAACCAAGCAACCAAAACAACAATACACCAAGAATCAGGCTCAAAAAGATAATGCCGAGAAGTTGTATCCGGGGACCCTTAAGTTTCTTATTCTCAGCCATAATTTTACTCCTAATCGGACTTTGCCATTTGTGCTTGTTTTTCTATCTCGCTCAAATATGCTAATGTGCGTTCAAGCTTGTCGCTTAAGTGTTTTAATTTCAGCATAGTTTTAATTCGCGTTAATAGTTCGAGCTTATTCACCGGTTTACTTAGAAAATCATCGGTGCCCGAATCAATGGCCCGTTCAATATCGCCGAATTCATTAAGTGCAGTAACCATTATGATAGGAATATCAGAGGTTTTGGGGTCGTTTTTTATTCTTTTGCAAACCTCAAAGCCGCTCATTTTCGGCATCATTACATCCAGCAAAATCAAATCAGGGGGGTCTTTAGCTACAATTTCCAACGCCTTGAGCCCATCGCGAGCCGGGACCGTCTGACAATCCACATCCTCAAGATACGCCTGCAAAAGCTCCAGATTCTGCTGATTGTCATCAACCACGAGTATCTTAGGCGTCTTGTCCTGTTCTTTGTCATTTTTTGTCCGGTTCATAAAAAATGCTCCTATTTGCTTAGAAACTATCTCAAAAACGTCACCCTGAGCGAAGCGAAGGGTCTGGTCGGCTTAAAATAAGAGATTCTTCGCTGTGCTCAGAATGACAAATTGTGTTTTAAGATAGTTTCTTGTTCATTATTTTCCGAGAGCTTTTAAGATAGCTGTGCAAAAGGCCGGTAAATCGTCCGGTTTGCGCGATGTAATCAAATTTCCATCGACAACGCACTCGGCATCTATATACTCGGCGCCGGCGTTTTTAATATCATCTTTAATCGCCATAAAACAGGTTGCCTTTTTGCCCTTGTAAACCGGCGTGCTGCACAGCAGCCATCCGCCGTGACAAATAGCCGCTATAACATTGCCGGCATTTACCATATCATTTGCGAACTTTATGACATCAGCGTTTCTTCGCATAAAATCCGGAGCGAACCCGCCCGGCACCACCATACAATCATAATCTCCGGCATCAGCTTCTCCGGCTGAAATTTCTGAGACACAGGGATAGCCCTCTTTTGAATGATATTCCTTTTTCGCCTCGGCAGCAACGAAATTAACCTCCAGGCCGGCTTCTTTGAGGCGATAGTAAGGGAACCAGACCTCAAGAACCTGATACATCTCGTCAACCATAATAGCTACCTTTTTCGCTGCCATTTTTGCTGCTCCTTTTTGCAGGTGAGTCCTCAAGTGTAAGCTCACGAAAATTGCGAATCCGATGAAAGGTTATGTAGTTTGCATCATGGGCTGTATGGGCACCACCCAGACCATCATCGTAAGCAGTTCGGGAAACGGCAATGATATCATTACCTTCAAAGAGCCAGTCTATATATTGAAAAGCATGCTTTTCGCTGTCATGATGCCGGAGAATAATAGATTCGACCTTCCAATTCCTCAAATCCGGCGAAGATACGAGGGTCAGGATGTTGCGATACGCCCTGGGATTTTTTTGTTTATTGACGAGTGACCAATAACGTTCAGTCAACCTGTCATAATGAATGGTAAATTTGTTCGAGCCGCCGAAGAAATCGATAAAGTCTTTCTCAGGGTCAAAGGAGACCGACTTACCATCTTCAGAAATTTGTACAATGGCGGCTTTTTCCTCATCTTTAGATTCTACACGCAAAATATTTACAAGCTTATTTTGTGGCGTGACGACAATATTGCCCTCCAGCCAGGCCTTTCCAGGCCAATTCTGGTCAAAGCTAAGGCGGTTACTCAACGTCCAACTGTCCGCTTTCAACAAATCTGCATCGACAGTAACCGACATAACGAATGACCTGAGATTGCTTCCCAATCCTTTGGGAGGATACCTGTCCTCCATCGCCCGCCAGATTCGTCCGTTATGTACCACAACCGGGACCGGGGCGCAATGATACTCGCCTTGTGCAGCCAGCAACCCTGTGTTTTGGTCTTTCGGGGTGGTCCATGTCAGACCTCCATCCGTGGACCGGCGGATAACGACATAGCCGTTATGAGTGCTTGTGCCGATAATATAAAGTGCCCCTTTGTGTACGAAAAGTGTTGACCAATATTGACCTTTAATAAGAGTTAATTTCTCCCATGTTTTTCCAGCGTTTTTGGAACAAAATACAGCAGTATGGTCTTCTTTTGTTTTCGGACCGAAAAAATCATGCGAAGCTACGTAATAACCATTGGGTAAAACAGCTAAACTTGGAGAACCTAAGTACTTTCCGGTTGCGGCCGGGCTGTGGTCGATAACAACACCAGGGACGGACGAATGGTCCGGCGTCTGTGGCTTCTCTGTCACCGCAGTGGGTAAGAAATGTTCGAGCCAGGCCAGATTAAAAACGTAGTATTGCTTACTGCTGATAAGATGAATAAGGCCATTCGGCGTTTGTGTGGCGGCCAGATATCCTCTGGGTTCAGCGTGGGTTTCGTCCATTGTAAATGGGCCGGTATTGCCTCCGCCGTCAAGTTTCCTGGCAGGCCCCCCTGCCGTAACGAGGCGCTTGCAAGGCCAGGTTTTACCCTCGTCAAAAGAAAGGGCCGCGAACATTCCATACACTCGACGTCGTTTACCGGCGGCATCGGGGACATCCATACCTTTCCTGATGTCGGCGAAGCTCACAAATAAAATGGGGCCTTCGTGTAATCGCCTGAGAATCAATCGCTGTCCGCCGCTGATCGGCTGGAATTCGCTGGCCGAATATGTCCAGGTGCGTCCCATATCTTTGGAGATACTCATCGGCATACGGCCATTGATATTGTTGCCGCGACCGAAGGCCATTAAACTGCCATCTTTAAGCTGCGTTACACCAGCGTGAATGCCGGCTATCCACGCTCCGGTTGAACCTGAGGCGAAACTCGGATTTGGCTTTCCGACACCGTGGTCAATCCACGTCTTTCCGCCATCGCGGCTGATGTGTACGGCCGTTCCCCCATTACCGCCGGTTACTGCATCGCAAGGCAAAATGATAAAACCTTCTCGTGTCTGAAATACCGATTCGACAGGCATGTGGCGAAGCCCGTGCTCCGGATTGATGAGCTGTGCCTTCGACCATGTGGCCCCGCTGTCAGTTGAGACTCGCATAACTGTAGCAAGACTACCCCATGTGGCTGCTGCCGAGAGACCATTGAAGTGATAAATTGTATCCTGGCCATCAAACCAAAAGGCCGGGGCGTGGTCGTTGCGGTCCGGTGCATCCCAGAAAGCCGAGGCCGGCTCCCATTCTTCGGAGCCGTATCGCAAACGGCTGGCAAGAATGGCCAACTCCCGGCCAGGCTCATCCCAGCATGAATACCAAATAGCTAAGAGGTCGCTATTCGGACAGTCAACCAACGCCGGGTCATGGTTGTGCTCGGAGTACACTGGGCCGTTAGAGTTCGGTGGAATCTTGACATATTCGATTGGGCCTTTGAAGTACGGTTTGTCTGGATCCGGGCCTTTGTGTAAGTCGTCAGGAATCCGCTGCTTTATATTTTGCTGGTTCAAGGGTGGGGAAGGGACGGTAAGCGCTTTTGCGGCCGGTATCGGGCCCTGGACCGCTCGGAAGCCTATTAGCCAGCTCTTATCATCCGGTAGTGTGGCAAGCCGGTTGGCTGAGCGCAGGAACAAAATCTCCGTACTGTGGCTACCGCCGCGGGTAACTTTGAAATCGCCGGAATCAAAACCAACCGGGTCTGTCTGGGCATCCCGGCTATATGGCCCATACCAATCACTGCACCATTCTTCTACATTTCCGTGCATGTCGAAAAGGCCCCAGGGATTCGGCATAGTCCGCCCGACATTGAGTAGCACCGGCTCAGCGCCTTTGCGCCTGCGTGCAGGGTCGGGGAACCAGCTTATCCGAGCGTTCTTATGAAACTTCCCGGGCAGTTTATCACCAGTGTGGTAGGTAGTGGTGGTGCCGGCTCGACAGGCATACTCCCATTCGGCCTCAGTCGGAAGACGATAAGGTTTACCTTCCTTTTTCGATAGCCATTCGCAGAATTTGACCGCATCGTGCCAGCTCACAAAAACGACCGCCTCGTCGTCCTGTTTGGAGAAGCCGAGTTTCCCACGAAGCCTTTTGTGCTCGGTGTCGAACTGCTCATACTGAGCATTGGTAACTTCGGTCACGGCCATCCAAAAAGGTCTGGTGATTGTAACCCTGTGCACAGGCTTTTCGTCCCAATCACCACCTTCTTTTTGCCCCATCAGAAAAGAGCCTGGTTCTATACGGACAAACTTCATACCGACCGAATTTACAAACGTCTCCGCCGTATTCGCAGAGGATGAGTTTGCCGCTGCCTTTGAATCGTGGAGCAGCCCGGCTAAAAAGAGCAGAAATATCACGAGCCATATTCTTTTCACGGTTACACCACCTTTCAGATAATTTGGTTGTTGTGATTTTCGATAAATTGGCGGACTTCCGGTTTGATATATACCTGCTCAATATCCGCCACTTTCGGCACCACCTCGGCACAAATTGCTGCCACTACAGCAGAGGGGGCCTGGGTATCCACAAAGAAAATCTGCTGTCCTTTTATAGTGCAAAGCCCGCCACCGTTTCCACCAAGCGGCTCATCACGGATTGTAACGCCGTTTGCTTCCAAAAGTAATAAAAGCTCTTCTAAAATCCTCTGTTCATTCATTGCTCACACATTATATATCCTTTTGCGGATAAAAGAAGTCGCCGAAGGGAATTTGGTGAAATTTCTGGTTTGGCTTTTTGTTATCCCCTTTTATCCCTCAGGTGAGCATTTCGACTAACGTTTTCAGCATATACAAAGTTTCGGCGAACCCGAAATTTAGGCGAACGAAGTGAACCGAACATGATGTGTTGTCGGAAGTGCCATTAATCATTTCAATAGTTATTTCTTTATTTCTGCCCAAAGACCTGCTTTGTCATAGATTATACGGAAATTAGATATACCTGCTTTATCTATAACCTCTCTTAATTTATCAGGTGAACTGTAGGCTTTTGCACCCTCTTTCAGGGAATGGTCTCTTAAAGATTTCATCCTGTTTAATTCTTCCTCGGTGACATATCGACCAAATCCACCACCGACAAAGCCAATGCCTCCCCTCTTTAATACTCTATAAATTTCTTTAAATACACGCACCTTATCCTTCCAACAATGATATGAACCTCTGCTGATTATGAAATCGGCAAACTCGTTCTCGAAAGGCAGCTTATGGGCCTCGCCCAGAACGGGGATTATCTTATCTGTCAATCGTTCTTTTTCAATGTTCATGCCCGCTACTTCGTATATGGCCTTCTCCTTTTCTAATGCATATATCTTCAACTTGGAATATCTGCATAACTCAATTGCAAAAACAGCCGTGCCACATCCGACATCCAAACATACACCCTCTAAAACGCCATAATCCTCAGTAATTTGTTTAACAGTGGAAACAACTGCCGGCATAAAGTTCTCTTTAACCTTTTTGTCAAAACGTTTGGCCTCTGTAAGGTCCATCTCAGTGTATTCAGCAGGAACACGCTCCTCAGACATAATCTTATCCTCCTTTTAATCTTTTAGATAAGTCCTCTCATATACAACTTTTTCCCTTGTCCCGGCTTACTCTGGGCTTTGGGATATTCCTTGCTTTTTCACTTACTCGATTCTGTGGCAATGAGATTGCTCAAGAAAAAACACACCAAAAGTCGATATAGATACTTGTAAGTCAAGAGCTTCCGGCAAATAATAGGCGGCTGCTAATTGCCAAATTTTATAGCAGGAGCAGAAAATTGGCAAGTATTATAGAAAAACGCTCTTCTTTGCACAAACGTCTGGAAAGTCAGCAGCAGGATAACGACGCCTTAAAATCCCAGCTTGCTCAGCTCCAGCACCTTGCTAACATGGGTACCGTCAGCTATATGATAGCCCACGAAATCAACAATCTTCTCACACCATTGAGGAATTATGCGGCTGTTGCTCTGGAGAACCCTGACGATAAGGATTTCGTTGAAAAAGCACTTCACAAAACTGTCCGAAATTGTGAGCGAGCCTCGAAGATTATGGAAAGTATGCTCGCGGTGGCAAACGGCCAAACGCAGGAAAAGAAAAGTTCTCGGATACTTACTTTGGTCGAAGAGGTTTTTACCTGTCTTTGCCGGGATTTTGCGAAGGACGGGATAACCGTAGAAACCAGTATTCCTGAAGACTTAACGGTCTGGGGGGTGCCGGTCCAGATTCAACAGGTTTTAATGAATTTGATTCTTAATGCCCGCGATGCGATGCTGCAGCGCGGCGGTATTTTGACCGTCAAAGCAACAGAGAAAAGTGATGCGGTTGAGATAGAAGTCACCGATACCGGCGAGGGAATTGAACCAGCCGATTTGAATAATATCTTCGACTCGTTCTTCACAACAAAAACAAATAAAAGCTCGTCGTCTAAGTATTCAGGGGCCGGACTTGGTCTGGCTTTCTGCAAAAAGATAATAGCCGAACACAATGGTTTGATTTCGGCCGAATCCAAACCCGCCAAGGGGAGCAAATTCAAGATAACCCTGCCCAAATTACAGTCAGGTAATAGCTGATGGCGGCTCAGGCTTACCAAATTATTTTAATGTTAATGCTGCTTGCCGGTTCAGCCTTTTTTTCAGGAGCCGAGACCGCTTTTTTTAATCTATCACGCAGACAAATAAAGCTGATGAACGGCTCCAAACACAAGGTTCAAAAGCTTGTTGCAAGTCTTCTTAACAAACCGGGGCATTTGCTTGACAGCTTATTATTCGGAAATATGACGGTCAACGTTCTGTTTTATGCCGTCTCCAGTATTCTAATAATGCGAGTCAAGGAACAAGGAAGCCTGATAGCTGCAGCTATTACCGCCGTATTGAGTTTCGCCGCTCTTGTGCTGTTAGGGGAAATACTGCCAAAATCCATAGCCTACGCAAATTCAAAGTCTGTGAGTATCACTGCTGCTTTTCCGGCTTTTTTGTGCCTTAAAATTTTTACGCCACTTGAGTTCGTGTTCAAATTTTTCATATTAGAACCGACTCTTCGGTTGTTTTTGGGGCCGGTTAGAAGTCCCAAACCAATAACAGTAGGCGAATTTAAATCTTTGATAGATACAACGCGAAAGCAGGGATTGATTAGTGCCGACGAAAACAAACTATTAACAGAAGTTATCGAGTTAGGCTTTCTCAAAGTCCGTCACGTTATGCAGCCACGGGTTGATATGACTGCCTGCGCTGTTACAGATTCACCTCAGAAGGTCCGCGAGATGATGAAGGAAAACCACCTGACAAAGCTGCCTGTTTACGTCCGGACAATAGACAATATAGTCGGCCTGGTACACCTTCGACAACTCCTGCTTAAAGCCGGTGTTTCATTAGATAAAATCATTCAGAAAGCTCATTTTGTTCCGGAGCAAAAGACAGTCGAATCTCTGCTTGAATTTTTCCGCAGAAGTCGAACCGATATGGCAATAGTCGTGGATGAGTACGGCGGGATCGCCGGTTCTGTCCGGCTTGAAGATATTGCCGAGGAATTATTCGGCCAGATGGAACCTGCAAGCCACATAGAACCAATCAAACAAACAGGGCCCTTTGAATATCGCCTCGAAGGTAATCTGGCCATTCACGATTGGGCCGAAGTGTTCGGCATTGATTTGGCCGAGACGCGTTTCGTCACGGTCGGCGGTTTGGTAACCGCCCTTCTCGGAAAAATACCCAAAAGCGGTGACGTCGCACATTTGAAGAATTTGAAGTTTATCGTCGAAAAAGTGCAAAAGCACAGAATAGAGACCTTAACACTAATCCTTAAGCCGTTACAAACAAATGGTCAATAATACAGTATTAATATTCCCAATTGTGTTCTTCATTATCCTGGCGGGTTTATTCGCCGGTTCTGAAACAGGTATGTATCGGCTCAGCCGACTTCGCTTACGACTGGGAGTTGAACGAAAGAAATTATCATTCGTCATACTCAGCAGATGTCTGCACGACAGCAGCGGCCTGCTTCTATCAATGCTGATAGGCACAAATCTTTCCTACTATCTTACTACGAGTATTGTAACTTATGTATTAATAATGAAGACAGGGGCTGAACATAATGCTGAATTCTTCGCAACCCTTTTAACTGCACCGACACTATTTGTCTTCTCTGAACTAATTCCCAAAAATATCTTTTTTTATCGCTCTGATTCGCTTATGCCGCATTTGTCGCCGCTTTTATACACATTTCACAAAGTCTTAAGCTTCTGCGGTGTCATACCTCTACTCAAATTCATATCGGGTCTATTCGTGCGATTATCAGGTTTGGCTTCTTCTTCGAAAACGGTAATAACATCTGCACAAAGACACCAGGTCCAGGCAATTCTGCAGGATACGCATGAAGAGGGCATTCTCAGTGCCGTGCAGACCGACATTATAAATCGCCTTGTCAGTATCTCACACATCAATATAAGGTCTGTGATGGTGCCAATTAACAATGTTCAAATGGTTGATGTTAATTCTGATAATACCGCTCTGTTAAATAAATTGGAGGAATGTGCCTTTACACGTCTGCTGGTCACAGAGGGAGAGCCTGGACATATCATCGGTTTTATAAGTATCTATGAGGCCTTAAGCCCGTCGGAACAATTCACTGATTTAACAAAGTTTGTAAAACCAATCCGAAAAATCGACGCTAATACTACTGTGATAGATGCGATAAATATTATGCAGAGGGAAAATCAGAAAATCGTTTTAGTTACGAGGGGGGGACGTCCCGGTCGAGAAAGACCCATCGGTATCGTGACTATGAAAGACCTGGTCGAGGAGCTTCTCGGCGAACTGGCGGAATGGTAAAGTAATTGACTATTTACTATCGACTATTTACTATTTTTCAATTGTCACTTTTCAATGGTTTTTAGTTTTTATCTTTTACTTAAACTGACCGGTTTCAAGCTGTCATGCTGAGCAAAGCGAAGCATCTGGTCTTAGCGAAGAATAATCGCATTATGTGGGCATGAGATTCTTCGCTCCACTTCGTTTCGCTCAGAATGACAAACCGTGTTATGTTATTGTTAATAAAGTACTTATAGCTATTTTCGCGACCAAATCGTTCAGCTTGAGATCTTTTAGAATGATGATGTCTGCAAAAACCGTTAATATATTAGTTCTCTTAATACTGATTGTTCTTTCGCTTGCAATTTTAGCCAATAGTATGTCCAAGCCCCTTGGCAGGGACGAACAGATGTACTGCACCGGCGGTGCCCTGCTGGCACAAGGCAGGATGATTTACAGGGACTTTTCATACGCAGCTCAACTGCCCTACCATCCCTTATTATGTGCAGCTTTATTTAGAATATGTAATACAACATATTACCTGCTTGTCGGGAGAATCCTCTCTGCGTTTTGTGATATCCTCATGGTGCTGTGTATTGTCGGTATATACCGGAATATTTTCAAGTCATTTGCAATTTCAGGGACACTTTTAGGCTTAGCAGCGGCTGTCCTGTACGTATTCAATCCTCTGGTCGATTATGCCAACGGTTATGCCTGGAACCACGATGTTGTAATCCTATGCGTTGTGTTGTCATTCTGGTTATTCATATCCACCGATTTTAAGCAGAAGTCACCCGCCAAAGGCGGCCACGATCAAAACCCAGCTCCGCTGGTCTGGCGAATTGCCGCTATCGGCGCCCTGCTTACATTTGCAAGTTGTATGCGTATAACGACAGCTTTGGTAGAGCTGCTGTTTTTTGTAATGCTGCTGAGCCAACCAGCCGAATCAATAAAACAAAGACTCAGAATCGCCCTGCCGTTTCTTGCAGCGGCAGCTTTTGTCTTGATTTGGCCTGTCTGGGTGATAGCTCAGGCACCTCGAGCATTTTTTCTGAACCTGGTCAAAATACCTACGCTCTACGGCCAATGGCTGCAAGAAATAGGTATGGTTCACAATAAATTCGAGTTGACATTGGCCTGCCTTGCACAGCCTGGGTATTTTGCACTTATAATATTGGCGATTTATCTTTCCCTGGCGATTGTGTCTCTTCGCCGCAGCCGTAGCCGTAGGGTGGGCTTTAGCCAACCGAGACGAAGTTGGCGGGGCAAGCCCCACCCTACAATACTCGCCACCCTGCTGCCGCTAACATTTTTTATAATTGCCTTGATTCCGCCGACAATGTGGAGGCAGTACCTTGCAACGCCGGTACCTTTCCTGGTAATCAGTTTCGCCTTTCCGCTGCTGTATTTGCGAAAACTTGCCGAGACAGCCAGCATTAGTAAGCACTTCAAAATAGCGGCTGCTCTAATAATTGTATGCGTGCTTGTGGCAATTGCCTGCTACCCAGTTGTACTTTACAGGACTCCGATAGTCCTTGTGCCGGAAAGATGGGTGCCGTTTGAAATACATAAGATTTCAGAAGATATTGCCGAAAAAATCAAAAACCAAAACCATGTCCTGAGCGCAGCCGAAGGCTCAAAATTCGTACTGACCTTAGCCCCCCTGCTCGCTCTTGAGGGCGGAAGTGATATTTATACAGAGCTTTCCTGTGGTGCGATTATCTATAGAATTGCCGATTCTATGTCACCTTCCGAGCGGGACGTTACTCATACAGTAGGCCCAAAAACGCTCGGAGAATTAATCGAAAAATCTCCACCTTCAGCAGTGCTCCTTGGCGTAGAAATGAGACGTCTCGAAGAACCCATCTTCGAATCAGTCGTCAAGCCCAACTGGGAAAGAAAAACCTACAAAAACGGCCTTGTAGCATATTTCAGGCCTTAATATAGCTGGCCCTCGGAACTGCCCCCGATTCATATTATGCCGAGGGTCATCCCCGCGCAAGCGGGGACCCAGGCCCGATATTCTTTATTAGATATTCGACATTCGATATCCTCTTTCTCATCTCCGCAAAGCCTTCCCTCGGAAGTTCCACTACTGGTTTTCCGCCGAGGGTTATTCCGACCGAAGTCTTGGAATATCTTTTCAGCTTAGAATTAAATGAATTGGTCCCTCCCTTACCAAAGCCGATTGAAATAGGCGACTATGATAGTGACGGAATAAATGATTTAATGGTCAAATTTGACCGCCAGGAGCTTATCGAAGTACTTGAGCCAGGAAAAGAGCAGATAATTGACCTAACAGGCCGGCTATGGGACGGTAGGCCGATTGCCGGATTTGATATTATACGCGTGATTCATTAACAGCAAAGGCCAAAAGATAAACATTGATATCATTGCTCTGTGATGGTGACTATATTTAAGGGCTGTGAGTATCATGCTTGCAGCCTTTTTTCTTGGCAGATTAGACCAAATTTGATATAATTATGCTTGATGTTATTATAAGTTGTAAAAGCAGGAGATAACAGAATGCCTAAAATAACCGGATATATCGAAAAAGACGCGGAGACCGGCCTATATGTGGCTATCGTTCCAGGAATTCCCGGAGCCCACACGCAGGCGGAAACTCTGGATGAGCTTCAGAAAAATCTAAAGGAAGTGGTCGAATTGTGCCTTGAGGAAATGGACCCAAAGGACAAAGAGCAAATACCTGAATTCGTTGGTATCCAGCAGCTCGAGGTAGCAGGGTGAGCAAGCTAAAACTTGTCAATGCTAAAACGATGGAGAAATTGCTGCTGCGGTTGGGCTTCGAGAAAGTTCGTCAAAAAGGAAGCCATGCTTTTTACAGGCATGCTGATGGAAGAAATACCACTATACCACACCACAAGGCGAGAATGCTCGCACGGCCTTTAATCAGAGAGATTCTGCGCGAGATAGAAATTAAGATTGACGATTACAATAATCATATAAAAAAGCTATAGAGATATCAAGAGCTGTTAACAATTTATACGTTAACGACGAAAGGAACAAAGAATGAAAAGGTTCTTCACCCTTGAATACTGGCAGGATGATGACTGGTTTGTCGGTAAGTTAAAGGAAATCCCGGGTGTCTTTAGCCAGGGCAAAACTATAGAAGAGCTGAAGGAAAATATAATTGATGCTTACCACATGATGCTTCGGGAATATGATGTTGAAGATAAGCGCGCCAGCACCAAAACCATAGAACTGGGGGTTGAAGTTTGAAACGAAGTGCTCTGGTAAAAGAGCTTGTTAAAAGCGGTTGCTATCTGAAAAGGCACGGCAGTAAGCATGACATCTATGCAAATCCCAGAAACGGCAAACAGGCACCGGTTCCGAGACACATCGAGATAAAAGAGTCATTAGTCCGAATGATTAAAAAGCAGCTTGTCATATAATTATTCGCTGTCAATAATCGCTTTTGCGATGTCGTTGATTACTCCGCGGGTACGGCCGTTGGTGTTGTTGGCGAGAATTGAAAATATGTAATCGCCCTTATCGGTTGTGCAAATACCTGAAAATGTCTTGACTTTATTTATATATCCGGTCTTGCCTATGATTTTGCCTTTGTACTTTTCTTCTTTGAAATATCTGGCGATTGTCCCATCTACCCCCCCTACCGCCAGCGAATCCTTATACAACCCCCAATTCCCGCTGTTATAGATATCCAATAACACTTTTGTTATTGCATAAGCGCTAAGCTCGTTTTGTCTGCTCAGGCCGCTGGCATCATCGATGTAAAACTGGCTTTCATCGATGCCAAGTTCCAGGAGGTATTCAGAAATCAATTCCCGGCCCCTGTCCCAACTACCGTATTTTCCATTCGGATTATTATGAGCGGCAATAGTTTTAAGCAGCGCCTCGGCTGCCAATCCGAGGCTGTTCTTGTTACAACGAGCCAAACAATCGGTTAGTGAAGTGCTGTATTCGGTGAGCAGCCTAAAGTTGCTGTCCTTATCAAGCATTTTTACTACAAGCCGTCCGTCTGTTTTTATTCCTGCTTTAGCAAGATCCTCGGCAAGCATAAATCCAAAAAACGCAGCAGGTCTTTCAATCGCAACGTCAAACGGCCCGACCCTGTCTTTGCATTTGCCGTAAACGACAATCTTATTAGGCTCCCGGTTTCGATAGCTCCCTACTGCACTTGTGCCTTTTGATATTGGTTTGACCTGATTGTCGAATTTTATAAAAGCGGTCTGCGGCTCAATTAATACTTCCACTTTGCCGCCGACATTCCTCGTACTTATCCCTATACAATTATCATTGAAATTCAAGCCGCTCACTTCGCAGGCATACCACTTGTTCAAATCATCTCTTGACCAGCTCGGATTGACGGGCTGGTTATCGAATACACTGCTGTCAATAATTATGTCTTTAACGGTTTTTATTCCATTGCGTTTTAACACCTGTATTATGTCTTTGAATATCCAGCCTCGTTCCCGGCCATACTTAGCATCTGTTTTTTCGTCCCCCAACAGTGGGTCGCCGCTTCCTATTACTACGAGGGTATCGTCACAAAGCCCAACCTTCGTTTTGTATTCGTAATCAGGGCCCAGGAATTTCAACACAGCAGCAGAGGTAATTATCTTCATATTTGAAGCAGGTATCATCAACTCTCCTGCATTATGGTTATATACCACTTCGCCGGAATCGGCCTTTACAATATGAATGGAGAATTGAACCCTTTGATGCAAAGAATGGCTGATAATACCATCGATTTGCTTCGCCAAATCCGCTTTCGCAAAACTGCCGAGGCAGATACTAAATACAGCCGCGACCAATAATATTTTCGTTCTAATCTTCATAAGGCAGTTCATTATTTCACAACAGAAGCGACATATCAATAATTTTCTTCCACAGACTCGGGAAGGGTGTGGCCGGATTTTTTGGCAAGCGATTTTGGCCTTTGAAGAAATTGGGTTTGAATTGG
>CAYUFX010000106.1:0-17605 GCA_964444135.1 uncultured Pirellulales bacterium | reverse complement strand
GGCAGTCACAGATTACCTTTGCCGCAACCGCCGGCAGCCGGTACCTTTTCGATGTAGGCGGGTTCGGCTCCAGCACCGGTCAGGGTGTGCTAAATATAAGTTCCGAGGGAGAGCCCCCCAGTCCGCCACCATGGGAGCCCGGTGAGCCGCCCAACAACAACTGCTATAATGCAACGGCCGTCGGTAACGTGACCGACCTGCCCTTTAACACCACCAACGCAACGTTCGATGGCCCCGATGACTGTGTGAAAAGCCCAAACATCTGGTACCGCTATACCGCTGTAAGCACAGGTGAGGTTACCGTCAGCTTGTGCGGCAGCAGCTACGACACAAAGCTCGCCGTCTATAGGGGAGTCAATTGCCCTCCGAGCCCAAGTGACCGAATCGAATGCAATGATGACTTCTGTGGTTGGCAGTCACAGATTACCTTTGCCGCAACCGCCGGCAGCCGGTACCTTTTCGATGTTGGCGGGTTCGGCTCCAGCACCGGTCAGGGTGTGATAAGTGTTATTTCTGAGGGAGTACCTCCAACAAAGGCATTAGACCTCGGTGATGCACCGGACAGCAGTAACAATTCCAGTAGAAACATGACCGCATATCCCAAGGGAGGCCCTTCAGGAGTGAGAGCATATTACCCCACTGTCTTCAACGATGCCAGTGGTGCCGGGCCTTATGGGCCGGTTCACTTAAATCCTCAGGCAGTGGCTTACTTAGGCAGCACTATTACTAATGAAGCCGAAGCTGACATGGGCCAGGATCAGGATGGCGTCAACAACATCGGTCCACAATCCAACTCACCGGACAGGGACCAGGGCGACGATGGTGTCATCTTCCCGTTAAATCTGGCACATTGTCGCTGGACAACATTTGACTATTTTGCCAACATTATCAACCCAGGTATCGGCCTTTGGGTCAATGTCTGGTGTGACTGGAACCGTGATGGCGACTGGGACGACGACGGAAACACTAATCCCACTCTCGCCTGCTCCAAAGGATTTGTATCAGAATGGGTTGTAAGGAATCAATATCTTTTCAATCTCCCGGCCGGATTAAACCAACTCACCACACCGGCGTTCCTGTCCTGGCATCCGAAGAGTGGTCGCAAGGAGATATGGATGAGGATTACTCTTTCTGCACAGCCCTGGAAGGGCGGCAGTAATCCCGGCACGAGAGGCAACGGCGGTTCCGGTCCAAAGACGGGATACGAGTATGGTGAAACGGAAGATTACTACTTCACTCCTAAGACAACCTACACGGCATGCGAGGATTTTAACGGTGATGGGGTAATTAACCTTGCAGACCTGGCGACTTTCACTACCGATTGGCTTGAGAACTGTCCGCAGTAACTTTGTGGAATATCTGATTTAGGCAAATTAAGGCTGTGAGTGATTTTCACTCACAGCCTTTCTTCTTTGGTGCCCAGCCCCGGCCTGTGCTAATAGAACTTATGTTCAGGTTGTTTCTCGAGATCAACTGTTAATCAGCATGTAAAACAGCCATGGTCGGCGGGAGGCGGGGAGAATGAGACATTACTTTAATGATATGTAAACAAGATAAACCTGGATTCCATTACGAGCGGGTATATAAACGTAGTCATTTATTTACCAGTATAGTTTCTCTGCGGCGTACGATTTGATATCGGCAGGGGGTCGAGAACACAAAAGCTACCGTTTTGTTTGTACTCTGGGCCAGACATAGAGAGTAACGATTTCCTTCAAGGCCCTGGCTTAGAGCCTATCCAAATAACCCGCTCTATTGCGACCGCCTGCAAAGCCCGATGCCTGCGTTGTCGGCCAAAAATGTTCTCAACGTGGAGAAAGCCACGCCTCCGAGCATTTTTGGCCTGCCGCCTTGGCCTCGGACTTTTCGCTCGGCCTCATAACGACCCGGTTATTCGGATAAGCTCTTAGTGGAGAGCATTCCTCGGCAGGAAAAATGTGCCTGGACCCACACCATCAGGGTATGGGACAGTACCATCGGCAGTAATGGAAACCTTTATAGGTACGACGTTCGAGGCCGAGTAGGTCTCAACGTGTCCGTCGGTGTATCCTGCCCGCAGCTTGATTACAGGAAAATCATCAGCATCGCTCTTGCGGAACCAAAAGGATGAAAGGAGGTATGTTTCGGGAGTAATATCAGCTCCATCGAATGGTTCGCAGCTACTGAATGAGCCGGGCTTTCTCCAGTGGTCATAGCCAAAATAGTCGCTAACAAGCAACTTGCTGTATCTTCCACTACTTGCCGGACCTTGTGGTCCTCTGAAAACGATCCTCCGTCCGCCAATAAATCCTCTGTAGTTCCAATAGAAACAATATGTACCACCAACCGGGTCGGCTGGGAAAGAGGTATTGGGATTGTCCCAATTGTCGCCAGCATCCCACGCTTTCTGTAAATATTCGTATTTATGCGGCACATTTGGGCAATACATGGTACTCGCATCGGGTATGTATCTTCGCAAATATTCGCTCATAGCTCGGTATAGTTGTGGGCTACGGCGTCTGTTACCGGTTAACCTGGTTGAGTCTGTCCAGTTCCAGGTATTACCAGCTCCTATAGTGGCAACCGATTCGGGGTATCTTTCATTGTGGTCTGATGCATAGAGGTTCATTGCGGACGTGATCTGCCTCATGTTGCTCATGCTCATCATCGTCCGGGCCTGAAGTCGCACCCGACTGAATACCGGCAGCGTAATACCCATCATTAGGGAGATGATGGAAATAACAACAAGCAGTTCTATCAGCGTAAATCCCTGCCTCCATACATTTTCTACCTTCATGTGTCTGTGTTGGGCGCGGATTTCTCTATCCTCCTAACCGTGGTCAGACCATTCTATTTGCACTATTTCAGCGCATTAAGCATATTTTCTATATTATACTCGACATTCAATCCCTTGTCAACCCTTAAAATTGTAGTTTTTATCGGGTGCACGAAAATTTTTTTTAACCCGTTCACGGGGGCAAAACAGAGGTTTTTATGTCATTTTGAGACCTTTAGGCAGAAGAAATCTCAAATTTTCGCTGCAGGTTTGTGAACAGGTAACTGACTATCACGATTGATAATCACCATGACGGGCCGCTCTTGCTTGCATAGGGCGTTCCACCATAAGCACCCATATTCAATCTACCGCCGTGAGGCTTCTGCTCGCGTCCGATGTGCATGCTGCGATCACCACTATCGATGCAAGGGCTTGTTTGCGAGTCCGTTACCCACACATTGTTCGGCAAATATCTGCCGTATTCGGACTGCAAATGGTAGTCGCCATTGTCAGGGTCAGCGAACATGGGGTCTTTGCTTATATTTCCGCGTTCTTGATCTCCAGGCTCCAATTTTCCCAGACAACTGTAGCGAGCATAGCATTGTTCTAAGTCGCCAAATTCGTTGTTCCAAAGGATGCAGTTGGTTATGCTCGGATTAGACCCTTCATAAGCAGTAATCCCAAACTGGTTATTAACTATAGTCAGATTAGTTAGCTCAGGTGAGGCGCTATGGCAAATGATAGCTGCTTGACCACAATTCTTAATAACAAAATTACGCAGGACACACCTTAAATTCTCAGCGAACTGAAAAGTAAATGCATAATCATTAGCCGGTGCCACAACCACGGCTGCATCGTCGGCGCTCTGAATAGTTATTGCTTTGCCGATGATAAATACTGCTTCTTGATAAACCCCCGGCCAGACCATTATAGTATCGCCATCCATAGCCCATTCAACTGCTTCCTGGATTTTTGCAAATGCTTCATTCCTGCTCAGGCCCGAGTTGAATTTTCTGCCCCTTGAAGCATCAACGTGAAAAATAAGAGGCCCGATACTTTTGCTTGCCTGGGGCGTTCCGCCATACGCTCCCATGTTGATACGATTGCCATTCGGGAAGGGCTCTGAGCCAACCGGGTCCTGGGGGTCACCGGCATCTATACAAGGGCTATTATCCTGGTCTGTGACCCATTGACCATTGTAATAACGGCCTAAGACTGACCGAAGGTGATAATCATTTCCTGCTGCTGATGCGAACAGAGGATTTGTATCGATGTTACCTTGTCCTGGATAATATCCCTGGATATTTGAGTATAGAACGGGACTGCTCGAGGCCGGATTATTTAGCACAACGGCTTCGCCGTCATTATACCACACGATACTGTTCCTGATGGCAATGTTGCTGCCGGCCGAGTGAATCCCTCCCCCACTGTTGTCAGCAATCGTGCAATTTGTCACGCGTACATAGGCAGGTGAACTCGCGAAGATGCCACCACCAGCCTCTGCAGTGTTGTTCGATATGATACATCGCTCCAATACGACGTTTGTAGAGGACCCTCCGCAGTAGATACCGCCGCCATTGTTATTTCCCTGTGCGTTGTTAAAGGAAATGTCGCAATTCGCTAACAGAGCTCCGCTTTGCCGACAATAAACACCTGCCCCATAACTGTTATAATAACCGAAGTTCCTGTTGATGGTACAATGGACAATCTTGGCGTCGGAGCCCCTTATCAGGCCGATGCCGGCCCCATATCCACCGGATTCGGCTGGTCCGAGACCTCCGGCCTGGCACTGTTCGATTGTACAATCGATGATCGCCGGAGCACCGCCCACAGCCCCGATGCCCCCTCCCAGTTCCGTTGAACACTGTTTAATTACACAGTCAATGATACTTGGACTGCTGAATTCGCAGTATATGCCGCCACCGACCGGATTTGTGGGGCTTGAGCTCCAGCTCCCAGATTCCAGCGAAATCTCTGAGCCAGGCACGATAGCTCCGATGATCGTAAAGCCGCGCAGAACAGAGCTTTGTCTTTCTCCCCGGTGGAAGTAGAAGCCTCTGTGGCCCTCATGGCCTGTACAGTCGATAGTCGTACGATTTGGCCCAGCTTCACTGCGAACAGTGATTGCCTTGCCCCGAAAGTCGATATCCCAGTTGCCATCGCCCGTGTAAGTGCCTGCAGAGACCTCCACGATGTCACCGTTAGTCGCAGAATCGATCGCTCCCTGGATCGTGGCAAAGTCACGCGGCACGTAAATCGTAGCAGAGGACGAGCTCAAACGCACTACGATATTATCAATCAGGACCTCAGTTCCCCGGAATTTGATGTAGCAGGTGCCCCTGAGCGACTCGATAGGGATGTTATGGCTTCCTGGTCTCAGTTGCCGTGCCGATGACCAAACGACACCATCGTCCGAGAGCGAGTATTCTAAAGAGCCAGACACCATGTCGGTGCTTTCAAGGAATCGTACGTCAATCTGCAGGTATCCGCTAATGGCACTCTGGGCCGGGACCGAGCCGACCGGGAAGCAATAACCCAGAAGGGCAGGGTCCTTGTTGTAGTCTCCAAAGCCTAATTCTCGCTGCAGTCCCGTATCAAGATAGTACAGATGCGTTTGGGGAGGAGGAAAGGCCCCTTGGGGCCAAAAAACCGAGTGGAGGAAGCTGTCTCTTTCCACGCTGTTAGTGCTGAAATCTTCCCGATATTCGTAGGTCCAATCAGCCTCAACCCGACTGGAGGTCAGGCAAACTATTGCGTTAACCAAAATAGTAGTAGTCCAAAGAACCCAACCTCTTCTTAGCTGTTTCATTTACTTTGCCCCTGTTGGACCAGATATAATACATCCTGTCCATTAATGCCGTCCTCCTTGTTTCGGGATAACCTTGTGTGCGTACAATCCCGCTGGTTTACCCCATTGAACCTTCCACCAACTTCGCAAGCCATAACAGACCCGGACTGCTATTAGAGGCCTTCCGTCGTTTTGGTCTTGGAGGTTTAAACTCCTCAGTAGCTCCAGCTCCTTCAATGGACTGAAGATATGAGAACTTCAGATTTCCCGAGCTGCCTTGGTCGGTGGAGAAGGTGATTTCGTCAATGACGTCCATTTCCAGGTCGATTTTGTAGATTAGTCTGAGACCTTTACAGATTAGCTCCACCTGTGCGAACTGGCTGCCCGGGGTATGTTTTGTCTCAAACGAAATACGCTGTTCGGCCGCGTCTCGGCGGACTGTATCGATTGTATGAAGTCCCATCCAAGGTCTGGTTAGCCCCTTAAAGAAGCTGCCGCCTGGGTATGTCTCAAACTGATCAGATTGTAAACGGTTCAGATAAGCTTCCTTGTACGTATCAACTATCATCAGGGAGCCCACCTGCAGATTCAGCCAGGGGCTATATTGTTCACTGGTAGCGTAAACAAATGGTATTCTCCCCGTCCCAAAAACGTTCTGGCCGTTTACTTGACCACTGACTCTAAAGTAAGTCCAGCCGCGTTTATGCATAGCATCGCGGTTATCAAAGACCTTGGCTGTGGCCGGCCAGTCAGACTGAAAGTAATCCTCTTCCAAGACGTTGTAATGACGGACAGCCCACGATTGATTTATGTCTTTGGCTTTGCCGCGGACGGCAATGAGCAGCAGCCCTCTACCGTTGGCCGCGATGTGATTCATAGCCTTTGTGCTTGGCTGGACTTTACAGAGAAAATCGGTCAATTCAGGATTGTCCGTGGGGACGGTCAGCACGCTAAGGTCTTTGGCCCACATTCGGTAATTGTTAATATGGACACTATTGTTGTGGTAGTAGTAATTTGCGCGGTCATTTTGCAGTATCTGCCAGTACGACTTGTCACCGGCCGTACCGGACTTTGCCCGCAGCATCATTGGTTTTTCCAGACCTTGCGGAAAATAGTACCAATACTCTTCCTGGGCGTTGCTGTTCTGGTCGAACTGGCCGATAGCTTGGTTGGCCACGGAGGGGCGAGGACCTTCGGTACCTTGCTTCCATGGTCCTGATGTTGAAACTATCGTGCCGGCAGTCAAGGCGGTAGCCGCAGTGAACGATACAATCGCCGTTTTCGTGGTTGCCAGGCCGACGATTCCGGTCAGTAACCCAATCTTCATTGTGGAGGCCGCGACTGTCACTTGTGCAGCAGCGGCCTTACTTGGGGCTGTCATCTTTCCGAACAGCACGAGAGCTGCTAACAGAGAGCCCTTTCCAAAGCCGTTGCGTGAAAGCTCTCGCTGCAAGGCCTTTTTCGCGCGCAAAAACAGCATACGCGTACTAAACTCGCTACAGCCCATTGATTCAGCAATCTCCGAATGCGTCATCCCGTCATAGCATCGCATAATCAGGACGGCTTTGTGCCGGGTCCTGAGCTTTTGCATTGACGCCGAAATGATTTGTTTTAACTCTTCGCTGACGAGGTTCTCCAGCCCATCCTGCCGTTCTTTCAGTGTGCCCCTGCGTTTTGCACTGGAGACCGCCAGTCTTTGTTGTTTCTGCTCGGTTCGATAGTGACGCCGGAGCTTGTTAACGGCTATGCCGTATAGCCAGGGCCAGAATCGATCGGCTTTTTTCAGCTTACCTAACACTTTGCACATCTCCAACAAACTCTCCTGTACGATTTCTTGCGCCAAGTCGTCCCGTTGAGTAAGACGGAAGACATACGTGCGCAGACGTTCTCTTGCCTGCTGAGCCAACTGACCGAGGCATTGCTTATCGCCGAGCTGAGCCCGCCTGATCAGCTCGATTTGACACAACTGCTGATCCATACAGGGATCCTGTTATCATTAATCGCACAAACCAAAACTATAATTAAGTGCCACCAAAGAGGTCAAATATAACGTTTTTTCCACAATTTTACCAGCAAGTCACTGCCTTTGGAACCTCGCGGGCTTTTGCCTGGCCCTACTTGGGGCCTGCATTAGCCCTTAGGCTTATCTCGCTATATCATAACCACTTATCAACAAAAGAGTTAGTGGAAGGCTTTCAGGTAGTCAGGTCTTTTCACAAAGGGCGCCCGAGCCACAGCGACAGTAAGAATATTATCTTACGCAATCGGCGAGGGCTTATTTAGTTGAGAACGACTTCCGATAGTTCAGCTTTCCACTATTCCTTTCTTCTTTCGGAATCTTCGTCACCTGATAATCGAGGTGCACAAGTACAAAATTGGCACTACTACTTCGCCCGTCTTGGCCCGCTTGGGGGTGCCAAGCCGCGACATGTGCCCAACTGAGGTCCGCCAGAGCCTACAAGGAACATGCAAGCAATGCTCCTAAGCCCGGTCGTCTCGGCGAAGGCCGAAGCCGTATCAGGACAGGCAAAGAGGCGCTTTGCATGTAGAAACGGAGGTCTCATTTAGGACGCTATTGCCTGAATACATAGCAAAGGACGAAAACATAGAGACACCACATTATATTGGATGACTCTTTTCCTATTGTTGTACTCTGGTATTTCTGGGGACTATTTAATGATTATAGCATTTACACAGGCGCAAATCAATAAAAAACTTTTGCAGATTTTTGGAAAAATTCATCGAGAAGACGTGTTCCTGCCAAAAAGCTGAATTAAAAAAAGCCCCTACTTTGTAGAGAATAGATTGAACAAAGCAGAGGCTTAAGCGATAGTGTATATTCCATACACTGTGCCACCTCCCTCATTGCAAAACTAATCAGCAAAAACTATGGTTATGTGCCACCTTTGATATCAAATGTAACGTTTTTTTCTGCTATATCGAAGAACACATTCCAATACATAATCCAGAGCTTTTGCTTGACGGGAAGGTTGCTAATTTGTTATAAATAGAATTGGTATAGTTTATGCCAGCATAGAACCTGCCCTGAGCAAATAAGAGCTTGCCCTGAATTAGCCGAAGCTCTGAGCCCGTTCGGCTACGCTCAGGGTAAACTCCGTCGAAGGGGTAGCCGAAGGGTCGCATGGGTGGGTATCTGTGGATTTTGGCCCTTTGAGGTGTGGAGCATTTATAGTTTTCCAAATAGAGGATGGGTTATTGTGCATTATATGAGGCACAGAGTTGGAATGGGGACTCTACGCTTTTCGGTGAAGATATTTTCACATTTCAATTGACAAGCTATATTTAGTTTTGAAGGAGGATTATTATGTCTAAGAAACTGAGTTATCTGGTTTGTTTTGTGTTTGCGCTGGGCTTAGTCCTGACGAGCGCGGCAAATGCTGCCGACCCTAATCTTATGGGCTGGTGGACGTTTGATGGCCATGCCCTTGATTCTTCCGGCAATGACCGCCATGGTACCATCAATGGGGACCCGCAGTTTACTGTGGGCGTCTTTAATGAGGCGATGGAATTCGACGGAGACGATTACGTGAGCATCGATGGATACAAGGGCGTTCTCGGCTCGCACGCTTTTAGCATAGCTGCCTGGGTAAAGCAGACGGCAGGCAATACCGGCACGATTGTAGCGTGGGGGCAGCTCGTCGACGGTGCGAGAGTGCGTTTCCTGGTCCGCGCCGATGGCCAGCTACGGATGTCGACTTTCGCCGGCAGGGTCGAGAGTGACATCTATCTGAGCCTGGATGAATGGTATCACATTGCCGTGACAAAGGTTCAGGACCAGGACCAGGCGACACTTTACCTGGACGGCCAAGATGTTACGAGCACAGCCCAATCGTTTACTTCGTTGAACATTGTTGCTGATGTGGATGTCGGTATAGGTTGGGATCCCGTAAACCAGGGAAGTTACCACATCGGGATCATTGACGAGGTCCTCATCTACGACAAGGTACTGACGCCGGAAGAGATTCAACAAATCATCGAAGGGGGTGGGGGTGAACCCTATCCGTATGCTTACAGCCCCAGCCCGGCGGATGGCACCATGCATCTGGATACATGGGTGAATCTTGGCTGGTGGCCGGGAGCTCTTGCGGTTTCGCACGATATTTATATCGGCGATAATTTTGACGATGTGAATGACGGAGCCGAAGGTACGTTTCAGGGTAACCAGGCCACAACTTCTTTAACTATCGGCTTTCCCGGATTTGCGATTCCGGACGGTCTTGTCCCGGGTACAACTTACTACTGGCGGATCGATGAGGTCAATTATGCTGAGCCGAATAGTCCATGGAAAGGTGAGGTCTGGAGCTTTTGTATTCCTCCCAAGACAGCATACAATCCCGACCCGGCTGATGGTGCCGAGCTTGTTGACCCGAATGTTGAGCTTAGCTGGACGCCAGGTTTCGGTGGAAAATTGCACACTGTGTACTTTGGCGACAATGTTGAAGATGTCGACAATGCCGCCGGTGGACTTCCTCAGGGAACTGCAACATATACTCCCGGCACACTTAAATTGGCTAAGACTTACTTCTGGCGTGTCGATGAGTTTGATGCTATCGCCACGTATAAAGGTGACGTTTGGGGCTTTACCACTCAAGGCGCTGTCGGGAGCCCGGACCCGTCTAATGGTGCTGTGGATGTAAAGCATACACCGATTCTCAACTGGACACCGGGAGTCTATGGAGCTTCACATCAGGTCTATTTCGGCACTGATAAAGATGCCGTGAAATATGCCGATACAGGTTCAACGGAGTATAAAGGTGCTGGGGACCTTGGTTCTGAAAGCTACGACCCCGGAAAACTCCAGTGGAATACTACCTACTATTGGCGTATTGATGAGGCCAATGACGTCAATCCCGACAGTCCGTGGACAGGCAACCTCTGGAGCTTTACCACAGCCAACTTCCTTGTCGTGGATGATTTTGAAAACTACGATGTTAACGACAACCAGATATGGTACGCATGGCATGATGGGCTTGGTTATGGTACGCCGGGTGTTGAACCCTACTTTGCCGGTAATGGGACCGGCTCAGCCGTAGGCGACGAAAGCACTCCTTCTTATACCGAGGAGACTATCGTTCACGGAGGCAACCAAGCGATGCCTTTATTCTACGACAACAGCATCCTCAGGTATTCAGAGGTGGAGAAGATGTTGACTTATCCGCGTGACTGGACCGAGAATGGTGTTAGCACTTTATCGATTTGGTTCAGGGGCAATTCAGATAATGCTGCTGAGACGTTGTATGTTGCTCTCAATGGCAGTGCGGTCGTCTCTCATGATAATCCTGATGCGGCGCAGATAACTACCTGGACGGAATGGACTATCGACCTGTCCGCCCCAGGCGGATTTGCCGACCAGGGCGTGAATCTTGCCAATGTCAATACGATTGCACTTGGTCTTGGTAACAAGAAGAATCCGATAGCTGGTGGCTCAGGTACGATGTACTTTGACGATATTCGACTGTATCCTCCGGCGCCCTAAGCCGTGTGATTTAGTTGGTCCCCATTGCTTCTGCCGCAAGACATCTCGTGTATTTCGGATTGCGAAGCAAGATATGGGGGCGCGGTTGATATAGATTTGCGTCGCTTGTACCTGCCTGCACTCCCGTGCTTTCTTGCGAAAGCAAGAACGGAGGTCTCGCAGGCACAGGTGCAAACGTAAGAAGGGGGATAACGCAGGCGCAGGTGCAGTTACGCAAGTGCAGGCAATTCGGGGCCTATACCGACTGATTCAATATAGGCCCCTGTTGTTTTGGCGTCACATCCGGCGAACTTGGTGAGAGCCAGAATAGCCCCCAAAAGGCAAGTTTCGTGCGTGCGTATTGGTTTAAATATACCGGCAGGACCGACCCAAGAAATCTCAAGGTGTCCAGAACGGATCACCGGCTGGAATAAACTTGATTTGTACCTCGTTCACAAATGACTTGAGCCATTTGCCACAGGATTTCATGCCGGCTTCTTCGGAAACTCAAAGTACAGATTCTCTTCTTGTTTTTTGGAAGTATTTCCATCCAAAGATGTCGGCTCGTGTGTAATCACAAGATTGCATCCCTGCTGAGCCGCTCGCCTGAGCACATCATACGTGGCCACGTTGAGGGAAACCACTGCGAGGCCAAGCGCCAGTGATCCCATAATAATGGGAAGAACAGCTCTTAGGGTTCTCTTCGCTTTCATAGCTATCTCCTAATATGAGTTTCTGTACCACACGGGCAGACAACTTACTTGCTTGATTTAAGGCTACCGGACAGCACGGGGCATTTATTTATTTTTTCTTTTCTTTTTTCAATTTTCGTTTTTCCTTTGGATTAAGCTTGGCCTTTTTCTGTTTTTCCTTTTTGCCTTTATCTCTTTTTCCCTTATCGCCCATATCTGTTTCTCCTTGCTTAAAAATGACTTGTATTTTTTAACCTGTCCTCGGATGAAGCCATTTTGTCATTCATCGCACCTTTTTTGCGGAAATCATTGTTAAGGATTAGCACAATACAATATGCTGTGGACAGATGTCAATTTCGAATTTTCGGATTTCAGCGAAAACCTTTCCTCGCTGCTAGATAGAGCAAAGAAAATCGTAACCCTCCTAATTTTGAGGTTATTTCTCATACTGTTGGAGAATGGATCGATATAATTAAAGTGGTGCGAAATCCGCCTTCGCCAAGGCTTCGGCGGACAAGTTTTTTTGTATTCGACACTTCGACCCATTCGGCCCTTTCGGCTACCCCTTCGACGGAGTTTACCCTGAGCGTAGCCGAACGGGCTCAGGGCTACGGCTAATTAAGGGCAAGCTTTTGTTCGCTCAGGGCAGGTTCTATGCAGGCACAAACTACACCAATTCTATTCATACCAAATTAGCCACTTTTCCGTCAGGCAAAATATTTGGCTTATGTATTGGAATGTGTTCTTTGATAAAGCGGAAAAAACGTTACATCTGGTATCAACGGTGGCACTTATTTAGAGTTCTCACTGATTAGTTTTCCAGAGAAGGATGTATTACAATATATTGATGGTAAGAACCTATCAGCATTTGAGATGAGGGTCGTGATATGAGAGTGTTGAAATTTGTATGGAAATGTTGGCGCGGATTGTGGCGATCGGGCCAAAGTCTGCCGACCGGGATTAATTCACATAAATGGGAAAGCAAAATCGAGATTTTGAGACATTTGTCAAGGAGACGTTATTGAATTCTTGAGCTAAAAGCGGTATGTTGTGAATAGTTTGAACCATCAAAACTCCCCTTGCTCAGCTTTTCCTACGACTCTTTTTCTTCTCATGATGCTTTTTCCAATGTTCTGTTTTTCCGACTAAGCAGGGAGTGGTCGGTCGATATACTCCAACATAATTTTCGTTTAGTATTTTTGCTATTTCGGAAGCCGACATATCTGAGGGAGAAGACTTCAAGAGTTTACCGACTTGCTTATTCAATACTCCCTGAGGACGTTTCTCTACTGTTTCTGCTTGCCTTGGAGCCGCTAAATATTCTCTTGTCTGTTCCGCTAAATGCCGAAGGCGTTCTACTGTTGGGGTCGCTGCTGTGTCGAAAAAATTGACACACCAATACTCAAGGTCATGATTATCCTCTACCCGGTTCTTAACATGTCGGATTTGTCGCATAGAATTGGCGCAATTTAAGAAATTGTGCCATATCTCCTTCAGCGACTCAGCGATATCAGGCATATACAAGCGGAACGTATCTACGATATCACCAAAATGCTTTTTGTGTACCTTATCCTTGAACAATTCCATAATGAAAAAATCTGAGAACCAACGTGAAATCCACTTTTTACGAAAAGCTATGGTGGTGCGATTAAATCTATCCCTTTGTTGCCCAATCCAGTCGTCCATATCATTGGCAATCTGCTCCAATGATTCGGCTGCACGTGCTAATTCAATATCAGATTTTACTTTGGCCTTTTCTATATCTTTTATAATTCCGAGCATCATCGTTCCTCCGCTCTGCCAAAAGGACGATAGCAATTGTTCCTACACCCGTAAAAAGTCAGCATAAGAAATTCTGTCAGACTCATAGCTCCCAATTAAATTTTACGAAAAGTAATGAAAGAACGCAAAAATACGGCGTTATAAAAGTTGTTCAAACCAATAAGGCTTCTGCCGGCTTTCATCTCATTAAGGTCCTTGATAGTCCCCACTTGGATTCGCCCATTGTGACGGACTAAAAAACCCTCTCGGTGGGGGAGTCCATATAAAATTTTGTGTGGATTCCTGGCATCCTTATGCCTGCCGATTTGTGGCAGAATAATCCGCATTTAATAATCATAAAAGGCAATGCCTTCACTATCGGTGCCAGTCCAGTTAATCTTAAACTCGCCGGTTTCTTTCTTGTATAACCATCCACCGGAGGTGCCGTCCACCGCTGCAGAAAAGGCGGTCGCTTCGTCTACATAGGTGATATTGGATAACTTGTTGTAGGGATTTCCGGGTAGTTTCTTAACATAAGGGCCGTGTAGGTAAGGGGCGGAAGGCACGGTGGATGGAGAAGCTGCACCCGTTTCAGCGGTGGTCCCAGTGAATTGTAACTCTAACAGAGCCGTTGGCGCCCCAGAGCCATTTACATATCCCGGCGGGATTCCCTTGTGCTGCAACTTATAAAGCTCGATCTGGTTTCGCATTACTCTGAGATTGTCTTTAGCGGCTGACTCCCGAGCTTTCGCAATATGACCCTGAAATGTGGGTAGAACCATTGCAGCAAGGATGCCCAGGATGGTTACAACTAATATAACTTCGACGAGCGTAAAAGCCTTTTCTTTCATTTCTCCAGTCCAAGAAACATAACAGTTATATCCTATATCGGCCATTAGGAAGCAGTGCTTTGCCGGGCGATTACGTTTTTTATACAATACGTTGATTGAAGATTTCGTTTTCTTATAAAAGTGGCGGAAAAAATCTTTTTAGACCTATAATATCTCTACCTGGTATCCTATACAGTAAGGGCAAAATTTGGAGAAAGTCTGTGGTTTTCAGTAATGATAAAAGGGCTGCAAGCGTAATGCTCACAGCCCTGGAATAGTTTTGTAGTTAAAGGATTTTGCAATGTCAAACTGACGGTTATGACTGAAAAAATCTATTTCTTCTTCTGTGGCCCGATACGCGCCCTTCGGTTCCTGCTATATTGTCCTGGTTTGTAGTATTTCTTCCTTGGTACGATGCGCACGTCATCGGTTTCTTGTATTTCCTTTCCATCAGTTGTCTTGCCTGTTAGCGCAGCTTCTGTGCTGTTCTCATCCAGATCCAAATCCTGCGTTCTGAAGAAAAACAGCATATCTTCATCACCATCGTCATCCACATCCTTCGTCATTTTCCACTTCCACCGCAATGTCCACCGCAATGGTTAGGCTCCTGCAAATTTCACGGTAGTGGGATCAATAGTGTCGGCATTGAAATCACTTGTAGTTAGAACTGCTACCGGTACGACTCCCCAGGATTTGAGATTTATACTGTTGTGATCGCTGCCGGGCTTGATGTCGATCGTTATCTTCTCAAGGTCGCCACTCGGGGGTGGTTGCAGACTAATCGATATGTTGCTCCAGATCAATAGGTTGATTTGGCTTCCATCCTCATATTGGCCCATTAATGTATCTGCACCACCGTCAGGTGTCCATTGACCATAGTCAACGGGCCCAAGCTTATCTTCAAAGCCCGTGCCGTAGACCGTCACTTGCGCTTTTGGCCCATCTTGGCTAATGGCGATATACCAAACAACACTGCCGGAATAGATGTTCAAAATGCCGCCAGGATAAACATATATGGATTGTGAAACATCGGTATAAAGATTCACTGTCGCACCAGTCCCTACTTCCAAATAATCCAGACCTCCCTCGTCCAGTCCCTGCTCGGCCCGTGCTTCATTGACCATATCTTCCGTGACATCATAGTAATCTACATTGCTATAACCGCAGTACATGCTGAAGGCCCGGCTGCGAGGTGCGGCGCACAACACAATTGTCAGACAGCACAATAAAAGTGTCGAGAATCTCATTTTAATATGATTTTTCTTTTTCATTGCTCCACTCCTTAAAAAATTGAGTTTCTTTGTTCCCCAATTAAGGAGTTATTATCGAGATCCATCCACACTCCGAGGACCAGTTATGTTAATACTGACCTCCGTGCTCACGAAGTAATTCGACGACATCTTTGCAAACACCTTCCTTACTGACCCTAGTGGACGCCCAGTACAGAGGAGTACGAGACAATAAATCTCTTGCATTCACATCCGCTCCCTGGACAAGTAAGAGCTCAGCGACGTCCTTGTGGTCCTGTTGAGCCGCATAATGGAGGGGAGTACGACTTGGACTTTTATCTTTTGCATTAATATCCGCTCCCTGGGCGAGCAGAACCTCGACCACATCCAAATAACCCTCTCTGGCTGCAAAGTGTAAAGGAGTTCGTTCCATTCGATTTATTGCATTAACATTCGCTCCCCCGGCAAGCAGAACCATGACTACATCCTTGTGGCCTCCTAAGACTGCTGTGTGTAAAGGGGTTTCGCCCATCATATCTATTGCATTGGGATTGGCTCCCTTGGCAATGAGAAGCTCGGCAATCTCTGCATGGCCTTGCTGGGCCGCGCAGTGCAGGGGTGAAAAGCATTGTTCTTTAACGTTTACATCCACGCCGTTGTCAATTAGAAGCAAAACCATTTGCTTCTGTTCCCCCCGGAGTGCCTCGAACAGGAGAGCCTGGCCACCTTCTTCGGTATCCACAAGTGTAGGCTCCTCTGCCAACAAGGCTTCAGCCGTTTCAAGATCTCCCGACCTCACCGCTTGGTGAAATTCCGCGACAGAATTTCCACATCCGGTGATTATTAAACTTGTTGCAAATACAACAATCACGTCGATAACAATTCTTCTTTTATTGGCCATGATAAGCCCCCTTATTAAGAAACATTGATATTGATTTGCAAGTCGCACAGCGCGGCTCGCTTCCTGACAATTACCTGTTTTTTCATTTAATCGCTATTAGCACTATCGCAATAGTTCCTATCAGCAAAATTATCAACCCGATTATTAGCTCGGTCCGACTCATAGTTACCCCTGATTAAAATATAAGAAATGGCTTGAGAGATACAAATTCACCAGGATAATAAATCGTAGAAATTGTCCTTTGAATTCACTTAGAACGCCCGCCGTATGGACTAATTTTTTCGACTCCACAACACAACAGACGATAAGTCCTATAATAAATGGTACTTTAAGGCATTTCCTTGCAGCTTTCATCCTCCTCCAGATATAGAAAATAGCCATTTTTGCTCTCGGCGGATGTATTTACTATATTATTAAGGGAGCTCTGCATTGTTTTAAGGGAGTCCCCGCAGAAAGCTCGCAGGAGGTCAGTGCATATATAAGAGAAAATTGCTGAAAATTTAGGGGGAGACGTTATGGGAGCGATAAAAGGATTTTGGCAGCATACAAACGGCAAAATTTACGCTGTCGAAAGCGATACGTTCGGAAAAATCATCGGTGGTGTCGGACCTTTAGATCCTGATGACCTACATGACCTCGATGATTACGATTACAAGCCCGCCATAACCGGATGGCTGGCAGAGGCGGTAGCTCAACATAAATTGCATAGAATCAATCCCTGTATAGCCTAACGCTCTGTCAAGCATGATTTGAGTTGTTGTCATTCAGCCATTCAGCACCCATTCGTTGTCGCTCAGGGCAGGCTTTGATGCGGAATCCATTTCTAACAATCTGGATTCCTGCTTTCGCAGGAATGACAGATACTGTTTCCGCAACAGTAACTAAATAGTAAGGGTTTGGGGGCACTTACAGTACCCCCAAACCCCGTCAACGTCATCATACCGGGCCATACATGTCAGCCCGATTTGTCATTCCTTCGATTACTCAATAGCTCCGATGCTATAGAAGTTCTTGCCCGAATCCATCGAACCGAAGACATAGGTTCCAGCGGGCAGTTCTGCTGCGTAAACACTCATCGGACGATCATTGCTGCCGTCTGAAGCCTCGCGAACGAATATATCTATGCCCGTGTCGGTAAACGTCCCGGGCGCCGCGAAGGCCGCTGTTACATAG
>CAYUFX010000105.1:0-18390 GCA_964444135.1 uncultured Pirellulales bacterium | reverse complement strand
AGGTGCTTAGAGTAACTGAAGTGTACGGCAAAAACGAAAATGAAGTTTTTGTCGAAAATGTCGAGTAAAAACCCGAAGTGTAATGCGAGTTATTTGAAGGAAAGTGTGAAATGGTAAATATAAAAACTATATTAGCAACGGCTATAGAGAGCAACGCAAGCGACGTGCATATCAACGTTGGAATACCGCCGATATTGCGAAGGAACACAGAGCTGATAGATATGGATTTCCCTGTTGTCAGCGATAAAGACGTGGAAGAAATGATTAATTCGATGGTTGAAGCGGACAGGTTCAAAGAATTCAAACAAAATAAAGACCTTGATTTCTCAACAAGCCTGGAGGACGGCCATCGGTTCCGTGTTAATGCTCATTATCAGCGGGAAACAATGGCAATTTCGTTTAGAGTGATTCCTAATGAGATTCCTTTGATAGACGATTTGTACCTGCCGCCGATAGTTAAAGAGCTGACAGACCTGCCGAGAGGCCTGGTGCTTGTAACAGGCCATACCGGGTCTGGAAAAAGTACGACACTTGCAGCGATGATAGGATTGATTAATACAAAGTACAGAAAACGCATAATGACCCTGGAAGACCCTATAGAATACGCCATAGAGAACCAGGAGAGTATGGTAGAACAACGCGAACTCGGTTGTGACTGTCCGGCATTTGCCTCAGGTCTCAGGCATGTTCTGCGACAAGACCCAGATATCATAATGGTCGGCGAAATGAGAGACCTTGAAACCATCAGTTTCACAATGACCGCCGCTGAAACAGGACACCTTGTCTTCAGTACTCTGCATACGATTAATTCTGCGCAGACTATTGAACGTATCATAGACGTTTATCCCGCGGCTCAGCAGAACCAGATTCGAACAATGTTGGCTAATACACTCCAGGCAGTCATCTCGCAGACATTATTTAAGCGAATAGACGAGCCGGGGATGGTGCCCTGTACGGAAATATTGCTTTGTACCTCCGCGGTAAGGAACTGTATTCGAGAGAACAGAATCTACGAGATACCGAATATTATTGAGACTTCCAGAAGATTGGGTATGCAAAATTTGGATTACAGCATTGCCGAGATGTATTCCAAGGGTTACATCGACAGAGACGAGGCGGTTATCCGCTCAAGCAATCCTGCCAAGATGGAAAAGACCCTTGTGCATGGGGATAATGTTGACATTGTCCAGGCGCCTAAACTGGTAAAATCAAAAAGAAAAAAATAAGGCGAATACATTATGTTTGAAGAATCATCACAAAATTCTAAAGGTTCCTCCGCCGGTTTGCTTCGCAAACGCGAAGCAGCGGGGGCGGTTTCCGAAACTCAGCAGCCAAGTCAGGTGCCGCCGGAGCAGGGCCAGGAGTCTTCCCGTCGCGGCTCGTCCACGCCGAGAAAGGCATCTACAGTCACAAATCACATTAACCGACAGCAAATCACCTGGCAAAAGATAAGGACTTTCAAAGTTGAGTGCGGGCCTGGCAAAAAGGATATTTTGAATTTTACGAAACAGCTTTCGATTATGATCCGGGCGGGTATAAGTCTTCAGGATTCGCTTGAGTCAATAGCTGAGCAAATGGAAAAAGAAAAATTTAAGCTCGTCATTTTTGATTTGAAAAATCAAATCGAATCCGGACAGAGTTTTTCCCAGGCTCTTTCGGAGCATTCGGACATATTCAGCGAGCTTTATATAAATATGGTTGCTGCAGCAGAAGTCAGCGGCTCGCTCAGTAAAATGCTTCAAAAATTAGCGGAGTATCTGGACGCCGAAGCCGATACCCGCTCACAGGTTAGAGGCGCGATGGTTTATCCGATTATCATAGCATTTATGGCCGTGTCGGTGACTATTTTCCTGTTGTGTTTTGTCCTGCCTCGGTTTACGGCCATCTTTGCGGGCAAGGAGCATCTTTTGCCAGGACCTACGAAAGCCTTAATGGCCACCAGTGCGTTTATGAGGGGATACTGGTATTTTATTATACCGGTTATTGGTGCTTCGTTCTGGGGATTTTGGTATTTTATAGGCACTGAGGGCGGAGGGCGATGGTGGGACAAAACCAAATTGGTATTGCCTCTTATAAAAACGCTTTGCCGAAGTCTTTATATAACAAGAAGCCTGCACACGATGAGCGTACTGACAAAAGCCGGTGTGCCGATACTCAATACTATTTCGATAACAGCACAAATTGCGGGAAACATTCTTTATAAAGAGATGTGGCTTGGCGTCTATGAGGAAGTTCGTCAGGGTAAAAAAATCGCATCCAGTCTGAGTCAGTATAATCAGATGCCGAGCAATGTAGTGCAAATGATAAGAAGCGGTGAAGATTCAGGTACTATGAGCGATGTTCTAAAAGATGTTTCCGATTACTACGCAAGAGAGCTCAGAACTGTTATCAAAGCAGTAACCTCAATGATAGAGCCTATAATGATAGTTGTGATGGGTGTTTTGGTTGGCTTTATTGCGATGAGTATTATTCTGCCGATATTCAAGATGTCCAGTGTTGTTATAGGTAAATAAATTCGTCGCTTGTGTTATAGTTCAGGATGTTACGATTGCAATGGGGGGTGCGAAATGCGAAAACAAAGATCACACAGATTTAACCGGATTAACACAGATTACGACATACGAGATACGAGATACGAGGGTGGGTTTTCACTTATCGAGGTGTTAATTGCAATACTGCTGCTCGGTCTTGCCATTGCCTCTCTGGTTACAGCCAATAGTGCGTTCACAAAAGCTAACGGTGCCGGAGCAGAGTTGTCAACCGCCGAGTTTCTCATTGTACAGGTAAGAGAGCGCACCGCCTTGGTTGGCTATGCTGATTTGTATGCTTTTGACGACAAGAGCTTTTCCCCGCCACAAAACGCTAATGGAGATGTTCTTAATGACCTTGCTGCGTTTAGCCAGCAGATTACAGTTGAAAATGTCAGTGATTCAGATTTTGAACAGGTTGTTCCTGATTATGACCCTAACAGCCACTTTGTTCGAATAACTGTAAAGGTTTTTTTGAACTCAAGAGAAATCAGCTCATTTAGATGGCTCAGAGCCCTATACTAAAACACAGATTACACAGATTAACACAGATACAGATAATGAGATACGAAATGCAAAATACAAGATACAAAAAACGAGATACTCCACAGGACACTTTACGGTGGAAATACGAAACTGGTTTTACGATTGTGGAACTACTGCTTGCCCTGGCAATAGCCAGCATACTGCTCGCTGCGGTAGCTACTGCCTTTAACGCCTCGATTATAAATTACCGCGAAAATGAGGACATCTTTAAGGCAATCAACAGCGCCAGAGGAGCCCTGTTTCGGATAACAAGTCAACTCCGTGACGCAAATTCGGTTAATCCAGACTCGCCAGACAATGAATGTGCACTGGAAACCGCCGACGGCGACTTTGTAACCTATCAATATAACAACGTAGACAATAAACTCTATCTAATCGACGGTTCGCCTGGTAGTCCTTATGTACTTTGCGACAATGTTACTGCTATGACTTTTACAAAGGATACGGTGTTTATTGAAAGTATAGAAAAGGTTAGAAGTGTTCAGATTTCTATAACGGTTACGCGTGGCAATATTCAACGAAAGATTTCGGCTGCGGCGGTTATCAGAAGAAATTTGAGCTGGTAATCGTTGTTTTAGAACCAATAGTTTATATCAAAGCATCCACAATTGACTGCCACAAACCAAATTTACAGAAACAATGTTGTACCGATATAATTTGTCATAACTTGTTTTAATATCTATCTTTACATTGACGTACAGATTATCATCTCTCATTTACACAGTTGTTTTGCACAAAAATCCTTGATTTTTTAATTTTTCTTAATCATACTATAAGCGAATATCCCTTACTGCTTAACTTCGTAAAGCAAGACAGTGGGGCATTGTGCAAGGGGCGGTTAGCTCAGCTGGATAGAGCGCCTGCTCGACACGCAGGAGGTCACTGGTTCAAGTCCAGTACCGCCCAGTTGTGGGGTTTTCGCACCTTTTCGCACTGAGCAGCATATTCCCGCTTAGTCTCGCAACCACAAGGGGTTAAGTCGCTTTCCTCACTGTGTTCGTGCGGCTCGGTGCTGCTCGGTGCGGCTGTAGTCTGCACCGTATTATGCACCCTTTTTCCTTGACAAGAAATTTCGGCATTTCTTAGCAGCGACATCTTGGCCGCATCCCGCATATCGGCCTCTGTAATTTGTGCGTAATGCTGCATCGCAACCGCCGGTGAATTTCCTATCCAGCTACAAACTGCCTTGACGTTTCCACCCGTAATTTTGAACAGTTCAGTCTCGCGTGTGCTGCGCAGGTTCTGGAATATCTTCGGCCAGACATCAAGCCCCGCCTGCCTTACAATGCGCCGCATGTGGACACTAACATTAGCGCCCGGGCGATACCGCGTAATGCAGAAAATGTCACCCTCTCGCGCGTTATCGAAAGCATCCTGAAATAACGGTTTAAGCTCAGGAAACATCGGGACGGTTCTGATACCACTGTCGGCGTGGTGCTCTGTCTTGCTGGCGTGGACGATAAAGCGGTCGTGGTCGAAGTCCACGTCCTGCCATCTCAGCCGTAGGACCTCGCTGGGACACCGCAAGCCCCCCACAGCGTGCCAGGCCAAAAATAAGCCGCCATTGTACGTCTGGACAGGCGTCCAGCACTTTCAAGGCTATCTCCTGCGTCACGTAATAAAACTTTGCCGGATTCGCTCTGATAGATACAGGCTGGCCCCGAAACGGATTTTTTTCAATAAGCTCGGCATCAATCGCAGAATTGAAAAACTGCCGGGCGATTCCCACATGACGCCTTATAGAGTTTTCGGCAAGCCCCGAAACGCTTTGAAGATATACCCGATAATTCTTTGCCTGCCGGACAGTAATTTCACCGACAAGCTGGCCTCTGAAAAATGCTTTTAACTTTCTCTCGGCATCCTGCCATTTTCGTTTTGTGCTTAGTTTAGCATCCGGCCTGCCTTCGATATAGCGCCTTACCCATCTGGCAACCGTTACACCCTTATCCCGGCTCGGCTCAGTAAGCCCCAGAGTTTTCAGACGTTTTCTAAGTCCATCGGATATACCATTAAGCCAGTCCTGCACCGCCTGCGGCATTACATCGCCTGTATTCCTGCACTTGATAAGATTCTCGATATTCACCTTAGCGGTTTCGATTTGTCTTTTGTTAACTTTGCCTAAGCTGATTTTCGGCCTTGATTCGTTTTCGCCGGGACTAAGCTGGACCGCATATCGAATTCCCTTAGCTATTTTTTGTTTTATAATGCTTGCCATTAGTCACCTCACTTTCTCTGTTTTCCGTTGTGCCTTCAAATTCTCTTTTATGGCCTTGATTGCCTGTTTTTCCCACTTATCAGATTCCGGCTTTTTATCTGCTCCGATCATCCAGTGTTTTTCTTCGATGTCAATAGCCGATTTGTCGATATGCTCGGCTGACTTGCCCGGAATGACTATCGCCACAACCAGAATCGCCCAAACTACCGACAATAGGTCGTTGGGTATTAAGTGCAAAGTCGTAAAAAGATAAGTCGCAATGCTTAAAAACCAAATGTAAATAATTTTCTTGATAATCGGCTTTCGATATTTTCTCGACAACATCCTGCGCCACCAGTGACGGCTGTCCCTGCGTTTTTTTACATATATGCTGGGGTACATTTTATCTCCCTTAAAATATGGGCGGTCGGTAATTTCGCATCCGTAAAAAAGTGAGCCGACCGCCCGTGGGGTGAGCAAAAAAATGGCGCATGACCGAAAAAAACAGAAAGATTTGAAGTGCCAGCCATGCGCCAAAAGCACAATTCTAACCAAGAATCCTTTTTTCCAGTAATTTTCCCATAGGCAACCCCGCGCATGAGAAACGCCCTCCGGCTGTACCCCAGCACAAAGACTGGTCCTTCGGGCGTTTCTACGCTTCAATATTTGCGTGCTGGGGTACATTTCATGCCTTTCTGTTTTAACAATCACAAAGTACCCCGGCTCTAATCAAAAGTAAAGAGAAAAATAAAAATATTTTGTTGCGAAACCCCCCTCCCCCTTTCGCAATGTACAGCCGTTCCCTTTTCCCACATGCCGAGTCACAAACGGGGGTCGCGTGCACCGTTGGGACATTTGTCCCGACGGCATTTCTCGGTTGTGAATCGGGTTTTAATGATAATATCTTTCTCGCCACCCAAAGCTCCACCGCAAACAATAGAGTCTTAGTCGCTATTTATTTTTCAAAGAGCGCCAATAGTTTGCCCTACAATGGCCAAACTCAAGTCGATTAGTCCTATGAGACTACCTTTTGCCGCCATTTCCAAAGTCCCTCGATAGCCAGAAAAAAAAATATCAAATCTCTTATGAGCAGACTATATATTCCTGCGTCAAAATGAATCACCGCAGTTATCGCATTGCTCACAAGCCAGAGATAAAAGCAGACGATTAGTTTGCGGTTGTTAAAAACTACACCTAAAATAGCCAGTGACGTTGAAATTATTCCTAATACTTCTGCAAACATTTTTTGTCCTTGAAAAATCAGGCCGGGACGGACGCTGGAGTAAACGTCCCCGCTGCCTTTTGACGGTTCCCGGCCCTACGCGAATGAAAAGGAGAGAAAAATCCACTTGGAAGTAATTGAGAATCATTCATCTTAACGGTGGCTTATATTTTGCGCGACCTCCATTGCGATTTATTATGCGCCCGGCTAATCGATACTTTCGCTCATGCTCTCGTCTATTTTGCTGTTGCTTCTTTTCAATTTCCTGCATCAAAATTTCGTCCACTTCGTCCTGGTCGCGCAAAAAATCTTCGCGTGTGTAAGTATGTTGAGCAACCGACTTGATTTCGACAGCTACTGTGGTATCTGGAAAGGCCGGAAAAGTCACAGGCCCGACATCAAATAACTCGGCAACCTCTAACAAAATTCTGGTATCTATTCCGCCGGGTTCAGCTAAAATCCACTTGTCTTTTTTGGGAATAAAACTAAATGAATTTCCCGATAAATCCTGCCTTTCTACGCGGCGCGCGACGGCTTCGCCCAACGCATCGCCACCGATTAGGTCGGCATAATATAACAAGCCCATTGCATCACTATAAAGCCGAAGCGTTTTATTTCTTGTGCGCGCCAACAGCAGGTCTGAATTATGATTCATTAGTGCTCTTACATCAGGCTTTGATTTCAGAACTTCATCGAAAGCTCCCGGCTGAATTTTTTCCTTCCATCCGCCGAAGTTCACAGACAACTTATCGAATATAGCGGCATAGCCAAACAATGTCACTTTGTCGCCTCTGGCCCGATATTCTGTCGGTTCGGCTAATAGACTTTCCCGGCCCGGCGCGAATAGACGATGTTCGATTGCCGATATGGGCGCCTCGGCTTGTTCAATTTTTGTTAGCCGCCGACGCAGACTAGAATTTTCCCAGCCACGCTCCAGCGTAATTTGCTCAGTCTCATTTTCGCGAAGTGCTTGCAACAGCTCATTCCGTTTTTTGGAATTTTCTGTCTTTGCAAGTTCTTCTCGCGCTAACCTGCTAAAAGCATTTATCCGGTCTCTCTCAAAATCATGGTAGCGAGTCAAACTTTTTGCCGCAATGACTAAATGACTTTCCGTAATAACAGCTCTTTCAATTTTAGATTTTTTCATTTTTATTTTCCTTTGAATAATATTTTTGTTTTTGCATTATATGTCCCTCCTAAAGTTTTTTATGGCTTTTGCCTTTTGTTGCCAGACCGACACTGGCCCGGCGGCTGTCTAAGTACCAAGTCAGGCTACTAATGCCGCCGTATAAAGTTTGCAGCTCGTATGGCCATGTAGTCCAGCGAGCTGGCCGCCGGTCCTGTCGATAGCCCAGCGTACTAAGAAGTAAGAAAAATTTTTCTTGATCTTTGAGCGCAAGTTCAACTTGTTCAAATGCCTTAATAGTTTTCTTGACATATCCGTTTCCTAGTTCCTCAAATGCCTTGCAGTTCCGTAGAATTATTTTAGATTCAAGTTCCGCAATCAAGCCCTGCTGAATCTCGATCGCCTTTGCAAGAGCTGTTCTGCGGCGGGATAAATCCTGTTTCTGCGTATCGGTACTCTCGACCACAAATGGCGTACCGTTCAATATGTCCAGTGCATCCTGTTCGGGCGAAGGCAATGAAGACCCACCTTCATAATACGGCTCATAATGAACGTTAAGTTTATTTTCGATATCGGCCAACTGTTCCTTCAAACTGATTAACTTTTCCCCGGCAGCTCGCAATTCCAGATCGTCATTCACGTTTGGTATCTGTTTGACAATTTCCGGATTCAGCTCCTTGAATTTCTTGATTTCTGATTTCCTTGACAACATTTTTTTTCCTTTCAATTAAAATTTTTTTTGATTTTAACAGGCTATTGCCGGACAATTTTTTCTTTCGCTTATGAAAATCCTGTAATGCCGCGATAACGATCGGCCTGAATGTCACTTTATCCATCATCGTCCTCATCGTCCTCGACATAATCTATGTTTGAAATTCCAGAAACTTTTTCCTCGGCCATCTCGGCTTCGACCTTCGCCATTTCGGCATCGAAAGCAGCCTGCTCCGCATCAAGCCGTTTTTGCTCTCGGAGCTCCTCTTGTCGCTCATATTTCACAATAGCTTCACTTACAGTAGAAAATCTTTCGAGAAAATAACCGAAAGGTTTTTGTCCTTTGCCCCACTTTTCCGCGTAACTCGCAATGAGAAAATCCTTGTTGTCAACCCATATTTTAGTAAGCACGCCTAATTCCGATATGCTCAAATCTTTTATGCCGATGACACCATAATCACAACCGTTAATGAAACCACAGTAGTATCGGCCCCAACTTAGGAATTGTTCTGCGCCGGATGTCACTACATCAAATATCTGTTTTGATTTTCTGTTTTTCCGTGTCATAAATTATCTCCTTAAATGTGATCTGCCAATTAGTCCCGGCGGCCTCGATTCGCCTGGCGGCTGGACATCAAGTGAAAGCTCGCGCAGCAATCGTGCATACGCAAGCCGGCTATCCCGCTCGACTGCAATTTCTGGCCTTGCACGCGGATTATCATATCTATCAAAAAACGTTAGGCCCTCAGCATCCAAAATCTTGCGCGCCTGTTCAGCTCTATCGAATGCCTGAGCCGCAAGAGTTAGCAAACGGACGTGATGAGGCTCAAGCTCGTAATCGGCCATGACTTGACGCCACCAATGGCGCGTTTTCTTAGTCAAATTTTGTGGCGCTTGTTTCATTTTTTAACTCTTTTTGATTCGGGTCCGTGAAAAAAAACACAGCGTTGCGATTTCGATTGCGAAGCGCTATAGAATCAGCTTTTTTGACCCCTTTATGGGGTCTTTGAGCATTATTCTTATCACATCTTCGTTCCCATGTCCTACTGAATCCTCTATTGTTGTTTTTATTACGATTTTTCTCACAACGTTCCCGGATGTTTTTCATAACTTTCGGCAGGATTTCCTTTATGTGCATCGGTTCAGCCATAGACTTTGTCTCCAAATTTTACGTGCTCATCGAGAAATACAAGCCCTGCTATCCCAGTCGGGCCTCGGCGATTCTTTGCAATGATTATCTCAGCATTGCCGTCCTGGGGCGCTTCCGGGTCTTCGTTGCGTCTGTAATAATCTTCACGGTTAATCAAAAAAACAACATCGGCGTCCTGCTCGATACTGCCGCTGTCCCGTAAGTCGCTCAAGCGCGGCCGGTGCTTATCCCGGCTCTCAACTTCGCGGTTCAGTTGACTAAGCGCGACAATCGGCAAGTTCTCGGAAATTGTAGCCAGCTTTAACTTGCGGGATATATTAGTGATTTCCTGAACCCGATTTTCGCTCTTGCCACCGCTGCTCATAAGCTGAAGATAATCGACAACAACAATATCGATCTTGTGCCCCTGCTTTCTCGTTTTTATGAAAGCAATTTGTTTTTCCGGCGTGTTTGCGGATTCATTCAATACAACGTCCAGCTTTGTTATCGAATCCAACTGTTCCTGCTTTAACGCCCTCTGAATCAATGCCCGGTGCGTCATTTCAAGAGTAAAGAACACAATCGACAATCCGGCCTTTGCCATGTTCAAAGCAAATTGCAAAGCCAGAGCGCTCTTGCCCATAGACGGCCTGCCAGCGATAACGATAAGCTCCCCGGGCGCAATGCCTCTAATTATACCGTCTATGTTCCTTAGTCCTGTCGAGATATACGATTCTTGCTCTTGTTCGTCGTTTGCAATTCGCTCAGCATCCCTGGTAAACGTGAAATAATCTTTTGTTGGCTTAGCTTGTTTTAAGCTCAAAGATAATTCCTGAATCCGCTGAATTTGCTCATCGACTTTTAGCGGCTCGTTCGGGACATTTTGTATTTTCTGAATCGTAGTTATCAATTCCCGGTATCGCTGCCGGTCTTTAACTATCTTGGCATAATACAGGGCGTTCACAGCGTGTGGGACAGTCTCCATAAGTTTACGTATATAGTCAACACCACCTATCCGCTCCAACTGATTTAAGCTCTTTAATTCCGTTCTTAGCGTTACGGCGTCTACCGGGACATCGACGATATATAAGCTCACTAAGCAGTTGTATATCACTTGGTTTTCCGGCTTAAAGAAAGATTTCTCATCGAGTATAGGCAGAATGTCCCCGATATATTCCGGGCCTACAATCATGCTGCCCAAAACTCCAGCTTCGGCCTCCAAGCTCCATAACTTGTCGCCTTGTATCTCCATGTCAATTCGCCCCTGCCAACATTTTTTCTCGCTGCTTCGCGGATTCTGCGTCAAACGGAATAGCTGTTTTCCCGATTATACAATCATCTTCCCAGCTCCGTTTGTTTACCCACGTTTGAAAATACTTCCAAGCTGGCCTAAATTCCCCGTTCCCATTTTCCCGCCATTCAATCTGCCGCTCGATTGCTGGTTTTAATAATGGCAATACTTCCTTCCAGTCTCGATTCTTCTTTTTGAAATTCTCCCACTCTGTATTCAATCCCCGCTTTGTCCCCGGATAGATTTTTCGTGCTTCGTCAAAAAGTAATATATATTTAGTTAATTTAGTTATTTTAGTTATGTCAATCGTTTTGGATTGAGTAGGCGTCCGTTTGGATTGAGTAGGCGTCCGTTTGGATTGAGTAGAATCATTTTTACTTAATCCTTCTGGATTGAGTAGCCTTGAATCTACTCCGTCATTTTGGATTGAGTAGAATATTCTACGATACCGACTTTGTTGGTTTTCGATTATGATAAATTTGCTTATTTCACGAAGCAATTTTACGATATGATTTTCAGAGCAGCAGAGCACTTTCGCAAGTTCTGGATTCGACATCTTTAGGCAGTCACCGTTATTACTATATCTCTTGATAAGCCCCAGCAGCATCTTGCCTTTGTCGCTGATTTCCAGCTTGAGCACTTCGGAGTCAATTCGGATATAATCAACTGGCGTCATGCTTCCCCCCCCTTGGCCCTCATAATAAAATCATCAAGGTCAAGCATGTCATAACGCACCGCCCGGCCCATCCGCACCGCCGGGACAATATTTTGTTTGCTCAAGTCAAAAAGTTTTCGTTCGCTTATTGCCAGGTAAGACGCGGCAGCTTTCGATTTTACCAGACGAGTTATTTGGGAATTATCCGGCATCTTTGCCTCCCTCTTGTGCTGCGATTTCATCAAGTGCATTTTGGACAGCTTCCAGATTGAAACGTAATCTGCCATTGACATCTAATACAGGTATTGTTCTTTTCTCGGCCAGTTCTCTTAGATATGGCATAGGCAGTCCCAAGATTCTGGCTGTCGTGTTTAACGGTTTATAAATAGTTCTTCTTTTCATAACGAAAACCATTGTAAAACCGTTTTTAGAAATGCGTCAAAAAAGAATTTGTGTGATTGTAGCTAATTGTAGCTATGTCATAGCTAATTGTAGCTTAGCATATATTTTTTAGGTTTGGTAATGTAGGAATTTTGTCTTTCAATTTTAGCCAAACGGAGTCTAAGTCTTTTTTATAATAAAGACGTGTTTGATTTTTCTCTGGTTTGTTTGCTAAAATTGGTAATATTTTTTCTGCCTCATCAACTTTTTTAATCCGCGTAATTTTGCTGGTGACTATTCCAAAATTATCATCATCATCAGCGCCAAAATTATCAGTAACATCAGTATATTTCGTTATATATTCTCGCAAACTCACTTTGGGATTTTCGCCCGGTTTATGATTATCAGCATAATATCTTTGGAAGTGCCTTAGAATGTCCCGCCATGTTAAACTTTCCAACTGTGTAACGTTGCAGTTTTGCTCAAGAAAAGCTCTCAAAGCGGAAAGCTCAAGCGGACATCTTATGACATTTTCAATGTCGGCTATTTGCTTGTCTGTAAGTGGTGACGTTGCGCCGTATCTCGGCCCTTCGCCGGGCGAATAATATGCTTTGATTTTACCTTCGCGAAAAGGATACATCGGCCATATTTCAAACAATTCTTTTTTTAAGCCTTGCTCCAAAAGTTCAACTGCCCGGCATGGCTTTGTTTTCGGTTTGCTTTTTGATTTGTTCATTTTGCTAACCTTTTTTTATGGGACAGGCAAGCGGAAAAGGTTAGCGCCAAAACCGCCTGCACTGTCCCGATTGTTATTCACTTTTTATCATCCCCATTATAGCCAGCTTTTTGTCCTCTGTCAAGCTCGGCCAGGCATCAATTATTTGTTGTAAGTCGGCGCAAACTGTGCTATCATGCACCGTATTCTGCACCCTCTCGGAAATGGCACTTTTGCTAAGTGCTGTACCAGACTTGACTTGTGAGTTTTTGTTCAAGTCCAGTACCGCCCAGTTGTGAGAAGATTGGAAAGTGCTTTTTTAAAAGGGATTTATAAACGAGGCTGCTTCTTTTTCTCCGGCACCCCGATATGAATCAACCAGCCTGCTCCGGCGCAGCTTCCTGCTTCGGCGAAGCACTTCGCAGAGACGAGTCGCCAAGCCGAGTTGTCCAGTCACCTATGAAGAGCTCGAAGTCTGTCACTGCGGGCAATGAATTGCCACGTATAACTCTCAGGGTGCTTCCGGTTCCGGAGTCGGCCGATACAGCCGGATATCATCAAAGTACATCTTACCTGAGCCGCCGGGCTGCGGGTCACTTTTGTCGCCGAAACCGATAGAGATATTATTAACGTCTGTCAGGTCCACGCCGGGGTCACTGAAGCTCTTCAGGTCTATATTCCATTGGGTCCAGTCTTCTATGAGTGCCGCATTAAGGTCGGGGTGTACTACAGTCGCACTTGTGCCGTCACTATTGGCCACAGTGACATACATAGGTTCAGGCTCGTTCCCGATTATGCCGACATCCTGGTCTATCCATTGCGGCTCAATATCAGTGTCAGGAAAGCTGACATTTGAAAACACAGCCTCGCACGTTGCATCAGCATTATGGCTGGTCAGCGCCAAGCCTATGTACGCAGGCATATCCATCATAACCGAAGCTATATCCAATTGTGTCCACGTGCTGCCGTCCGCCGAATAATAGGCCCTGACAAGTCCGCCTATAGTACGCTCTAATTTCACCCACTGAGGTGCGGTAATTCCGATCTCTTTTGTACTGACGCTGATGTCACCTGCTGTTTCACGACGTCCGAACCAAACTCCGTTACCGGGGGTGATGGCTACCATCGCATGGCTTGAGTCCGCCTTAAGCGTATCACGAATCATCACGCCCGCCTTGGCCCAGTCATCCGTGTTCGATACGCTCTCGATTTTAGCTATAATCGCACCGGCACCGGATAGCTCCTTGTAGGCGAAGTGGAACTGGTCGGACGGGTCCCAGATATCTACGCCTGAGGCCGTCATAGTGTAGGTTCCGGCCGGCGCCTCTATGAAGCCGCCGACATACAGCGGATAGCCTCTGAACCATAGTGACAATACTTCCACACCTTGCTGAGTCCAATCACGCGGGTAGCTCAATGTCATCCGGACTTCCGAGTAGTTTAAGAAGCCCTGCTTGCTGTTGTTGTAAAAATATGGCATCGCCTGCCCGCCTTCGTGAACGATAGTTTCCTCGGTATAAGAATCAGTTGTTTCGTCGCCTACCGCCGAGCCGGTACCATTACCTGCATAGAAGGGCGGAGTCTCCGGCGTACCATAGCCAAATCCGTCTTTCCATGCGTACCATATCTGGTCCTTGCCGGCATCGTAGTCTTCAAAATCATCTATAAGAAGATAATCCGCTACCGTAAAGCTCCAGACCGGGCCTATGTGCATAGTATTGTCGGCCTCAATCTCGTCAATCCGCCAGTAGTAAGTGGCTCCCCATTCGAGAGCCTGGGGGAAAATATAGCCGCTAACATCCTGACGGCCACGATATATGCCTGTCTCGTCGGAAATATCAGCAGGGTTTACATCCTCGAAATTGTCCCCAAAGTACACATCGTGGCGGGCTGCTGTTTGTCCCGCCGTCCATCTCAGCGAGGTCGCTTCCGCTATGCCCACTATTTCCCCATCCTTCGGTATAGGTGCCCGAGCCTGTACGGGATTGACTGCAATTGCCCAGACTGTGGTCATACCGGGATTAGTGACATTATAATCCATCTGCACTAATGCCATTCGGCCGTCTTCGAGAAGCTCTCCACTCTTTAGGCCATAGGCGGTAATCCAGCCGTTCTGTACATACTCTTTTATTTGCTCTGTCTTATCCTCTTCGTTTGTTAATACCATCACACCTCCGGCAATATCCATACTTCCATTCGTCCCGGACAACGGGTCATCCGGGTCATTCATCACGAGGCCTCCGGTGTAAAGAAATCCGCCGTTAAGGTGCAATTCACTGCCCTGTGAGCCCCCGCGTGGGATTCTCGTATTCGTTGAGACGGTTATCGCCCCGCCGTTGATATAGACCACGCCTTTGCTCGGGTCTTTTCGCCCGAGCTGAAAAGCGCTGCACGTCACGGTGCCGTCATCGAGAGTGAACATCCCAAATTGATTCCTGCCTATTCTGATAAGATTTCCTACCAATAAAGTCCCGCCGGTCATATGCAGGTGTACATAATCCTGGCCCCCAACAGCGTCGTTGCTGATGGTAACACTCTCAAACCGTGCTTCAGTATCCGCATCAATTATCACCTCCGTCGGGTCACGCAGCCAATTGATATAGACTGCATCGCCGGCGTCTGGAAGTTTGTTGAGGTCCCAGTTTTCCGGATTACTCCAGAGAGAATCGCCGCCGCTGTTGTCCCAGGAAAAATCTTCCGCTAAGGTGTCACCGACCAGGCTCAAAGCCAAAATAAAAGAAACAAGAAAAATCAATTTCCCGCACATAATAATCCTTCCTCCGCTCCATAGCTTCGGCTACGGAGCGCATCCTCAACATAATTGCGAGTCCGCCTTAAGCGGACTCGCAATCTCAAATTTATCAAGCCTGGTATCAACCAAGCCCTAACACTTTACTTCGCGATCCGAAGTACACAGGATGCCTTACGTCAGAAGCAATTGGGCCAGCTAAATCCAGACTTACGGTGCCGCTGGATACAAACGAATATCGTCAAAGTACATCTTACCTGAACCACCGGCCTGTGGGTTGTTCTTATCGCCTAATCCAAGGGCAATAGTATTGACATTAGCCAGGTTCACACCCTGGTCTGCAAATCCGCCTGGGGCGGACAGGTCGATAGTCCATTCGGTCCACTTATTTATCTGAGCGGCATTAGGATTATCATGAGTGACAATCGCGCTTCCATTGAGAGCAACATACAACGTCTCGGCAGCATTATCCGGATCGCCCCTGAACCAAATAGATAAAGTGCTAACACCATTCTCGGTCCAGTCACGCGGATAAGTCAACGTGTGAGTTGCCTCAGAGTTCCCAACACTGTTGTCGTAGTAAAGCGGCATCGACTGGTTGCCTCCGTGAACGATAGTTTGCTCGGCATAAGGAGGAAGGTCATTACCAACGAGAGCTCCGTTTGTCGGGATATCATAACCGTCCGGCCACGCTTCAAATATCCTGTTGCTCTGGGGGTCAGGGGGGTCAATGTCGTTGTAGGACTCGAAATCGTCCACGATAAGGAAGTCGGCGGTCGTAAAGCTCCAGAGGATGCCTGTCCACGGACTGTCTGGATTGGTGTTATTGACCTCATCAATCCTCCAGTAGTAAGCAGTATCCCACTCAAGCATTCCGGGGTCATAGCTCTCAGCACCAAGGTCCCTTGTGCCTTTATACTCCGGCGAGCCGGTATCGGCATTTTTCACGGCATCTTCATCAGCGCCGAAAAAGACCTGATGCGAAGCAGCATAGACTCCCGGCGACCAGGTAAGAGTCGGTGTATGCTCTACATCCACAGCGCCATTAGCCGGGTCCGGGCTTCCGACGGCTCCCTCGGTAGTAAAGCTCCAGACGTCGCCTTTATATGTCTCGATGGCATCAAACTCATCTACCCGCCAGTAGTAAGTCTTAGCCATTTTAAGTGTGCCGGGAGAATAGGTTGCAGTTCCCTGTGGGAGTCCGCCGGCAGCGTTGTCCACATCGTCAAAATTGTCGCCAAAGTACACGGTGTGCAATTTTGCCCCGAAACCTGGCGTCCAGCTAAGCATTACAGCCGGGCTTACCAGCTCGGCACCATCAGCCGGGTCGGGTGCATAGGCGGTCTTGGGAGGAATACTAAAGCTCCAGACAGGGCCCTTCCAGGGACTGTTCGGCTCTGTGTCATTGACCTCGTCGATTCTCCAATAGTAAGTAGTTCCGGGAACAAGGCCGTCCGGAAAAGGAAATCCTGGAAAACCGACAACAAGAAACGTAGCGACCTGGTTGCCCCGGAACGTGCTTTCGGCGCCGTCATTTACATCGTCAAAATTATCGCCGATATACACATCATGCGAGACCGCACGCCCCCCCGGCTTCCAGGAAAGGTTCGCCCAAGTGTCCTCAAGCATGTCACCATCAGCCGGGTTAGGCCTCGCGACGTATAGCCATGGCTCACCCGCCCCCGGTACAAGTACAGCCGTACCCCACAAGCTGGGATCGTGTGGGGTAGTAGTCTCCGTAAACCATTGGAACTGCGTGTCCTCAGCACCACCGTCGTCATCGTCGTCAATCATTACGTTAATCCCGATTAGCTGGTCTTCATAGGGCGTTTCACCTGTCATAGTCGACCACGGCATCCTGGCTTCAACGAGATACCCGGAATCGGTTGTGGCCACTCCATATTCCACGCCCTGAAGACTTCGCGGCGAATTATACCATTCGACAGGTGTTTCTACCTGTCCGAAGTTCCACCGAAAATTGTACTGATAGTCATTATCATCAGTAGAAGCCCCTTTGGCGTTGTCCCCGTCAATAAAAATCTCAACACGGTCATCGAGCCATCCCTGGGACGGGTCTGAATCCTGCACCAAAGCTTCATCAGTGACATTGACCAGTACGTACAAGTATTCCTCGTCCCAAAGCGCCCACCAGCTAGCAGAGCAATCTTCAGGCGAGGTGGGTTCTTCTCCAGTGAATAAGGTCATGACATGTTCTGTCGAAAGTAACCAGACATCATCCATAACACCATCGAGAATCGGCTTTGGATATCCCACGGACGGAATTTCGATATCGGCCTCAGCGGCGAGCACGTAACCGGCCAAGCCCGGAACCAAAGCAAAAGAAATTAGATAAATCAATTTCCTGCACATAATAGTCCTCCTTCACCCCGCCCCGTCTTTGCAGCAAGGCATCCTGCAGACGACGGGCGGGGTTCATAAAATTAAAATTACCATGTTTTGACCACACACCAAAATCCCGACCTCTCGGGATTGTTTTCAACAGGCATCAAAAACCTCATCTATAAGAATTGCCACTCACACAGCTTAAGGTTCTTGTTATTCCGTCGGCGGCGGAGGATATAGTCGAATATCATCGAAGTACATTGTGCCTGAACCACCAGCCTGCGGGTTTTTCTTATTGCCTAAACCAAGAGCAATCGTATTGACATTGGCTAAGTTCACGCCCTGGTCTGCAAACGCCTGCAGGTTGATATTCCATTCGGTCCAGGTGTCTATCTGTGCTGCATCAGGATTATCGTGATTGACCACAGCGCTGCCATTGAGAGCAACATACAACGTCTCAGCAGCGTTATCCGAATCGCCCCTGAACCAAATCGTTAATGTGGTAACACCTTTTTCGGTCCAGTCACGCGGATAAGTCAACGTCAAAGTCGCCTCAGAGTACCCAACGCTGTTGTCGTAGAATACAGGCATCGACTGGCTGCCTCCGTGAACGATAGTTTGCTCGGCAAATGGAGGATTCTCATAACCAACAAGAGAACCGTTTGTCGGGTCGTCGTATCCGTCCAGCCACACATTAAATATCCTGTTACTCTCGGGGTCGGCGGGGTCAAGGTCATTGTAAGATTCAAAATCGTCCACGACAAAATATTCCTGTGTCGTAAAGTCCCAGATATCGCCTT
>CAYUFX010000104.1:0-18406 GCA_964444135.1 uncultured Pirellulales bacterium | reverse complement strand
CCGTAATGTAGCGCTTCATTCTTTCGTTGTATAATTGTTCCATATCTTTGGCCATCTTATTCTGCTCCTTTTTATTCATCAAGTCCAACCACTTGAACTGGCCCGCCGACTTTTCGTAGTCGGCATTTGATTGCACCCTTGCTTTCCAAACCGTCTGCTTTCAAAGCAATATCGTCGGAAGTTGGTAGAAGCGCCGAGAGCTCGCCGTTGGATACTTTGGCTTTCAACAAGTAACCTCCCTTAATTCGTTCAAGAGTGTTTTCATCAGGCACTCGGTCTTTGAGACGATGTGGACGATAGACTGTCACAAACTCAATCTTGCTTTTCTTCTCCCTTGTTTTCGCAGTCAAGTGCCACTCCCGCAGCTTGATACTCGGAATAGGATTCGGGTCGTACTGGTCGGTCTGGCTGAAAGTCAGACCCGATGGCTCCAGAAAATCAATATCACAAACCACGTCTTCACTTCGCACCCGGATTTTATGCTGGTCATCCACGTCAATCTTCTTGATAGCGTGCAGCCAGTATTCGTATGTCGCCGGCTCCCCAGCCTCCAAACGGTCATAAATAATAACCAATTCCGGCTTGACAAAAATAATTGCCCTTGTAAAACGCTCCAGTGCAGGCTCGTATGCCTGTCCTGCCTCACCGACGACGATATCCATAGAAGGTGTAGTTTTGAAGGCGACGATTTCGCCCCGGGCGTCGGCGTTGCGCTTGCGCTGGCCTTGACCGTTGACCGTAATATTGTTGACCGAGCGCGTGCTCCACATCCAGTCACGATGATGCGGGCCGCCGTAGTTATAATAGTGGCCGGTACGAATCAGCAGTCGCTGACCATACGCCCATAGCACGAACGAATTGTTGGCCTCGTTGCCGTGCGACTGCGTTCCCATACGGCTCGACTTAAAAATGACCTGCACATCTTCTTTCGCATCCTTCAACGTTGTATTTAAATAAGCCTGCCCTATGCCACCGAAGAGCCTGGAGGCAGGCAGCTCATCAGGCGGTTTGGAATCCACTTTCGGCAGGGCTCCGCGGATAAAACCAATATATCCCGATTCCACGGCGGGACCGCCCATTTGCTCAACATACCACTGCCAATGCCCGTTGCCGGCTTGCGCCGCAAGCTGGCTTATCAACGGCACGAGGCTCGAAGCCCTTCTGCGATTGGCCCCATCACCGAACCCTCCGCTAACCTTGCCGGGCGGCATCAGATACATCGCATAATAGCCGGCCCTGGAGAAATATGGCTTGTCGTATGCGTTGATGCCCATGGCCTCTCGCATCACGTCAGCCCACCAGGTGAAACGCCCAATGTAACTGGACCAGTAGCTGACCCCCTCGTGCCAGCCCCCATCATCGTCGCACCAGGCCGGATACACATTAAAAAAGACGTTCGCGGCGAACCAGACCCAGTCCTCGGCCCCTTCGACCTCATCCAAAAAGGCGATGCCAATCTCACCTAAAAAATGCCACGCCCGGTTGGCGTGACTGCCGTATGGCCGCCACAAATGACGCGGACAAAGATGCTCATACATCTCATCCCCGCGTACCTTCATTACATCCCGGCAGATTTTCTTCTCCTGCTCGCTCAGCAGGTCGTTGACAAACGTATATGTGCGCGAAAAGTAATAATTGTAGGGCATACCTGCCTCATCGTTATAGCGATAACCGGTGCTGCCCTTGGGGTCCCACTTAGCGCATTCCAGCAGAATGCGTTTGGCCTCAAGGCCGTATTTCTCCTGACCGCCAAGCAGCCGGGTAAAAGCCAGCGTTGCGGCGCCGTTTAGTGCCCGGATTGTATATGTCCGGTTGCCCCACCAAATCTTCCTCCAGGCCTCACTGCCGCGTACTAAATCTTTCTGATACTTCGGCGGCTCCTCGGTCGATGGCAGCCTGGCCATAATCCTTTCACATTCACTAACGAGTTTGTTATACTCCTGCTTCATTCCACCCCCTGCCAGCTCCCGCAGATGTCCGAGGTTCTCAGGACGCATAAAAAGCCTCGGATGGCTTTTTGGTATCCGCCCAATCAATTCCTTGCGAGCCGGCAGCGGCATTACTGCCGCATCACGAGCAATACTGAACGTTCGCGCCTGGCTCCAGTTCGTATAACGGCCGTTCTTGTCTTTGCCACGATAGCGCCACGTGTAAGTTCCGGGCTCAAAGGTCCGGGGCGGACAATGCACATTGAACTCAAGATTCTTCACGCGATATTCAACTTTATTAAATTTTGTATCACGGGCGCACTCGATTTCCCACGTCATCTCTTTTTGTGGCCGCCAGCTAAAACTCGGCGGATTAACCTGCGAGACCGCACCGGCGGCAGGGCGGTAACCCCATTCACCCGGCTCGGCAGGCCGTTCGTCCAGCGTCAGTTTCTGTGCTTCAGCAAGCCCCGTCACAAATAACAACGACACAATCAAAATCACCGCCGAAAAAAGTTTGGCCTGAGTGTCGTCTGGTCGATACAGAACACCAGTCATAGTCATTCCTCTAAATCAAAACCCCAGATATTTACCTTCATGGATCGCCAGCCCAATCTGTTCAACAGTCTTTAGCCGTCCGTTATACCACAATAGCCAACGATCTTTCTCTGCTTCATAGATCGCAAAAGGCTTGTAACAGGCATCACCATCCCAAGTATTTTCGTCAGGTGATATAATCGGGTTTTTCGGATGTCGCTGCCAATTGGTCAACCCGTCAGGACTGTGCGCTACACCAATCTGCGCATGGTGGACATCCCTAAATCCAATATAGAACATCAGGTAACAATCGTCATGCCGAATCACCTGGCACCCGGTTACCTTGTGCTGCTCCCACTCATTATTTTCATCCTTCGTGAATATTGGATTAGATGACCACTTAGCCCAATGCACTCCATCGGGACTCGTCGCATAACCAACAGCATCCGGTTCATATTGTTCACCACCAGAATACCACATCTTGAATATTCCTTTTTCTTCGTCCGAGATAACGTGGGGGCACATAACTGCTACCTTTTCCCAGGGTTCCTTCGCTGATAAGACAGGTTTATTACTCATTCGTTTCCACGTAACTCCGTCTTTGCTCGTAGCATAACCAATCCAGGACCGGTTCTGTGCTTGCCCTGTGTACCACATATGATAAAGATTATCCTTTTTGAGCACTACCGGCCGATTGATGTCGTTTTCCCAACTGCTCTCTTTGTTTGGAGCCATAACGACAATCGGCTCACTCCAATGGATTCCATCCCGGCTTTCCACCAGCGCAATACTCTTCCTGGGCCGCCAGGATAAATACATCCGATAAATGTTTTCTTCTTTCAACACCGACACATCGAAGCATGTCCCGAGTTTACCGCCGAGCACTGGATTCTTCTCATATTTCTGCCAGCCGGCTTTTGTCTGAGTGTTTTCCTCTTTTTCCACCGATAGCAGTCGGCCTTTGACCTTACCGAGGGTATCCAATTGTGCAATCTCTTTACCATTTGCAAATAATCTCAGACCTTTTCCCTTATTATATCTCTCACCGGTTTTGTCCCATAGAATGGTGATAATCTGACCATGGTACAGCACGTTGTCGAGGCAGAACCATTCCCACGTATCGGCAGGAATCAAAGGATTGACCACGATGACGTTATCGGCTCGAGGAAGCAGACCGACCAGGCCGCTGATAACCAGGTCGCAGAAGGTCGAGTGGTTGTAGTCCTTGCCGCGTTCTTTGCCGCCTTTACGCGTGTCCCATGTCCCGTTCTTCCATGTCTTCAGGCGAGTCCTTGCAATCCAATCTCCGGTATAGGGATTGAGGTTCTCATCGATCCAGGGAACCACCTGCCCGTCATCTCGTTTCAGTCGATGGCTTCTTGCGTAGATTCTCAGCATTTCGAGGTAATCGTTTTTGCCGATCATTTCTTGTTCATAGTTGTTCAGCAAATTGGCCAGAGCTACAAGCGTTTGTGTGGTGGCAAAGGGCCAGCTTGGCCCATTCCACTGGCATTCATGTCCCTGGTAGGACACAGCAAATCGCGGGTGACGCTGTTCCGCTGTTGTGGGGCCCAAAGGTGCACAGAAGCCTTTCGGATCCGTCAGTTGCGCCCACGCTTCTTCGTAGCCGATATCGGGAAGATTGAAGTACCAGGGCGTATAGCCTTGTAGCTCGCGGACGTCGACCAAAGTTTTGTCCTCGCCCTGCGGCAGCGTCTTAAAGAACTTTGCCTGTCTGTCCCACAGCCTGATCTGAACAAGCTCCTTAATTTTCGCTGCTTTTGCCTGATATGTTCGAGCTAAATTATTTCGCCCAGCCATCTCTGCGGTCTTAGCGATCGCGATTGCGTCGCCGTACATGTAGCTGTTGATGGTGGGGCGATAGCCGTTCCCTCCAATCGACAGCTCCATTCCGTCACGGTCGTCTATCTGAAAGAAAAGGCCGTTCTCGTGAAGACCGATGTTGAAGTTGACTCTTTCCCATCCTTTTTCCCACGCTTGATAGTTTTTGACCAGGTCGTCAAGCAGGTCAACGAGAAACCCCTTGTCATGATTGACCAGATATCTTGAGTATATCGCATCAGCGGCCCAGAAACTGTATAGCCGTGGGTTACCGCTGCCACGAAACCAAAATACAGCATAGTCGTTTAGGTAGTTCGGACTGTGCAGCCAGCGACCCTCGTAGAAGTGATGGCCAGCAGGGCAGTTGATCGTATTATGTTTGCCGGACCACCCAACCTTCGGCAGAAACTCGGTAATCACAAACCCTTCCGGCGTCTGCTTGATATGTTTGCGGTAAGTCCACCACCGGAAGTAGTAGGTCCGCTCGACATCCTTGTCGGGACACTCAAACAGGGGAATATTCGCTTCGAGGAAATCCCACGCCTTGGCGTTGGCAATATGTTGGATATGTAGTTCCTCGTCGTTCTTGTTAAACGTATCAACATAATGCTTGAAAGTGTCTGCCTTCAAAACAAGCGCTGCCTGGGCACGAGTCAACGTGGCCGCATTCAGTATGAACGATGAAAGAAAAAGAGCGGCGACCTTTTTAGATTTCATGCTCTTTCCTCTGAAAGTGAGCCAATCAATTCTTTGATATTTGCTATTTCTTTACGAACGCAATATTTTTTTATGCCTTCGATAATTTTTGTCGCGCATCCCGGCTCAATAAAATTCGCCGTACCGATAGCTACTGCCGACGCACCAGCGATAATAAATTCGACGGCATCCGAAGCTGTCCTGATTCCTCCTATGCCCAGAATCGGTATTCCGCGACTTTTCGCAACTTCATTATAGACCTTATTGACCAGATGAACTGCTATCGGCTTTATCGCAGGCCCCGACAACCCACCTGTCCGGTTGGACAGAACAGGCTTGCGGGTTTCAATATCGATAACCATTGCCGTAAATGTATTGATTAGACTAAGTGCATCGGCACCTGCCTCAATCGCTGCACGCGCTATTACACTGATATCAGTAACGGTGGGGGACAGCTTGACCATCAGAACCTTCTGCCCGACAGCTTTTTTCACCGCCGAAGTTATCTCCATTACCTGCTCAGGCTCGGTGCCGAAACTTATCCCGCCTTTCTTAACGTTGGGACAGCTAATATTCAATTCAAACCCGGCTATCGCTTTTTCAGAGGACAGCCGCTGCGCCACAGCCACGTATTCATCAATAGTCTGGCCGGCTACATTAACAAAAACAGCGGCACTCATCTGTTCGAGAACAGGCAGTTTTTCTTCGATGAATTTATCTAATCCGATATTGGCCAATCCGATGGCATTTAGCATCCCCGAATCGGTCTCGACAATCCTCGGAGTCGGGTTACCTTTTCTCGGCTTGCGCGTTATACTTTTTGTAATAAACCCGCCGAGCGTATTTACATCCATAAAATCGGCCAGCTCATCGGCATACCCGCACGTCCCCGAAGCCGTAAATACAGGATTAGCCAGCCGAACCCCCACAAAATCAACCGTTATATCAACGCTTTCGTTCATACAAGCCTTCTTTTGTCCTTGCGAGTGCAGTTCCAAAAAATAACTGTCTATTTCTTATCGTTGCGAGCCCCGTCGTTTTGCTTCGCAAAAGCGAAACTGCGGGGCGAGGCAATCTAATTTGTAGCCCCATCTTCTTCTTAATTTGTAGGGTGGGGCTTGCCCCACCTTTCCTGCTGATTTAAGATACCTACTTTGAGGCTTTTAGTTTTTCCACAGCAAATTTGACCACCTCATTATGGTCAAATGCCATATCTTCCGGAAGTTCTTCTATGTCGAACCACTGTGCCTGTGCTGCATCGTCGCCGGCCTTTATCTTGGTCTGCTCCTCTGATGCAATACCCATAAATACTATTGTAATCTGTCTGCCCCTTGGGTCACGGCCGATCGTACCGAAGGTACGCATCTGCTCTAATCGAACGCCTGTAAGTCCCGTCTCTTCCTCTAATTCTCTGACCACGGCATCCTCTAATTCCTCATCCATTCCCACAAATCCGCCCGGCAGCGCCCACTTTCCCTTGAACGGCTCATTGCCGCGATTGATAAGCAGTACTTTAACTATGTCACTGGAAAAAGTAAAGACCGCCGCATCAACTGTAACCATCGGCCTCGGCCAATCATAAACATATTTACCTTTTGTATTCATAGAATGCTGATTTCATCCGGGATATTGTGCCATTTGGAGTTATATTATGGTCTTCGGGGGGATATGTCTAACGAAAAAATAGCGGCAGCCACTTTATCAAACAGAGACCCGACCGTAAGGGAGAGGTAACTACCTCTTTTTCAATAGTCCTTAAACCTTCTCATCCACTCCGGCCAGTCGGACGGCTGGACTCCGCCGGCTGTGGTCCACGAGTTGTTTATATCAAAACTTCGGTGCCACTTAAAAGTCCATAATTGCTTAAGCCCGATCTTCCTGACAGAGAAATCCAGAAAAACGCCGTTTGCATACTCACCGTGTCGGTTCATACAAAATCGCTTTATTTGTAAAGCGCTTACCAGATACGTTGATATATCACCATCATATTCCGGAGGCGTGTCGAAATCGTACGGCTTGCCCTCAACAAACGCGCAATCCAGAAACAACGGTATATTACCTGCACCCTCAACATAAGCATTCCGCCAGTTATCTTTGGTTGCCTCCCGGCCATGTATAAAGTCCACCACGGGCAGTGGATTACAAAGCCAGTTATTCATCCCATAGCTGCCGCTTTGATCGCCGGTCTGCTGCATAGGCCCCCAGGCTGCAAATGGGTCACGGGCTCCTTCTTCTCTGAGTTTCGTAGCCGTCGGGCAGAAACGCATTTCTTTCTCGTCACTGTAGTAAGGCCGCAGCGGCCCTACCCAGGCATATTGCTCCCATCCGCCCCTGTTAAAATCCCCGCTCCAGAAATACCCGTCATATTGACCGGCGTACATCTCAAAGGCAACAGCCCACTGATGCAGATTGGACTGACACGCAACCGCCTTCGCCTGTTTTTTGACCCGCTGCAATGCCGGCATCAATATTGCCATCAATAATGCAATGATAGCAATCACCACCAAAAGCTCTATTAAAGTAAATCCTCTTTGCTTGTTCATAATGACACCGCTGTTCCTGTAAAAGCAGAACCTACAAATATCATACACATTCAGGATTTGAAAATCAAAAGAAATGTCCCTGTTCTACCTTTGCGAATTTCAACTTCGCCATCACCACCCAACGTACGGAAATCTTGAGGTCGATTCCTGAAAACAGGCTTTCATAAGAAGCCCTCAAGCTGACTTCACCGCTTAACAGCCTGTGAGGCGCCTTAAATTGAAAGCTGAGCGGTGGTATGTGGGCTGACTTAGGTAATAAAAAAAGGCTTTAGTAGCAATTTCAAGATAAATTCATTACCACATCTGGCCGATAAAATTAACTGTGTGCAAAATGATAATAGAAATTCACAATAAAACTTCATTTGAGCTAGAATGAGGTAACAAATGTTCGGGAAAAAGAAAATAGTAGAAAAGAGAACCGTACTATTTGTGGACGATGACGAAGCAATCCTGCAGTCCTTAGAAAGAGGTCTCTTGGATGAGCCATACAATAAACTTTTCGTCAAGAGTTGCAAAGAAGCACTTGAGCTCCTCAAGCGAGAAGAAGTGCATGTAATCGTAACCGATATGCGCATGCCTGAGATGACCGGTCTCGAGCTTCTTAGAATCATCAAAAAAGAATGTCCCCACATCATCGGGATGGTACTCTCGGGATATGAGCAGGACACTGCTCTTCAGACGGCAGCCGAGCAGAGAGAGATTTTCAGGTTAATTCGTAAGCCGTGGAAGCTCGGGGGTAGCTTCGAAAGGTATGTCCGCCGGGCTATAGACCATTACAATCTCCAGAGCAAGCTTGAATGGTCCGGTGGTAGAAAATTAGAAAAGTTCAAAGCCAAACTCAGAAAATAGGTCTGGGTAGGAAGTGACGAACATGACTCAGAGAGGTTTTACGCTTGTTGAATTGCTGATTGTGGTTTTGATTCTGGGGACCTTGACAGCAATTGTGGTTCCGCGAATTGCTGTAAGCGGAGAGGGGGCCAAGATTAGTGCCTGCCGCGAAAATGTTCAAATCATAAACAAACAGATAGAAAAGTTCAAAATCGACACAGGCGACTGGCCTAATAATTTAGACGAGCTTACTAAAAATCCTGACTATTTCCCCGACGGTCCTCCTGAGTGTCCATTTCGGAAGCCGTATGAAATAAATGGTGCGACCCACCGTGTTATCAAGCACAAGCATGCGCTAACAAGCAAATCTGCTTGGGTAAAAAAGTATTTTACAGAAACTAATTAGGCCTGCTTTAAGCTTCTGCACTTCGTCTTTTCCTGCTCACTGGCATAGTCATTAATCTTTCTTCGCGATACCACTCAAGACAGGTTCGTCGTTTAAACGGCATCTACTAAAACAAGGTTTTTTCCGGACCTTGTCACTCGACGAAAATAGGTTATACTTTATATATTGGGATTGCCCTCTAAAAACACTAACAAGCTCAAGGTAATTTCCGGGTAAAACATTTCAAAAACACAAGCTTGAGAGAGCTTAAGGGGGAATAGATGCGGGGGTTGATAAAGATATTTTATGAAATCGCCTTATGCCTTGGGATACTTGCTATAATGTATTTTTGGTTGGGTTTTGTTATAATTAACGTTTGGTCGGATATAACTAAAGGGTAAGAATGAGAAGGCCGGTCTATCTATTGTCTGCACATAAAAGAGCGGGCCGAGAGAGGAGGTGGGGTAGTCCAGCTCGGCCCGCATCACGTCCCTCCATAGGATTATACGATTGGCAATAAGCGCAGGTTCAGGAAGATAAATAGCGGACAAAAAAGCCCCTGCTTTATGGAGGAGAATGTTGAGTAAAGCAGAGGCTTAAGTATTAGTGTATCTTCGATACACTGTACCACTTCCCTCCCTGGAAAATGAAATAGCAAAGACTATATATATGTGCCACCGGTAATACCGAATGTAACGCTTTTTCTGAATTTAACGCTTTTTCCGCTGTTCTCAGCGAATTTAATGCGCAATTCCTGGAAAAAAGGCTTCAAAAGATACTCCTCAAGACGATTTCGCCATTTAAATGGACTTTGAAGAGTTTTAAATTGAAAGCTGAGGGGCGTTTTTTACAGAAGCAATGTTATGCTAATTATGGCCAACAATGAAAACACCAGGATGCCAACCAAAGCCAATACATCCACGGCTATTCCTGTTCTCTTTTGTGTCCTTTTCATCTATCCTCTCCATCTAATCATCAAGACAGTCAATCAAATATAATATGATTTTACAATATTAACGGCCAAAAATCAAGGAAAAAAGGCTAAATGTTTGGAAAAACAGAGAGGTTTACATAAAGGCCCTTGATTCTTTAAAGAACAACAGGAGGAAAAGAGCAGGGGCTTGTAGGCTAAGACGATATTCTGCTTATATATTGTTTCGGTTCTACGAGTAAAAAACCTCTTTTCAATAATCCTTAAACTTTCTCATCCACTCCGGCCAAACTGGCGGAACTGAATTCGTATTAAAGTTTTGATGCCACTTCAAACGCCATAACTCCTTTAGTCCTACTTTTCTAACAGAGCCGTCCAGAAAAACAGAGTTTAAAAACCCATCGTGCCTGTTGAAGCAGAAACGCCGTATCGAATCTCGGCATCCACAGGGAAACTCCGTTTTCTGGCAGTCATATTCCGGTGGTCTGTCAATATCTTTCACCCAGCTACACCACCACCAGCTGTCAAGGAAAACAGGTACATTGCCTGCACCTTTGACATTGCTGGTTTTCCAGAAAGATTCTTTAAGCGATTCCATGCCCATTCCACACCCAATTATAACCATGCCTCCTTCCTGAGGCGTAGAGAGCCAGTTATTCATACCATAGCTGCCATAGTAAGCCGGTGTCAGATTGCCTTCGATTTTGAACGTAATCTTACCCCAGGCTATGAATGTGCTGCCTGTTACATCGACATTGGCTTCTCTTGGAGACCTTATTATGCTGCTGCTGTCTTGGGCGATTGGATTTGCAACCTTAGTCGCCGCCGGACAACAGTATATACCTTCATTATCGGTGCTGTAATCATGTATGATATACATCCAGGGCTCAGGAGTGGCAAGGCCAAGAAACTTCTGTCTGGGGCAAAGACCGTCGTTGTTGTTCGTGTACATCGTAAAGATAGCTCCCCACTGTTTCAGGTTGGATTGACAAATAACCACCTTTGCCTGTTTCTTGACACGCTGCAGCGTCGGCAGCAATATCGCCACTAACAACACAATAATGGAAATCACCGTCAAAAGCTCTATCAGGGTAAATCCAGTTAGAAAACTCCGGTGTAGTTGTCGGACATCTGTTTCCCCGTGTTTTTCGGGAAATCTTCTGCTTTTCCGGCCAGGAATCTTAATTTCTAATGGGGTAAATCCTTTCCGTTTGCTCATAATGTTGTATCCTCCATATTGGCCAATGGTAAATGGTAAAAAAATAATTAATCACCATTTACCAATTACCATTTACTAATCACCAATTTCAGTAGTCCTTATACTTCCTCAACCATTGGGGCCAGTCGGACGGTTGAACGCCGCCGGCCTTAGTCCAGGGACCATTTGTATTGTACTCGCGGTGCCATTTCAACATCCATAACTCCTTGAGTCCTACTCTTCTGACGGACCAATCCGCAAACAAACAATTTTGCGACCCGCCGTGTCGGTTGACACAGAGACGCTGTATTTCTTGCACATTAACTCCCAAAAGTGGAGTGCGATTTTCGAACTCAAATGGCTCATCCGTCTCCTTGGGCCAACCATCCACCCACCAGCCTTCTGTAAAAACCGGCACATTATAGGCACCGGCCACCTGGTGCGTCCGCCAGTGATTCTCGATCGGCCCGCGCCCCCAAAGGCTCGACAATCCCGGCATCGGATTGCACATCCAGCCGTTCGGAGCATAACTGCCAATGTCACCACCCTGCGATGCAGGTACTCGCCAAGCATCGAAAGGAGCTGTTGCCGGTGACTGGTCACTTGCAGTGGAACGATGCTTTATCGCCGTCGGGCAAAGCCACATTTTCTTGTTCTTGGATAAAGGCCGCATACATTCCCGCCACCATTCTCCATTACCCATGCCCGATGACGAACCGTGAAGGTGCCCGTTATAAAAGTAGCCGTTGTTGTCCTGTGTGTATAGAGCAAATATTAGGCCCCATTGGTTCAGGTTCGACTTACACCCAACGCCTGCTGCCTGCTGCTTTACCCGCTGTAGTGCCGGCATCAGTATCGCCATCAATAATGCGATAATGGCAATCACCACCAAAAGCTCTATTAGGGTAAAGCCTTTTCCTTTGCGCATCACATTCGTCCTTCTCTTTCAAAGAGAGACAATGAGTTTCGCTGGTATGCTATTCTTTTATAATTATAACACTCTCGCTCACAGTAATGCAACCCCCTGGCGGCAAATTTTTATACTTGGAACCAACCAGAACAAAACTAATTGCCTTAAATCACCCCATCGCTTACAATAACCTATGGTGATTCGTATCTTGTGAAACGTGAGCCATCGACTGCGACCTGTGTCTCGGCACGAACCGCGAATAGAATAATGTTTTCGCCGTAAGGTGTCCTGCGGAGAACATTTGATATTTGAATTTCGAATCCTTCGACTCTGCTCAGGACAGGTTTGTTTCGCCCGTCCTCCGTAGAAGTTCTACTTCGGAGGATGGAGATTTCGATATTTGATACTTGTCCTCGTGAAGCTTGTCCTCGACTCCGATCGGGGAATGGGGATTCGGATTTATATCGGCTACAAGCTCATTATGTCGGAAGGTCTCAAAAACATTCTGATAATAAAACCCAGCTCACTGGGTGACATAGTCTTAGCTTTACCGGCCCTCACGGCCTTGCGAAAAAGTTTTCCCGATGCAAAAATTAGCTGGCTCATCCGTCCCGAGTTTGCAGCACTTCTCGAAAACCATCCTCACCTTGACGAGATAATTTCTTTTGACCGCAGATTTCTCGGTAAGGCCTGGTTCCATCCCGGTGCATCCGGTCGTCTTGTCTCGCTTATTACACGACTCCGACGCGCCAAATTCGATGCCGTAATTGACTTCCAGGGACTTTTCAGGACCGCCTCCTTGGCTTGGCTTTCAGGATGTAAAAAACGTTACGGAATGTCTAAAGCCAGGGAGCTCGCTCCCCTCTTTTACACCCACAAAATCACCCAGACGCAGGGTTGTATTCACATGGTTGACTACTACTTAAAGATAATCCAAGCTGCCGGTGCTTCTCAGCTCGACGTAGAATTTGTATTGCCGCACCACCCCGAGGCCGCCGAGGCAGTCGGCAGATTATTGGAAAGTCACGGCATTGCGCAGGACAATTATGTGGTCCTTGTCCCCGGCTCCGCACACAAAGACAAACGCTGGCCTGTCGAACGTTTTGCCGCGCTGGCCGAGAAGATTTCTTCACAGTATGGGCTGTCTCTAATTGCCGTCGGCACTGAATCTGAAGCCGGTCTTATTCAGAAATTACAAAATCTTTCTAAGGTTACAATTGAAAACTTTGCCGGACGGACCTCTCTGAGCGAACTAATCTGCTTACTGAAAAGAAGCCGACTGGTGGTAAGCAATGACACCGGCCCGGGACACATCGCCGCGGCCCTAAGTACGCCGTTGGTTTTAATGTTCAGTTGGTCAAACCCAGCCAGGATAGCTCCATACGAAAGAAGCGAATGTCTCGTAGCCCGCGAGCCATACACCAGAGGCCTTAAAATAAAAAGTCGTGACCCAAAGCACAATGTCGACACCATAACCCTCGACGAGGTCTACCAAAAAGTCCGCGAGCAATTATCTTGAGTCTTGAGTCTTGCGTCTTGCAACTTGAGTCCTGCTATATTACTTTAACACATCGCTCGCACAAATCAGGATGCTCACTGTCGGTCCCGACGCTTGGCCAATAGTTCCAGCACCGCTGGCATTTATTGTAGCCGCTCTTTTCTGCCGCAACTGTAGTCTCACCTGTCGCTTTGACGAGTTTAACCTCGCTGACAATACAAAGTGCCGCAAACTGCTCAAGTCCGAAATCATTAAGAACTGACGTATCTTCATCATCACAGTAAATAGTGACGCACGCCTGCTGATTGCTTGCAATCTTTTTCTCTTGTCTCAAACCTTCCAGTACCCTGAGGACCTCATCGCGCAGCCCCATCAGCTTTTGCCACTGCGGCTCGTCAGAAGTGAGATCAATCGAATCATCGACTTTCGGCATCTCGGTTATGTGTACACTTTCTACCTGCTGTGACTTGCTCAACTCAACCCAGGCCTCTTCTGCGGTATGCACTAATATAGGTGCCAGCATCCGAATCAGGCAATCCAATATCTTATACATCGCTGTTTGGGCGCTGCGTCGCGACAAGCTGTCCGCCGCATCGCAGTACATCCTGTCCTTGAGCACATCCATATAGATACCGCTCATCTCGACCGTGCAGAAGTTGTAAAGAAGCGAAAATACCCTGTGAAAGACAAAGTTATCATACGCCTCGCTAACGCCGGCAATCAGCTTTTGCAACTGCTGCATCGCCCGCTTATCTATCTCGAACATCTCATCGTAGGCAACACTGTTGACATTCGGGTCGAAATCGTTGATATTACCGAGCAGGTATCTGAGCGTATTCCTGATTTTCCTGTAGGCGTCCTGCGTTCGTCCAATTATCTCATCATTGCACCTTACATCTTCCTGATAATTCACGCTTGAGACCCACAGCCGCAGGATATCCGAACCGTATTTTGCTATCTCTTCCTGCGCATTAACGTAGTTACCTAACGATTTCGACTGTTTCATTCCCTTCTCGTCAACAGTAAAGCCGTGCGTCAAAACGCTCTTGAACGGCGCTTCGCCCGTTGCCCCAAGCCCCGGCAGAAGTGACAGTTGAAACCATCCCCGATGCTGGTCCGAGCCCTCAAGATACAAATCTACCGGCACTGACCAGCCAGCTTCTTTTACACAGACGCTGTACCAGCTACAACCCGCCTCAAACCAGACATCGAAAATATTCTCTTCTTTCTGAAGCTCATCGAGGACAAATCCTTCCGGCAGCTCAAAATCCTCGCCTAAAATCTCACGCGGCGAATCGGTAAACCAGCTATCTGACCCATGCTTGGCAATATGCTTTGCCACAGCCAATACAGATTCCTTTGTCAACAAAGTCTTTCCCTCGGAGCTGATAAAAACTGGAAGCGGCAGTCCCCAGCTTCTCTGTCTGCTGATGCACCAGTCCGGCCGGGATTCAAGCATACCTTCGATGCGCTTCTGGCCCCACGCCGGTATCCATCTTACATTTTTCACACTCTCCAGCGCCAAATCACGCAGACTCTTACCCCCCACTCCTTGCTTCCGCAAGGAAGCAGTGGGGGGCAGCTCTTTATCGACACTTATGAACCATTGTTCCGTCGCTCTGAAAATCACCGGACCTTTACTGCGCCAGCAATGCGGATAACTGTGAGTTATCTCATCCTTATGATAGAGCAGCCCCAATTCTTTCAAGTGGTTATTAACAACTGTGTCCACATCCAGAACGTTTTGTCCCCGCAGCCACTCCGGCACCGTATTATCATATCGCCCATCGTCCATAACCGGCGAATATATCGCTAAGTCATATTTTTGCCCTGACATATAGTCCTCGAGCCCGTGACCCGGCGCTGTATGGACAAGTCCTGTTCCATCTTCGGTCGTAACGTACTCGGCAAGTATGACCATAAAGGCATCTTTGTCCGTCGGATTATTTTCCACAAAAGGATGCTCGTAGCGCAGCCCTTCAAGTTCACTTCCTCTGACCGACTTTTCGCTGACAGTATATTGTCCTTCTCCTAAATCGCCCGCTGCGGCCACCGCCTCAATACGGTCTTCTGCTATTACTGAGATAAACTTTTCTCCGTCTTTTTCATAACTTATCGCTTTATAATCCAGGTAAGGATGCACCGCTATCGCCAGGTTAGCCGCTAATGTCCACGGCGTAGTCGTCCATATCATAAAGCAGACCTTTGCGTTCTCAGCCTGGCTTTGTTCAACCAGACCAAGTTCGACCAATCGTCTAACGCTTTCCTTAGCAACCGGAAAATTCACATAGATACTCGGCGATGAAATATCCTTATATTCCAGCTCCGCCTCAGCCAACGCTGTCTCGCACCCAATCGACCAGTGAATCGGCTTCAATTGTTTATAAACCAATCCTTTACCAACCAGCGTAGCGAATACTTCCAGAATCCCCGCCTCGTATATGGGCTTAAACGTAAGATACGGATTCTCAAAATCACCGAATATCCCCAATTCCTGAAACTGCCTGCTCTGCACCTTGATATATTTGCTGGCGTATTTGTAGCAGTCCTTGCGGATGTCGAGCTTCGACATCTGGCGGACTTTTTCGCCGAGCTCGGTTACCACTTTTGATTCTATAGGCAGGCCGTGACAGTCCCAGCCCGGCACGTAAGGTGCATCGAAGCCGGCCATAGTCTTATACTTAACAACAAGGTCTTTAAGGACCTTATTTATAACGTGTCCCATATGAATATCGCCGTTGGCGTAGGGTGGCCCATCGTGCAGGATATACAAAGGCGCACCTTCACGGGCCTTCCTAATTTGAGCGTATATATTCTCCTTCGCCCACTTTTTACGCAACTGCGGCTCACGCTGAACCAGATTCGCCTTCATTGAAAAGCCCGTCTTCGGCAGGCACAAAGTATCGCGATAACTTTTTTCTTTTGTGTCCGACATCTAATCAATCCTCAAAAATTTTCCCAAAATGGTTTTCGTATCATAAGTTTTAAAAGCAAACCTGTCAACATAACCGGCAACCTTTCATATTTCCAGAAATGCCGTTTTAAGATACGGCTTAAATCCCATCTTTGTCCAAAATTCCTCTGCTGATTTGTTCGAGGTCAAATATTTTAGCTCGATTCGGTCAACATCTTTATCTGCATACCACCGGCGCAGCGCATCGATAATCATTCGGCCTATACCCTGCCGCTGATACTTTTCAGTAACAGCCATATCAAATATTTCGACATATTTCTCTTTTATCAACACCGGCGGATACTTTGAAATGCAGGCCTGACAATAACCAACAATATGTCCTTCATCTGCTGCAACAAGTACGCACGAATCTTCTTTCTCCATATTGCTCGTCAGGAATTCCGCAAACCGCTCATGCCCTGTAGCCGACCTGCTGAAAATCGCATCCAGCTCTTTGTGGAAATCCATAAGCTCCTTCCAAATCTCGATTATCGCCGGAACATCTTCCATAACCGCTTTTCTTATATCGACTTGCCCGTTCATTTTATCTCCTTACTCGCCAATAAAAAAAGCCTTACAAAGTCAACTGCTCTGGAAGGCTTTTAAATACCTGATTGGTTTGCTTTCTCAGGGCAGCTTGAGTTTCTCCGCAATAATTATAACGATCGCATTGTTCATGTTTCTATTCATAATACCAAAACCTTAATATGTTAAATAGTAACTGATAATTACCATAATCATCGGCCATTGTCAAGCACAAGTTTAAAAAAATCATTTATCCCAACGGTTGTGCTTCTACGGCTCTTCTGCCGGGGACCCATCCGTGCTCCACCTTCTGTCCTCCATCGTCCGTCTTCTGACTTCTGTCCTCTGTTCTCTGTCATTCATCTTCTGTAGAATCGTCTTCTATATTTAAAGAACCTTGCCTTATGCCGACAAGAATTTCCAGTATTTTTTCCCTGAATTCGGATGGTGCTTCGATATGTCCCCACCCTTTAGAGAACTGGTAAACTCCATCGAAAGCGCCATCATAATAGCTTTTCATCAGGTGGGGTATATCAAGCTCGGCGAGCTCGCCGTCTAAAAGCTGCGCCTCAATTTCGTTCCTTAAAACAGCTATCCGTTCCACTTTATCCATAACTGCTCTGCTCACTTTCAATACTATTCAGATTTGTGGCTTCCGTTTATTTGTGTAGCAGTTCTTGTCTTTTTTATATCTACCTGGATCCACGGAACAAATATACTTTTCTTCACATCCGCATAATATATTTTTTCATCATTAAGATATACTTCCACCCTGCAGGAAGTATTACAACTTGCTTCAAGCGATTCTATACCCTGCTCCGCGTGCGAGACTAAAATAGCATTACTCTGAGGCACACCAAGCCGTTCAAGCTCCGACTCAATTGCATCAAAAACAAGCCACTCATCTTGGCGCATCTTCCTAACCATCATGAAATGGTAGCCGACGTAAAACGTGATCGCCAGCAACGATGCGTATAAAATGGCTTTTTTTATCATGCTCTTTCTGTCTGTTTGTTCTGGATGACGTGCGAACTGAGGAACACCATTATGCGCAGTGCTCTCCAGTGAGCTGTTCAGTTGCTTCTTTCGTAATACTAAGGGTAGTACTTTCCTGTGCAAAAGCATCATGACAAAACAAAAAAATGCAAGTACTGCCGTGAAAGCCAACAAGCGCGGAACCACCCCCAAGTTAAAGAATCCCTCATCAACGCCGTCCGATAGGGCTTCTGTGAGCAGAAAGGCACATCCGAATGTAGTAACTGTTGTAAACGAAATAATGAGGATAACGGTTTTTTGCCACTTATGCTTTAGGGATAATATATAAATTATGAGGGGAACAACCACGAACACAATGAGCACCCCTATTGCGGATAACCATGGTTCCGATAGTATCTTATCGAGCCAAAAGCTGGCCGCGCCTGTAACAGATCCCAGCAAACAGCCCTGTACCAGCGGCACAAGGAAAGAGGATGGAACGCATCTTATCAACAAAAGGGCGATGAGAAGTACGACCAACACATCGCTGACAAGAAGTATGGGTTCCACCTTGAGACGAACGTGTCGTTCGTAGCCCAGCGAAGGTTCCATTGTTCCATTGAAATGCTCTGATGAATATTTGACAGATCGAAAGGG
>CAYUFX010000103.1:0-18484 GCA_964444135.1 uncultured Pirellulales bacterium | reverse complement strand
TTCTGAGCCAGGATCAAACCCTTCAATTTGTATCGTCGCTCCCCCAAGCTTTCTTTCGAAAGCAGAAATGGGGGAAATCGTCGAAGAAGGCTCAACACTTTCAAGCATACGCACCGAAAGTGCCGAATGTACACATAGTTCCCCGCTCACGCGGGGCGTTTAAGCTATCCGGGCAGAGCGTATTCACGCCCGGTAGCTGCACTTTCGCTGCTTGCCCCGTTTAGAATATAAATTCTATTTGGGGCTGTTTTGGCTTAACTGTTAACTTGTCAAAGAACTCTCTTAAATCCGCATTATAAACCGAAGGCCAAGCATAGATGTATAGTCCCTGCTTGACCATCAATGTATCTATTTTAACCTATATATTAGTATCGTCAAGAAAGATAAAGAAAAAAAATAAAATTTTTTGAAAATTTTTTTCCCGGCCGCTAAATAACGCTTATTAAAGCCCATCCCCTGCCCCGTATCTATTATTACGCATAAGGCCCCGCTTTGTTCAAACCCCGGCCGAAGTCCCGCCCACCACTGTCATCCTGAGCGAAGCGCAACCCACAACTGTCATCCTGAGCGTAGTCCCGCACCAATTTTGGTGCGGGACGGAGTCGAAGAGCCTGCCCTGAGCATAGTCGAAGGGATCTGGTAAACGAAAAAAATTAAACCTCCATTTTGACCAAATTTGTAACGTGGTTGCCCGGCAATTCTTTTCATTCCTGTGAAACCTGTCTTGAGCCTAGCCTGCCCTGAGCGTATTGAGTTTACCCCCGATGTTAGCTCACTTGCTTTTCTGTCGGGGGCCGTGGGCACCGATTTTCATTCAGTAATCTTATAGACCAAATCCCCACTTCTTACCCGCTCACTGACCTTCACGCCGATAGAATCGCCCGGCTTAGCCTCTTCAACCTGTTCATTGTTGATCTGCATCGAATCAACCGTCATTTCAAGGTCGGTAGTATGCCCCTTAATGTGGATTTTATCTCCCACTTTTAAGGCCGCCGTCAGCTCGATACCAGCTGCTACAGGGTGGGCGAAGAAATCCGATACTTCTCCAATAATCTCCTCAGGCATCTTTTCTCCTTTCTTTTTCTATAGGCCAGACGTCTTGGTCTTTTTTTCATTGATTATTGATTGATAATAGTTTACTATGAGTTTAAGCGATTTCAACTGGGGATTTTCTTTAGTTCGAGATTTAAAATGGTTTGCCCCCTTGGGCATTGCAAAATGCCCAAGGGGGCAGTGCCTGCGAGATTTCTTTAGAAATCTTACTTGTTATGACAAGCACGCAGACACGGATCAGTTACAATAACATAAAAATACCGATGAAGGAGCAGGAAGTCAAGTATAAATTTAAAATTTTTGGGGAAAATTATAATGAACTCATACACACTTGGATTAGATATTGGCTCAAACAGTATCGGCTGGTCGTTAATGGACATGGGCGAAAGACCGGCAATAATCGATATGGGAGTTAGAGTTTTTCAGGAAGGAGTGAACAGGGATACAAAAGGATTGGAGAAGTCAAAGAATGCGACGCGTCGAGAAGCGAGGGGTGTAAGACGGACTCACCAGAGACGAACTCTGAGAAAACAACAATTGTTGAGCGTGCTTCAATCCAAGGGGTTATTACCGAACGATGAATCGAAACTTGTGTCGCTATTTCATACCAGTCCATACGAATTGCGAAAAAAGGGGCTGGACGAGAAGCTCGAACCTTATGAATTCGGCAGAGTATTTTACCATTTGAGCCAGCGCAGGGGTTTTAAGAGTAATCGCAAGAGCGGGAAAGCAAGAGAAGACAGTGTTGTCATAAAGTGGGCAAACGCACTGCAAACGGAAATGGACAGCAAAAAATTCCGGACGATAGGAGAGTATTTTGCGGAGTTAAATCCCGATGAGAAGCGGATAAGAGGAAAGTACACATTCCGGACGATGTATGAGAAAGAGTTCGATTTACTATGGGCTAAACAGGCGGAATTTTATCCGGAGGTGCTGACTGAAGATTTACGCAAAAAGGTTCGTGATGAGATTATATTTTTCCAAAGACCGTTGAAGCCAACAGATGAATTGATTGGTGAATGCGAATTAGAGCCAGGTGAGAAACGATGTCCAAGAGGTGATTGGTATGCAAGGCGGTTTAGATTGCTTCAGGATGTCAATAACCTGATTATCCAAAATCCTGACGGAACCGAAGAAAAGCTTTCTAATCAGCCTGACCATCGAAAGATACTTCTGGATGAGCTGGGCCAAAAAGAAAAACTTACTTTTGATAAAATTCGCAAAAAACTGGGTCTGTTAGAGACCCAGAAGTTCAACGCCGAATACAAAATAGGCAGGGGCGGAAAAACCGTTGAATCATTAAAAGGCGATAATTTTTCCGCCGGGATGAGAAGCAAGAATGTCTTTGGACCAAAAAAGTGGGATGAGATGGATGAGCAGGAGAAGATGAAGCTCAACGAGTGGATTGTAGAGCTTGAAGATGACCAACTTAGAGAGAAGTTGCGAGGTGAATACGGCTTTGAAGATAAGCAGATAGAAGCCATTTTGAAAATATCGATACCCCAAGGGTATATGAGTTTTTCTCGCAAGGCGATTATCAATCTGCTTGAGTTTATGGAGCAGGGAGCCATCACGAGTGAGGCAATAGATGTTGCGTATCGTGATAGAAAAACAACCGGCGGGGAAAACGATCTTGATAAATTGCCGCCGACGGAGGACCTGCGTAATCCGATTGTGAACAAGGCGCTTTTTGAGGTTCGCAAGGTTGTCAACGCGATTGCACGAGAGTACGGTAAGCCAGCAAGGATAAAGATAGAAATGGCAAGAGACGTGCAGGGTAGCCAACGACAGCGGGAGGAATTGCACTGGAAGCAATGGGAGAATAAAAAGAGGAATGAGGGGGCGCGTAAACGGCTGAGAGAGGACATCGATATTAGTAGGCCGACACGTGACGATGTTATAAAATACAAGCTATGGGAGGAGTGTGGGAGAAGGTGCCCATATACGGGAAGACATATTTCGCAGGAGGCACTTTTCGGGCCCAATCCGGAGTTTCAGGTTGAACATATTTTACCATACGACCGCAGTTTAGACGACAGCTTTTTGAACAAGACCCTTTGCGAGGTTCACGAGAATATCCACGTGAAGAAGAACCAAACACCTTATGAGGCATACAGCCACGACACGGAGAAGTATGAGCAGATAAAACAGAATATAAAGGTCTTGCCTTGGCCGAAACGACAGAAATTTATGCAGAGCGAGATAAACCTCGAGAAGCATATCGAGAGAGAACTTAATGACACCAGATATATCTGCAAGGAAGTTGTTAAATACCTCAAACGACTCGGAGTTAATGTCAAAGGGACAAGAGGTAAGATTACGGCAGAGCTGAGGCACCAATGGGGGATGGATGGGATTTTTGACGAGTTGGGAGTGAGACGAGATGACGACCATCGCAGGCATGCGGTGGATGCGGTTGTAGTAGGGGTTACTGAGAATGAACATCTGCGAAAGTTAGCGAGAAGCAAGTATTCGGTGACGGGGATGTTCTTTGACCTGCCCTGGCAAAATTTCAGAGAAGAAGTAAGGGAAAAAGTAAGGCATATCAATGTTTCCCACAGGGTTCAGCGAAGGGTATCAGGCAAGCTGCACGAAGAGACTAACTACGGGCTGACGGGCAAGAAAAATGAAAAGGGGCAGGATATTTACGTATATCGCAAGCCGTTAGATGGCCTGACGATACCGATGATTAAGGACATTGTTGACACGGTTGTGCGGGAGATTGTGAAAAATCGCTTATTAGAAAAGGGCATCGACCTGAACGCAGGCGATAGAAAAATACCAAAAGAGGTTTGGAAAGAGCCGCTATATATGAGGACAAAAAAGTCCGACAAGAAAGTGCCTATCAAGAGCGTGAGAATACACGACGTGAAAACGAACGTGATACTAATGAAGGATAATACTGGCAAGGTGTACAGAGTTGTAGAACCTGGTAGCAACCATCATATTGAGATATTCGAATATACTGACAAAAAGGGAAATGTTAAAAGGGATGGAAAAGTAATCTCAATGTTCGATGCTATACAGAGAGGTCAAAGAGGTGAATCTGTTGTATGCAAAGACTATAATGATGGTAAAAATTTCGTTTGTTCGTTAGCTCAAAATGAGTCGTTTATGCTCGAGCTTGATGAAGATAGTACAGAATTACACAGAGTTCAGAAAATAACACAGTCCGGTAATAACATTACCATAACTCTACGTCCTCATACATACTCAAGAAAGGTTAGTGATTCTGATAAACCCCCTCTTGTTCAACGTAGAACACCAAATACACTAAAGGGCCATAAGGTAACTGTCGATATGCTCGGCAGGGTACATATGGCCAATGATTAAGCGGATAATTGAAATATCTCAAGCAAAAACGTACTTGTCTGTTAAGTACGAGCAATTGCTTATAAAGCAGGATGGTGAGCAGGTCTCAAGTATTCCCTGTGAAGATATCGGGGTACTGTTAGTTGACCATAGGGGGGTAACATACACACACTCGGTATTCACCGAATTATTAAGGTGTGGGGCTGCGGTTGTACTTTGTGGGGTCGACCATCATCCGGCGGGGATGCTACTTCCAATTGAAAGCAACAGCATTCAAACGGAGAGGTTTCGTCAGCAGATAGAGGCGAAAGAGCCGGTAAAGAAACGGCTATGGAAACAAATCGTAAAAGAAAAGATTAAACATCAAGCCAAACTGGTTGGCAAAGACAGTGATGTATATAGAACTCTGATGACTTTGAGAGACAGGGTTAGGTCGGGTGACCCGGATAATATCGAGGCGCAGGCGGGCAGGAAATACTGGCCTGTGTATTTGCAGGACGTAACATTTCACAGGGACATTAGCGGGCCACCGCCAAATAATATGCTCAACTACGGATATATGGTGTTGCGTGCGTCTGTGTCAAGGGCGCTATGCTCGGCGGGTCTTTTGCCGTCTTTGGGGATTCATCATCGAAACCGTTACAACGCATTTTGTTTAGCTGACGATTTGCTTGAGCCGTTCAGAGGGTTTGTAGAATCGAAGGTGAGGGAAGTCTATTGGGATATTGGGCCGATGGATGAGCTTGAGCAATCGACTAAAGCGAGGCTGTTGGAAGTTTTATATGAGGAAGTCAATATAGCCGGCTTTAAGGGGCCGTTGATGGTTGGATTACATCGGACGATGGCATCTTTGCAGAGGTGCTTTGCGGGTGAGCAAAAATTTATCAATTTGCCTAAATTGTAAAAAGAGATTCTTCGCTGCGCTCAGAATGACAAAGAGCAAGTATGATTATAAGCGGGTATAGAGCGGTGTGGATATTTGCGATGTTTGACCTACCAACAGATACGAAAAAGGCGAGAAAAGATTATACATATTTTAGGGAAAATCTGTTGAAAAATGGATTCAGTATGCTACAATATTCGGTATATGTAAGACACTGTGCAAGTGAGGAAAATGCAGATGTTCACTACAATAGAATTAAAAATTTTCTTCCGCCGGACGGTGAAGTTCGTCTTATTACCATTACTGACAAACAGTTTGTCCGTATGGAAACTTTTTGGGGAAAAATGCGAAAACCCATGCCTCCAGCCCCTCGACAGCTCGAATTATTTTAAAAATTTTCGCCCGCAAACCCTTAAAGACAAAGGCCTTGCGGGCGAACCATTGTAACTGATCCGCGTCTGAGTGCAAGCCACAACTAATAAGCTCTGTGATTCTCTATTCCAATATTGTAACTGATCCGCGTCTGAGTGCAAGCCACAACAATTACTTTCTTTTTCATTTTATACCCTTTATTGTAACTGATCCGCGTCTGAGTGCAAGCCACAACTGAGCTATATCAACAGCCTTTTTCCAAAGAATTGTAACTGATCCGCGTCTGAGTGCAAGCCACAACACAATTATATGAGCTCCCTCATAGCCGTTTATTGTAACTGATCCGCGTCTGAGTGCAAGCCACAACAAATATTCCTGAATCATAGAATAATCCATAATTGTAACTGATCCGCGTCTGAGTGCAAGCCACAACTTCGTGTTGTTTTGCAGAAGTATCATCGTATTGTAACTGATCCGCGTCTGAGTGCAAGCCACAACCCAATATGTATATCTGCCATTTTCAATCTATTGTAACTGATCCTCGTCTGAGTGCAAGCCACAACTAATTTAAGGTTTCTCTCCTTGGTGATTTTATTGTAACTGATCCGCGTCTGAGTGCAAGCCACAACGTCATCAAGCTCATCGTCAAGCTCATCATCATTGTAACTGATCCGCGTCTGAGTGCAAGCCACAACGCTGTTCCAATAGTCCTTAAACGGCTGGATATTGTAACTGATCCGCGTCTGAGTGCAAGCCACAACCGGTACTTCATTTTTCATTTCTCCTTTTTCATTGTAACTGATCCGCGTCTGAGTGCAAGCCACAACATTTGCAATTCTACATTGCAATTTTATCAATTGTAACTGATCCGCGTCTGAGTGCAAGCCACAACCAATAACACCAATGTCAGAAATGTTCTGGTATTGTAACTGATCCGCGTCTGAGTGCAAGCCACAACTAATCCACTCATAAGTCCTACCGCCGAACTATTGTAACTGATCCGCGTCTGAGTGCAAGCCACAACAGAAGAGGACTTGGACAGTGGTACGATTGAATTGTAACTGATCCGCGTCTGAGTGCAAGCCACTTAAAAACTCAAAATTACCACCCCGGCCAACGAAAATCAAGCAAATTCCCCCCTTATTTTAAACAGTTCAGCCGGTCGGCTTAATCATAAGTAGGCAGCACCAAGCCGACTGAATCCGTGTAAATTCGTGTAATTCGTGGCTTAAAATAGGTAAAAATTCCGCCAGTTTTCAATCAAAAACGCTGATACCTCAGAACAAAAATCAAGATTTTCAGAAATTCTTTAACTTACTGTCCCAAATAGAGTTACGAGAATCACGAATCGATATTCGAGGACCTTTTTCGCATCAAAAGTGCAGGTAGCTCTAATTATAGAGGCGCTACTTTTTCGCCTCCGGCAAAAAGATGACAAAATCCAAGCTTGTCCTCGAATGCCGTAGTCAGGGATCCAGATTACAGCTTGATCATTTAATAAATATCGAAAAACCGGTCATCAACGATGTTTTTGACCTTAAGAAATTTGTATTTTGAATTTGTTTCGGATTTAGTGCTTAGTATTTCGGATTTCAAACTACCAGATACAACCTTGGGCTACGATCTATGCAATACGCAATACGCGATACGCAATACTCGCCAACCGACATCTGTCGAGAGTTCTCTACAAATCAGCCCTTTTTATGCAAAACAAACCCAATTTCATTTAAAGTCAAATGAATGTAAGGCCATATAATATAAAGGATTACGAAAATAAACCCAATGGGACACTTGGTGAAAACAAACCCAATTCAAAGCCAATTAAAGCCAATTTCAATGCCTATCAAACCCAAACAAACCCAATTTCTGCCAAAATCTGCTCTGCTGTAACTCGTTTGGCTTTAGACTGCTCTCATTTTTTCTGCCGCCAGACCGTCCGCGTTTGCTCTGGAGATTGTAATGGTCTATAGCATTGCGGACAAGCTTTTCGAAGTCCACCCCCCCGAATTTCCACGGCTTAGGAATTAACCTGAAAATCTCTCTCTGGTCGACTGCCGTCTGAAGAGTGGCGTCCTGCTCATATCCCGAGAGTACCATTCCGATAATGTGGGGATAGTCTTTTCTGACGGTTCTAAGAAGCTCGAGTCCGTTCATCTCAGGCATGCGCATATCGGTTACGATTACATGCACTTCTTCTCGCTGGAGGATTTCAAGTGCTTCTTTGCAACTCTTGACGAAAAGTTTATTGTATGACTCGTCCAGGAGGCCCCTTTCTAAGGACTGCAGGACTATTTCGTCATCGTCCACAAATAATACGGTCCTCTTTTCTACTTTTTTCTGCCTCCACTTCATTTTTTGCCTCTTTCTTGCTGATTAGAAGTTTTATTGTGAATTTTATCTCCTTGTCTTCTTTAAGTCGTTTCGTTGTCCTGAGGTTACTTGCGGCCTTTCGGAACTCTCTGCAAATTCAGCGGCAACCATTGCTACCATAGGCGTTTTCTGCTATCATGTCGCACCCTTACAATAATTTTTCGGCCAGATTTGGTGCTGAATCCATCTTAAAATTGCGACTGCAGCCTTTTTTTATAACGTAAGCCTTCCCAGACAATCTCACAGAACACCCATCGGCTTTCAATTTAAAGCCCTCAGAGGCCGTTTAAATGTCGAACTCGTATTGAGGAGTATCATATTTCCCCAAAACGCCCTTGGGCTCGCTAACAAAAAAGGGCTGTAATCGTACAGCTTATTAGACAATGCCTCTGCTTGCTTTACCTAACGTCCTCCTCAGCGAAGCAGGGGCTTTTTCGTGAATCGATCGGCCTGGCAAAACATTGGTCTCCATAGAGCCCGCTACGCTTTTTCTGCTCGGCTTGCCCCGTAGCATTGTCAGACAGCCTTATGCTATGAGGCTTGGTTGTGGTGATAGAGATGACCCTGCAGTGGCTTAGAATTCACTTCTAATTTCCTATTGCGGTAAAAAATTATTCTTTCTGGACTTTCTGCTTGACTTCCTTATCTTAAATGTATATAATATTCTTGTGGAGTAGGGTTAAGAAACGGGAGTGTTAAGAAAGTTTCATTGCACTTCCTACCACACTTCCTCACGAGGAGATTGCTATATCGGCGCTTGGCCCTGGGCAAGGTATGAGCGCTGAAGCGGTTTGTCAGTGCACTCGAATTGGTAAGTAGGTTACCATCGTAGGATTGGTGTATGCCTTGATAGGATGGCTTAGAAGGCGTAAAACATTGTAAAAGATGTATAAAAAGGGGGGGCAAGGGCAGTCTTTGGGAGGAGAATATATGAAAAAATTTTTACTCCGACATTTCCCATTTAATATGCTCAGCTACACCGCAGAGCCTCATTTCCGAGAGAGTGTCAAGCCTGTCTTGAAAAGTCAATCTTTCCGTGCACTTCTGGAAGTTCTTTCCAGCCAGAACGGGCACAACAATACGAATATGGCTTTTCAAGAATCAAATTGGAGCGGCAAAGATGGCTAAAAAGATAGACCCAAACGAACCACTAACCAAACTTGAGCTTGATATCGTTTTTCTGAGATACTTTCAGGGCCTGTGCAGCCCAGAGGTGGCCGAAAAGCTTGGTCTTCAGCTTAATCAAGTCAAATACAGGATAAATAAGCCCAACGTCAAACAGTATATCCGTGAGGAAGTTCTGCCTTACAAACGAAGGCAGAGAATAGCGAAACTACTGGAAGCGCCGCGTGTTGTCCCCATAATAGCCGTGAATGCATTTATTTTGGCTGGTGTCCTGGTGTTTTCATTTTTGGCCATAATTAGTATAGCATTATTTCTGTAAAAATCCCTATCAGCTCTCAATCTAAATAAGGGTCGCCCGTGTATGATTTTCTATAAAGCTTTCGGTGTCTCCTTTTTAGTCCGAAAACACTCTTTTTTATAATATCATCTCACCCCATTTTGCCTTGATTGCCAAACTACAAGAAATGCGCTAAGGCTTTTTATGAAAACGACCGAAATGAAAAAATGCTAAGACTTGTCCTGAGCATTTGCAAATTAGAAAGAACTGTGTAGGCAGCGACGTAGCGGCGCAGAGCTTATATGAAAAATATTAGATGAAAGGTTGCATTATGAATGAGGAAAAGAAATGTCTACGATGTGGTGGCACCAGTCTTCAAGCCGGTAACTTCCAATCCACCGGAAAAATCTATTCTCGTCCTGAAAATGCCAAAATTAGTGCATTCTTCACTTCGGGAGTTCCTGTTAGCTCCATCATGTGTTTTGACTGCGGTCATGTGGAATTAATTGTGGACCCGAAAAAAATAAAGTTGATCACAAAAGCGTCCTCTGATTGCTGTCCGCAGGAGGAGCATCAGCGTATGACTTATCAGTCGGCTGCAAAGACGTAGGTCAATATAGGCTATCTGGTCGTATGGCTACGAAGGGCTGCGAGCGTAAAGCTTTTGCGGCCCTTTTTTACTGCCTAAGTCAGCCCACACAATCTCACAGCCCCTCATCTTTCAATTTTAGGAGCCTCATAGGTCATTTAAATGATGAACCATACTAATATGGTAGATTGACCATATACTTTCGAGTTTGGCCATTTTAGAATGATATTTTTTATGCATGTGCTTATACCGAAGAAATTCCTTAAGTCTTCTATTTTTGGGGTCGATAATCAATTATGAATGTAATGGCTGTAATGAAAATATTATACGGTAAAAAAATCCTTTAAGTGCATGAAATAAATTAGTGAAAAGGAGTCCATGCCATGCTTAAAACAAAAGACATTATGAAGAAGAAAGTAATTTGTGTGAAAAGAGACACCCCTGTAGTTGAAGCCATAAGACTTATGTCAACAAACAATATTACCGGCGTCCCTGTGGTCGAAGCCGATATGACCCTGGTAGGGATTCTTTCAGAACAAGATGTGCTAAGATTATACCACACCTATAAAGACGAAAAAGACAGGACAGTAAATACTTTTATGACACATCCTGCTATCTACTTTGATGAGAAGGAACCTTTGCTGGATGTTTGCTACCGTTTGAGGGACAACTCTATCAGAAGAGTGCCGGTTACATCCAACGGCAAAGTGGTAGGCGTTATCAGCAGGTCAGATATCCTTAAATACATTCTTCAACTATGTGATGGAGATGCCGTACCAGCCGTCGTTGCCTCGAATAATACAGAACGATAGATAACCTCCAAATAAATTTGGGCATGTGTTTATCATAACAAAGGGATGCTTTCATGAGTTTATTGCCCGTCAGCTTTCAATTTTAAGCACCTTACAGGCTGTTTAAATGGAGAACTGGTCTTGCCGTCACCGCGGCGCCCAGCTTGGGAGGAGTAACCGAAATCCCACGACTTAAAAATCAGCCAATGGCTTGCGTTACGGTGACCGAGTGTGTTATAATTATGGCAGACAAGCTCAGCGACGGAACCGGCCAGATTTAAGTTTGATTGTCGATTTGGAAAGGCTTTTTAAGAAGAGGAAAAAGAGGAAATCTATTATGAGTAAAGTAAAAGATTTTACCCCATTAGAAATAAATCGAATTCAGAAAGTGCAAGAGTTTCGTGCGGCACTTCTAACGGGGTTTACGTTAATAGAACTTTTGGTAGTTGTTGCCATTATAGCGTTGTTGATGGCGATATTAATCCCTGCGCTTCAAACGGCCAGAGAACAGGGTAAACGCGCGGTTTGTCTTAGCAATTTAAAGCAGTTGACGCTTGCGTGGATTATGTACGCAGATGAGAACGAGGGCAAGATATGTACGGCGTGGGTAGGCCAGCCGGACTCCTGGGTAAATATGGCCGGGCGCGATGCTTCTGAGGCCCAGCAAATAGAGGCTATGAAAACAGGAGTGCTGTTTCCATACGTGAAGAACTTAAGACTTTATAAGTGCCCAACCGGTGTTCGGGGGGAGATGGTGACGTACTCTATTGTCGGCTCTATGTGGGGCAGCAGCACGCCGGTTTCGGGGGGACATCCCCCGGAACTTTGTATTGAAAACAGGTTGCAGATTCAAAGGCCGGGCGAGAGGATAGTTTTCGTTGACGAAGGCAAGTGGCCGGGCAGCCCCTGGGGGGTTTGGCATGATAAGCCGATGTGGTGGGACATTCCTACGATACGACACAGTGACGGGACGGACTGGTCTTTCGCGGATGGGCACAGTGAGTACCATAAGTGGAGAGACCGCCGCACGATGGACCTTGCCGTGCTGCGTGCTCCTTATGAGAATGTGAATCCTGATTATGCGAGTGTGTCCCATCCGGGCAATGAGGATTTGGAATGGGTGCAGAGGGGTATATGGGGGAAATTGGAATATGAACCAGAACGTTGACAGGTCGAATTTTTATACCGCCCCTGAGCTTTTTAATTTAAAGCGTCTCGCAGGTCGTTTTAAGTATGAACTTGGCTTGAAGGTATCAAAACCTATTATTGCTCTTAAAAAAGCGGGGCCTATACCAAACGAACCGGTATAAGCCCCGAAGAACTGTCACTAATCTGCTATATCAATCCCGTTAGATATGAAAAATACGAAGTTATCTAACGGGATCCAACACGTAATTCTAACTGTCAACTAAATCACACGGCTTAAAGTGCTGGCTTAGGGTGCCGGAGGATACAGCCGAATATCATCGATGTATATCGTACCTGAACCACCAGCTACCGGATTCTTCTTATTACCCAGCCCAATAGCAATCGTATCGACATTGGCCAGGTTCACACCCTGGTCTGCAAATGCTTGCAGGTCGATATTCCATTGCGTCCAGGTGCCTATCTGTGCTGCATTTGGATTATCGTGATTGACCACCGCACTGCCATTGAGGGCAACATATAACATCTCAGCAGCGTTATCCGAGTTGCCTATGAACCAGATCGTCAGCGTGTTGACACCATTCTCGGTCCAGTCGCTCGGGTAAGTCAGCGTCTTCTCCACCTCTGAATACAATAAGACGCTGTTGTCATAGAATACAGGCATCGATTGGTTGCCTCCGTGAACGATAGTTTCCTCAGTGTAGGAAAGAGTGCTTTCATCGCCCACGGCTGAGCCGGTCCTATTACCGGGAGAGTAGGGTTCAACGTCCGGCGTGCCAAAGCCAAGTCCATCATGCCAGGCGAACCATATCTGGTTGTCGCCGGCATCGTAGTCCTCAAAATCGTCAACGACAAGGAAGTTGGCGGTCGTAAAGCTCCATACATTGCCTGTCCACGGACTGTCGGGATTGACGTCATTGGCCTCATCAATACGCCAATAGTAGGTAGTATTCCACTGGAGTTTTCCGGGGTCGTAGCTTTCAGAACCAAGGTCCCCAGCACCTTTATACTCTGTTGAACCTGTATCGGCATATTTCACGGCATCTTTATCATCGCCGAAATAGACCTGATGCGAATCAGCATAGACTCCCGGCGACCAGCTAAGAATCTGTGTCTGCTTTACATCCACAGCGCCATTAGAAGGCTTCAGGCTCACAACGGCGCCCTGAGTAGTAAAGCTCCAGACGTCCCCTTTATGCGTTTCGATGGCATCAAACTCATCGACCCGCCAGCAGTAAGTTTTGGCCAATTTAAGTGTGCCGGGAGTATAGGTCGTAGTTCCCTGTGGGAGACCCCCGGCGGCATTGTTGACATCTTCAAAATTGTCGCCGAAATATACTGTGTGCAATTTAGAACCGAAACCTCCCGTCCAGCTAAGCTGCACATCAGGGTCTACAGACTCGGCACCATCAGTCGGGTCGGGTGCATAAGCGGTCCTGGGTGGAATTGTAAAGCTCCAGACATCACCTTTCCACGGACTATTCGGCTCGGTGTCATTGACCTCGTCAATCCGCCAGTAGTAAGTCGTGCCCGGGACAAGGCCATTCGGAAAAGCAAATCCTGGAAAGCCGACAACAATAAACATCTCGAGCTGGTTGCCCAGGAACGTTCCCTCCGCACCGTTATTCACGTCGTCAAAATTATCGCCGAAATACACATCGTGTGAGACCGCAAAACCACCCGGGGACCAGTTAAGGTTCACCCATGTATCCGGATAGATGGCACCATCAGGGGGGTCAGGGCCCCAGGCATAAGGCCATATCTGGCCTTCCATAACGCTCAGAATTTCGATTCCCGACAAAACGTGGTCGTAGATTCGGACGTCGTCGATGGTGCCGTTGAAAAATTCGCTGGATGTGTTCCAACTGGCAAAGAGTAGCGGATTGTTATTTGAAACATGTATTCCGGTATTTTGGCCGACGCTGGATGCGTCAATGAACATTTCGAGGTCTGATCCATTCCACGTCAGCGCAACGTGATACCATACGGCAGGTTCAGAAATGGTTGTGGTAACAGTAGCACCCCAGCCGCCCGCACCGTTGCCGACTCTCCCAAGAAGATTGTTTCCGTCAAATTCGAAGCCATAGTCATATTCTTTCATAACCACCGAATGCCACCCGCTTGGGATCGAGGAAGGTCGCATCCAAAATGTGAGGGTGAAGGATTCTGTTAGGTCCAAATCCCTTATTGTAACATAATCATCTACCCCATCAAATTCCAGCGCACCACCTATAAACCCAGACACCCACTGCGGATCGCCGTTGAAGGTGCCGTCGTTGCCGTTGCCGCTCGTATCATGTGCTACGGTCCCGGAACCCTCATCAAACCTCCACCAGCCGACAAGCTCTGCCTTAGTCGTACCCGTAAGAGCCACACTCAGCGTCAAAACATAAGGAACCAAATAACTCAATTTTCTGCACATAATAATCCTCCTTCAAAAATCCAATATGGGATGTTAAATGAAATGTAAATTATTTTCACTACGAAGCACAAAGTTCCTATTCCAACTCTGTGCATCGCACGATACATAATAACTCCTCCTCTATCGAAAGACTAAAAAGAAATTTGCCCGCTGAAGGATCCAAAAGCCACAGATGACCTACTGTGCGGGCACAGAACCGACTTTATTTAACTTATAACAAATCACCCACCTTCCCGTCAAGGAAAATCTTTAGGTTATGAATGGGCATGTGTTGTTGATAGGATTGTGCAGAAAAGCGGAAATGGCAAATGGATATCGCTCATTCCCGAAGGTCTTTTTCAGATTCGGCCTTTAATTAGTATCTGTTGCTGAAAACAAAAACCTACGATGTCACCCCTGCGGAAGCAGGGGGCTAGGACGAAAAAGCTGGATTCCCGCTTCCGCGGGAATGACAAATATTGTTTCCGCAACAGAAACTAATTAGTTTAGGACGCCCGCCATGATAAGACTGCGCATATAATCTCACGAATGCCCGTCAGCTTTCAATTTAAGAGGCCTCAGAGGGCATTTTTAGAGGTTTTGTCTAATTTTTAGCCGAGAAGCCCATCAAGTGTCTTCAAAAAATGGTCGAACAATAGGTAGTGGAGCCAAGCTCGCAGTTTTTTAATCCCGAAAGCGGTAGGAAGGAGGATGGAAATGTTGAAACCATTAAGACAGTGGATTTGCGATACGTGTGGGGAAGTCATTGAGTCTCCAGCGGATGGTTGGGTAGGGTTTCTCAAAGACGAGGAATCAAAGGCGCATAACTTCAAAATAGTGCATCATGTAATGTTTTCTCCCCGCAGTCCATCCGGTAGCTGTTACCCTTATAACAACGGAGCTAATCGAGTCAGTATGCGTCTGAAATGGTTAACCGGCGATACCGGGGTAGCTTACCTGTTTCATTTCCTTAATAGTCATGGTGTTAAGGTAGTGGATATACAGGAATTTGGTGAGTTAATGAGACGTCTTGTTGTCCCGTATTATGAAGAGGCAAGAGGGCATTTTGGCCATGCGCTTGAAGACGGCTATTTCAATGACCGTACGAAACTTATTAAATGCTCTACCGACGATTTTCGGAAGGTCATCGGGAAATATACGCATCAGACAACCGCTCTTTGATGCTTTGAATAGGGTATCATTTGGGGGAGAGCAGGACGTTCGTTCTTGGGGGAGTTTTGCTCTAAGTGCGAGAATGTTTTCCGAAGGTTCTGTTAGGGCAACAGGTTGTGCAGGTGACAATTATTTATCTCGCCACATGTCTATGGTCATGTCTTCGGCCTTGACGTATTCGGAATGCCAGTCGAGGAACAACGCATTGCAGCCTTCCGCGTGCCGCTCACGAGCTACTCGTCGTCCATCGTTTATATGGTGACTGTCCGAATCCGGCAGATGCGTACGAATAAAAATATCACAGCGAATGATTTCCCGGCTGTTTTCGCTCTCGATGATGGGACGCCAATCGCCATCTTCGTTGTCGGTCATATATACCGTATGGGCCGGTCTCTTGAACACTGAAAGTTTGGTGGGCCTTCCAACACTGGTTCCGGAGTCGTCGTCTTTGCTTGAAAAAGTCCAGTCGTTGAGGACGTAACAGATAGTCTGTCTGGAATTTGGAATGTTGTATAGACCCTCACCAGTCCTGGGAAAGCTTTTGCAGCGGTATATCTTCACGCTTTTGTAATCGCCTTTGTTGTGCTTTTGGCCCACGTAAGGCAGGAACTGCATAAACCAAATGGGATTACTACCGGTGGAGCCGCGAGGGATGAACAAATCATTATCCTGGGCATAGAGGTTTGCAGCCAGGCCGATCTGTCTGAGATTGCTAAGACAGCCTGCGGCCTGTGCCTGCTTCTTGACCCTTTGCAATGCCGGCATTAATATCCCCATAAGAAGCGCAATTATGGCGATAACAACCAGCAACTCTATTAACGTAAAGCCTCTTCTTTGCCGGCCCATAAGCACTACGGCTTCATCTAATAAATTGTAATATAATCATTATACGCCTGTGGGCGCACAAGTCAATAAAAATTGCTTCTGAACCGGCTTTGGGTGAATTTCGTTCTAATTTGCGAGTTTACCTCAGATACCGTTTGGGTTGATTTTGGCCACTGTAGGTCTGTCGCAGTTTGCATGCTCAGAGATTCTTCAGGTCTCACCCATAGTTCTCAAGACTAACAGCTCCATCAAACGATGTAGCTGGGTATCTTCAGAAAGTTTTGGGTCTTCATGTACGACCTGAAGCAGCCGGCCGACAATCTCAGCCATTGCCTTTTTCTGGCGTTCGGTCAAATCTACACTGCCGACCACTTTGTGGAGCAGGACAAGCGATTCCTTATAGCGGCCTTCCTTGAAGGCGGCATTGGCTTTAATAACGTCCTCTTTGGCCGGAGAACCTTCAAAACTGGCAGCTAATTCGGCTGTCACGTCCGCTTCGGGATTCTTGCCACAACTGGTGAGCAGAAAGAGCATTCCCAGATATGTCAGCAAAAACAAACGGCTTTTTAGCATTCCGTTCAGCCTGGAGCCGGTCGGGGCCGACTTTCTCTTTGGAGTCACCTCCAAGATTGAACACTTTGATAAAATCATCATAATGCACCTAAGCTAAAAGGCCGCATCGAGAGTCTTTGTAGTGCTTTCGCGGGTTGGCTCGTAGGGAACGCTTTTTTTTGTTAGAATATCGACCAGACCATAGTCTCCGCTGTCACGGTCCCAGTATTTCCTGTAGTCGGCATGGCCGTCACAAAAGATGAAATTGCCGCCTTTGTTATGGACATTGGCGGTCTGCTCGCGTCGTTCTTTTGTAAACCAGGATGAGTGGTCACCTTGATTGGCAAACATATGCCATTCCTGATACGTGGTGTATTCCCGCCCTTCAAGGGCGGCCTTGGAACGATTGTTCGGTTCAGGCTGAACCCAGAGATGATTTGACAGAGACCATCCCTCCTGTATTGCGATGATTCGGCCGGGATTGGGAATAGCCGCTACCCGTCGGCCCATGACGACAGAGTTGACGAGGTAGCCGGTGCAACTGACGCGGGAGGGAGCATAGGCCGGGTTCGGGTTCGGCTTGAGGGCCGGACAGGCATAAACGGGGGTTGTCGCTTCTGGTTTCTCGGCAGACACAAAGGGCCGCAATAGCTTAAGGACGTTGTCCTCGGCGGCGGGGCTGGCGTAGTCGTAAACCGCCTGGGTTTTCGGGGGAGTTCTCTCGTACTCATTTTGATACATCGTCAGGGCTATGCCCACCTGGCGCATATTGCTCATACAGGATGCTTTTCGGCCCTGGTCTCTGGCTATGTTGAGGGCCGGCAGAAGGATACCCATCAGCAGGGCAATGACTGCAATAACTACCAGCAGCTCGATGAGTGTGAAACCCGCCCTATTAGAAAAATTTCTTCTAACGGGGCAAGTTAGAAAACCTCGCCTTTCCTTAATTTCTAACAGGGTAAGCTCCTTGTTCCACATGATTACACCTCACAAAAAATATGGTGCGGGTGTTCGATGCTCCCCGGAAGTACGCGGTGTGCCGACATCTGCATCTGCGGGCTGTTCCAAAAGTATGTGGGTCTGCGGACCGCAATGCAGGGCACTTCGCGAGGCAGGTCTGCCTCGACGAGTCCTGCGTTTGGGAACAACTCTACGACTTTTCAAAGAGAAAGATGCAAAAAGGCATTCCGCCAGTCTTTTTTGAGAAGCCAAAGGTTTTTAGATAGACCAGCGAGATAATTAGCGATGTTGACCATTTCAACTCCCTGGTGGAATCGGTCGGTCCCTTACAAAATTCTACGCTAAAGCTATACGCGTAGCGCTCTTGGAAGAATATTATAGCACAATACTCGCGAGTGTCAAGGCCAATTTCGCATTTTAATCAAGAGCCGTCTATTTTACGGCAAATGGCTGTTTGTCCAGAATGTGTCTAATATAATCGGCGGTCCAATGGACCCGAAAGTTACGCTTACTGTGAAACTGCTTGGTAAAGAAACAGGTGAAGATATAACACTTAGCGGCGCTATTGCCGTTTTCAATAAGTAAGTTCAACTTTTTGATTCGCCTACGGCGAAGCTATTGAAATAGAATCCTCATAGGTTATGCTATAGCAATT
>CAYUFX010000102.1:0-18572 GCA_964444135.1 uncultured Pirellulales bacterium | reverse complement strand
TTACAAAAGCCGCTGGCGGCTTGAAAAATCCACCTACAAACTTGACGGGCACCCCTCGAACATTACAAAAATAATTATATTGTCGTGAAATGGCTCATAAGCTTAAAATTACCCAATTTAACACAATTCAAAAAGTGCGAAAGTTAACTAATTGAAATGTAAAAAAATAACCACCAAGCACCTTTGAACGCGGCAACTCTTTGTCTTGTATAGTAACTCCTCCTCTATTCGGAACACGACAGAGATTGCGCCCACACAATGACCTCAAAGCCACAGATGCCTGCCTATTCGACCCTTCGGCTGTGCTCAAGGCAAGCTCCTTCGACAAGCTCAGGACAAGCTTTTTCACTCAGGGCAGGATATGCACAGGCACAAGCTTCACTATTTTTTATACTAAATCAGCCACATTCCCGTCAAGGAAAATCTTGAGATTTATCAGATTCAACGAGAAAACAGGTTTGAATGTGAGACACAGAACCATATAATATTTGAAGCTTTAACCGGGTTTTAACCGAATAATGAGATTGAAGTTGCATATCTCAGGCAGACAATTTAAACGTGATAACCCAGGCCGCTTCAATGGGACAATGAAAAGAATGGAGGACAATTATGACCTCAAGGCTGAATCGTCGAAGGTTTATTAAGAAATCAATATTAACTTCTGCCGGCAGCGCACTTACACTGCAAGTGGGCTCAGGCAAGATACTTGCCCAAGGCAAGGCGGAAAAGCCTGCCACCGCCCAGAGCCGGCCAACAGGCAAGGCCAGGTTACAAAAGGGAAGAATTGGCAATCTTCGTATCAGCCGTCTGTTGTTAGGCGGCAATCTGCTCACCCACTTTACTCACAGCCGCGACCTGAAATACGTTTACAACCTGACAGCACATTATAACACGGAGGAGAAAATACTTGAAACTATGGCACTGGCCGAAGACCACGGCATAGATACGCTCGTCATACATACTGCTCCCGGAATCATGAGCGTACTCAAGAAATACCGCAACGAACGGGGCGGGAAAATGAAATGGATTATATGTCCCACAGCACCGGTCGAGGCTGAATTGAATGCCTATAGTGAACAGGTTCGGCAGCTTGCCGACGAGGGTACCGATGCAATCTATCTATGGGGCGTTCATTCGGATAGCCTTGTTTCTCAGGGTAAAGTGGACCTGATTGCAGAGGCTGTGGAAATCCCCAAGGACTACGGCTTGCCTTCAGGTGTTGGAGCACACGACCTCAGGGTAATCACGGAGTGCGAGGAGAACCAAATCAACGCGGATTTTTATATCAAGACGTTCCATCACCATAACTATCCCAGTGCACCAAAGCCGAATGAGCTGACTACAGTAGTTGCTGAGGTGCCGGGTTACTGGTGTAAAAATCCTCAAAAACTGGTCGATTTCATGAAGGGTGTGGAGAAACCCTGGATTGCCTTCAAGGTTATGGCTGCCGGTGCCATACCGCCGGCAGATGCTTTCCAATACGCTTTTGAAAATGGTGCCGACCATGTCCTGGCGGGAATGTTCGATTTCGAGATAGCCGAGGACGTGCTCATTGCAAATAAGGTGCTGACCGATGTCAAGAGAACTCGCCCCTGGCGAAGCTAATATGGCGTGTCAAAATCCGATTCAACTCAATTATCAAGCCTTGCAAATATTCAGGACATCGGGTAACTTAATGTTATTCAGTTTTCGGCGCATTCAGTCGAGCTGAATCTAAATAGTATATGTTGCAGAAAACAAAAACCGACGATGTCACCCCTATAGAAGTAGGGGGCCAGAGCAAAAAAGCTGGATTCCCGCTTACGCGGGAATGACAAATATGGATACATACGCTTCTAACAGGCGTACTGTTTCTGCAACAGGAACTAAATAAGCGTTACAAATCCCGAATGGCGGGAACATTAATGATAAGGAGAATGAAAGATGAATAAAGATAAGAACCATAAGCAATTTTGTGCCTCGGACAGCAGTAAATCTTCGCAAAAACATACAGCTCCCCCTTCTTGCTTTCGCAAGAAAGCAGGGGGAGCTATAAATCGCCGTGAGTTTTTGGCTGCAGCTTCAAGTACGGTTGCCGCTTTTACCATCGTGCCGCGGCAGGTGATGGGCGGAGCGAAGTATGTTGCTCCAAGTGAGAAAATCAACGTAGGCTATATTGGGACAGGAACACAAGGGATACGACAGTTGATGGGTGCCCTGCGCAGGCCGGAACTGAGAATCGTCTCTGTATGCGACCCCAATAAGGACAGTTCCGACTACGTCGCATGGTCAAGAAACGAAATACGAGATAAGATACGTACATTTTTGAACAAACCCAAATGGGGAGAAGGGCAACGAGGCTGTCGATGCGGGAGAGAGGTTGGTCGAGAAATAGTGGATAGCTACTATGCAATGAATACAACATCCGGGAAATATAAGGCCTGCTCGGCCTACAGCGACTTTCGCGAATTGCTGGAAAACGAGAACGATTTGGATGCGGCCTATATAATGACTCCGGACCATCTTCACACTACTGTTGCGGTCGCTGCGATGAAAAAGGGCAAGCATGTTATTACGCACAAGCCCCTGTCTAATGTGCTCTACGAGACCAAGCTTGCGGTGGATACTGCGCGCAAGACAGGAGCTGCCACCCATATGTTCTGTGCGGCAGGTAACAGGTCAACGCCCACAATATGCGAATGGCTCTGGGATGGTGCCATTGGGCCCGTACGAGAGGTTCATAATTGGTCCACAAGACCTTTCTGGCCTCAGGGGATGCCCGAGTACCCGCGTGAAAAACCGCCTATTCCGGACGGGCTTGAATGGGACTTATGGCTCGGCCCTGTTCGGTATAAAGACTATCATCCGGCTTACACTCATGCCGTCTTTCGCGGCTGGTATGATTTCGGAGCGGGTCCGCTGGGCGATATGGGTAATTACAGCTTTTACCAAATCTTCAAGATACTGAAACTTCCATCGCCGGTCAGTGTGGAAGCCGGCCGCAGCCAATACTGGGAAATAGTGGATAATCTTTGGAAGAAGCAGGAAAACAACATCTCATTTCCCCGCGCATCAATGATACATTATGAGTTTCCGGCACGTGGGGATATGCCGCCGGTTTCTCTCTACTGGTATGATGGTGGTCTTCGGCCCCCGAAGCCCAGAGAATTGGAGGTGGATGGGAAGGATATGCCCGAAGAAGGACTTATGTTTGTTGGTGACAAAGGGAAGATCCTGGCGGGCTTTAGCGGTAGTAATCCACGCATTATTCCGGAAAGCAAAATGCAGGCTTACAAGAAACCTCCCGAGACATTGCCACGTCCAATAGACGAGCTGGACCAATGGATACGAGCCTGCAAGGGCGGTGAATCCTCCGGTGCCTGCTTTGAAAATGTATATCCATTTGCCCAGACAGTTTGCTTAGGCGCGATAGCATTGCGAGTAGATAAGAAATTGAAATGGGATGCAGAAAACGTGCGGTTCACGAATTCGTCACAAGCAAACGACTTGATTCACCGAAAATACAAGAGAGGATGGGAATTATAGCTTTGTTTGTTTCCCATCAAAGAACAGAGGCCAGAGAACAGATAACAGAGGACAGAACTGACTTCTGAATTCTGACTTCTGACTTCCATATAGAAAAATTGGCATAAACTCTTGATTTTTCAAGTGTTAAATGGTATGGTCTCTATATAATCAAAGTGGTGTATGTATTTTTGTACACCACGGGGAGAAGACAGACGACAGAGAACAGAAGACAATTGACATCTTATTTTTGGTTTCTGACATCTGACTTCTATTTGTTAAAAAATACCTATGGAACACATTCAGAACCAACGCCGGTTTCCGAGGATTAAGCGACCGACGGCCGCTGAGCTTATTAAGCGGCTTGGTCAGTTTGACGGTTCTGGAGCACAATTCTTCACAAATCTTCTTGCCGTACAGTGCTTTTTAGGCCAGGCTGATGGCGGTGCAATTCTGCGAAACAACGAGCAGAGGGGTGTCGATGTCCTGGCCATATATCCGGAGCTGAGAGGGCAGCAAACCGCTCCGGTATGGTTGAATCAATCTGCCGAGCTTATCCGTGAGGCTACGTCCACAGATGCGGTCATCGTCAAAGACTTGCCAGGGGTGCCAGAGCCCCGTCTCGGCGGGCGGGACGCAGAAGAGGATGATACGCGAGCTACCCGGAGTTATGTCGTATTGGTTCCACTGAAAATGGCTGATATCGGCCAAGCTATAGAAGCTTTTGTGGTCAGGGCCGGTGACAGAAATGCGCTCGAAGCGAGCCAGGAACAATTAGAGCTGACGGCCAACCTTCTGGACATCTCCGAGAGGCGACTGACACTCCAGAAAAGACAGGCAGGCTTGAGAAGACTGCAACAAGCAATGGAAACACTTTCAGCTATCAACCGTCAAAATCGGTTTACCAGTACCGCTATGGCCCTTTGTAACGAAGCAGCTTCTCAATGGCAGTGTGAACGGGTGAGTGTTGGTTTTCTGAAAGGAAGATACGTTCGGCTGAAAGCCATGAGCCACACAGAGGATTTTAGTCGGAAGATGAAAATTGTCCAGGACATAGAATCTGTAATGGAGGAGTGCCTTGACCAGGACTGTGAGGTCCTATATCCCGCTTCGCAAGAGGCCACCTACATCAGCCGGGCAGCAGGTGAGCTGTCCAGACAGCATGGCCCACTGACTGTTTTGAGCCTTCCTTTTCGGCAGGACGGAGAGGCCCGTGCTGTTCTAACTATCGAGCGAGAGCCGAGCAAATCTTTTAATCTGGAAGAAATTGAGGCAATTCGGTTAGCCTGCGAACTATGCACAGCCAGATTATTAGAGTTGTATGAGCACGACCGCTGGATTGGTGCCAGGGTTGTTGCCAAAGTACGCAGCGCATTAGACGTATTAGTAGGCCCAAAATATACCTGGACGAAGCTTTTGGCGATATTGATCCTTGGTGTGATACTGTTCCTAATATTTGGTAAGGGGCAGTTTCGTGCCGAAGCACCTTTTGTCCTTGAGGCCACCTACCAACAAGTGGTCTGTGCATCCTTCGATGGTTATATCAAAGGAGTTAACGTTGAAGTCGGTGATACGGTCAAAGGAAATGAAACAATCCTGGCTGAACTGGATACGGCAGAACTGCGCTTACAATTAGCTGCTGCCAAGGCGGAAAAGTCGGGATATCTTAAGCAGGTCGCCGCTGCTATGCGAGATGGTGAAACGGCACAGGCCCAGATTGCACAAGCTAACTCCGACAAAGTGGATGCTCAGATTGACTTGTTGAATTATCTGATAGAGCAGGGAAAAATCATATCGCCGATCAGTGGGGCTATTGTCAAGGGCGACCTGAAGCGCCAAATTGGTGCACCTGTGAAAACAGGGGATGTCCTCTTCGAGGTTACTCCTCTTGAGTCATTACGAGCAGAGCTGCTGGTGCCCGAAGATGAGATTTTTGATATCGCGGTGGACCAGGAAGGTTATCTGGCTACGGTGTCTTATCCTGCACAAAGAATCAAATTTGTCGTAGAGCGAATCAATCCGATGGCAGAGGTGGTGAACAACCGTAATGTTTTTAAGGTTCGCGTTCGTCTTCTGGAAACACGTTCCTGGATGCGTGGGGGTATGGAGGGTGTGGCCAAGATATCGGTCGGCAAACGGCGGTATGTCTGGATATGGACCCGAAGAATCGTTAACTGGCTGCGGATGAAATTTTGGCTTTGAGCCGGAACACGGATTACACAGATTTCACTGATTTTTTATTTGTTTTTAGTCTGTGTAATCCGCGAAATCTGCGGTTAAGAATCGAGAATCAAGAATGACTGTAGAGCGTCCAACATTTCACGAAGCCTGGTATCGCGTTGCTGATTTACACCCGCGATTATCATCGGGCGTGCAGGTTTACAGACAGCATTTCCGCGGACAAATGTGGTACGTCCTGGAGAATCCATCTAATAACCAATACTCGCGTATCAGTGAAGAAGCTTATCGGTTCATAGGTATGCTTGACGGCCGACGGACTGTATCTGAGGTATGGCGCATATGCAATGAGCAGCTTGCCGACAGAGCGCCCACCCAGGGAGAAGTCATACAGCTTTTAGGCCAGTTGTATAGCGTCAATCTTTTATATGCGGACCTGCCGCCTGACAGCGAAAGCTTGTTCAATCGCTACCGAAAGCGACTCGAACGACAGGTTCAGGGACAACTTATGAACCTGCTGTTCATTCGGATTCCACTGATAGACCCCGACCATTTTCTCGAGCGCTGGGTCAGCATATTTGGGCGGCTTTTCAGCTGGTTTGGACTGGTTTTATGGTCAATATTATTGGGGACCGGACTATACTTTGTGGTCGGTAATATTCGCGAGCTGTTCCGCCAGAGCTCTGACGTTTTAGATCCTGACAACCTAATATTGCTTTATCTTAGTTTTGTGCTAATCAAGATATTCCATGAATTCAGCCACGCCTTCGCATGTAAGAAATTCGGCCGGCTTAACCAAAGTGGCGGGCAGGTACATACCATGGGCGTTATGTTTCTGGTTTTCTTCCCGCTACCTTATGTGGATGCCTCCAGTGCCTGGGCGTTTCGGAGTAGATGGCACAGAGCTGTTGTCGGCATGGCAGGGGTTATGGCTGAGCTTTCGGCCGCGGCTGTAGCGGCAATTATTTGGTCCAATACTTCGACAGGAACGCTACATATAATTGCATACAATGTTATATTTGTTGCCAGTGTCTCTACAATACTGTTCAACGGAAATCCTCTTCTAAGGTTCGACGCTTATTACGTCCTTTCGGACTTGTTAGAGATACCAAACCTTGGTCAGCGATCCAGAAACTACCTTTACTATCTGGTCAAGCGGTATTGCTGGGGGTTGAAAAGGACAAAGAATCCCGCATATACTTACGGCGAGCGTGTCTGGTTTGTTTTTTATGGCATTGCTTCGGTTGCATTCCGGATTTTTATCTGCATAAGAATACTGCTGTTTTTGAATGACAGACTGCCGGAAGAACTGTTCATACTTGTACCCTTGTTCGCTTTCTCTGCAATTGTGGCTTGGGTGTTTGTCCCCATCGGCAAATTCTTGCAATTTTTGGCTACGGGTGCTGAACTTACTCGCAAGCGAGCACGAGCAGTGGGATTAACCTTTGGCACCTTTTGTCTGATAGCTGTTTGTATAGGTTTGATTCGTGTACCTGACTATTGGCGTGTTGAGGGAGTCGTTGAGCCGGTTCGCTTGGCCATAATCTATGCAGAAAGTGATGGTTTCGTTGTCGGTTTTTTGCCCTCGGAATCGAAGGTTTCTTCAGGTGGGCCGCCCCTGGTAAGAGCTATCAATCCTGAGCTGGAGGCCGAAAAAAAGAGTTCAGTTGCTGAGCGTCGCAGCCTTGAAGTTCAGCAGCGTATTGCTGAAATGCAAGAAATTGCCGCGGCACAAATACTCGATGAGCAGATCGAGGCCTTGGATGAGAAAATAGCAAGGCTTGAGTTCGAGCTGTCCTCGCTGAATCTGAACCCACCACTGTCAGGTACATGGGTCGCACCAAATATCGAGTATTCTAAAGGCGTTTATTTAAATCGCGGCCAAAGCATTGGTTTCGTGGCAAGTCTGGATAACGTTATGATTCGAGCCACCGCCGGCCAGAACGTTGCCGCCATGTTGGTAGAGCAGGCTGTTAAGCAGGTCGAGATTCGCGTCAAAGGACAACCGAAGTTGTTCCTTACCGGCGAGATTGAGCAAATTTTTCCAGCCGGACAAGAGTTGTTACCATCTGAGGCTTTAGGTTACTCAGTTGGTGGATCTATGCCGACACTTCCACAAGACCCTCAAGGCACAAAGGCCGCTGAGATGTTTTTTGAGATCCGTATCAGACCAGATGCGGACTCTTCAGTTCGTTTGCTCACTGGACAGCGCGTTGTAGCAAGAATCCGAATGCTTCCCAAGCCACTTGCAGTTCAGTGGTGGCTATCTGCAAGGCAACTTTTCCAGCGGAGGTTCCACATTTAAGATGGAAATACTACCAAGTGCAATGTGGCAGATGCTTGAGCAGCGGATATCAGATAAACCTCTGCCCCGAGGACTCGATGCTGCATGGGATGTGGGAATGGGTTTGGCAGGCCGGTTTCTGCCGCGACGGCAAATGTTTTTGCGCCGGGCAGAAAAAGTGCTTGTACTGGAAAAGCATTTTTCCCAAATGACCGACGCAAAGCTCCGTGAGAGTGCTAGTGAGCTTCGCGAGATTTTTCGCCGCCGCCGCGACAATCATTCGGACCTTGAGCATGCCTTTGCATTGGTCCGGGAGGTAGCAGTTCGTCAGATAGGTGAGAGCCCTTTTCCTGTCCAGATTGCAGGCGCTTTCGCTCTTGAAAGCGGCAGTATTGTGGAAATGGCTACTGGTGAGGGTAAGACCCTAACCGCCACGATGCCTGCGACTGTTGCCAGCTGGCGTGGCCAGGGCTGCCACATAATTACAGTTAATGACTACTTAGCCGAACGCGATGCCGAATGGATGGGGCGGATTTACCGCTTTTGCGGCTTAAGTGTTGCACATATAGCACAGGGAATGTCTGCTGCCGATCGGCGAGCAGCTTATTTGGCTGATATAACTTATTGCACGAACAAAGAGGTGACTGCCGATTTTCTCCGGGACCGGCTCGTTTTGGGTCGTTTGAGAGGATTGAGCTCAACGCTTCTAACTAAAATAGTCCGAGCCGGTCAGTCGATAATAGACCGGTTGGTACAGCGCGGCCTTAATTTCGCTATTGTGGACGAAGCAGACTCTGTTCTTGTTGACGAGGCAATTACACCGCTCATTATCTCTGGGCCGGCTCCCAATCCTGAACAGGTGGAGGCCTTTCGCGAGGCGGCAGATATCGTAACCCATTTGAACCAGGATACAGACTATCGCGTTAACGCTCGCTATCGAGAAGTCGAATTGACCAACGAGGGTAGAGCTCGGTTAGCGGATCTGGCCGAGACTTTTGGCAATATCTGGCAAGGTGCCCGCCGTCGTGAGGAAATTGCGACCAAAGCTTTGGTTGCTAAAGAGCTGTATTCACTGGATAAACAGTATGTTATTGATGACGGCAAAGTTGTCATCGTCGATGATTTCACAGGCAGGCTGATGCCGGACCGTAGCTGGCGCGACGGCTTGCACCAGGCTGTTGAGGCTAAGGAGAAGCTTGAAATCACTCCTCCCAAAGATACGTATGCTCGTATCAGTTTTCAGCGTTTCTTCCGGATGTACAGCAAATTGTCGGGTATGACCGGAACGGCAAGTGAAGCCGCTGCCGAATTTTGGCAAATTTATCACCTGCCTGTAGTAGTAATTCCGACAAACCGTCCGTGCATAAGAAAAAACCTGCCGGACATAGTTTTACCCACGGGACCTACTAAGTGGAAGAGAATCCTGTTAGAGATTCGCCGTGTTCATGAGACCGGAAGGCCGGTTCTTGTTGGCACTCGAAGTGTCCGAGCCAGCGAATACATCAGCCAATTGCTTGAAACGGAAAACCTGGCTCATCAGGTACTTAATGCAGTTCGTCACCGTGAGGAGGCCCAAATCGTTGCAGGTGCCGGTCAGACCGGAAGGATCACGGTGGCGACCAACATGGCGGGCCGCGGCACTGATATTAAACTTGGTAGGGGGGTAGCAAAATTGGGAGGGCTTCATGTTATCGCCAGTGAACGGAACGAATCTGCCCGCATAGACCGGCAGCTCTTCGGGCGGTGTGCACGCCAGGGCGACCCTGGAAGTGCCAGGGCAATAGTATGTTTGGAAGATGAGTTTGTGTCTCGATATGCCAAAAATCTCGTCGCCTATATGAAAAAACGATATGCTTATACTACTAACGATATCTCTTCGATAACTACCCGGGCTGTATTTCGTAGGAGCCAGCTTCGCGCAGAAAAACTTGCACTGCGTCAGCGTAAATCGGTTATGAGAACCGACCACTGGCTCGAAGAACAGCTTAGCTTTACGGGAAGGGAGTAGCAGGGCACCGTCCCACTTGTTCGGCTATGCAATTCAATCCTATGGGGTGGATTCACCTGTCTGCTCAGGTGTGTTATTGCTTTGAGAAACAATCGGCAGGGCGGTGCTGACTTGACGCAATTCCAGCACAGTCCCCGTGGTTTGAGCCAGTTGGGCTAAGGAAATATTGAAGTCAGCAACGGCCTTTATTTCCGCCATTTGAGCATCTGCTAAAGCCCCCTGTGCCTGAAGTTTGACTAAAAGAAACTCAGGTGTCAATTTCTCTCGAATCGGTTCAGAATCCTCTACGGCTTGTAAGTGAATTCTTGCTGCTTGGGCTGCTTGTTCCTGAATTTGTATCTCTGCACGGTTTGTTTCGACCATTCTAATCCTCTCTTTTGCTTGTATTGCCACCTGGTCAGCAAGATTCTGCAAAGTAGAAATAGCTTTTCTGCGTTCAATTCTTCTCTTGAGTAATTCAGCTTCTCGTTGACGATTGCCAAGCGGATATTCAAGAGACAAACCAACTGCATAACTTGTATAGTCGCCACTATTGAAGCTGTCCTGTGCCCGGCCTTGGCTCTTGCCTAAACCCTGTATTCTGCTTGAAGCAATCAAATCCAGTCGTGCCATCTCCTGGTTCTCCGCAACACGGATATTAATATCTGCGATAGTAATCGCCACTCTGGCTTGCTGCATTATTGGATTTTTCTTCATGGCCAGTCCCAGAATTTCTGTTTGTCTCTTCTTGTCTCTGGTGGGGGACGGCTCAAACTCCTCTGCCGTCATAGAAGGTATAGTATCCGGTACAATTTCCAACTCATCGAGCATACTCACTTGCGGGTCGGCCATCAATCTCACCAGAGCATCTTGTACGTCAATAACTCTTTTACTGGCTTGAAGCAGTATAGCCTCACGAGCTTTTGCAGAAGCCTCCATCTGCTTGATTTGCACGTCAGTAGCGTCAATTTCTTTTCGGCCTAACACTTTTTTCAAAGTATCGAGCGTTCTTTGCAATAGTTTCTGCAGAATCTCAAAGTCACGTCGAGCCTGCAGGAGCCGCCAATACGCCGATATAACCTCTATTGAAATATCCTCAGCTTTTTGACGAAAACCAAGAACGGCAATATCGTGGTTGAGCCTGGCTATGTTCACGCCTGCAAGGTTAGTCTGCTGCCATGCGTCACGCAACAGCGGCTGTTTTATTTGAAAAGCGAGTATTGGCTCATACCGTGTGGGAGGGGTCCTATATGGCAAATCGTCCCAACTGCGTGTGAAGGCATAACTTAAAGACCATTCTGAACCGGTGATGCCTTTCTGCTTGATTCCTGACTCCAATAAACGAACATCTGATTGACCGGGTTGATAAATACTACTAACAGGATTATCGTCTTGTTCGTAATTCATACGTCCGAAGGCAGTTATATCGAACTCTGCAGCCGCCTTGGTTATGTCTTGCTTGGCGATCGACGGGTCGAAACTCACTACCCTGATTTCGGGGCTGTTTGCGAGAGCCCTTTCTATGGCTTGCTCAATTGTCAGCTCGAAAATCTTTCTGCCCGTGTTGGGATCTATAACAACTTCAAGCTCAGGTGGAATTCCATCAGGAGCAGGAGTTGGCCTGAGTAGAGCCAAAGGTCGCAGCGGGTCAGCTCGCTGCTGGGGGCCTTGATTAGCCAGAGTTTGCTGGTAGGAAGTGATAATACCTTTATCTTCTACTTCGTCAGAAACACAACCAAGCATTGCTAGAAGACAGAAAACAGAAGACAGAAGACAGAAAACGGAGGACAGAGAACAGAGAACAGAAGACGGAGGACAGAAAACTGAAGACCGACTCTGACTTCTGATTTCTGACATCTGACATCTGACTTCCGGTGTACCTGGATTTGAATGATTACTAAATAGAACAGCATCTTCTTTAAGACTCATTTTTGGACTCCTATATCTATGTTATGTTCACCCAGTTAGAAATTCCACAGGAGAAACAATATGCTTCAAAAAGTGCGGATTTCTAACGGGGTGAAGTTGGAAAAATAATTTCAACGTGTTCGCCGGCCGGCCTATTTGATTTATTAGGTACTTCTATACGTACTCTTAATGTGCTACTGGCTGCATCGGCGACCGCGGCAATGTAAATAATTCTTCCTTCTAAGGACGCCCTATTTGGGTCCGGAAACATGACTTTTGCAGTTTTTCCATAGCTCAGAGCAGTGGCTTTGACTAAAGGTACAGGGACGTCAATCCAAAGCGGATCAATCTGGACAACCCGAACTACATCAGCCAGGGCATTAATTGATTCGCCGGTTTCCACGTGAATTTTTTCAATCCTTCCATTTATCGGGCTTTTCAGACTCATCTTTTCAATCTGCGTTTTTAACTCGTTGTATTTTCTTTTTGCTTGTTCGTGCTCGAATTCCGCAAGCTTAAGCGACAGCTCGGCCATTTTCACATTCAATTTTGCGTATTCTACTTCTAATTCTGTTGCGGCGTTATTTTCTGCTGCTTTCTCCAGCTTTTGAAGGTCAACTCTTTTCTGGGCCAGGGAAGCTTCACTCGCCTGTATTTGAGTTGTGTCCTCGCTTGCCGCCTCGAGCTGGGCCAGCTGGATTTGCTCTACAGCGTCGTCCTGCTGGATGAGCACCTGCCCGGCTTTTACCCACTCACCCTCCTTGAAATAAACCCTGGCAATGCGACCTGGCTGGACATAAGAGAGTGTTATGTCTGCGCTGGGAACGGTAATTGCTCTGACTCCCACATCTGAAGACGCAGCTTGCAATGTACTCAGCACTACAACACAAATAATCCAAGAACTCTTAAAACTTTTTTTCGGAATCATGCTATCAAATCTCCCATATCTGATAAAATTACCCTACCATTATACCTAAATATTAAACAAAAATGCAACTTAAATCCTGGTAATTGGGTTCCAGAAATTCGTGCTTCGATGGCTAATAAGGGTAGGATTGTCCCCAAAGTAGATTATGAGCGCTTCCCTGTATAGCCATAATCGGTTTTTTGTCTGCGCCGGAGCCGTGTTCCCATACCAACAACCGCGTCCCCCGGTTCTCCGAAAAATACTATCAAAACCAAAATCTTAGTACAGAAACAAAAAAAACGTTACTTGTGAGATATAAAGTGGCACTATTAAATAGGTTTAAACATAAAAGGGCAAATTGTTTTTACATAACCTTTTCAAAGGATCACGTGATGACGGAAACTGATACTTTGACGCTTGACAGGGAGCTTCGGCCAGGAGCAGGGCTTCCCAGTTCCATTATTACGGTGAGACCGTGGAGGAAGATAAAATGAAGCGCATACTGAAAATGCTGCGAGGTAATCGGCGTTCGCGACAATGCCCCCAGGGCTTGGGAACACCCATGTTTGAGCGTCTCGAGCCCAGACTTTTGCTGAATGCGGTTCCGTATATGCAGGACTTTAGCTTAGGCAAGCCCGGTGGTGCCGAAGGTTGGGAGTACTACTCGGACAATGAGGGGCGAATCGAGGTGGTAACGGGGCGTCTGCGTATGGACGACATGTTAGGCAACGACACGTTCTCTCAGAACGAGGCCATTCTGCATGTGGATCTGACGGGCAAGACAGGTGTGACGCTGACCCTGGATCACACGAGTATATACGATGAAGTACATACCCTTCCCACAAGCTTTGTGGGTCATTATAAGGGCGATGGAATAGCGTTGAGTGTCGATGGCCAAAATTGGGTGAAGGTAGCCGACCTGACCGTTAATTTCACGAATAAGTCGTTTGCTCTGGATCCAGCATTGCAGCAGGCCCAGATTGCTGCCGGCAGTACGAATCTTTCGAACGTCCGGATAAAGTTTCAGCAGTACGACAATTATCCAGCGTCCTCAGATGGGCGTGAATTCGATAATATCCAGATTACCACTGTTGTAGCTCAGGCGGTTCCATATATGCAGGACTTTAGCTTAGGCAAACCCGGTAGTGCCAAAGGTTGGGAGTATTACTCGGACAACGAAGGGCGAATCGAGGTGGTAGGGGGGCGGCTGCGTATGGACGACACATTAGGCAACGAAACGTTCTCTCAGAACGAGGCCATTCTGCATGTGAATCTGACGGGCAAGACTGGTGTGACTCTGACCCTGGATCACACGAGTATATACGATGAAGTACATACCCTTCCCACAAGCTTTGTGGGTCATTATAAGGGCGATGGGATAGCTTTGAGTGTCGATGGTCTGCATTGGGTGAAGGTTACTGATCTGAGCGTCGATTTCACGAATAAGTCGTTTGCTCTGGATACTGTTTTGCAGCAGGCTAAGGTCGCTGCCGGCAGTTCGGACATCTCGAATGTGCGGATAAAGTTCCAGCAGTACGACAATTATCCAGCGTCCTCAGATGGGCGTGAATTCGATAACATCAAGATTCAGACTATCTCTGCCGAGCCGGAGATGGATGTTCTGGGCAATAGTCAAATCATTTCGGACGGTGATACGACGCCGAGTGCCGTTGACCACACGGACTTTGGGAGTGTTGGTGTAGGCGGTTCGTTGACTCGGACGTTTACGATCAGAAATACGGGAGCTGGCGCTCTTAATTTGACGGGCGTTCCCACCAGGGTACAATGGACTTGCAGCACCGACTTCACTGTGGTTCAGCAGCCCGGTTCTCCGGTTGCGGCCTACGGGGGGACGACCACGTTCCAGATCCGGTTTACCCCGAGCGGTACCGGGCTTAAGACGGCGACGGTTTGGATACCGAACAACGATAGTAACGAGAATCCGTATAACTTCATGATTCAGGGTACTGGCCTGATTGCCGAGCCGGAGATGGATGTTCTGGGCAATAGTCAAATCATTTCGGACGGTGATACGACGCCGAGTGCCGTTGACCACACGGACTTTGGGAGTGTTGGTGTAGGCGGTTCGTTGACTCGGACGTTTACGATCAGAAATACGGGAGCTGGCGCTCTTAATTTGACGGGCGTTCCCACCAGGGTACAATGGACTTGCAGCACCGACTTCACTGTGGTTCAGCAGCCCGGTTCTCCGGTTGCGGCCTACGGGGGGACGACCACGTTCCAGATCCGGTTTACCCCGAGCGGTACCGGGCTTAAGACGGCGACGGTTTGGATACCGAACAACGATAGTAACGAGAATCCGTATAACTTCGCGATCCAAGGCACCGGTTTGACTTCTCCAGGTCCTCAGATACTCCTCTCAGAGGACTTTAATGATGGCAATTACAATGGCTGGATACTTGTAGATCAGGGTACTATTGATACTCCTATGGCCTGGTCGGCTGCTACCGGCGTTATGGTGCAAAGCACCAATGTCCACACATTACCTCTTGGTACTGAGATACCTAAATTAGGTACATACGCATACTGGCAAGGTGGCACCGGCTGGACGGACTATAAGACGGCAGTTACGATTAAGTCTGCCGATGATGATGCTATAGGTATTATGTTCCGCTATCAGGACGAGAATAACTACTACAGATTCAGCTGGGACAAGCAGCGAAACTATCGTCGCCTGGTCAAATGTGTAAACGGTCAATTTACCCTCCTGGCGGAAGATTCAGTTCAATACGTTACCGGTCAGAATTATCAAGTTAAGATTGTTGCCCAGGGCAGCACATTGCAGGTCTCTATTGGTGGCAGCCCAGTTTTCTCAGTAAATGACAGCAGCCTTTCATCGGGGACTATAGCATTGTACAGTTGGGGCAATGTCGGCAGTTACTTTGATAATATTGTGGTTGAGTCTGGTGTTGCCAATCAGGCACCGATTATTTCGTCTGTGACGGCTACACCTTCTATAATTTCAGATGCCCAGACTTCTCAATTACAGGTGAATGCAACTGACCCGGATAGTGGGCCTGCTGCGTTGACGTACAGTTGGTCTGTGCAGCCGGGCGAGGGTAGTCTGAGCGATGCAAGTATAGCCAATCCAGTATACACTCCGCCGGATGTGAGCAGTACTCAGACCTTTACGCTGACAGTCAAGGTCTTTGATGGTGCGGATACGACCACAGATACGGTTGATATTACGGTAACGGATGCAGGTCCTCAGGTACTTCTTTCAGAGGACTTTAATGATGGCAATTACAATGGCTGGGCACTTGTAGAACAGGGTACCATTGATGGTCCTATGGCCTGGTCGGCGGCAACCGGGGTTATGGTGCAAAGCTCCAATGTCTACTCGTTACCTCTTGGTACTGAGATACCTAAATTAGGTACATACGCATACTGGCAAGGTGGCACCGGCTGGACGGACTATAAGACGGCAGTTACGATTAAGTCTGCCGATGATGATGCTATAGGTATTATGTTCCGCTATCAGGACGAGAATAACTACTACAGATTCAGCTGGGACAAGCAGCGAAACTATCGTCGCCTGGTCAAATGTGTAAACGGTCAATTTACCCTCCTGGCGGAAGATTCAGTTCAATACGTTACCGGTCAGAATTATCAAGTTAAGATTGTTGCCCAGGGCAGCACATTGCAGGTCTCTATTGGTGGCAGCCCAGTTTTCTCAGTAAATGACAGCAGCCTTTCATCGGGGACTATAGCATTGTACAGTTGGGGCAATGTCGGCAGTTACTTTGATAATATTGTGGTTGAGTCTGGTGTTGCCAATCAGGCACCGATTATTTCGTCTGTGACGGCTACACCTTCTATAATTTCAGATGCCCAGACTTCTCAATTACAGGTGAATGCAACTGACCCGGATAGTGGGCCTGCTGCGTTGACGTACAGTTGGTCTGTGCAGCCGGGCGAGGGTAGTCTGAGCGATGCAAGTATAGCCAATCCAGTATACACTCCGCCGGATGTGAGCAGTACTCAGACCTTTACGCTGACAGTCAAGGTCTTTGATGGTGCGGATACGACCACAGATACGGTTGATATTACGGTAACGGATGCAGGTCCTCAGGTACTTCTTTCAGAAGACTTTAATGATGGCAATTACAATGGCTGGATACTTGTAGATCAGGGTACTATTGATACTCCTATGGCCTGGTCGGCTGCTACCGGCGTTATGGTGCAAAGCACCAATGTCCACACATTACCTCTTGGTACTGAGATACCTAAATTAGGTACATACGCATACTGGCAAGGTGGCACCGGCTGGACGGACTATAAGACGGCAGTTACGATTAAGTCTGCCGATGATGATGCTATAGGTATTATGTTCCGCTATCAGGACGAGAATAACTACTACAGATTCAGCTGGGACAAGCAGCGAAACTATCGTCGCCTGGTCAAATGTGTAAACGGTCAATTTACCCTCCTGGCGGAAGATTCAGTTCAATACGTTACCGGTCAGAATTATCAAGTTAAGATTGTTGCCCAGGGCAGCACATTGCAGGTCTCTATTGGTGGCAGCCCAGTTTTCTCAGTAAATGACAGCAGCCTGTCATCGGGGACTATAGCATTGTACAGTTGGGGCAATGTCGGCAGTTACTTCGATAATATTGTGGTTGAGAATTTGTCCATCCTTTCAGAGGACTTTAATGATGGCAATTACAATGGCTGGGCACTTGTAGAACAGGGTACCATTGATGGTCCTATGGCCTGGTCGGCGGCAACCGGGGTTATGGTGCAAAGCTCCAATGTCTACTCGTTACCTCTTGGTACTGAGATACCTAAATTAGGTACATACGCATACTGGCAAGGTGGCACCGGCTGGACGGACTATAAGACGGCAGTTACGATTAAGTCTGCCGATGATGATGCTATAGGTATTATGTTCCGCTATCAGGACGAGAATAACTACTACAGATTCAGCTGGGACAAGCAGCGAAACTATCGTCGCCTGGTCAAATGTGTAAACGGTCAATTTACCCTCCTGGCGCAAGATTCAGTTCCATATGTTACCGGTCAGAATTATCAAGTTAAGATTGGTGCCTATGGCAGCATATTGCAGGTGTCTATTAATGGCAGCCCAATTTTCTTAGTAAATGACAGCAGCCTGTCATCGGGGACTATAGCGTTGTACAGCTGGGGTAATGTCGGCAGTTACTTCGATAATATCCGGGTGACGTAGAAAACCGAGCCGATACACGTACAAGGAGCACTTTAATGTTTTTGTGGATCCATAGGTGTTCAAAGGCGACATCTGTAGAACTGCTGTGTAAAACAAGTGGAAAGTGGATTATATTTTTTGGAGGTGTAAATTATGAAAGTTTGTAAACTAAAATGGGCGCTGGTATGTATTCTGGGAGTCCTGCTCTGTACGGGGTACATTGCGAAAGCTCAAACAACGAGCCCACCGGCAAATAATAACTGTCAAAGCGCGACAGCAATCGGGGAGGTCGTTAACCGGTCATTCAACACCACAAATGCGACCTTCGACGGCCCCGGCCACTGCATGAGGAGCCCAAACATCTGGTACCGCTATACTGCTACACGCACGGGTAACGCTACTGTTAGCCTCTGCGGCAGCGGCTATGACACAGTGCTGGCAGTCTATAGAGGTTCTGCGTGCTACCCGCAGCAAAGCAATGTGATCGGGTGCAATGATGATGCTTGCGGTAGGCAATCTGAGCTTTCCTTCGACGTTGTCGCTGGAAACCAGTACCTCATCGAGGTAGGCGGGTTCGGCTCCAGCACCGGTCAGGGTGTGCTAAATATAAGTTCCGAGG
>CAYUFX010000101.1:0-18888 GCA_964444135.1 uncultured Pirellulales bacterium | reverse complement strand
CCCCAATCCCAAGTGCAAGGGTGATCACGGCCACGGCCGTAAAGCCGGGACTCTTGATAAGTTGTCTGATGCCGTATTTGATGTCGTTTAATAATGTCGTCATTTCATATCTCCATATTTTTAGTAGCCAATGGTCGCTGACCGGTTTACTATTTTTCGAATTTGTTTTGGATATATCTTCGCAGCCAATTGAGTATTTGTCATATTCGACCAGCCTTTCCAATAACCCTGCTACTTCAACTTAATCTTATCATGTTCATCCCACTGCGACATATCCGACAGGATAATTTCGTCGCCTGGTGTTAGGCCTTCTACAACCTCAATAGTACTTACCGAGCTGCGTCCAAGCTGGACACGTGAGCGAATTGCAAATTTACCACCTTCCACGAGTTTGAATAGTTCAACAGTGCTTTCACTGGACGCAAAAACAGGCCGACCTACATATATAATGTCGTTCAAGCGCTCGATTTCTATCACGCCAACTACCGATAAATCTGGTCTTGCTCCTTCGGGCAGTTCGCCGTCCAAGGTAACATCCACTGTTACATTGCCCTCCATAACCGTTGGGTCAATGCGGGAAACCACCCCGGAAACTATACCATTGTATGTATCTATTTCCGAAGAAAGGCCGATTCGTACATCACGGGCCTGAACTTCAGGAATCCTCAACTGGGCTTTAAGGCGCTTCGGATTGGTGATTCTGGCCAGGATTGTGCCGGCGGATACTGATTGACCCAGCTCGATTTTCTCTCTAACGGATGCCAAAACCCCCGATGTACCGGCCCGGACATCTAAAGAATCAATCTGGCTTTTTCTTAAATTAAACAGTGATTCCGCCTGATGTAAGGACGCCTCAAACTCAGCCAGTTGGGCCGGGGAAGTTGAATCTCGAAACATGGCCAACCGTTTTTTATTGATCTCAAGCAGTTTTTCCTGTTCCTCCACACGAGCCTGGGAAAGTTCAAATTGAAGTTCGGAAATCAGGTCTTCCTCGTATTGTTTTTTATCAACCTGTGCCGTGAGCCGATATTCTCTCAAATTGCCTTCCATCTGAGCAAGATTAGCATCCATGCCTAATAATTGGTCCTGGAGCTGTGTCTTCTGGGCATCCAGTCGTGCCTTCGCTGAATTCAGTTGAGACTGGGCATCCAACCACTCAAGTTCCAATTCAGGATTGCTCAATTGAAGTATCACAGTGTTGGCATCCACGATTGCACCAGGTTCGACCAGAATTCGTATGACACGTCCGCTTACCGTTGCAGGAACGACCAGAACATCCTCAGAAACGAGATTGCCGACACCTCGGACCTGGCGTAACATCGGGCCTCGTTTGACCGTATCAATCCAGAGCGTGCGTCGATCCACTGATGGGGCGGCCGGTTCCAAGCGGGAAAGACCGATGCTTACTAAGGTAATGAGTATCAGGCCGGAGGCTATGTAAAGAACGCGGCGTATGATACGTTTACGTTTTGAATTCTTTCTTGGTATATCCATGCCTTCTAAAGATGCAAGTTATGTGCCAACAGCTTCATTAAATAGGAATTACATTATTAGCCGAAAAATGAGAATTGAGATGACCTAAGGGAATGTTTGCTGGGCCGGACACGTCCGGATTTGAAAACAATGCGCCCAATTACGAACACTTCTTACGCATATTGGCGAAACACTCACTCCCTGGTGCGTGCCTTCTCGTTTAGCTTTAATTGTGAGCGATGGGCAGCCACAAACACGCTCGGCAGCCATTTCTATTGGGTCGGTTTTCAAGCGTCAGATGGCCTCCATGTGCCTCAGCTATCTGGCGGCTCAAGGCCAAGCCGATACCCGAACCCTTCGCTTTGGTTGTGAAAAACGGCACAAAGACGTCTTTGGAATCATCAAAACCGGATCCATCGTCATCGACCCATACCTGCATATGCTGGCCCTCAATCCGCCATCCGACCACTACTTCACCGTCACCATTTGGCTTGGTTTCTAAGCTAGCCTCTACAGCGTTAGCTACAAGATTAATCAACAGTTGATCCAGTTGACTTCTGTCTGCGTCAATTGTTACATCTGGTCCTGTATAGATGGTGATGGTCACACGCTTCTCAAGGCCCGTCACGTGCTGTACCCACGCATGCACGTTTACTTTATCGAATACCGGATCAGGCAGTCGGGTAAGTTGTGAGTATGATGCAATAAATCTACTAAGCTCTTCAGAACGTGCGGCTATAATCTCCAATCCTTCCTGTACATCCTCTTGCCATTGACTTTTGGAGGGATCTTGTTTGATCCGAGTTCGAAGAGTTTGCGCAACCGACTGAATAGGAGTGAGAGAGTTATTAATTTCGTGACGCATAATCTTGATCAATCGCTTCCATGCCAGGCGTTCCTCCTCATGGAGTGTGCGTGTCAGGTCGGATAAAAAGATTAGCTGATGCGATATACCCTTCTCTCGGTAGGTAGTGCGGCGCAGTTCCCAACGGCGCATACTTCCTGCAAGTACCAAATCCATGACACGTGGTGTGGCTCCGTCTAAGCAGCTCGCAAGTCCTAAATTTTTGGCATGAAGACCAAGTATATCCTTCTCGTTTTTGCCTAAGACTTGTTGGCCACTATCATTGACTAAACAGAGTTTACCCTCCTGGTTAAAGCCAAACATGGCGACATCGATCTGTGCCAATGTTTTACGCAGTAAAGCCATAGCCTCCATCGCCCCAAAACGCTGCTCTTGTAGCGACCGGGTCAGGGCATTAACCTCCCAAATCAACTCTCCCATGGCGTCTTCACGATTGGCACCGCGAATACGCAGAGAATAATCACCTTCCCGTATCGCCTCCAGAATGTTCGATATTGTACGCAGAGGAAAAACCACTTTGGACTTTAAGCCGAGAGCAAAACCGATCCATGATAAGAGGATCAAAGCTGTCAGGACGATCTGTGTCTGGATGGAGTAATTCCTGGTCCACAAAAACCACATTGACACCAAAAAACCTACAAGGCCGCTTAACAGAGACCGAATTAGAATTTGGCGTTCAAATCTCATTTTATTGAATTTGATATTTCTTCATACGTCGATACAATGCACCACGACTGAGCCCAAGGGCTCTGGCAGTTTTACTGATGTCACCGTTAAATCGTGCAAGGGCTTTTCGTATAGTTGAACATTCTATTTCGTCGAGCGTCATATCTTCAAATCGAGCTGTGCCATCCATTCTGGATTGTAGTCCAAGCGCTCGCGGCTGTATGAGCTTTTCCTGTGTCATCAGAACAGCCCGCTCAATTGTGTGGTCAAGCTCACGCACATTGCCAGGCCAATGATAGGAGCACAATAACTGCATGGCATCCATATCAAAACCAGTAATTGGTTTGCGATATTTCGTGACATAGCCTTGCAGGAAATGTTTAGCCAGAAGCGGGATGTCCTCTTTCCGGTCTCGTAAAGGGGGCACGTGAATCTCAACGGTATTTAGGCGGTAGAGCAAATCCTGGCGAAAACTGCCCTGGATCACCTCTGCTTGTAAGTCTGCGTTAGTCGCAGAGATTACACGTATATCCACGCGACAAGTCTTAGACGATCCAATAGGCTCGAATTGGCCACTCTCAAGAACCCGCAAAAGTTTGGACTGCAATCTTGCCGGTATGGCAGCAATTTCATCCAGGAACAACGTACCTCCATCAGCCAGTTTGAACCGTCCCAAACGGTCAGACTTGGCGTCTGTAAAAGCACCGGCCACGTGTCCGAACAGCTCGCCCTCGAACATGGTCTCCGGGATACTAGCCGTATTGACAGTAACCATGGCCTTGTTTTTTCTGTCGGACGCCGTATGCAAGGCTTGAGCTACCACACCCTTGCCACTTCCATTTTCGCCTGTAATAAGCACATTGGCATCGGAAGGCCCCACCTTGGCTATGGCTTCTAATACAGGCTGCATCGCGCGTGATCTGGCAATTAGTAACTGAGAACCCTCATTCTTGAGGTAGACGATCTCCTGTTCGAGCTGTCTGCTCTTTCGCAAGGCCTGACTGAGTTCAATCTGTGTACGCAAAACCGTCAGTAAACGCTCGTTGTTCCAGGGCTTTGGAATGAAATCACGAGCTCCTCGACGCATGGCTTCTACAGCAAGCTCGACACTGCTCCAGGCTGTCATCACAACTACGGGAAGCAAACAATCGATCTGCTGAATCCTCGAAAGCACATCAAGGCCTTGCTCTCCGGAGGTCTCACCGCGCACATAGTTGAGATCCATGAGAACAATGTTAAAATCCCAGGACTTGACGGCCTCAATTATTCGGGCTGCAGAAGAGGCCGTTTCGACCTGAAAACCTTCTGGCTTGAGAAGTAACCGCAGGGCCTTTAACACGTCAGGCTGGTCATCCGCAATGAGGATTCTGGGTTCAAAGGAAAATCTCTGCTTGTCTGTCATAATCTTCCTCACTTATTTTGTGCATCAACCTCCACCGGCCAAAGACAAATCCGTACTCAAGAGTTGTTATACCCAGACTCATACCTCTATCAATATACATTTAAGAGGATTGTAAATCACGTCCTAAATTGGGCAAAGGAAAATTAGATAACGTCCGGTGATTAGTATATTTTGGAGGGCGGTAGTCAGAGGCCAGAACCTGATAAATGTAATCAAGATACTTCAGCTAAGTAGAAACGCATAAAGCTTCATGCAGCCTTTTTGTGAACATCATTATGATTGAAGATGAAGTCCATTTTATTTCGATGGCCGTTGATGCGGACAACTCCGCGGCGAAACGCAGCGACCAAATCGTCCATCTTGACAAACAACACATTGGCCAATACCGTACGCTTTATATGACCCTACAGCCGTTCGATCACGTTCAGGCTCGGACAGTACGGCGGCAGCCAAAACACCTGGATATGTTCCCGGTGCGTCTTGAGCCATTGCAGCAGCGCCTTGGTCTGATGAAACCGCCCGTTATCGCAGATCAGCCGAACCTTTCGGCCAGCATAAGCGGTTACCAGCGCTATCAAAAATGCAAGAAAGTTCTGGCCGCTTTTAGTCTGGGCTACAGCGTAGGTGATCTTGGCGCTGTTGTAGTCTACCCCACCATAGACTACCCGCTTTTCATTCTTGCCCGGGGCGGGAACCTCAGGCTGTTGTCCGATGGGTCTCCACATCCGTGTCAACGTAGGATGGCAGTGGATTTCCATCTCATCTTGAAAAACCAGAGCCTCCTCGGCATCGTCTCTCATCGCTTTTTTTTCAAGCCCATAAGCTCTTTTTTGGCCTTTTGGTATGCTTGTTCGTCCCGTTTGCCCTTGAGGGTATGTTTGGGCCGATGTATGGAAAACCCTTCTTGGTGTAGGAGCCTTCGCAATTGATCGTCGCTGAAACGTATTCTGGTCACCTTGGCCAGATGTTGGGGCTAGCCTTGCCGCCGACCAGGTGGAAAAACCATATCCCAGAGTCAGAGGATTGGTTTGTACTGCCCGTTTCATCTGGTTGATAAACTCCGGTGTAGCCCGGCTGGGTCGCCCTGGCGGCTTGATCGGAAGCAAGGCTTGGGCGCCACCTTCTCGGTAAAGCCTGCGCACGCGAGCGTCAGTATCCGTACAACAGCCCAGGTCGTTCGGAATCGAGGCTTTGGAACGGCCCATGGCGGACATCAAAATAATCGTGCAGTTGCGAAAGACATCGGCCGATGCCGTGCTCATTCGCAGATGATCCAACTGCTCCCATTGTGTATCTGTCAGTTTTATTGTCTGTCCCATGACAACCTCCCGGCGGTTCCACCGCCTTTATTCTCATTATTAACAAGGTCGTCAAAATGGGACTTCTTATATGAATCATTTTGCGTTCCTACTTAGGCTCGCAAGGTTCAGAAATGGTGTGAAACCTGAAATCTTCCCATTTAGATAATTGAGTGTTCTTTCATGCTACGCTTTAGTCACGCCAGTAAGTCGTCTTGTATCGTTGGCCAGCGATTTTGTTGTTTACCAAAGGCCCCTTTTTAAAGTAAAAGATCAAACACCATAATTAATAAATTTATGACCCCTTCGCCCCCGGTTAAACAGATGCTATTATCATCAACTACAAGCTTAATTCACAAATAGAGTTCGTAATTTGCAGAGTTATCAGAGTATTGAAGTTAAGGATAAAATATCTTTGCCAATTGTGGAGTGGAAACACTTTACTTATATAAAAATCATTTAAATATGTAGAGCCGCAAGAATTGGCCTTATACGTGCTTTTACTAATTCTGGAGCCCATTTTTGCATCTCTTCTAATCTTTGTCTCCAATGGTCAACTTCCCCCTGATAATTATGCCTGTTTTCTCCTTTTAGGAGTCTTTGTATTGCGCTAACCGTATTTCCACATAAAGAAGAATAAAGAACACATGCAAAAAGGTGTTTTTTCTTTTCTGGTTCTGATGCCTTTTCTAGTTCGAGAGCATAATAATGTGGTAAATTATAAGCCCATTTTTCCTGATACCGGGCTTCTACTTCATTTAATGCATCAAAAATAAGCTGTAATATAAAGGGGTGTGCTTTCTGGAATGCTACTTCTCGCCAATTAGTATCATTGATCGCTTTCCATATTGTGTCCAAATTGATTTTTTCTGTATAAATCACATTTTTAAGATAATTTGCGATTAATACTTGGTCTCCAGAATGTGAACTCATGAATTTCATTACATTTTTTTCGAAATCGTCGGATGTAATGAGTTTTTCGATGCCAGAAATAAAAGCATTAATCATTTCTTTGTTTTTATCTTCTTCTATAAAGGAAGCCACTTCTTAGCAGTAATTAGAACAGAATCTTCGTAAGCATATACTTTCTCAGAATTATCTACGATTTTCGGGGGGAAAATCCCCAAGATTGAGCCGCTTATCACATGTTCAAATCTTTTGCGGTCCTCTGGGGTCATAGAACTTGGTTTTAATGAATATAGGTTATTTACGAGCATAGCATGGAGGGATAAAGAAAAAAGTGAGTTTGTATTGAGCGTTAAGAACCTTAACGAAGAGGGTTTTATTGCCAACGAAGCAATTTGCCAAATTCTTGAAGACAACGTCAATTCCGGAAGAAACGTCTCATTTCTTAATTGTTCTACCGCCTTCTTATTGGAGGTGAGGAGTTTACATACTTGAACGGAAAGCCACCAAGCTCGAGAGGCAATCCTTTCGCCGATCATAAAAGGTAGTCGAGCTTCTAAATGACAACAATAATGCCTCGCTATTTCACAAAACATTCTCCATGCCTGAGTCCATTCGAGATCTTCCTCTTCATTATTAGGCATATGTACTATCTCAACAATCTCATGCCATAATTTTGTGTGATTATCAACAGGGGCTAAATCTGGGTTAGATATAAAGTATGCGCATACATGATATCTCGGCAATGGAATTGTAAATGAATCTGTCCATGCCCAAAGAATTGTCCAGATGTCATAAAGTCTTCCGTGTTTAGATTGCCATTTATCAATTAAATTAACGATAGATAATTTCCCACTAAAAGACAAATGGCCGAATCTAAAGAAATATTTATTTAGAGCAGCCTTTATATCAAAAGATTCATCAATTATTTTGATCTGACCATCAGATTCCCATTTATTGCTAGTACGACTTTCGTCAGAAGAATAGTATTTACAAAGAAACCTTTCGCTTTCAACTTTAATCAAACAAAATACGTTTCGATCATGAGGGCCCTTAAAACCGGCTCCACAGTTTATTATATGGCCACTTGATTTAAGCGGAATACTATGTGAATGTCCTGTTATAATTAAGTCTGTTCTACCTTCAATCCATTTTATTGTGGGCATCTGGATCCCGGCAAATTCCTCTCCCGGAAAGAAGTAAACAAGCTGCTCGAGACAGCGAGGGAAAAGGCAGCGGCAGTAATCACCCGTGGCAACAAAATTGCTGTCAGGGATTAGTTCATCGTAGACCTTGCCCTGTCTACAGGATTGCGAGTCGCGGAGATTGCCGACTTGAAGTGCAAGGACATCTTCCTCAGAGAGCGCTTCAATGCACTTCTGGTCAGGAACGGCAAGGGCGTCAAGAAGAGGCTGGTACGGTTCAATGGGGCGTTCAAACAGCATTACAACGAATACATCCTCTGGAAGCAAACTGTCGGCGAACCTATCGGTCTGGGCGATCCACTACTTCTGTCCAGCAATACCGGCACTCACATGACAACGAGGGCCTTGGAGAAGGCTTTCAAGAAAACGGCAGCCGGAACGGGATTGCCTTCTCATTATTCGATTCACTGTCTCAGGCATACCTATGCTTGCGAGCTTTACAGGGCCAGCGGTTACAACCTGCGACTGATTCAGAAACAGCTTGGAAACGCTCAAATAGCAACCACCCAGGTTTACGCGGATGTTGTTGAGCCAGACATGCAACGAGCTTTACAAAGGTTATACATGCCGGGATCAAGACGAATGCGAAGCTTTTAAGGCAGCGATGGCAAATATGCTATGAACCATGACATGAAGATGGGCCTTTTCCTTGGCCGGGCCAAATCGCATATAAAATCAGTTGAAGACATCATAACAATTATATGGTGTGCCATAAGGCCCCCAAGAAGTGTGCTTAACAGTATTATCAAGGGATTTTACTTGACGTGAAAGTAGATAATTTGGTATAGATAATATTAGTGAAGCTCGTACCCGTGCATTCGGGCATGTGTGGCTTTGAGTTCATCCAACGGGTACAATTCTTTTAGTTTTCAATATCGGAGGAGTTATTATGAATTGTGAAAGCCACGGAGTTCTCATTAAGAACTTTGTGCTTCGCTTCGAGAATTTAAACTCATACTTCTTGCCAAATAACAATTCATATATTGAGAATAACCCCGAGATGTCGGGATTTTGGTGTGTGGCTAAAGCTTTATTATTACTAACTTTTACGAAGGAGGACTATTATGTGTCGAAGATTGATTTATTTGATTTCTTTAGTTTTAGTGCTGAGCATCGCTCTTACGAGCACCACTAAAGCAGAGCTTGTCGGTTGGTGGAGGTTTGACGAGGGCTCCGGAACTATAGCCAACGATTCAAGCGGTAACGGCAACGACGGCACCTTCAATGGCGACCCACAGTGGGTGGTCGGTTATTTCGGTGGTGCCCTGGAATTTGATGGTTCTGATGATTGGCTCGATTGCGGAAATGATCCAAGTCTGGACCTTACCACGTGGACGATAACATTTTGGCTCAAAGTAAACGAAAATAAGAATTACAATGGATTTATCATCAAAGGTAACGATGCTGCTGAAAACTACGAAGTATTAGGATTTGCAGACGGGAGCTTTCATTTTCCAATTCAGCACACAGATGGCTCAAGAACATATATTAATACTGCCGCTGGAGTAACTGTGCCGTATGAATGGGCGCATTTTGCTTACAGCTATGATGCGGCTCAAGGGAGAAGATTTTATAAAAACGGTGACTTAATTTTCGAGGATACCGAATCCGGAACTCCTCAAACCTCGTCTGTATCACTTGCTATTGGCAATGAACAGCCTTTGAGCAGGTATGTCAATGGTGCCATGGATGACATTCGTATCTACAACCACTTGCTGTCCGAGTCCGAGCTTCTGGCTTCTATGGAAGGTGGTGAAGGATATCCGTATGCCTTAGGCCCCGTCCCGAAAGATGGTGCCCTCCTTGAGGATACCTGGGTGAGCATGAGCTGGAGCTCGGGAGATTTTGCGGTTTCGCACGATGTGTATATAGGCGATAATTTTGACGATGTAAATTCCGGAGCCGAAGGTACTTTTCAGAGCAACCAGGCCTCAACGTTTTTTGTTGTTGGTTTTCCCGGATTCTCTTATCCGGATGGCCTCGTTCCGGGTACGACGTATTATTGGCGGATAGACGAGGTCAATGACACTGAGCCGAACAGCCCATGGAAAGGCAAAGTCTGGAGCTTTGTGATTCCCCCCAAAACCGCCTATGCACCTGACACCGCTGATAGTGCTGAGCAGGTAGACCCAAATGTGGAGCTTAGCTGGACGATAGGTTTCGGTGCAAAACTGCACACCGTGTACTTCGGCGACAATTTTGATGATGTAAGCAATGCAACCGGTGGACTTCCCCGGGGAGTTGCAACCTATGACCCCGGCACACTTAAATTGGCCAAGACTTACTACTGGCGGGTCGATGAGTTTGATGCCATCGCCACGTATAAAGGCCACGTCTGGAGCTTTACTACTCAGGGCGCCGTCGGAAACCCGAAGCCGGCTAATGGCGCTGTGGATGTAAAGCAGACACAGATTATTACCTTCTCGCCGAGTGTCTTTGCTGCTTCGCATGAGGTCTATTTCGGAACAGATAAAGATGCCGTGAAAAATGCCGATACCGGCTCGCCGGAGTATAAAGGCACAAGGGACCTTGGTGCTGAGAGCTATGACCCCGGAATGCTTGAGTGGGATACCACCTACTACTGGCGTGTTGACGAGGTCAATGACACTAACCCAGACAGTCCGTGGCCAGGCATCCTCTGGAGCTTTATGACAGCCAACTTCCTTGTCGTGGATGATTTTGAGTCCTATAACGACCTTGACCCCGCCGACCCCGATAGCAACAGGATATTTAACGTGTGGATAGACGGATATGACGACCCGACAAATGGTTCTCTTGTTGGTTACGACACTCCTCCTTTTTGCGAGCAAACTATCGTTCACGGAGGCAACCAGTCGATGCCACTTTACTACGACAACAGTGTTGGGTATTCTGAGGCAACTTTAACATTGACTTATCCGCGTGACTGGACCGAGAAAGGCGTAAATACGCTGACGATCTGGTTCAGGGGCAATTCAGATAATGCTGCTGAGACTTTGTATGTTGCTCTCAACGGTAGTGCGGTGGTCAATCACGACAATCCTAATGCAACACAGATAACTACCTGGTCGGAATGGACTATCGACCTTCAGGCATTCGCCGACCAGGGTGTGAACCTGGCCAATGTCAATACGATTTCCCTTGGTCTTGGTAACAAGAAGAACCCTGTAGCCGGTGGTTCAGGTACGATGTACTTCGATGATATTCGGCTGTATCCACCGGCACCATAAGCCGTGTGATTTGTTGGCAGTTAGAGTTACGTGGTTGATATAGCTAATTTGCGTCAATTTGGGGCTTATATCGAATGATTCGATATAAGCCCCATTTTCTTGGAGCAATATCAAAGCCGTAAGTTAGACCACCTCAGGATTTTCTGTAGGACAGCTCTGAAAGTTGTTTTATCATTCTACAATGGCCAAACTCAAGCCGAAGGGTATCTGAGGTAGAGTAGAGACAGGGTCGGCGATAACACGAGTGCAAAACCACTTTTCAATAGTCTCTAAACTTTCTCATCCATTGGGGCCAGTCTGTGGCTGCGGCCCCGCCGGCTTTGGTCCAGGGGCCGGCGATGTTGAAACTCCTACTCCACTTGAAGGTCCAGAGCTCTTTGAGTCCGACCTTGCGGGCAGACCAATCGCAGAAGACGGTGTTCTGGAATCCCCCGTGCCGGTTTACACAGACGCGCTGCATTTCCTGGGCGTTCACAGTACCGGTGATGGTGGTGTTGCGTTCGGCGGGCGGATCGGTGTGACGCGGCCATGCATCGACCCACCACATGCCGGTGAACATGGGAACATTGTGGGCGCCCTTTACGTTGGGCGTGCGCCAGTGGTCAGAGGCGGGACTGCGTCCCCACATGGAAGTCAATCCGACCGGGACGTTGCACATCCAGCCGTTCGGGCCGTAGCTGCCCACGTAATAATCGTCGGTGCCATAGGTACCCGTCTGCCAGGCATCGTAGTCCCAGTTGCCGATGGTGCTGTTGGTCGGGACCGGCTTGGTGGCCTGCGGGCAGCAGCGGATCTTCTCCTCGACTTCGTACAATTCGGTCATGGGGCGGAACCACCAGCGGCCGCTGCCTTGGCCGGACGACGAGCCCCGGTAATGGCCACTAAGCCAGTAGCCGTTGTTGTCATCGCAGTACATCTTCCAGATGAGGCTCCACTGATGCAGGTTCGTCTGGCAGGCGACGGCCCTGGCCTGTTTCCTAACGCGGTTCAGGACCGGCATGAGGATGGACATCAGCAGTGCGATGATAGCGATTACTACCAAAAGCTCTATTAACGTAAATCCCCGCTGATTGCTCACGATGACGCTCCTTTTTTGTTTGAGGGCTATTCTCTTAGTAATCTCGGAAGTTTCTGAGCCAGACGGGCCAGTCCCCGGGCATGACGCCACCTGCTTTCGTCCACGGACCGTTTGTGACATACGCACGATGCCATTTAAACGTCCACAACTCCTTGAGTCCTACAGCTCTTGCGGACCAATCCATGAAAAGAAGGTTAACGAATCCGTCGTGCCGGTTGATGCAAAAATGGTTCATTTCACCCGAGGTGCCCTGATCGCCTATGCCAAAAGCATCCATAACCTCCGACGGAGCATCGGTGTGGCGAGGCCAGGCATCATACCATGTGGAATCGCCGAATACCGGTATTTTACTTGTACTAACCGGTCTGCCTTCGGTCTTCCTGGTATCAGGTACTACAGTTGTATTGTTCTGGACATTCTTCCAGAACCATTCCACCAAACGGGCTCCGCGGTCTACCTTCACGGAGTTTGTCCAGGAATTGATGCCGTAGCTGAAAATGTAAGAGTCGAGCGAGGCGGCCTTGAAGGTGCCCCAGTCGGAAGCGTTCAGCATGAGTCTTGTGGCCGTCGGGCACAGAAGCATTTTCGTATTACCCTTGTAGTGCGACTCCAGTGCAGTCATCCAAAGCCCCCCACTCACGTCCCTGTTGTTGAAATAACCGTCGTAGTCGTCTGTGTATAGCTTAAACACAAGACCCCACTGCTTCAGCCTTGCCTGGCAGCTAACCTTCTGCGCCTGTCCCTTCACCCGGTTCAATGCGGGCATCATTATCGCCATCAGTAATGCAATAATGGCAATTACCACTAAAAGTTCTATCAACGTAAAACCGTGTTTCTTGTACATGACGTTTTGCCTTTCTCTTTCAAAGAAAAATAATGAGTTTAGCTGGTATGCTTATCTGCCATAATTATAACATACTCGGCCGTGGTAATGCAAGCTATTGGCAGATTTTTTAAGTCGGGACAACTGACGACGCCTTTCAAGACGAGTGGATCGTTTATTGTACAGGAGATCGTACCGGCCACCTATGAAGAGTTCAAATTTAAATATCGAAATCCCTGTTTGATTATGACACAATATGGGCGATACAATGTTGACATCTGCTGGTTTTGCTGGTTTCAATATAAAATGATATCAAGCATTTTTGCTGCATAATCAATGTCAGTGCAGCGATAAGAACGCGAATGACAAGACCAAAGAAGAAGCTTACTCCAGAACAAAAGGCCGCAAGAAAAAAAAGCGAGAAGAATACATGACAGTTTTCATAAACAGCAAGCAGTAGCGGATCAAGCGACCACCCACAATCGAGGGCATGGATGCAGAAGAGTTCATACGAAGAAACGCTGATCCTATCTGGTTACACCAAAATGAAATGTGGGAATACATAGATCAGAATGAAGGTGAGGATGACACTGTAGATAAAATGTGATTTCTGCATAAGAAAGGCTGGCAGCTTGAGAGAATTGTCGGCCCTTATTATCTGGAATAGGTCATTGAAAACTCAATGAGCTAGGCATCCATTCTATAAATATGAATATTTCTTAGGTGCACAAAAAGAGATTCACTGCACGATATTCCCAAAAGAATTATATGATTGATACGTTTTTATTCATCCGTCTACTTAATCCGAAAAAAATGAAAAATTATCAAGAAATATTTGTATCTTCGCAAAAATTGACATTTATTCGGACTTGATATAGGCAAAATCAACATTTGTGGAGACATTTTGGATACATAAATTTGTCAGAGAATATTGTATATTATCAAATATTGACTTTTATCAACATACTAATTGCGAGGCAGTACATACTGTCAGTTCCCAAAGACCGAGGCCGTTGTACTGGTCAGTTTTTTGTCACGATCCCATTGTTCGAGAGTCTGCGGTTTTCCATCAGCCGAGGTTTTTTTGGAATCGCAATGAACTGATAGTAAGAACAGCAACGCCCATTGCAAAGAGAATCACCATGTTCGGCCAAAGGATTGTGATACCGACTCCTTTGAGGAAAATGCCCCGGAGGATTACCATGTAGTACCTGAGGGGATTAAAGAGTGTGATGTATTGGATGATAGCTGGCATGTTCCTTATCGGAAAGATGAAGCCGGAGAGTAGATTAGCAGGAAGGAAAAACAGGAAGGTTGACAGCATAGCTTCCTGTTGAGTGGAGGAGATAGTCGAGATGAGCAGGCCTATTCCGAGACTGACAAGCAGATAAATAAGCGTCGACCCGAGAAGCAGCAGGATGCTTCCACGAATGGGAATTTTGAACCAGAGGATAGCAATTGTAGTAACGAACACAGCCTCAATGATGGCAATGACGGCGAAGGGAGAGAGTTTTCCAAGGATTAACTCCGCGGGAGAAAGGGGGCTAACAATTAATTGCTCAATTGTGCCGATCTCTTTTTCTCTGACGATGGCCATGGAGGTTAGAAGCAGGGACATGAGTGAAACTATTAATGCAATAACACCGGGGAGATAGAAATTCCTTGATACGAGACTTGGATTGAACCAGGCGCGTGACCTGAGATCGACGCTTGGGACGCCACCGATTTTTTCAAGGAGCAAATAGACCTTGTCGTCAAGGAAGTCGCGGGAGTAGTTTTCGATAATGCTATTGGCGTAGTTTAGGACGACGGCGCCCGTGTTGGAGTCGGTACCGTCAAGTATAAGTTGGATTCTTGCGGGTTTGCCACCGATGAGGTCCGCTGTAAAGCCGTGATTGAAGCGGAGTACGACTTTTACGACCGATTTATCGATGAGATCTCTGAGCTGGCGGTCGTTGTCGATGTAGTGTGTGGCCTGGAAATATCGGGACCTTACGAATGCTCTTGTGATCTCACGGGTTTGGTGGGTGTTATCGAGGTCGTAGATGGCAATGGGAACATTCTTGACGTCGGTGGTAGCGGCGTAGCCAAAAACCATAATCTGGAGCACTGGTGCAACGAATATCGTAGTTTTCATTCGAGGGTCGCGGAGGACCTGAATGAATTCCTTTACTAACATTGATCTGAGTCGTCCGAGCATAAATCAGGATACTTTCTTTTTGAAATTTTTATTAGCGAGTGCAACCATAATAACAGTAAAGATAACAAGCAGGAAGATATCTATGGAGAGGACTTTGATGCCGACGCCCTTGAGATAGATTCCTCTTAGGATGTTAATGAAATAGCGTGCGGGTACAGCATGTGTAATTGCCTGAATTACCGCCGGCATGTTCGATATAGCCCAGGCGAATCCGGAAAGGAGAAAGCCGGGGAGGAATGTAACAAGCATAGCAAGCTGACTTGCCATTAGTTGGTTTTTGGCGGTGATTGAAATGAGCATTCCGAGGGCCAGTGCACCAGTAAGGAACAGTGCGCTGCAGAGAAAGAGCAGGGCCAGATTGCCTCTGAAGGGGACATGATAGACGAATTGTGCCATGGTGACGGCAATGAGCTGGTCGATGAGGCCTATGATGAAGTAAGGAATGAATTTTCCGAGGATGATTTCACCGGTTTTTACGGGTGTAGAGATGAGCTGCTCCATGGTGCCTCTTTCCCGTTCCCTTGCGACGGTGAGCGAGGTTAGCAGCGCGGCGATAATCATTATTATGACAGCAATCAGACCGGGGATGATGTAGTTTCTGCTCCTGAGATCCTGATTGAACCAGACCCTGGGTCTGACATCTATCATGGCGGGTTCTGGGATACCGGACTTTGAGAAGGCTTGCAGGAGGAACTTCGCATTGTAGCCTGATACGACAGCGTTGGCGTAGCCGAGTGCGATGGTTGCCGTGTTGGAGTCGCTGCCGTCGATGAGCAACTGGACAGGAACTGGCTGATTGGATTGGATGAGCTCTGAGAAATTTGTTTCGATGACCATTGCCATGAGGGCCTGGTTTCTGTCGATCATCTCTTCGAGATGTTTGTAATTGTCAAAGTAGCCGACGACTTTGAAGTAGCGAGATCCCTGGAACTTCCGAATAAAGTCGGCAGAGATTTGTGTCTTGTCCTGGTCCCATATTGCCAGAGGGACGTTGTCGACATCGAGTGAGAGGGCAAAACCGAAAAGGATAAGGAGCAGAATGGGGATGGCAAGGGCCAAGGTCAGGCTGCGATAGTCGCGGGCAACCTGGATGAACTCTTTCTTGGTCAGGGCTTTAACTCTTGTCAGGTTCATTTTTCTTGTTTTCTATATCGTAATTCTCGATGAGAGAGACAAAAACGTCTTCGAGTGAGGGCTCGATATCATTTATTGTGTAGCCGATGACTGTATGCTGATCGAGAAACCGCCTTATAATGGGAGAGGCTGTGGTAGCATTGGATACAACGGCATGGATGTCGGAGCCGAACAGGGCGGATTCTGAAATGACTGGCAGACCGGCAAGTCTTTCGAGCCACTGCTGTGAGTCGGGCAGCGATATCTTCAGCACATCACCTTTCATGAAGTTTGTCTTGAGCTCGTGTGGTGTTCCCGTTGCGATGATGGCGCCTTTATAAATGAGAGCCAAACTGTCGCAGTGTTCTGCTTCGTCCATGTAATGAGTGGTTACGAATACTGTTATTCCCTTTTCTGCCATTGTCCGGATGAGGTCCCAGAAGTTGCCTCTGGAAATTGGGTCGACTCCGGCGGTGGGCTCGTCGAGGAAGATGATAGGTGGTTCATGAATGATTGCGCAGCCGAGTGCCAGGCGTTGCTTCCAGCCGGCGGACAGTGTTCGGGTGAGACTCGAGCGGAGTCCTTTGAGACCAGCCATTTGGATTATCCACTCTTTTCGGGCCCTTTTCTTTTCCCTGGAAAGCTCATAGATACCAGCGTAGAAATTTATGTTTTCTTCAACGGTCAGGTCTTCGTAAAGAGAGAATCTCTGGGACATGTAGCCGATGTTCTGCTTAATTTTATCCTGCTGGGTGAGTATGTCGAATCCGCCGACGGTGCCGGTGCCAGAGGTTGGGGAAAGGATTCCACAGAGTATTTTGATTGTCGTGGATTTTCCTGCACCATTCGGGCCCAAAAAGCCGAAGACACGCCCCGGCGCAATGTGGAAGCTAATTCGGCTAACCGCGGTGAAACTGCCAAAGCGTTTTTCCAGGTCGTGGACTTCAACTGCATTATTGTAGCTGGTGTTCATATTCGTTTATTATTGAAACAAAAGCACGTTCCAGAGACTCAGAACGGGTTTGCTTCTTGATATTAGCCGGGACGTCGCATCGGAGGAGCCGGCCCTTATGAATTAGACCCACGCGTTTGCAGCGCTCCGCCTCGTCGAGGTAGCAGGTTGAAAACAGTATGGTGACCTTTTCCTTCAGCAGCTGGTAGAGTATTTGCCAGAAGTCTCTCCGAGATACCGGGTCAACGCCATTGGTTGGCTCGTCCAGGAACAGGACCTTTGGAGTGTGGATGAGTGCGCATGCGAGGCCAAGCTTCTGCTTCATCCCGCCGGAGAGGTTTCCAGCGAGGCGTTTCTTAAAGGGCGCCAGTCCGCTGAACTCTAAAAGGCGTTTGATCCTCGCGGGTCTCTGCTTGGTTGGAACACAATAGATGTCAGCATAGAAGTCAATGTTCTCAATGACTGTGAGGTCTTCGTAGAGGCCGAATCGCTGAGACATATAAGCGATGTTTTCCTTGAGTGCTTCAGACTGCTTAACGATGTGGTTTTCGCACACCCAAGCGTCACCAGCGGTCGGTTCAAGAATGCCTGTGAACAGTCGCAAGGTTGTAGTTTTTCCGGCACCGTCGGGACCCACAAGTCCAAATATCTCGCCTTCTCCGATTTGGAGGTCGAGATTGTCGACGGCAGTGATAGTGTCGAACTTACGAGTTAGAGAAACAGCTTTTATGGTTACCATATTTCATTCAATTATATATCCGTCAGCAGGCATGCCCGGTTTGAGCTCGAGGCTGGGGTTGGCGAGGTCGATTTTAATTCGGTAAACGAGTTTTACCCTTTCTTTAGTGGTCTGAATGTGCTTGGGGGTGAATTCAGCCTCTTGCGAAATGAACGAGATGCGCCCCTTGTAAGTTCTGTCGTGGTAAGTATCTGTTTTAACATCGACAGGTTGATTGAGTTTGACTCTGCCGAGGTCTGTCTCATTGATGTATGCGGTAAGCCAGATGTCATTTAAGTCAATGACCGTGAAGACAGGAGAACCGGCCTGTAGGACCTCGCCGATGTCAGCGCTCTTGACAGTGACAAAACCATCAATGGGTGATTTCAGGTCGGCATGACTCAGGCGGATTTCGGCGAGCTCAAGGGCTCGCTGGGCGCCCTGGAGCTTGGCTTGGGCAACCTCAAAGTTTGCCTGGGCGAGGTCATTGTCCTGCACAGATATAGCGTTTTCCTTGAGAAGATTGGCTATGCGGACGGACTGTTTTTGCTGCAACTGATAGTCGGACTGCGCCTGGGCAAGGCTGGCCTGTGCCTGCTCTTTAATCTTTGTCAGCTCATCCTTGTCGAGCCTTGCAAGAACCTGGTTCTTCTTAACAGAGTATCCCTCGTCAACAAGACATTCGACGAGCTTACCGGGGGCCTGAAAGGACAGACGAATTTCGATAGCTTCGATGTTGCCGGACACTTTTAAGGTGTGGCCCGAGTTCTGGTTTTTTTCGCGAAAATAGACCACCGCTAGGACCACAGCGGCAACTATCACAATAACAGGAATAATTCTCTTGTTCACAATAATCTCCTGTTGTTAGATAGCAACAACCATCCTCTTTATACAAAACGATCATTTGCAGGTCAAGTCGTTCTGGACTAGACCTTATACAAGCGTGACATCTTGAATTTTATTTTGCATTGCTTGACAAA